>CAZLNZ010000001.1:0-286346 GCA_964561145.1 uncultured Christensenellaceae bacterium
CCCAGGGTAAATTCCACCTCAAATTCCACTGTGGAATTTACTTTGGGAATTCACTGAATAAAGAAAATCGGCATTTAATTGTTTAAAGAGTTGAAAAAAAGTCTTTGTTATTTTATAATATGAATAGTAAAGACCTTAAGGAGTAATTATATGGGTAAAAAAATCGGCATAGTCGTAGCAATGCAAAGGGAAGCCGGGGTTTTAGAGCATTTTTCAAATATTGAAAAGAAGACAGTATTGGGGATAGAGTTCTATTCTTTTTCTTCCGCTAATAATTCCGTTTGTCTTGCAAGGTGCGGTATAGGCGAAACACGAGCTGCAGCCGCAACCGCCCTTCTTATATCGCTTTTCCATTGTGACAATATTATCAACTATGGCTATGTCGGTGCATTGAACGATAGTCTTATGATAGACGAGGTGGTTGCCGTCGAGGAGGTTATACATACCGACGTTGACTTAACAGCCTTTGGTTTGGCTCTCGGACAATATGACGAGGAAAAAGAGGTTGAAATCAAATGTGATGACACTCTTCTCTATGAACTTTGCGGTGACACCAAAAGAGTTCGTCTTGCTTCGTCTGATAAGTTTGTAGCGACAAGAGAAAAGAAACTTTTTCTTGCAAACAATTTTAACGCTCAAATCTGTGATATGGAAGGAGCTGGAATTGCTTCCGTATGTCGACAAGCAGGGGTCCCGTTTGCACTTTTGAAAATAGTTGCAGACGGTGTAAAAGAAGAAGATTGTACAGAAAGCTTTTCTAAAAATTCCATTTTCGGAATTGCTCCATTGGTGGACATCATTTGTAGATATCTTGAAAAATAAATGAACGTTGAACTTAAAAGCAATGAACGAATAGAGGACTTAGGTATTAATGATCTAAGGATTATACAATCACCGCAGGGCTATTGCTTTAGCTCCGACTCAGTTCTTTTGGCTAACTTTGTTCAAGTTGGTTCAAAGGAAGAAGTCGTTGATCTTTGCTCCGGGTCCGGAATCATCGGTATATTGCTTGCAGCCAAAACAAAGGCTAAAAGGATAACTCTAGTTGAACTTCAAGAAAGACTCTATGAAATGAGTTTAAGAAGTGTTGCTCTTAACAATCTTGAGGATAGAATCGTTGTTATCAATCAAGACATTAAAGAGGTACATAAAACCCTTGGATTTGAAAAAGTCGATGTGATATGCTGTAATCCGCCATATTTCAAATTAAGCGACGGAAAAACAAGGGATAATCCCGAGGTTGCGGTTGCCCGTCACGAAGTAAGTTTAAACCTTGAGGAAATGTTGGATAGTGTCAATCGTCTGCTGAAATTCGGAGGCAGATTTTATATAGTATATACCTCGGATAGGCTGTCAGAACTTCTGGTTGAGCTTTCAAAAAGAAAGCTAGAGCCTAAAAAGCTATTGATAATATCTGATAGGGGTAAGCCCTCTGATTCGGTATTGGTTATGGCTAAAAAGGGGGCAGAACGTGGCATTCGCGTTAAAACAGCCTTTAGAACGGAGGCGGAAAAGGATTATTCCTCATTAAAATGGTAATATGTTGTACTTAGTCGGAACACCTATAGGAAATTTAAAGGATATAACTCTAAGAGCATTGGATATTCTCCGCTCTGTTGATATCATAGCATGTGAGGATACTCGTCACAGTGCTCCCTTTTTGGCAAGCTACGATATACATAAGCCACTGATAAGTTATCATAAGTTCAATGAAAGGGAACAAAGCGTAAAGATTATTGAAGAGCTCAAAGCGGGCAAGAATATTGCATTGATTACGGATGCAGGCATGCCGTGTATAAGCGATCCGGGTGCTATTCTTGTAGAAGAACTTGTCAAAGAAGGTTTAGAATATCAGGTTATTCCTGGTCCGAGTGCGGTAATTAGTGCCCTAACGTTAGCCGGTGTAAGCAGTGGTTATACGTTCATAGGTTTTTTGAATGATAAAAATAAAGTGATGGAAGCTCAAGTTGATCCCTTTATTCATTCCCCCCTTCCGCTTGTTTTCTATTGTGGTTCGCACGATTTAGAAAAATACAGAGCATTTTTATTGAAAAAGCTAGGAGATCGTCCCTTGTATGTCGTTAAAGAAATAACAAAACTTTACGAGGGTGTCGAACGTACTACGCTTGAAAAGGGTATATCTTCTGATTCACGAGGGGAATTTGTTTTAATTGTAGGGGGAGCAACGGGAAATCCTCTTTTAGAGCTCTCGCCAAAAGAACATCTTCTCAAATATATCGAACTTGGTCTTTCCAAAAAAGAGGCAATAAAAAAGGTTGCCGATGAAAGAGGCGTTCGCCGTGACGATATATATAAAATCGCTTTAGATATATGAGAAAGACCGTCTATTCTCGTCCTGCAGATCATTCGGGATTATTGTATCCCCTAATAATGACTCTTTCCGAGCAAAGCAATTATCGTTTTCAAGCGAGCTTGTATGAACCGGTTAAGCCCGATATCCTTTTGTCTGCATATAAGCAAGCTTTGAATAGATTTCCCTCTTTCAAGGTCGAACTTGATGTCGGTCTTTTTCGTCCGAGTTTCGTGGAGAACTTTAACGAGCCCTTTATTGAGGAGTATGACGGAATTGTGCTTGGAAGAATGGATTCGTTGAGAAATCGACAATATCTACTTAAACTATCCTACAAGGATAAAAAAATTTATCTTGAGGTTTTTCATGGTCTTGCCGACGGTACGGGTGCGTTGAAATTTTTCGGCTATCTTCTTGATTATTACGTTTTTCTTGACAAGGGAACAACTAATCCGGAAGATGACTATCCTGTTCTTGAAGGAGAGGATGAGGATGCTTATGAACGGTACTATGACAGATCGGCACTGCGAAAGGGTATGCTTAAAAATGCAAATAAAAACGCATTACAAATAAAGGGAAGAAAGTATATTCTTGATGGAAAATCCTTGATGAAGGTTACCATCGATACAGAAGAACTTTTGCGAATTTCGAGAAGCTATAATTGTACATTGAGTGTGTTTTTAGGAGGAGTTGCCCTTCTTTCCGCAGTGGAAATATCAGAAAACAAGAGGAGAAAAAGATGTCCGACTCTATTTCTTCCTGTTGATTTACGCCAGGCTTTTCCTTCAAATACGGTGAATAACTTCGTTTGCACCGCAAAATGCAAAGTTAGAGATTATCAGAATGCAGAACTTACTAGTTATATTTCACAACTAAAGGATGAACTTGTTAAGGAAACCGAAAGGGACAAGCTTGCCTCTGAAATGGCATTTACCTCTACTGTTGCAAAAAATCCTATTATCAAGTATGTTCCTTTATTTCTTAAAAGGTTTTTTATTAAGCTTGGAAGGGAATTAGTTACGGCAAGTAAGCAAACGATAATACTGTCAAACCTCGGAAAAATTACACTTCCGAATAATTTGGAAAAGGAGCTGGAAAGTATCTCTTTTGCACTAAATTGCAACGGACGTACCCCGCTAAATATGTCCGTTGCAAGCTTGAAAGGGAAAACCTTTATTAACTTTACCTCGATTTTAAAGGAAAAAAGTTTTCAGACACGTTTTCTCCAACATCTTAGGGATATGGGCTTGGACTTTACCTTGAGCGGAGAATTTAAGGAGAAATGATATGATATGTCCTAAATGCGGAAATAAAATAGAAGAAGACGTATTTTCTTGTCCTTTATGTGGAGAAGCTCTTCTTGACAAGCCCAAAAGAAAAAAAAGAGAAGGCAATCGTAAAATTCCCTTCTCTCATATATATATACTCCTCACCCTCTCTCTTACCCTCGCTTGTATTGGATTAAACCTTTACTTTAAAAAAAGCATTACTTGGTGGATAATAGTTGCAGTCAGCTTCGCGTTCCTCTATTTTATAATAAGGCATACGCTGTTCGGGCTACGCAATACCTCCTCCAAGCTTGCGTACCTGTCCTTGGCTTTAATGCTATGGGCTATAAGTATTTTTGAAATATTATCCTTTGACGGCGGTTATGACTACGTTTTACCTTTTCTTCAACTCGCATTTTTAGCGATTTTGATATTACGCCTGATTATATGCTTCGACAAAGCAAAGGGATACGTTACATCGATCGAGGCTTGCGGTGTGTTTGCATCGATACCCCTCTGGATATGTTTGGGCAAGGGAATCGATTCACTGTTTGCTCTTATTGCCGCTATAATAGGACTTATTACCTCAACCGTTGTTTTTATAGTATTCTTTAAAGAAAGTCTTCTAGAAATTAAACGTTTTTTTAGAGCCTAATCTCTAGTAAGCTCGTCCTTACGTCTGTCCGCACATTTTGTTTTAATTATACCGTCTTCGACTAAAAGTCTTTCTCTAGTACATTCACTATTTAGATTATAAATACAATCGGCAGAGCATTGAACGATCGTGTCGTTTTCCGTAAAATCAAAAGCAATTGCCGATTCGTAATTATCGAATAGCTGAGCTAACGCACCTCCGTCTCTCTTTACCTTGGTCTTACAAACCCCTTTTTCATTAATATCGACCACATTTGCCAAGCAATGCTCGCATTTATTGTGTTCGCAGTTAGCTGTAGTACAACGTAATCCTTTCATAAAATCCTCCTTATTTCAGTTTTAGTATTGACAAAAACAGATAAGTTATACAGCGGAACTATTCGGAATTGTTATTGTAAAAGAAAGGAAGTTGTTATTAAAGAGTTTTCGGGAATACTCAAGGATGAAAGTGGTAATAAGTTAATTACTCTAACACTGTCCTTAAGTATGGTGATATTTGATGAAAAACTTCAATATTGCAATAAAGTTTTTTGTTGATAACGTTATCATTTCGTGTTTCTAGTGAAATCATAATAAAGCATCGAGAGATAATACGAAAAAAATATAACTTTTCGTACTGATATTCATTATTTTTATTCAAGAAAAAAAGGCTTGATATATTTCAATCAAACCTTTTTTTATACTGTTGTTTGTCGAAGTATTTTGATACAAATGACTTTCCTACTTGAGAATTCCGACACCCTGGTGCTAAAAAGCGACACCCCTAAGTGTTAGAACGATTACCTTGATACCCTATTTAATATATTTTTCAAAGTATCCGTTACCCCAATCGTACCCGTATGGTGTATTTTCGCTTTGTGTTATTTTTTCGGGAAGTTTTAAAGAAAGTGCTCCTAAGGCAATTCCACATCCAATACCGACAAGCCAATGCCACCAAATCGGAGGAGTGTCAATTACAAAAGAAATAATGATTGCTATCGCTATAGGTAAGTACCCGAAAATAGTAGTAAAAAGTCCGGGATTATATATTGTTCTTTTACCTTTTCCCTTGAATCTCTTATAAGAAAAAATGCCACCTTTTGTATGGCCGAATATCTCTGCTGAACATAAAAACAATTGCATTATCAAAAAGACGGAATTCACTCCGACAAAAAGCACCACTACACCAAATACGATGCCTATAAAATTAGTAAACATATCAGATAATTGATTCATAGGGTAACAGTCGGGATGTTCCGATTTTACCATAATGTTGTACATATAATGAAATCCGCCCGGAAATCTCCATTCTTCCAAAACGTGCAATGGCAATAATGCCGTGGCAAATGCAAATATCTTCGTTTGCATGGTCCAAGTGTTCCACATCATAATAGTAATGCCGATTATAACACCGCTAATCAAAGTTATCACGTACAACCAAATATTTAACCAAGCATTAAAAATTTTTTTCATTACATACTCCTTTTATTTATTTAACAATGATGTCTTCCCTCATTGCTTTTGTTTTTTTATCTTTATCGTCATTTTTCATATGCTCGATCTCTTTATTGATGAATTCGTCAACCTTGAAAATATTATATCACAAAATAGCGAAAATTTCAATGCGTAGGCACTACCACAACAAAAAAAGACGCCTACTAATTTTCAGCGTCTATCGTTATTTCTTTTGTGTTTGTAAATTTGAATGTTATGTTTTTATCGTGATACACTACTGCTTGGTCAACCAATAAGAGCCAAAGGTTGTCGTCCCAAGTATCAATCACATCATGTTTATCCTCAATCGAGGCAATGAATAATCCCATTGATTTTGCTTTTATCACCCATAGTAATCGTTCTGCTACCTAGGGTAATCGTTCTACCACCTAATGCTAAAATCGGTTAGAAAGGATAAAAATTTAATACAAAAACAAATAAAAAATCCACCAGACCATAAAAATCTGATGGAAATTTCCTATAAATATGCCTATTTTAGCCTAAAAAACACTAAAAAGCCTAAAAAATAGTCTTTACACCTTTTATTCATTGTATCAAACCTATGCTTTTCTTATGTGTGCCACTACCAATTTTTATACAATTTGCGTACACCTTGTAAAAAATGCGTACAGTTACAAAATTTTGCGTACAGCAGGTAAAAAGTACGTAAACCTTTAAATTAGAATTTGATTATTGTTGTGAGATAATATTCCATGCCTCGTCATCAATATCCTCGTCTTTATAAAGCTTTCGCACATCCTCATCGGTGATTTTACGTATTACTTTGCACGGATTCCCTGCGGCAATACACCAATCGGGAATATCTTTCGTTACTACGCTACCTGCACCGACGACCACATTATTTCCGACATGCACCCCCGGGCAAATTACAGAACTGCCACCGATCCACACATTGTTGCCAACTGTTACTGATTTACCGTATTCATATCCTGAATTTCGTGCAAAAGGGTGTATGGGATGCCCTGCAGTGTAGACCGATACGTTGGGCCCGAGTAAACAGTTGTCTCCGAAAGTAACCTTTGCAACATCAAGTATTGTGCAGTTTGCATTGGTATAAAAATTCTTTCCTGTTGTGATATTTTTGCCGAAATCGCAATGGAATGGTGGTGTGATATGTGCATCACTTTCTCCGAAAAGTTCTTTCGCAACGGCATTAATACCTTCGATATCGGTTCTATCCATAAAATTCAACTTTTGCAGAAGTCTTCGGCAAGCTTTGATTTCTTTGAACACCATTTCATCCGCAATGTATGCCATTTCGTTATCTCTACGTTCTATATTATTCATTTCAGCCCTCCGTAAAATTTTTATTTATCAGTGTGTTTATTATACTGCAAAATCTCGCATTTTTCAATGCATTCACCCCATCAGTCAGCAAATTTAGAAAAAGAAAACCACCATATTTCAGGTGTCTCGATATTCATTTTTATCATTCGTTCCGTTGAAGCACCTTTCATTTCGTTGACAGGGCTATTGTTCCGTCGATATACCTTTCGTTTCGTAGTGCTATGCACAAAAGATAAAAAGCCCCGCAAAAATACCTAATGGTACTCCTACAAGGCAAAAAATTACATTACAGATAGGGAAAATACTCCTTTATGTAAAGAAAAAAGGTCTGACACAAATCGTATCAAACCTTTGATTGTCTTATGGTGGAACTGGCGAGACTTGCACTCGCGTCTAACGAGGAAATCACAGCGTTTTCTACATACTTATTTTGCGATTAGTTGTCGTTGGAGAGCGCACGCAAACGGGCTATTCCTTCCAATCCCTCTAAGTTCCGTTCTTTCATAAAGGGCATCCGAAAGCTCGGTTCCTCACAATCAATGATGCCGATGATTTAAGTTGTGAGCAGCTTAAGTTCGACAGCCCTGCAACTAAGCGGCAAGAGCGTAATTTTGACTATAATTGTCGTTTATTTTTATTTTTTCTTCGTAACGTGTTGCCCCGGTATGCTTACACTGCCCTTTCACACGCCATCGAATCTGAAACAGCCCCGAATACAGCCGTGTTTAGGCTCATTTTTATTATATCAAATCGAGTTGCTTTTGTAAACCCTTATTTATTTAGTTTTACACATTTTTAACTTAAGTTATACCAAAAAAGTTGCACCTTGTTGAGAATAAAGACCTAAAAACAATTGACAATAGCCTACAATGCTTTTATAATAAATAGGTAATGTAGGTTTGCTGATATGGCTCAGCAGGTAGAGCACGTCCTTGGTAAGGACGAGGTCACCAGTTCGAATCTGGTTATCAGCTCCATTAAAAATGACTAGTCTTGATACAAGAATAACCTGTATCAAGACCTTTTTTTATTTTTCCATTTGATAAAGATAGCATAAGTCCCTTTTCTTTGTTTGGTAATTCTCGGAACCATATTTTAGGCATGTACCAATTAACAAAAATGGATCCTATCTTAGTATCATTGCTTTTGCTTCTGTTGATATATTATTTATAAATGCTTACTTCTAGTTTTTACGGATTATGCTTGATGCCTATTTGTATAATATTTCAAGTACACCGTCAACAAAACGTGCTTCGCAATAACACATACGTCTATCCTCGCAAGGATTATTATAATTGGTGTGACAATGAAAAACGCATATTAATTTATCATTATCATAGAAAAATGAATTGTGTCCCGGTCCGGAAAGCTCATCGGGAATGTAAGCTAAAATAGGATTTCCTTCGTATTTTTTGAAGGGGCCAAGCGGACTTTCTGCCACTGAATAGCAAACCGAATAATAGATAGAGCAATAGTAATTGGTGGAATAGGTCATGTAGTACTTTCCGTCGTGCTTCAAAACAGTAGGACCTTCATTCCAAATCCACCCCTCTTCACCCTTATCCTTACGCCACTTAGAAATATCACCTATGCAGTAGCTTGGCAAAGACATATATTCCCATGGAACGTCAGGAGTGGAAACTAGCTTTGGTTTTGATGTGAGCTTTGTAAGAGATTCATCCAGCTTTGCAACAAATAATTGACTCGTATGAATGCCGTTAACAATGTTGGTTGAACAATCCTTACCAAAATACAAATAACCCTGTCCGTCATCGTCAACAAAGCAGGTGGCATCGATTGTAGCTACCTCCAAAGTAAACATAGGTTTCCCGGGATAGACGTCAATGAAAGGACCTTCGGGACTGTCACTTATGGCAACACCTGTACGTAATAGACCGATTTCGTCCCTTGCAGTAAAGTGCATAACGAACTTTCCATCCTTGCGTTTGATGACTTCGGGTGCCCAAAAACTACCTTTTCCAAAGCCTTGATTGCCATCATAGCAAAGTCCCGCCTTTTCTAGTTTGGACAAGTTTGTGCCTTTCCAAACCAAAAAGCCATGAGCAAAAGAGGTGGCATACATATAGTACATTTCACCCTCTTTCAAAACAAATGGATCACCAATATACGTTATATCCGTTTTTACATAACTCATAATTACACCTCAATTAAATTAATTATGTTCAGCTTGTTGTTTTTCGTCACCCTCTATGTCCTTGAGTTTTCTGGTTGCTTCTATAATGATAAACAAAATGCTTCGTATTGCAAAAATAACCAAAAAACAGATTATCCCGAATGCATAAGCCCCGTCTTGGGATAAAAATAAACCGGCAATCAATGTAGCGATTGCTGTAAACAAACCGCTCATTACTATAAAAGAGCCAATAAGTTGTAGTGATACAAGGAAGAAATAGCCGATTGCAGATTTTCTTACCCTGCACACAATAAATAATGCCAACGTTAGCGCTAACCACAAAAGCAAGGACCAAGGAAAGGTTCTTGCAAGGTTCATTCCGTAAAGTACTGCATACAATCCGACACCGGAACTTTCACATTTTTGTACAAAACTCTTGGATATTTGAGAAGCATCATTTTGCGTCGCATCGACCATTCCGTTTATGTTAGAATAATATCCGGCGAATGAGCGTGATGTTTTTCCGACGAACGCCATTTGACAGCTATTGCGATACAACGCCATATACTTATTACAGTCGGATATCAAGCTGTCGTAATATCCCTTTATTGTAGGAACATTACTGTCCTGTTCAGATATATCACATTCTGAATAATAATTTACAATATACAGCTTATAAAGTTCTGCTCCGTAGGTTTCAGAGGAAGAATCCAAGCTGTGATAGGCATCGGCAACGTCTTTATCGTAACGAATATTACTTGTGTCAGACAAAGTTTCCAAAAATTCCTTATATTTTGCTTGATTTTCCGCAAGGGAAATATCAATCTCATTACCGGTGTACTGAACGGACAATGTATACTTTTCTCTCAATGCAGTGGGCAAATCAAGGTAATCCTCATAGCTTGCTACGGCACCTGCTTCAGATTTTGCAACTACGTTAAAATCAATAAAAATGTTTAAAGTATCTCTGAAATCAACAATCAATTGATAGTCATTGACAACATAGTTTTGTTGATAATCATTTGCAAAAGTGTTTATGCACATTTCACCCGTTGCGACACCATCTTGAATTGAAAAGGTAAACTCTTCGTCAGCAAAGGCGTTTTCGATAAATTCGTGAAATTGCTCTGCTTGGCTAAAAGCAACACGGAACGATAAAAAATGTCCGCCCCAAAGAGCTAAAAACACAAATATTAAAGCTAAGAACCAACCCAAAATCGAATTGGTAGCAGTATGTTCTTTTGCAGTTCTTGCAATTTTATTTGAGAAGAAACTTCCAAAAAAATATTTTAGCCAAGCACTCATTGTTACTCCTTACCTATTGTGTGGATAAATAGATTATACCACACAATAGGTGAAATAAGATATCTAATAATACATTCTTTGGTCAATACCGAATTTACTTATTTTATAGGAAACGCAATTGTCTGTGTACAAAACCCTTCCATCACGATTTGTAATGTTTGCAGAAGGATATCCGGTCGTTTCACCGGGAGTGTAGCTGTAGAATTTTACGTATGCGTAAGGTCCGTCAGAACTGTTGACGTTGTTAGCAAAACCGATAAACATTTTATAGGTGATAGCATATCTGTAACCGTCATAGGTTTTGCCCCTGTCAACGATATCTACCGAGATCTTCAAGTCGGTAACTCCTCTGGTATTATTAATATAGTAATCACCGTTGCAGAAAATGGCAAAATATGTTCCGTCCCAGCCGTATCCAACGTCACCATTCCACAACTCAAACTCGATGTGGGTGACATTGCTCCACTTATCGTCACCGGTAGCACGTAGCTCATAGTTGTCGACAAACTGTGTCATCTCCACAAACAAGCCGTTGCTCAGAGCAACAGATTTAATGGCGTATCTTTCAGGAACCTCAGTTTCAAGAGAGTTTGAAGCATTAATACTCTCAAGTTCGTCACCAAAATGTTTATTAATATTTGTAGTATCCGTTAATTCATAGTACTCAGACGGATTTCCGGGATAGTGCTTGTTAGTCCAGAGCCAGCCTTGTCCCTCCTGTTCGCCGAAGGCATTTTGCCTATCCAAAATAAATGATACCTCGTTTGGGGATTGTACTGCCCATGCAAAGGATAAATAATCGGGCTTAGAGGTAAGACCTAGCGTTGAATAAGGAATAGCCACTTCATAGATATAGGAATATTTATAGTCATATCCTTCTACAGGAATTTGATTAATCTGTACTTTGGAAAATACCGCTTGGCGATAGGGCACATAGTCGTTATAGCCTGAAATTCCAATATCTGTTTCAATACCGCCGTCTATGTCAACGGCAATACGGTGTATGCCTTCACGATATATGTTGTCAATATACGATGCAGTTGAGTCAAACAATAACTCAATACCATCATTTGCCCATATATTATCGTTGCCTTTTGTGCAAACCTTATCTTTGACGTTAAAGAGCATGTACACAGCATCCTCTCCAAGAACAGCTTTAACCGTTGCTCTGACTACAGGATTGGTGTTATTGGCTTCAACTTCGTTTATGGTATATTCCGTTGCCTCAGCGTAGTACTCGTCTTGCCAATCGGCTATAATGTCCTTAGTCGGTTTAGTAGAATATCCCACGTCAACAAAACCGTTATCATCAACTCTGCCGTAGCTGGTAGGAAGAGTATGACTCATGCCCTTTACAGAAAACCAGGTTCGAGATGTATCTTCACGGTTTTGAACGTTATTGAATGCCGGCAATACGCCGACCTCATTCGGTTTTTCTGTAAGACCGAACTCTGTCCAAGGAATGTATATCTCAACAGTATAACCCTTTGCACCGTTTTGAGTGTTAAGCGTTCCGTCAATTGTTCCGGAAACTTCCGCTTGGAAATAGCCAAGGACCCAGGGGTATGAGCTTCCGTCAAACGCCAACGTACGACCAAACCAAGTTTGATACTGTCCCAGACAATTTGCTCTTATGTGCAAGCAGTCACTACGTACTTTATCTTGATTTAATGCTTCCAAGGTAAGACTATAGGAAGGATTCGGGTCAATGTACACCTCAACGGTATCATTTTCGTAAAATTCTTTTTCAGAGGAAATGTAAACGCTTTTATCGTCCACTTCAATAAAACAATATATTCCCTGATTACCCAAGTAAACGTAGGTTGTAACGGTTGTGCCGGTGTTTGTTTCGGTAAAGGACAATGGATTTTGGTATTGAGCTTCGTTGCGTATTCCGTCGACAATCATATTGTCGTCCTTTTGCAATTGGGAAGGACTTTCCGTAAGATATCCATGTGTAGCAGTAAAGACAATACTGTCACCGCCACTGCAGCCTATCATTGTAAACAGTAAAACCACTACGACAGACAAGGCTACAAGCATTTTCAACTTTTTATTCATAATCGCATTCCTCCACTGTTATTTGCCAACGATAACTATTTCACTCAAAGAAACGTCTTTGTCCACTGTTATCGTGACTTGATTTGCCGAAACTTGTACAAATTGGGCTATTGCACAGCTGCCGGGCTGCTTGTGTTCAAATTCGTATTCATCCACATAACGATATTCCGGATTGAAATCAAGTTTTATCCTTTTACTACCAATTTTTACATCTGCTGAAGTTGCACTTGCCGAATACAAGCAACTATCGTAAATCATTATAGCTACAATATCGTACTTTTTGTCAAATGTGAAAGCAAACTTGGTTTTACTTAAGGCGGAATATTCATACTTGTATGCTGTTGCCGATTTATAGTTGATAATGCCATCCGTTAACAAGTTGACGTTACCGCTACCTGATGCGGTAACGGTTGCAAGAGATGCTATATTTTTGTAATCACCACTTCCCGATGGCAAGAGTTGCGGAGTAATGGAGGGACCACTGACAGCGGGAATTCCTTGCTCGTCAAAAGCAATTCTGTCAAAACAAATCTTTCTTTCCGAACCACCGTTATTTACATCGATATGTGAGTGGTAAGCGATGAAAAGTTCTGTTCCGTCAACGGAAGGAAATATTGAATTATGTCCTGTTCCCGAAACAAAGGACCAATCGGGATGAGCCTCTAAAACTGGGTTATCCGATGTTTTTTCAAAACCTGACATCGGATTGTCGCTTATTGCAACACCTACTGCATAAGCACTGTTTTGATAGTAGTTTGCAGAATAGAACAAATAATATTTGTCATTATTCTTTATAACATAGGGAGCTTCGTTCCATTTATTGGAGGAATTTGGATTTTCCCAAGTCTGAGATGGCACCACCAAGGCATTTTCTCCGATGTATTCGATTTCAACCATATTCTTCATCTTCGCAACAAAGATTGAAGAGGTTTTTGACACTTGATCCTTAGAAACATATAAATAGATGTCTCCGTTGTCGTCAATAAAGGGACTAGGGTCAATGCAAGGAAAACCGAAATCGATGGGCATATCTTGGTGAGAATAGGTTTTACCGTCGATTGTCCCCTCGATCTCCTTAAAGGGTCCTTCCGGACTATTGCTTGTGGCAAGCCCTATACCCATTCTGCCTGTCTTTGAATCTTTAGCAGAGTAGTACATATAGAATACTCCGTCTTTTTCGATAACTTCGGGTGCCCACAAGGACGTTACACCCCAAGAGTCACGCCTTGGAATGAATATCGCACCAAGCTCTGTCCAGTCTGAAAGATTCTTGGATTTCCAACCTTGTAGGTAGCCTGTATTGCCATCGTAGGCTGCGTTTGTAGCGTACAGATAATAGGTATCTCCAACGGTAATTACGCAAGGATCTGCGGCTTCGGTAACAATACCTTCATTTTGATAAAAAAGATTTTTATCATATCCGTCGACGGACAAATAGTCATTATACTCGATTCCGCCATAACAGCCTGTCATATATATCAAAGAGAATATCAATAATATTGCCAATGATGAGCATATGATTTTCATTTTTTCATTTTTATACATACGTTACTCCTTCATATCAATTAATTGATAAGATGAACTTTTTTATTTTAATCTTTTCAAATATAAGCTACTCTTTCATTCCGGTCATAACAATGCCTTCGATAAAATGCTTTTGAGCGGCAAAGTACAAAATTAACATTGGTAACATAATGATGATACTTGCAGCCATAATGTTTGGCCAATAACTCTCGGCACTGCCTGTCATCAAATGAAGCTCAAGCTGCAATGTGTATAATTCTCTAGAGTTAAGGTAAAGCATGGGTCCGAAGTAGTCATTGTAACCTGCAATAACCCATAGAATGAATTGTGCTATTAGAGCAGGACGAGAAAGTGGCAAAATGATACGTGTAAATACGCCGAACTTGGATAATCCGTCTAATTCCGCAGCTTCGATAAGTGAATCGGGAATTGTTGTAAAATACTGTCGTAAATAGAATACGCATGATGCTGTTCCAAATGCCGTTGGAACCATAAGGGGTAAGAAGGTGTCAACCCAGCCTATCGTATCGTAGATAACATAGGCCGGAGTCATCGTAATAACTCCGGGCAACATCATACTGCCCATTAGAATCGCAAACATGCCTTTGCTAAACTTGAAACGTATCTTTGCAAAGGCAAATGCTGCAAGTGCAGAGTTTAATACGCCGATCACAGCAATTGGAAGTGTGATTATAAGAGTATTCTTTAGACCATTCCAAAGGTTTGGATTTGCAAAAATTGTTTTATATGCATCAAGACTAATATATCCCATATAAAACTTGAAGGGGATTTTTACCGAGTCAGCATAAGTTTTGAATGACGTACTGATAACTATCGAGAACGGAAACAAAACGGCAAGACAAGCTAATATCAAAAAGAAATAGGTAAAAAAGTTCTCCCATTTAAAGTTAGTTTTACGTTTAGGCTTAATCATAATGCACCCACTTTTTGCTGAACGCAAAGTTAATTATTGTAAATACCATAACAATCAGTCCGACAATCCAACCAAGTGCCGAGGCATACCCCATACCGTTTGAGAAATCCTCAAAAGCCATATAGTACACATAGAAGGTCATTGAGTTCCACGGTTGAGTAGGCGTCATTACTTGGAAGTTTGCCAGCGTTTGTAAAGCTCCGATAAATCCCATTATTACAAGGAAAAAAGTAGTAGAGGAAATTAGCGGAAAGGTTATCTTGAAAAATATAATAAACTTGTTCGCGCCGTCTATTTGCGCAGCCTCGTAGTAAGACTTATTTACAGATCCAAGTGCAGCAGTAAACAATATTATATTATATCCAAGGCTCCCCCAAACGGACATTGCAATCATACAGGGCATAATTGTACTGGAATTATTTAGCCAATCTACACGAGCAAGCCCTAAAATATCCATAATATCATTCAAAACACCGTAGTTATAGTCAAACATCCACTTCCACATTGTAGATGTTGCAACTACAGAGCAAACGTATGGTATGAAGATAATGATACGGAAAATCTTGACAAAGCGAATTTTCTTGTTCATCAATACGGCAAGGAAAAGAGAAATTGCTAAGCCTATTCCTACAGAGCCTATGGCATAAATAAAGGTGTTTCCTATTGACTGAAAAAACCTTTTATCCTCTGTGAAAATCTTGATATAGTTTTCCAAGCCTGTAAGCTTAATTTCAAACATATTGAAGGAGGACAACTCACCGAATGAAAGAAATAAAGATAAAACCATTGGAAGACAACCAAAGAGGAAAAAGCCTAGAACAGGAAGAGCTGCAAATAATGTTCCGGTCACATTATTTCTTTGCGTTCTACTTAAAAACTTTTTCATAATTGTTTATCACAAAAATACTTTTCAAATATTGTTTCGTTACTATTATTGGTAATAGTTGTCAATTACCCCTTGCGTTGAATTTTGTGTAGCTGCTTTTAATGCAGCGAGTGTCATTTTTCCTGCAAGAACGTCGTCGTTAAAATCATTTGCCCATTCGTTAATCCAAGCCTTACTTGGGAGATAACCCCAATCGCCTACAGTTTGGTAATATGCCGCATCGGCAAATACCTTTGCGTTAGCCGGCTTTTGATCGGATTGCAAAAACACCTCAGAGTTTGCGAGTGCCATTGTGTTTGGAACAGTAAAACCTGCTTCTGCAAAAGCCTTTTGTCCTACTTCACCACAAAGGTATTCAACAAATCTCCAAGCCGCATCTTTCTTTTTACTTTTCGATGAAATACAAATAGCTTCGGATCCGCTGTGACCTGCTTGTACGCCGCTAACCTTCAAACTTCCGTCTTCATTGTACTCTTTATAGATAGGCAACGGAGCAACGTCCCAATCAAAATCGGTGACGGTTTTACGGAAAATACCTGTTGCATATCTGGTATCCAAAAGCATAGCGACTTGCTTGGAGGAAAACATACCGTAGTTAGAGTTTGAACCGGTAACATCGGGCTTTGGAGAAACTTTGTGAGATACCGACAAGTTTACATAGTATTGTACACCCTCTAAATGACTTGGCAGTTGTCCGCACTTTGCTTTGTCTGCATCGGTCATCTTACCTTTATCCTCGTACTCAATCGTCTCTCCTACTTGATATGTTCTTGAGCCAATGGTAATAGTGCCTTCCTGAACAATCCAGTTAGGGGTGTCATCAAATAATGTAAACTCGTACTTACCACCTGTGGAAAGGGAACTATCGGTAACCCACTCAAGGTTATCTGCACCAAGAGTCCTGCCAAAACAGAACCAGTTTGAAACGTAAACGCCATACTTGGTTATACTTGCATTGTTACGAACAGGTGCTTCGGCATTACTTGTCGTTAAGCAAGAAATTTCTAAAAATTCATCCCAATCCATTGCTACTTGGTTGTTGAAGTACTTTTGTCCGTTGTAAGTGAAAAACGCAGTAGCATCGCCATAAGTCTCAAGAGATTGCTCTGCAGTCATACTAATACATTCAATACCTACTGCAGCAAATGCATCTTTGTTATAATAAATTGCTGACGTGCTGTAGTCACGCATGATACCGTAAAGGTTACCTGTACCACTCTTGCGAGCAGTGGTATCGTAGCGATATCTGGAAATACCTTCGGTCCACATTTCATCGAGGTTTAGAACGGTGCTATTTGCGAGATATTCGTCCACCGGCTCAATATAGCCCGCTTCGATCCAGGGTTTGATTTCACCGTCACCTGCAACAAATACGTCAAATGTATTGCTACCACGCATATTGTTGTTGATTTTTGTTTGGTAGTCACCCGTAGGAATTGGTGTGTATGTTACCTCGATATCGGGATTTTCTGCGTTGAACTGCTTTACAAGCTGAGTAAAAATGGCTTGCTCCGTTTCGTTACCCCAACTTGCGAAGGTTATTTTATTCGACTTGCTTGTTCCACAAGCACAAGCGGCAATGGCAACACTTGAAAGCATAACCATAACCAAAGCAATAATGATTATTTTTCTAGTCAATTTCATAATGACCTCCTTATTTAACAGATTTCATTTCTGTGATTCTCAGATAAGTTGCACCGTAAGGAACAAGTTGTTTTTCTACGTTTGCACCTGTACGAACATCACCTGCAATATTGCTTGCAATGTCCTCATAACCTTGCTCGAAACCCCATTCGACAGGGGCAAGAGTGGTTTTTATTATTAGAGGTGGCTTCGTGCGAGAAAATGCATTTTCGAAGTCGTGCTCCTCTACAACCAACTTATTCGTAGCAAAGGCATATTGCCAATTTTCAGTGGGATAAAAGGCGTAGTCGCAATAGGGGAGCCTGCGTTCGACATTGTTTCTCACATACTCAAAACGGCTTGTTTTATACGAAATTGGCAAGGCAAACAATAATTGTCCGTACTTTACGCATTTTGCACCATTAGGACGTTGTTCAAAACGGGCTTTAAAATGATAGGTTATATGTACAGATATATTTGCTTGCATTGTCAAACAAATCCAATCGTCATTTTGTTCGAAGGGTGCGTCGCAATCAAAAGATACTCCGCCTGGAATGTGAACCTTGACCTTGGTATTGCCGTCAGCGGTTAAGGTTATCTGCTTGCGGAATGGGTATCCTCCATTTACCGTCAGGGTAACGATTTTATCGTCAACAAGTTTGCTTGCCTGGATCGGAACGGGCGATATTACCACAAAGCCGTTGTCGTCGCCCATAACTGCACTTGCACAAAACTTCGGGAATCCTTGTCCGAAGTTTGCGGTGCAGCAACCAAAGTGCGGCTCAAGACCAAACATATTAGACTCGGGTCCGTTTGTACCGAAAATGAACGGTTCGTATTTTTTGCAAGCAATTTGGTTCACTTGTTGGTCATATTGATGTGCCCACATATCTTCGCTTATAGTTGCAGGCAAACCGTTAAAGCAAAGCTCTTCGAGCTTGTCTGCCCACTTTCCGTTACCTGTAACTGCAATAAGCCACTCGTAGCTGTACATTGCTTCGACAATACCGCAAAGTTCACTGCCTTGTACTGGGCTTGTACCAGCCAAACACTCGTCTCCGTTAAAGTGACCATAGGCTGTGCCGTGCTTTTCCGTCAATACTTTCAAAAGCTTTTCAGCTCCATTGGAATAAAGCTCTCCCATTAGTTCGGAGTAAACAGCATCGTATTTTAAAGCCATTGCAATGTTTACGACATGCGTTTCATAGCTCCATTCCTTTCGTGGTTGTTGCCAAAGTTTGGTAGCGTAAAGGTAATCGATGCCTTGGGTTTTAAGCTTATGTGCAAGCAATATCAAGTACTCCTCGGGGCGTCTTTTGTAAAGCCACAAAATAGGAATGTAACACTCGAACCATCTTGCCGATGCCCAGTCTTTCAAAGTTCTTTTGTTAATAGAGGAATATAAGTATTTCAAAGCCTTGTCTACAGCATCTTCGATACGTTCGTCTCCCGAATAATCCGCGTACATTACCAGTACCTTAAGCAGTAAAAACGTGGACCAGCGGTCTATCGAATCGGCTTCTTCTAACGACATATTAGTGGGTTTAATAAAGCCGCTTTCCAGTTGTCCGCTTAGTATGCAATCAATGTATTTGTGTACTTTATTTATTTTTTCTTGGTCACGAGTAAGATACGCAAGGGGAATATATCCATCCAAAAAGTAAGGGAATCTCTCCCATCCGTCTCCTTCTCCGCCAAGCCACCTGCTTTGAGCAACGTCCGGCCAAACAATGTCCAAATTCCCGTGTAGTCCGCTTGATTGAATCTCCAACTGACGTTTTAGCCAACCGAGCGGACGAATATTGTTAATATCTAATGCATGAAACTTCATAGATGTTTCTCCAAATATAATGTATTTTCATATTACAGCATGCTCGGTGTTTTGTAGGCGTCAAAAAAACTATCTTAATAATATAACTTTTGACATAATAACATGCTATAATATTATTTTCAAAGTTAAGCAATCAACGACAAGATAGCAAATTGACAAAACAAAATGCTATCTTGCGTGAATTATTAGAATTATTCAATTACAGTTTTGTAAGTGTCGCAAAAGAATAAATCAGTATTCTTTGCGAACGATACCGACTGCACCGATATTATATGATGAGCAATTATCAGTGTAAAGCGTTCTTCCGTCGCGTTCAACAACCGTTTTATAACCGGTTGTTTCGTTCGGTGTATAACTGTAGAATTTGATGTACGAATAAGGATTGCGTGTAGGTGCCTCCCAGTTGTTTTGATATCCGATAAACATACGATAGCTTATAGTATAGCGATAACTAAAGCCATTTGAAACGTAATTTTCACCATTGTCGATAATTTCGACATAGCATTTGAGCTTTTTGATACTGTGACTGTTGTTATAATAGCAGTTACCGTCCGCAAAGATAGCAAAATACGTTCCTCCCCAGCCATATCCGATTGTGCCGTTCCAAATTTCAAACTCAACGTGAGTAGCTGCCCACGAATCAACGTCGATGCTTGGCAACACATAAGAGTTTACATATTGCTTGATTTGTACATAAATGCCATTGCGTGTGCCTGTTGCATAGATGGTGTAACGTTCGGGGGAATCCTCCGTCACGGTTGTGTATACCGTTTCGCCGTCATCCATCTTGTCGAAGTTATCCCAAACCTCTTGCTCCTCCACGATTTCATCGCGTGAACGAATACTATAGACTACTCCCAAATCCTCCAACGAAAGAATCTCGCCGTTATGCTCTTTGATAAACTCCTCCGTCAAAGCGACAAAATAAATATGTCCCGTACCATATCTGTCGTGGTCAAAAGTGATGTAGAAGGTATCATCGCCGGCACGTTGTGCAAAGTACGGTTGGGTTGAGTAGTCCTCGTGCAAAACCAAAGAATATTGCCACGTTTTGCCGTCGTCGTAGGAAAGATGAATTGTAAGGTCTTGCCTGCCGTCACGTTGATTGTTTACCCAAACAAGTGCACCTGAGTTTAATCTTGAAACACAAAGCATCGTGTCGACGTTGTAGTAATCGGTTATCGTTCCGATAGTCCAAGTGTGACCGCCATCGTACGAAAAACTTTCGTAAATATTCCATTCTCCGCAACGAATTAAACACCACAAAGTTCCATCGGATAATTCAACTATGCGCGGTTCGTCGACAATAACACGTTCCGGAGTATAGATACGACCGCGTTCGTACCAAGTTTTACCGCCGTCATTGCTTGCCATAACTGTGGTAAATCCGTGAGTCATAGCCGAAGCATGATAAATACCGAGAATGGTCCCGTCTTTGAGAACCAACGCCTGGTAAAGAGCCGATCCGTAAGGTTTATCGCAAATTAGGCGAGGGATTTCCAGATTGTCAAATTCCGCATAGATATCCTCGGCGTCCGGATTTTGAATTTTTGTCAACCAAGTGTATCCTGAATAATAGTACTGGTTAGTGATAAACAGCCACAATGCCCCATCCGGACCAATCCAAATAGATAAATAGTAACCGTTAAGGTAATCTTCGTGCGAATCGTTACGCCCAACATAGCAAAGTATTTGCCACGTTTTACCGCCGTCGTCGCTGAAAGAAAGAACTTGTGTAAGCTTACCTTCGTCCTCGTTATTTTCGCCGATTACATATGTATCGAACAGCCTTCCGCCAGAAGTGATGGCAATAGGGGCCGAAGCCGACCACCCGTTGTAACTTTTGGGCAAGGTGTTTGTCTTTGCGTTGATAAGCACAGGCGGATATTGCTCTGCCGTGAAGTTTGCCGTTTCCGTAGTATTTCCGCAAAACATCATGGAACAACGACCGGTGTTGATGATTTCGCCGACTTCGCACCACTTGAGATACCAAGAGCAAGGTCCGGTACCATCGGAGTAATAAGAGTTTAGTCCCGTAGCACAAATTTCTGGAGCACGCTCCACAATACGGGTGAACCCTACTTCTAATAGTGATTCATGTTGCGACAGATTGCTTGCCGGACTGGAAACAAGTAGGTATCCAGCCTTTGTAACTTTTGCTCCGGAACCTGATTTTGTACCGTAAATATATCCTTTGCCGATAAGTTCGGTAGGAACAGAGGCAGTATCAAACGTCGAATAGGCGTTGTTATAAGCAACATTGTACACGTCGTACATAGCAACCGTTGCACCGTAAAGACCGTAAACTGTTGCTAGATTTTCAAACAATGGTTTGCTTGCATCGTAAATTGCCGAACGCTCGTAACCTGACTGTAAATCGGCTGTTTGCTCTACGTTTTTGTAAAGCTTGTTATCCTGACTCAACACAAACCAAGTCATCGGACGTGCTTGCATAAGCCCCCAAGTCTGTTCAAGCATATCGTATTCATAATACTTGTCGCTTGGTGTAGCAAAAAGACCATTTTTACCGACGTTGTCGTCATATTTACCCAAGGTTAGAATTACCTCACCATTGGTATCAACATCTTGCGTGTACGGATACAAACGGATGTTGCCATACGCTACTTGTTTGGACGATGCAAGGTAACCATTGTAGGACATGAAAATGCTGACAGAATAACCATCGTTTGTATTTTGGAAGTTAACGTTCAAGTCCGATTGATTGTACGATGTCTTATCTGTGCCAAGTGTGCCGAAATTTGTTGCCTTTTTGAGCATCACTTTGCCGTTTGCATCTATCAAAACTTGTTTTGTTGCAGTCGTGCCGTACATATAAGACGGACTATCTTGTACAGTCAATGCGACATAGTCATTAGCGGTTACTGTTGCACTTGTTTTGTATAACGTTGAATCGACAACGGTAACGTTTACTGTCACACCGTTTTCTCCGTAGCTTGCCGACCAAGTGGATTGAGCGGACGTTGACGTATTATTGGCGGAAAGCGTTACACTCTCCATTTTCTCTGTCCAATCGGTAAGGTATACCGGAGTTTTGTACTCACGCGGAGAGAGAATCGTCAAGGTTGCATTCAACGTTAATGGATTGTACCCTTCGCCGCTCAAAACCGCGGTTGCGTTGTAAGTACCTGTCCAATTTGATTTGTTGTTGGTATACTCAACAGTTACGCCGTTTGGAATGTTACCTTGTACCACAACAGATTTTTCCGTAGTGTCAAAAGTAAAGGTTGCGTCCTCAAAGGTTACGCCCGTTATGTCTTTAAGTTGATTGATGGTCATAACTGCCGTCAACGTGAGAGTATTGTATCCTTCGCCGCTTAAAACCGCGGTTGCATTGTAAGTACCGATTTGAGTCCCTTTGTTGTCGGTGTATTCTACCGTTACGCCTTGCGGAATGTCACCTTGGACGGTGATGAATTTTTCCGTTCCGTCATAAGAAAAGGCCCTGTCGGAAAAAGTAATGCCTGTGATATCTTTTTTTACGTCGTTATCTCCTTGGTTATCGCAAGCTGTTGCAAAAAATAAAGTACAGCAAAGCAACAATACAAGTAAAATGATTATTTTATTTTTCACTCAGTCCTCCTTTAGGGAGTTAGCAGAGAGCGGAAGCACTCCCCTTGTTTTTGATCAATTTTGAACTTTTGATTAGTTTGCGGTTAGTGTACCTGTAACTTTGCCGAACAAATATCCAATGTAAAGATCTGCACTGCCTGTATCGGCGGTTGCCGTTGTTGAAACTGCCGTGATTGTACCGCTGTTGGAGCAGTTTGTGTAAGTACCGGAAGCTATGCAACCGATCAAGCCGCCTGCATTGTTTTTATCGGTAGTTACCGCACCGCTGTTGGAGCAATTTGTTAATGTAAACGTGCCATCCACGCATCCGACCAAACCACCTACGCTTATGCCCGATGCTTTTACTGTACCATAGTTCGAAAAATTGTTTATTGTGACTACTACATTTTTGACAGAATAACCTATTGCACCACCAGCTTTGGCACCACCCGCAGTGATATTACCTTTATTGTACGAAACGCCGTCGCGTGACGTATCGATAATTATTGTGCTATTTGCACGACCCACAAAACCACCTACACGTTCGCCGACTGTGGTTACGTCTCCTTCGTTTATACAATCTGTAAAGGTCGCTGTTCCGCCATTCAAGAAACCAAGTATACCACCGGTAAACACGTTACCTGTTACAATACCTGTCGTTAGCGAGTCTGTTTTGCTACCGTTTTTGCAGTTGGTAAAGGTAATACTTGTTCCTGCCTTGCCTACCAATCCACCGATATTTCGAGTTTTGTTTGCCGTGATATTTCCATGGTTTATACAGTTTTCCAAAGTGATGACCACGTTTGTTTGACCAACAATACCACCTGCAACGCCATCGTCACTAGTACTATTGAGAGTACTTTCTACAACACCGTTGTTTGTGCAACCGCTAATTTTTGTTTCCGTTGCGGCATTTATTAAGCCGACAAAACCTCCCAAGTTTTTGCCTGTGCCAATTACTGCACCCGAGTTGGTGCAATTGCTAATAGCTACAACTTTAGCACCGTTGATGTTACCTACAAAACCGCCTGCAATCGCTACAGCATTTATTTTGCCGCTGTTTGTCGAATCTGCGATAATCAATTCGCCGTTTTTGCATTCGAATTTACCCACAAATCCGCCGATATTATCGTATTGTGTGCACTTGATTTCCCCGGAATTTTCGCAATTATTATTGATAGTAACACTGCCGGAGGCGTAACCGATAAATCCGCCAACCTCGTATGTTCCGGAAAGGTTCCCGCGGTTGATGGTTTCGGAAATGGTTACAGGTGCAGCGGCATAGGCACCTCCGATTATTCCACCGACACGATTCGCAGTGAAAGGTAAATTACCTTCATTTAAACAGTTTGTAACAGTGATTGTACCTTTGTTTGCATAACCTATAAGTCCACCTCCGACATCGGCTGCATTTATATCTGCATGGTTTTGTGAGTTGGAAATATTAAGACTACTTTGACAAGCACCTACAAAACCTGCAGCACTGTTCCATTGTACATTAATTGTTATTTGTGCTTGACCTTCGTTGAGCGTAGCATATCCGTTGACACAATCGGTAATTGTTGTTGAGGCAGCGTTAAGGATGCTGCCGACAAAGCCGGCAACTTTAGCCCCTGTAGAGGTTATATTACCTTGGTTTTGAGTATTTGAAATTACGAGATTTTTTATGTCTTTGTTAAAGGAGCCTAAAATACCTGCGATGTGATCGCCACCTGACACGTCCCCCATATTTTTGCAGTTGTTTTGGATTGTAAGGTTACCGCTGGCAAAACCGAGAAGACCACCGATTTCGTAGGTACCACAAACAGCACCGGAGTTGCTTGTACTATCGATTATTACGGATGCCTCTTCATAAGAAGCACCTATAATACCACCGACACGGTGCGATGCAGAATTTACTATACCATTATTGGAGCTGTTTGTAATATATACTGTTCCGTTCGACGCTTGCCCGATAAGACCACCGGAAGGAACGTCGCCATAGGCACCTAAGGTCGTTATATTTCCATTATTTGTTGCATTTTGAATTGTTACGGCACAATTAGCGAAACCGACAAAGCCACCTGCAACGTTACCGTTGGAGGAAATGTTGCCCGTGTTTTGAGAGTGAACGATTACTCCCTCGTTATCGTAGTCACCAATAGTAATAGCTGCACCGGATGCACCGACAAAGCCACCGATTTCTGCATTTATACTTGTTATATTGCCATTATTGTCTTTGTTCGTTGTTCCGTTATTGGAAACTGCACCATTGTTTACACAACCATATAGATAGAGAGGAGCACCGTTCCAACCAACAAAGCCACCTACTTGAATAGCATCACCCTTGATTTCGCCATTGTTGACAGAATTGTTGATTGCAAGAGAACCGGAGTCATTCCAACTGACCAAGCCCGCGATTTTTTCAGATGTGCCGGCACTTTCGGAGTATGTAATTGTACCGCTGTTACGACAATTAGTTATTATTGCGTTAGCCGTGTTTTTAGCAATGATACCTGCAGCGACATTGGTTTTGATGGAAACATTGCCTTCGTTTATACAACCGACCAGTTCGTCGGATGAAAGGTTAATAGCAATGATACCTGCACCCACAGCATTGGCAAAAATGTCTGCTTTATTTATACAATTTATAACACTACCTTCGTTTACGGCAACAATGCCACCGACGTTGTAAATACCGGAAATTGCACCGACAATGCTTTCTCCTTCAATGCTCGATGAAGCTGTTGTGATGTTTTTGATAGTACCTCTGTTATAGGCTATCAAACCAACATAATCGCCAGCCTGGTTAATGTTCGCTGTGATAGTTTTTCCGTTACCGTCCAATACGCCTGCAAAGGGTTTATTATTTTCAGCATCGATATAGTTTCCGATCACATTAGATACTGAAATATCTTGTGTCAAACGGAAGTATTTTCCTTGGAAAGATTCACCTGCTTCAACCTCGCTTGCTAACGTTGCCCAATCTGCATCGGAACGAATAAGGTAAGGAATGGTCTCGGTACCCAAACCGAGCAATGAGGATTTAAGCTCCTCCGCACCACGTTCGTAGTAAGATTCCAAAACAGAACGATAGTTATCTATATAACCGTCTGAAATGCTATCATCGCCACCAAAGTAGGAGGACGAAGCGTACACTGATTTAACAATGCTTACGATGCTTTTACCCACAGGGATTGTTGAATAGTTATAGGTATATGCACCTTCGGTTCCACTACGAATATAAGCAACTGCAACAAAGTCTATTGCACAGCTTTCCTCTTTTAAATCTGTAATAGATGCAGAACAATAGTAATAGCCGTCACTTCCTAGTTGTACGTTGTTGCTTGCATATGTGCCCGGCTCAAAATTGAGTTTCTTTGCTACGTTGATGTAATCGGTTCCGCCGTAGTAGTTTGCATCTGTGTTGTCTGTCAAATACTTGGCTGGGAAAATGAGCACGCCAAGGTTGTCACCTTTGTTAGAGCTCTCATATGTTGCGGAGCCTAGTTTTATCGTGAAACGGATTCCGTTACCACTTTCGCCCAATAGACGAATAGATGCATCGTCTTGAACGGAAAACTCATTTTTGTCGTAATTGTCTGTTGCGGATACGAAATTATTTGCAAAAGAAAGAACTCCCACAACTACACTGCAGACAAGTAGTAACGCTATAAATATGATAAGTGATTTGTTTTTTAACGTTTTAGTCATAATTATTTCTCCTAGTTAATTCATTGAAAACGCTTTTGCCTCATATAGGTCTAATATTTAATATGAACGCAAAAACATGTTAAGGAAATGCTATAAGTTATTCTTACCAGCCACCTATATCGGGTTGACTGGGTTCCAAACACTTTCCTGTTGTAACAACTTCTATTTGACTATCAGCCCACTCTTCGCTAAATACAGCCGTATAAGTGGTGATTTCTTCTAGATCTGCTGTTGCTTTTTGAGTGACCTCTGCGGATACCGTTGCCGTTGCAGTTTGTTTGTTACCACAAGAGCAAGTGCGTGTTGCCGTGCAAGAGGAGTGATCCTTCGACCATGTGAAAGTAACTGTGCCATAGGTATGACTTATTACATCTATATCATCGACTTTTGTATCTGATATTTGAGAATTCTCTACAGTTATTGTTGCGGTATATGTAAGCTTTCCTTCTTCGGTACAAGTTGGAGTTTGAGTTTGCTTGCTTGTGACGATTACTTCGCCGTCGGAATAAACTTTTGTATGTTCGCAACGTGTACAGCTTACTGTTGCCGTAACATCGTAACTCCCGTCCTTTGCCGTCCAAGACCAAGCAATTTCTTCATCGTGACCAAGAGCTGAACCGTGTTTAAAGGTTTCATCGGACAAGACACAACATACGGAACAAGACTTTTTGTAAATCGCAGGATCTGTACAAGTTGCATCGCTAACCTTTGCACCCGTGGCTTCAATATTTTCTATATAGTTGTGATCTGCAAACTCACCTGCTTCAAATGTATCGTTTTCATTTTGACTGATTTCACCACATGCACAAGATTTGTAGTAGACGGCTTTGCTGTAGCAGGTTGCCGAACTTTTCAATGCTTCTGTTTTCACTGTCTCTATGACAAAGCTATGACCTGTAGCTTGTAGAACGGGTGCTTGAGCAATTTCCTGTGTGCCGGCTTCGTCGGAAAACATTTTTCCGCATTCACAAGACCAATATTCGTCCATGCCTGATTCTGCACAAGTCGGTTCTAAGGCTTGATGATGAGTAAGCTGATGTTGATGACTGCATGCCGCCAATCCAAGTGCTATGCAGGTTAACAACAATATTGCAAGGACTACTATTGATTTTTTTTTGTTCATCATTGTTCCTCCTAAATTGTTATTTTTTTGTAAAAAATATCATGCTTTTTCAAAAGCATACTTTTTATTTGAGTAGCATTACTTTTTCCATTCACCGGGGTCTGTTTGTGCAGGCTCTAGGCAAGGAGCTGTTTGAATAGCTATTTTTTGTGTTTCAAAGTAATCGTTTGAAAATACTGCAGTAAATGTTGTAATTTCAGGTAGAGCCGAAGTTGCTTGTTGCGTAACCTCACTTGTGATTACTGCAACTTCGCTTTCAACGTGAGAACTATCTGTTGCACAAATTCTTGTTGCTTTACAAGCACTGTTGTCCGCTGACCAAACATATAAAACATCTCCGTAATTGTGTTCTAATGCAGGAATAATCCATGTATCCTTTGCAATTTCATTCTCGCCTTTATTGTCAGCAAAATACTTTCCGCACTCACACGACCAATACTCGGAGTTTCCCGCCGTCATGCATCCTTCTGCAACGGCTTGATGATGCACCAATTGATGTTCATGTCCACAGGCAACAAAGCAAAAGAGTAAACAAGTGATTATTATCGTTATCAAAATAAATAAAGCGTTTCTTTTCATTATCTCTCCTATATTTTCGGTAACATGGACACTTTCGGTTGTGGTTGTATATAACCAACATTTCGAATGCTAAAAGTAGGTAGATTTCTTAGCAAAAAAACAATATCACCTTTACGAGTTCAATTATACCATAGTAAAAAAGTCGAATTCAATTACAAATTTCATCCAGTCATATTACATATTTCACAATTATTTTCTTTTTCTATTGATTTAAAAATTCGAGTGCGGTATAATCGAAATAAGTCACGAAAAACTTTAGAATTGGAGACAAAAACCATGAAATGTTTAAGTTTTATAGAGCCCCCAAGATATATTTTTTCCAATCACAAACAGTTTTTGCCACACGAAAAACATATGCAAAGACTTTTTGACGAAGATGTTTTGATAATAATGCTGGACGGAGTTTTGCGTTTTACGGAAGATGGCGAATCATTTGAATTAAAAACAGGCGATTATTATATTCAAAGAGCGGGGCTTTGGCAAGACGGACCAATAGAAAGCGATGTGCCGAGTTACTACTATATTCATTTCAAGGGGACATATACAGATGACGAGGGACTTCCGATTCGAGGAACGTTTGATACGGCTGACATCAGTAAGGCAATAGACAACTTATATAGTATCGGTTTTTATGCGACCGCACTTGAATACAACCTAAATTTTTATTATCTCCTTTATAGACTATTGCAAGGACAAAAGAAGAGTGCCGATGCGGAAATTTTACGCACCCATATAATTGCAAACTATCAAAATAAAATTACGTTAGAATCTTTGTCACAATTGATACACTGTTCTATAAATCAAGTAAACAACATATTCAAGGCAACGCACGGAACAACCGCCATAGACTATTTGATAGACTACCGTTTGGCAAAAGCTTTCGAGCTAATAATTACTACGGCTCGCCCTATAACAGAAATCAGTCAATACGTGGGCTTTGCCAATTATCCTGTATTCTACCGCTTATTTGAAAAAAGATTCGGGCTTTCACCTAAGGAGTGTCGTAAAAATAAGATCAAGTTATCACACATAACGCCTGTAACACTCGTAAAGAATAAAAAATAGCAACATAAAAACAAATCGCCTCTCAAATGAACGTGGTCCTAATATACTAAAAAATGCACAAAAACATATCAAAATGTCATACGAATGTGGTATAAGTAATTACAAAAGAATCAAAATGACAAAATGATAGTTAGAATAAAGTAGTATCAACTGTTAATAATTGTAAAAACTCTGCAAAAATCATATATAAATGTCATACTGAGCGAAAGGAATGTGGTACAATATTTTCACGAATGAGGTATAATTAATTACAAAAGCATCCAAATGAAGAAGTGACATTAAAAAAGGTTTTGGAATGTAAAAAAATCGGATTGTACCAAAGATCTGTATAAAATGTCATACTGAGCGAAAGAAATTGGTGCCAATTTCTGTAGTCGAACCCCGCAGGGGCGATGTAAAACATCGGTATCTCATCCTTGTTAAAAGCCTCCTTTGTGTAAAGGGAGGTGGCTTGGAGAGAAGCGGAAAGTCGGAGGGATTGTAGCCAAGTTTACTTGGCGTAGCATCGACTTAACATCCTATTTTATTAAGCCCTCGTATTGTCTTACACAGAGTAGGCTTTTTCTGCTGATCCTAATTCATTGTAGGGCGGGTGGCTCGTCTCCCGCCGCATCCTTGTTCTGCACTATTACTCCTACTGCAAAGCTGTATATCTCTCTAAGATTATACCAAAACTTTATCTAAAATGTCATACTGAGCGGAAGGCGAAAGCCTGAAGTCGAACCCCATCGGGGCGATGCTCGGCATCGGTATCTCATCCGCATTATGCCAACAAAGAACCACTATGGGTCATACTCTAGCATCGGTATCTCATCCACATTCTTTCCTGCAAGGATTCAAATCCTCAGTGTTTTCGATAAAAACACTATCTCGCAATTCATATTATTTTAAGCACTAGCATTGCACGGCATAAGACATTTGTGCACTTTATCATTTTTTATTAGTTATTTATTAAGGTATGCCTCCAGTTTCTTTCTAAAATCTGACGGAGAAACTCCTACTTTTTGTTTGAATAGTCCAGAGAAATAATGTTCGTCTGTAAAGCAAAGCTTGTTGCTGATTTCTTTTATTGTAATCGTGGATCTCAACATCAATTTGGCTTGGGTAATCTTTTTGCTTAGATAATATGAATAGGGTGTTATCCCGTACTTTTTTTTAAATTCTTTGGTAAGGGTCATTTTGGATACATATAATGTTCTGCATAATTCCTCTATTGTAAGATTTTTATAAATGGAATTGTCTAAAATTTCCTTAACACGTGTCGCAAGCTCACTGTTTTCGTTGGGGTGATAGAATTTCGCGGCAATTTTTCCGATTATGCTTAATAGAATACTTGCAACCTTTGCCCATTCGTCATCGTTTACGCCCGAGCTATATTGTGCTATATCTAACAGTGTAAAAAAGTCCTCCTTACATTCGGGCGCGTGAAATACATATTCCTTGTCCAAGTGGTAATCCGCTAATACTTTCGTAAAGGTGTTACTGAAAAAATTACACCAGATTTTGCGGTACGGTGTTGTATAGTCCGAGTGATAGCAATGTTTGCTCTCAGGGGGCAAAATATATACGTCTCCTTCTCCCAGAGTATATGTCTTATCTTGAACGGTAAGGTAACCCTTGCCGTCGAGTACAAACTCGATTGTATAATAGTCGGAACTGACGCGTGAGATGCTGTAATCCTTATCAGGGTTGGTAATACCGATGCATTCGATATTAAATGGATACATCATACTACCTATAAACATTGTTTTCTGTTCGCTTATCAAACTTCCGTAATATATGTTGTGGAATGGATCAACAAGGGTTTTGGTCGTTTTTTCCATTATCGTTTCTCCTTTACGAATCCTCACCAATTAGATAATGATTCCTTATTTTTAAATGGCGACGGAATGTTTTATAATTAATATAACACAGAGCGGGGTTAAAATCAAGGTTTTTATTATTTCGGTGTAGCTTTGCTCAGTGTTATCAAGCATAATTAGGAGGACAGTCTATATGCAAACAAGAGTGGCGAAAACGAGTTGGATAATTACGGCAACGGTTTTATCTATTTTGTTGTTAGCGGCAATGCTGTTTACTGCATTAAGCCCCGCGTTTAATACGTTTTCATATACTACTACATACGCAGGAGAGGCCGTGGAGGTTACGGATAACAACGGTGTAAAAAAGTATATCGTCAACGATAACATTCGTATTACTCCCCTATCTTCTACACTGGTAAGACTTGAGGAAAAGGGCGACAACGGCTTTGAGGATAGGGAAACCTACTATATATTGGGCAGAGATCAATTTGATGCTCCAACCTCCGAGTACACTGTGGCAAACGATGAGATCCTTATATCTACGGAAAAATATATAGTTCACATTCCGTTAAAAGCAGACGATCTAAACGGCGTATATGTGACGGACTCTGAAAAAGAAACACTGTACACATACAATGGCGTGAGCCTTCCCAATACTTATTTGCCCTCTGCATATGAGGAATTGAGAGGTTGGTATTTGTCCGACAATCCTCGTATAGTACCCGGTGATAACGGTTATTCGATAACAGATGACGGTCTTGAACTGAACGGCTGGGATTTTGAGAGTGAGGCTCCCGATGTATACGTGTTTATTCCCGAAGATTACTTGGGCTTTTGTGAGGATTATGTAACCCTTACGGGCAAGAGTAATCTGGTTGACTTGAAAAATTTGGGTTATTGGGATTCTCGTTGGTATGTTTACGATGACGCCACTGCATTGCAGCAAATATCCGATTACCTTGATAAGGGTTATAGCATAGATATGTTAGTAATCGATACCAACTGGCGTAAGGGTGCAGTTAATCAAACACCCGGTATGGATCCTTCCGTTGGAGGTATGGGTTATGAAATAGACAAGGATTTGTTCCCCAATATGAGCGAATTCCTTGCAAAAGCGCATGAAATGGGTGTTAATATAATGTTTAACGATCACCCGGAACCTTCGAAGGGTACAACCAACGGCTTGGACGAAGAAGAAATTGAATACAGAAGCAAAAACTTGAAGCTTATCTTATCATATGGCTTGGATATGTGGTGGTATGATAGAAACTGGAGTACCGCACTTAATTCTCCCGATAAGGACTTGTCTGTTTTTGCATGGGGAATGTATGCATTCCAATTTATAGAAAATGAATATTATGAGGAGTTGTCAGAGGACGAACTGCAAGAATATGCTCGTCGTGCTATTATAATGGGCAACGTTGACGGTTGCTTGCACGGTAACTGGAAATATGCTTCCGACATTTCTGCTCATAGGTATACCATTCAATGGACAGGTGATATCGGTGCGGACGAGCATTCGTTATCATTGGAGATAAGAGATGCCATATATGGCAGTATCGAAAACGGAATTCCCTATGTTAGTTCCGACGTAGGCGGACATAATGTAGCAGTTACCGACGATCTGTATGTTCGCTGGATGCAGTACGGAGCTTTGAGTACTATAACTCGTGTTCACTGCACTCACGAAGCATATATCGGTCAAGAAGGAAGAATGCCTTGGTTATTTGGCGATACAGCCGAAGAGGTCACAAAGGAATATGTAGGTATTAAATATAATTTGATGCCTTTGTATTACTCTTTGGCTGGCACAAATGCAGATAGCGGTCTTGCTATATTGTGCAGATTGGATATAGCATATCCGCAATATGCCGAGGCTTCAAGAAATGACGAGTATTTATTGGGTGACGGAATATTGATAGCCCCTATCAATGAGGCATACGTAAAGACGGTATTCGATGAAAACTTCTTTACCCACATGGTAGACGGAGTAACCAAAAACGGATTGTTGGGTAGTTATTATTCGAATGCTAATTGTAGTGGAAGTCCTAAATATACCAAAGCGGATACCAATTTCTCTTTTAATTGGGGTACGGATGGTCCAGAGGGATTGCCTGCTGATAATTTTAGTATCAAATGGAGCGGTAATTTTAATATTGGAAATTCCGATGTAAAGTTTTCCTTCTATGCCGATGATAGAGTTAAAGTATATATTGACGGTAAATTGGTTGTTAATAGCTATAACGAAGTTACAGGCGAGAACAGCTACGATACATTGTTTGAAACAGAATACTACTTGGCACATACCTCCCATACAATAGAAATTCAGTATGGAGAGGACGGATATAATGCACACTTTTATATGTACGGAATGGAGAGTCCTATTAAGGGTGAATCTTATTGCTACAACGACCGAGAAGTCTTTATCCCTGACGGAACTTGGATAGATGTATGGTCGGGTAAGGAATATGTAGGTCCCTATACTTATACGGTTAGATATCCTCTCGAGACATCACCGATATTTGTTAAGAAGGGTGCTTTGAATGTACTTGCTCCCGATATGAGCAATCTTAGCCAAAAGGATTGGAGCGAATTAACCATTGACGTATATCCATCGGCAGAAACGGTGAAAACCACTCTATATGAGGATGATACGGTAACCCAAGCTTACAAATACGGAAAATATCGTACAACCGATATCGTACAAGAAGTTATTGATGGTAAGTATACTATAACCATTAATAAAGCAGTCGGCGAGTTTGACGGCGAGAAGGCATTCACCGAACGTCTTTGGAATGTTCGTTTGCATTTATTCGAAGAACTGGGTGAAATTAAGAGTGTTACCGTTAACGGAAAGCGTATAACCAATATGTACTATTATGATCGTGATAACAATGCTTCTCCGTTTGCTTTTTCAGGTGCTTCTCCCGATTCGGCTATATATGAATTAACTTTCAAAGCAAATATTTACGAGGAGAGCGTTATAGTGATCGAATTTGCCAATAATTCCGAACTTATTAAGGCAACTTTGAACGAGAATTACGATAATACCTCGGCATCATTCAGTGTTTCTGTCGGCAAAACAAACAATTATATTAACTTGGATGACGAAAAGTACGAGGATTGGGCGTACTTTGGTAATACAACCTCTCGTAAGGGCGGTGTTGAACAGTTAATAGGCAATATTACAAGCGATTTTGAGCTATATGATTCGCAAAATGCAGCTATTCGTGCCGATTGGACAAATGGTGAGGGTATCACAATTGGAGAATATGTGTCTAGAGGAATATCCGGTCAAGTCGATGTCAACGTAACTTTAAAGGTAAAGGCGGGCGATACGAAGTACTATACTTTATACTTGATTAATGAGTACTGTATAGGAAAACTTAACATCAGAGATCGTTCCGGTAAGGTGAAGACAATCCTTTTAGATGACTGCGTTAACGGAATCGAATCGGGTGATTTGAATAGTAACTTGAGCGGTATTTCAATGAGGAAGGTAACTATAGCCGTATCAGCTGAAGAGGATACTGAAATTTATGTAAGGTATAGTATGCACTCATGTATCAAGGATGCCGGTGCAGGTACCGGTTCGTCGTCAAGAGTCGGTATTAGTGCAATAGTGTATGGTAGTGAACCTGCAAAGGATGAGTTGTTCGAGCTTCCTTCATTACCTGAAACATCACTTACTCTTACAGCACTTCCCGAATCTGTTAATCTTTCCGAAACAACAAGCACCAATTATAAGGTTGTTGACTGGTATAAGTCCAATTATGGAAAGAACGGAGAGGTTTATATGGAAGGCGGTGAGATAATCGAATCGGTAGAATTTAGCCAAATAAATCAATTCGGTGATTATAAATCAAGCATTTCTTGGAGTAATGGTGAGAATAACCAAAACTGTATTGGCGGAACAAGCAACGGATATCATACTAACAGCAATGGTACGATTAATATTGAGTTGAATGTTGATGAAAACACTAGAATAATAAATCTGTATGTCGGAGCTTGGCAAGGTAGTGCGGAAATTAGCATCTATGACTATAATGATATCAAACAAGGTTCTGTATCCTTCTCAGGCGGTTCCTCTTCCGAATGTAAACGCATAATGATACCGTTATATGTAAGCGGTGCTACTAAAATCAGAATAGAAATAAAGTCGTATGATGCCTACAACGGTGGCAATGCGTCGCTATCGGCGATTCAAATCTTAGCTAAGAAATAAAGCTTAATACAATTGTGCATCAGTTCGTTTTGCCATTCAAATGGCAAAACGAATTTGCAATAAAAATTTAGGAGGAAGAAATGAAAAAGACAAGTCTTTTATTACTGATTGTTGTGTTGGTATTAACTTCGGTTTTCGTTCTTGCTGCATGTAAGCATAACGAAGAGCCCGTCAACTATCAACTCAGCGATACTGCAATAACCTTAAAGGTAGGAGAACAAAAGACGCTAAGCGTATCTCCCGCTCCCGATAAGGCTGTTATCTGGGAATCTAGTGACTCAAGCGTTGCTACGGTTTCCGATGGTGTCGTAAGCGCTGTTAAAATCGGTACGGCATCGGTGTCTTGTAAGATAGACGGCGTAGCTGACGCACTTGTATGTGTTGTGACAGTCGAAGAAGAGCCGATAGTAACTCCAATTAACTATCAGCTTAGTGATTCTGCAATAACATTGAATGTCGGAGAACAAAAAACATTAAGTGTTTCTCCCGTACCCGAGAAAAGTGTTGTATGGGAATCTAGCGACTCAAGCGTTGTTACGGTTGTAGATGGTGTTGTAAGTGCCGTTAAAAAAGGAACCGCATCTGTGTCTTGCAAGATTGATGGTGTAGAAGATGCTCTGACATGTTCTGTGACCGTTAATGAATTACATGAATATTCTCTTGAGGTAGCTTCATTCTCAATCAAAACCGGAGAAACAAAGCAAATAGTAGTTGTTGACAAGGATGGCAATAATGCAAGTGGAGCAACCTTCGTAAGCAAAAACGCAGCTGTTGCAACCGTTAGCGAGTCTGGCTTGATTACCGCTGTTGCCAAGGGCTCTGCCGTTATTGAAGTGACAATCGAAGAACAAGTGCTTAAATGTGACGTTGAGGTATCACAAAAATACACTTATTCGTTTGATAAAGATTCATTAGATTTAGCAGTAGGCGCAGTTGAAACGCTTACCTTAATAAGAACTCCTGACGATGATGAAGAGGTTCGTCCGCATACCTTTACAAGTTCCGATGATGCTGTTGCTACCGTTAATGGCGGAAACGGCAAAGTCACTGCGATGGGTAAGGGCACCGCTATCATTACTTGCTTGGTTGACGGTGAGGAAATCAAGGCTTCTGTTTCTGTAAGAGCATATGTGATTAAAATAGACGATGTAGCAATGAGCGACGAAACGATACTTCGCATCGGTTCTGAACAAAATATTAGCATAACATCCGATCCTGAGGGTGAGATTAATGCCGAATACATTTCTTATGATCAAAGCATAGTAACTGTTGAGGGTGGACATATCGTTCCGTTGCAAGTGGGAGAGACAACCATTGGTGTTAAGATTGGCGGAAAGGAATTTACGACAAAAGCTATTGTTCAAGCTGCAGTTACATATTCCGTTAATGTTAAAAATGACTCTCTTGCACTAGGTAAAACACTTCAATTGATAGTTTCGAGCGACCCTGAGTCAATATTTGCTGTAACCTATTCGTCAAGCGATGATAGCATTGCATCTGTTGACGATAACGGTCTTATTACCGCTAAAAAGATTGGAGTGGCAACCATTACTTCCAATGTGGTTGATAAAGATATCTCTTTTGAAACAGTGATTAACGTTGTATTAGAATCCTCTATAAATCATTTCGATTATGATTTTAGAACAGGTTCTGTCAACCTTACTTATCTTGACAAAAACAAAACCTTAGATTGGAGACGCTACAACGATGCAGATTCAGGTTCATTGAGAATGAAGGACCATCAAGGACTTATCGGTGATTTAGTAGGAAATATAAACGATAGGTTCTGGGATTATCTTGCACCTATTGTATACGAGGACGGTGAAGGCTCCAAGAGTGCTGCGGCATTCACTTACGGTGTCAATTTTGTCAATCAATTTAGTATTCCCGTAACTGTCAACAATTCAGTATCTAAGATTGTTATTATGACCGGTGCTTGGAATAGAAGCGGTTCAATAGAATTCAAGCTCGGAGATAAGGTATTGCATTCCGATAGCTTCGAGGGTGGAAGCGTTGCACTTGCTAGAAAATATGAATTGTCTGTTGATACCTCCTTCTTAGCGGATGGTGAGTCCTACACAATAGATATTGTTCTCAACGTATTGGACGGATCTGGTAACGTATCGTTAGTTGCCGTGGCGGTTGTAGGTAAAGAGGCACATGCTATCTCCAATGCAACTGTTTCGGTTGACATTTCCACTCCCGGCGGTGCGCAGGATTTGACTGCTATCGGCAATGTTGACTGGTTGGCAGCAAATGGTGCACACAAGGCAAACGTTCCTGATAATGCAGGTATTTTAAGAAATGAAATTCAACGTGTAGGTGCAACAGGACATGCCGACGATTATAAGGATGCAAGCTTTACTTGGTCCGATGGAAATCAGCAAGCCCCCGCTGCATTGCGAGATATTGATTGGGCAGACCTCTATCTATCAATTCCCGTTCAGCTTGATGCCGGAAACTCTACCATAACACTCTATGGTACAGGTTATATCGGTGGATATATTGTTGCTTTATATGACAATAATGGTGTATATGTTAACGGATGGCAGATTGTCGACGAGCATAGAGAGAGTGTAACTTGTAAGGTTGTAATGAATGTAAACGCACCTGAAGGCGGCAAGTATATTGTTAAGATATTGAAGTGTAGAGGATCCGGTAACCTCGGATGGGGTGCAATCGCTCTTTCTTGTGAAACCGATTATTCTCTTGAACAAAACACTTATTCCGCTGTTGTAGGCGGTGAAGCGGTAATGATTAAATTATTGAAGAATGATGTTGCCGTTACCGAAGGTGTTTCCTTCTCCTCTAGCGATGAAAGCGTTGCTACGATAGCCGCAGACGGTGCTATTACAGCTGTAAATAGTGGCAGTGCATATATCACCGTTACCATTGATGGTGTTAATTACTATGCCTTGGTAAATGTAATCAAGTATTCTTTAGCAAGTGGTAGCGAGCTTGAATTGACTCTTGGACAAGATTCTCAGATTTCCATTAGTCCGTCCGGCGAGGGTGCTTCTTACGTTTCTTCGGATACATCTGTTGTTCAAGTGAGCGAAAGCGGACTTGTTAGCGGTGTAGCTCCCGGTAACGCTGTTGTTACTGTAACTATTAAGGGTGTTGTATTTGAAATAAACGTTAGCGTTGCAGGTTATTCTTTAAGCGAAAACGATATTCAACTATACTTGAGTGCCGATGAAGATTTGTATAGAAGGGTTCTCAGGGTTGAAGATTCTTTGGGTAACAATGTATCCGATGTAAGTTTTGTATCATCGAATGATGATGTTGCTTCGGTTGATTCCATGACGGGTACTATCACGGCAGTAGCCTTGGGTGAAGCAACAATTACCGTAACTGCTGGCAATCAGGTCTTTACCTGTAACGTTGTAGTTTCGATGTATTCCGACTTGCAGTATACGGAGCTAAATATGGATTTTGAAAATCTATCTAGAGTTTCTGCAGATTACAAAACCATTGATTACAAACATTGGAATTCCGACTATACCGCTACAATGCAAAATAGAGTTGAGTTGATTGGAGAACCTTCATCTGTTCGTGACAACTTCTGGGATTATAAAACAACGATCGGTTATGAGTATCAGGAGGGTGGCAGAAATCTCGGTATGTGTTACGGAAAAGCAAGCGTTGGTTTTGAGCTTCCGATAATCGTAAATAATTCCGTAAGTGAAATTGTGTTCTACACCGGTGCATATAAAGGTACGGCAACAGTATCATTCCAACTTGACGACGTAGTTCTTGGTTCTAAATCCTTTGTTGCAGATGAGGGTGTAGCAAGAAAACTCGCTATAAAGATAGACACCTCGGCTTTGGTCGGTGATCATAATCTTAAAATCGTGGGTACTTTTGATGGTCCCGATTATGGTAACATCAACGTTGTAGCTGTAGCGGTTGTCGGTAAAGAGCCGTATAGTGCTGTTGCAATAGGTTCGGTTGTCACACAAAAGATCGAAGGAGATAAAGGCTCTAATAAGGTTGATTTAACCGAAGTTGGCACTCTCGATTGGATTTATGCTCACTACGAGAATCCCAACGATAAGACCTATCAAAAGGCAGGCGGCAATGTACTTGTATCGGAAACCTATTATAACGGTGCAGGTGAAATTAGTGGCTGCGGCAACGAGTGGGACGGATTCTCTGCCTTTAAGTGGTCGGACGGAATTTTGACAGACTCGGGTGCAACCGAAGGTAGTGCCAACCCTTCCGATTCCAATGAGAGCTGGGAAGGAGCCGGAGAGTATACAAACAACTATAATACAGCCGGCGGCGAGATCCATATCAAAATGCACTTAGGTGTAGGAAAGTATCAAATATCCGTTTATATGAATTCTTGGTGTGCAGATATTGCAACCGCAATTTACGACGGAAATAACAATTTCGTAACAGGAAAAATTATGATTAACTATGAGCCTTATCAGGTTGGTTCAGGTTGGATTGCGACCTACACTTTGGATGTAAAAGAAGAGAGTGACTTCAATCTCTTGATCGGTAAGAGCCGCTCTCACGGTTCTGACGATAGACAAGTAGGCTGGCAAGCAGTTGCAATTTCTGCTATAGAGTAACAATAAAAAAATCAAATTATCTATGGTGAATTGCTAAATTATAAAGCTTTGGCTGTGCCATAAGATAATTTGAATTATACGGATAGGATTAAGTTCCTGATTAAAAAACGAGGGTAATGGTTTTCTTCATTACCCTCTTGTTTTTCTTAAAGTTTAGTTGTTTAAAAGTTCGTTTCAAGTTCCGATTTTGTGAAGATACCTTCGTAATGTGATCGGGTGTGGTTATAGTAGGCATAAAATCTATCAAGATAGTCATAATGCCACCATTCGCTAGGAAGGTTTGTAAAGCCTACAATGGTCATTATATTGTAAAGAAGCCTGCGATTGTAAGCAATTTGAACCATCTTTTCTTCAGATGATAATGTTGAAAAGTGTTTGTTTTTGGATAGTATTTCAAAAAAAGCATTTTCATCAAACTCGATGTTTTTCGATTGTATATCTCTTGCAATAAATGCCTCAAAATAATCGGAGTTTGTTTTATCTGTAAACTCGTCAAACTCCGTTCCCATCGGCAATTCATATCCGTTTTCGTCTATTATAGTTAAATCTATAGCACCGCCGGTGGTGTGCACGGGGGGCATTAGGGGATTGTTTTTAGGAAGAGATACAAATCTTTTGACAAATTGATCTTGTTCCGCTTCCGAAAGAGACTGAAGGGAGAATTCTTCGATTATTTTTATGCGGTAGGCATAAAAAAGTTCCTCTTGGAGTGCAAAAGGTCTCCACGCATCGAGGATTTTAAAGCGGTATCCGGGAGGTAAAAGCTTTTGTGCCTCGATCAATTTCTCATATGTCTCCTTTCGCAAATATGCATTTGCTTCAGCATTATTCATACCGAGCTTTACATATTGCATATCGATAACAATACCTGTGCTCTCTTCGATTTTAACAAACGGAGAATGATTCGGCGTTAGCTCCTTAACGTCGGAAGGAAGGGATATTTTTGGGATTGCATTTGCTAACAAATCTGTTTTTACTCGCATTCTATATTTTCCTCGTCAAGGGTAATTATAAACACCGCCCCGGACATGGGCAAAACCCACTCGTCTTCAATGGAGAATTCGCATTCTCCGTCAATTGCCATGGAATCTTTTGACAGAACGTTCTGTGACAAAAAGGGTATCATTTTCACATCGAAATACTCGCTTTCAAATTGGAAAATAACCTTAGGTGAATAGGTCGGCTCGCTAATCGATGCGAAGAAAAAGCGTGTATTCTTATTGAAGGGCATAACAAACGAGAGCTTGAAGTTCAACAGCTCTGAAATATTTTCTACCGTATACTTAAGGTGTAATCCCGAGGTCGAAAAAATGATTTCTTCCGGTTGAAGTTTTTTTGCATTGATTACTAATTGAACCTTGAGGACTTTTTCAATAAAAGCAAGTCTGTTTTCTTCTGGAATTGATATTATCTTCTCAAGGTCTATTTTTTCTATTGAAAAATCTTCGCTGAAAAGCACCTTTTCATTATGAAGAGAATCATCCAAATCGGCTAATCCTGTATCGAATTTAATCCAGAATTCACTAGAGGGACTATCTACAATGAATTTTTTTACATAAGTAAACCTTTCTTTGAGTTTATAATACTTATCCGAGCGAATTTGTACAAAGTCTTGCCAGTCAAAGCCTCTTTCTAATGAAATTCTATAGTCAAACTTAAGTCGTAGGTTATAGTCGGAATTGACATACGGCTTAATCATGCTGTAAACCATGTCAGCATTATTTTCCTTTACTAAGGAGTAGAGCATTGCTTTTAGAGCGTTTCTTTTGACATCATCGGATATTTTGTCTATGTCCGAGGCAGATGAGACGATTTCCTTTAATCGTGCCTCATATAACCTTGCTACTCCCGAAGGTTTGCTTGACAAAAACCTTTTAAGGTCTTGGAGGGAAAATCTGCCGATATCTGTTGCCAAAACCGAATTAAGGGAGTAGAGGTGTTTGACAGCTTCGGGACACTCTTCGAGCTCTTTGCTTCGAGGGAAATCAAAGCCTTTCATTTGCACGGGGATTATATTTTTATTATGTTTTATGGCATGCTTAACTTCCTTTTGGACCCAATCCTCAGACTCTTGATAGTCATCGAACATATTTTTAGAAAGTACAACCAAAAAATCGTCACACTTCTCGATATTATCAAGTATGCGTTCCTCGAATTGTCCCGAGTGAAGTGCCTCATAATCATAAAATACGGTATACCCCATTTCCGTAAGGAGCAAATGAAGATACTTTGCCATAACGTCTCCGCCCTTACGGCGATAGGATATGAATATATTATATTTTTCCTCGCTCATTATATCTCCTTAGTCCTTTCTTCCTGTAAGGTGACCTTGATCCGATAAGCCGTTAAAGCCTGTCTGCCTTAAAGCCTCATATAGCACGATGGCAACCGAGTTTGATAGATTTAAGGAACGTAAATCGGGAAGCATCGGTATTCTAAGACTACACTCATAGTTTTCCTTCAAGAGGGGTTCGGGCAGACCGTGGGTTTCTTTGCCAAAGACAAGGAAATCATCCTCTTGGAAGTCAACGTCACTATAGCAATGTGCAGCCTTTGTGGAAAGGTACCAAAACCTTCCGCCTGCATTTTTCGTAAAGAAATCGTCGAGATTTTCGTAGACGGTAATGTCTACCTTGTCCCAGTAATCTAAACCGGCTCTCCTAACGGCTTTTTCCGATATATCGAAACCTAACGGCTTAATCAAATGTAATCTTGCACCTGTTGCCGCGCAAGACCTTGCTATATTCCCTGTATTTTGGGGTATTTCAGGTTCTACTAGTACTATATTCATACATCGATTATAGCTTATTTTACAACCGATTGCAAGTATTAATAAAAAGCTTTTATGTATCTTAAACTTGTATTAAGTGTTCTATTACAGTTATTGACAATAAACAGCCAAATATAGTATCATTATAATAGCCGAGTATGGCTGAAGTTATTAGAAAAAGGACGAACGGTTGTGATGAAAAAGCTTAAAAATACCGGCAAAGGATTTTCCCTTGTTGAAGTCGTAGTAGTTATGGCTATTATGGCACTTTTGGCAACAGTTGCAGTCCCTATGCTTACTTCTTCCTCGAATTCGAAAACAAATGATAAGTATAAGCAATATTGCATTTCTGCACTCGATTCCGCTGCATCTATTGCCGAAGCCTATTCAAAAGGGGCGAAAAGCGCTGCAGGATACGATATCGCAAAAAATACGGGAGAGCCCAATTGGGTCGGAATAAACCAATGTCTCAATGCGGATAATCCTTATAATTACAAGTTTAAGGTTAGCTGTACCAACACACACTATACAGTTTCTGAATTTAGCAAGCTTTCGGGTAGTAGTAATCCCAATGGAGAGGAACATAAGGATATCGACACTGTGGTTATCTGCTATATCTACGATGATCTTGAAAGAACAATCACACCTATCGGTGCTTGGTTCGTAAAAAAAGCGGTGGTTACCGTCGCATATAAATATGACTATGTTTTGGGCAAGGGAATAGAAATAACCGAAAAATTCACCTTGCCGGAATGACAATTGGGGGATGTTATGAAAAAACTTAGTTCGATATTGGTTTTATCCATAATTGTGTTTCTTCTGGGAGTACTTTTTACTGGTTGCTCGATAATCGGAAATCTTTTAGGTCATATCGAAGAAGAAGATATTCAAGTTCCAACTAATCTTAAATATAATGACGGGGAGTTAAGCTGGAACGCTGTTACAGGTGCCGATTCCTATGAAATCCGTCTTGTAAAAGAGGGAGAATCGGATATTATCTTGAAATCTGATACGGAAAAGGTATGTATACCATCTGAGCTTTTTGGTTCCTTTACAGCATCCGTAAGGGCTATTTCTAATGCTAAAGAGTCACCATATTCGGCATCGATAACTTTTACATTCGGTATACTAACCCTCGATGAAAATACTTTCTCTTTTGATTTCGATACCTTCATTTTAAGTTGGGAGGCAAATTCCTATGCGTATAGCTATAATGTTACCGTAAAAAAGGGAAGCAAGATTATAGCAAATAAAAACGTTCCTGTCGCCTATTATACCCTTGATGCCGATGCTTACGATTCGAATTATAGATACGTATTTGAGGTTGTTGCAAATTCAAAATCCTACACCTCAAGTTCTGCAGTGTCTTTCACTATCCAGCCTAAACTGGACTTTTCCTTGGCAGAAGATTATGTCGTCGATTTAAGTGAGGACAAAGAGAACTTTGTTTATTACAATCCTTACGCTAACTATATAGCCATTGATGATAGCGATCACTCTGTAGAATTATTTGTTGACTATTCTTCATCTTGTATTCTTACGGGTGAAAAAATGTACATTCCAAGGAGCATCTTTGAAAAATTAGCATACGGCACTTATCGCATGATAATAGGTGGCGATGATTTTAACGTCCCGTATGTATTAAAGGTGTTAGACTCAAGGTCTCCGATTGTAAGTGCCGATAAGGAACGTTATATTGTTGAAAATACCTCTTTAACCTTTAGTGTTGAGTCTTTCGCCTATTCCATGAAGGAAATCAATGTTGATTCCTTGTCGTTGTCTTCCTCCGATTATTCGATCGAGGATAGTATTATCACGCTGTATTCAAGCTATTTGGATGAGCTCGCCTTGGGAAGTCATACTTTGCAAACGACCTTCCTTAGTTTGTTCGATGGTAGTGAATATAATGTCAAAACACAGTTTATCGTAACTCAGGACTTCATGGAATTAGTAACTACAGAGTATAACTATATCAAGGGTGAAAACTTATCTCTGGATGTGAAAACAAATGGGGATAGGGTGTCAAGAATCATTGCAAACGGCGAGGAACTTCCTACAAGCTGTTATTATTCAGGCAAAAACACCTTGATCCTTTTTGCCGAGTATCTTGACAGTACAACAGCCGATACATTTTTGATTGAAAGTGAGATTGGAGGATATCCTCTTTTTACGATCAACAGAAATATAAAGGGTTTTGTCTCCGCTAAGACATATACCTATGATAAATCGGGCGAGAATTTACTTCTTGACGGTTTCCTTGAGGATACTACTGTAAAAGTATATGGTAACAGTATAACAAAGGATAGCTTTTTTACAGACAGTAAAGGGATAACTCTTCAGGGAGATTATCTGTCAACCCTTGCAGTAGGAAGTTATACGTTCTTGGTGGAGTGTTGTGACACCTTTAGCTACGTTACCGTTGATGTAATAAATAGTAGCAATCAAATTGAAAACTTGCAATTTGACTTTGATATCGAAGAAAACGAGGTGTATATTCGCTTCGAATGCAATTGTGGAAAGGATAGGCACTACTACTGTCTTGATAGCGGTGAAACCGTGCATTCCGATCGTATTCAAAAGCTTTCGGATTTTTCTATTGATAACAAGCACTCTGTCAAGGTTAGCTGTTCAACTTATTCGACCTCTTCGACAATAAGTTATGAGGTTCCTAGTAGTGAGGAGCGTAGCTATATGAAAGACTATTTCTCACTAAAGGGTGATTCCTACAATAAGGTTATCGGAAGCTTAGAGGAGTTATCCAAGGTCTTTGAGTATTTAGTTTATGGCGGTAGCGGAGTGGAGTATTCTTATAATGGTACGGCTTATGAATATGGTTGTGCAAGTGAAACTGTCTATTTCACCGACTCTCTGATAAGCATTATGCAAGAGAACAAGAATTATTTCAACGAAGTATCCTCTGCCATCGATGTTCCATACAGTTGTGCTTATTCTTTAAAGCAAGTGTCTAGTGGCTCCAATGTTTTCTCGTTATTGGTTTCCTATCCTGAGAACATAGAAAAAAATCAAACATCGGGAATGATAAACGAGGCTCTTAGTGACGACAGGGTATTTTTATCGGAAGGTGATCGTTCAGATGACTTTGATTGTTTTGCAATCAATTCTTTCACTAAGACGGAAGTAATTACTTCAACGGAGGAATTGGCTAGTCTTCCTTATGGCGTAAAGCCGATATTTGAAGGCGAATCCGAGGCTAAAACCATTTATGAGAATGCACTGGACATTTTAAGGAAATATGTTTCATCCAACTCTACCGATGTAGAGAAGGTAACCGCTATTTTCCATTGGATTGTGTCTAATGTAACCTATGACTATAATACTTTGGCTTTGTATAATCTTTCCGATTACTTGCAACACACAGCCTTGTCGACAATTATGGCAAAGGATGCGATTAATGAGGTTATAGAAAATAATAGTTCGTTAGAGAGTTTATTATCCCCTGCCACTATGCTTACCGGCGTAGACGATATTCGAAGCTATATTAAGAAGTTGAACTCTAAAATGAGAGCCTTTTCGTTAGAGGGTTCCCTTATAGATAATATAGCCGTTTGTGACGGTATATCTGATGCCTTTAAGCTTCTTTGCTTGATTGAGGGCATACCTGCAACTAAGGTAACAGGCGTTGGTATTCAAAATGGTACCTCTGAAAATCATGCATGGAATAAGGTACAAATAGGGGGATCGTGGTATGTTGTTGATGCAACTTGGGGTAGAGCAAGTGGCTATGTATCACATAAATATTTCCTTGTTGCGGAAAAGGATGTTGTTCATGATCATATAGAGGGCGTTATGGGCACGTCGAATACAACTTATTCCGTCGTTGATATCCTAGCTGACGGCTCTTACGATTATTATGCTAACACCATTCTTTACGGCAAGGACTCTCTTATTTCCGACAAGGATGAATTAAAGAGTATTTTAAAAGCCTTTATTGCCTCAGACGACAATGTCTTAGAGCTTAAATTAGAGTTTGATTTTTCGGAATCTCAATTATTATCATTGATGAAGGAGGTTTATAAGGGAACCTATAGGTATAGAATTGATGACGTATACTTGACCTTAATGATGTAATATTATGGATTGTCCCTTTAACATTTCATTTCACCATACCACAGGAGGAGTAGAGGCGCTGAATATAAAAAACGATTCCTCTAATTTTCAATTTACACGTAGGGGCTTCGGTGTTCCGATCGGCATGAATTATCTTGACAAGCAAGAAAATGTCGACGGTACGCTGGTGTTGTCCTACTTATATTTTAATGACGTACAATTGTCTGTTACAAGAACCCCGTCAGAGGTAGGGCTTATTGAAGGGTATACCTTGAAGAATAATTCAAATAAGCCCGTCAAGCTTAATAAAGAGGAATATGGCATTGAGATGAGTTTTACAGATGGCACCGATATTTTTGAGGTTGCTTTAAAACGGAGACTTTATGTTCGGGTTTACAAAGGTGATAGGATGTGCGTATATACCACAAGAACTTCGGGCGGTACTTCTATAGGTTTAATTTTAACGGACGGAGAATTGGGCGGATATACAAGCGATAAATATTCAAAGTATTCCGATACCATATACACCTTTTATCCCAAAGAAGTTGAACTGTTGCCCAATGAGGAGTATTCCTTTAAATGGATCATTTTCCCTCATAACGGTATAGAGGGTTTTCGCCATTTTATAGGGAAATATATGCCGATACCTTATTTTACAACCCTCACGCCCTCTTTCGGTGAGCGTGTAGAGGTTAGCTTTGCAACCGTATCTCTAAACGGCAAAGAAGGGAATTCCTTTATAGCACATAACGGGGCTGAGGTATGTATTTCACCAATAAAAGAAACACGTTCGGAACCTTCTAAAGATGAAGATGATGTGGTTGCTGTATCTAATACTGAAGGGAGCTATACTTCCAATCCTTTAATGGAACAGAAGATTGACTCGGTAGCCGAATCTGAAGAGGAAAACATTAAGGATAATACCAATACTCTAATTGAAAGCGGGGTAATACCAATATCCGAATTTAAGGAGAAGGGCATATTGCAAGACGAAGAGGCGACAGCCGTAAAAACCGAGGATGAGCTACATCACACCACACATAATTGTTTCAATATAAGAATATCATCTCTTGATGTGCTGAAAATGGAGCGGGACAATTACAAAAGATCTATTTTTAGTTGGAAGAATCCTTTTGATTATCTAATAAAGGTAAGAGAAATATTGGAAGAAAACGAAGGCGAAAAGGGTTTACAGGAGGCTTCAAGTATTCTTCACGATTACTATAGAGGAGTCGGAAAAAAACGTTTTGATTGCTTTATACCAATTGAGGTTATCAAGTATGATAACTCACTTCGAAAAATCGTACATGAAAAATGTCTCAAACTTTTAGGCAAGCAAAAGGGACTATTTACACCCTATAGACTTTTGGCAAGTTATGAGTATTTATTAATGGAAAAGGAATTGATTGGTTTGTCTTATGAAACGGAAGAGTGTTCGGAAAAGAAATGTTGTGAACAGTCCAAAGTGACCAAGTCTTCTCCTTGGACATCATATGGTGAAAATCAATTTGTGAAGCATACTGAGGATAAGATTATCAAGTCGAGTAACGGAAAGAATTCTACCGAATGGCATATAGCCATTATTGAGAAACTAAAAGAACTTGAAGAGCTTTGTAATTATTATTTAGATACTCCTTTTGGTAAAATATATCCTAAATCAGATGTTCTAACTTATATTTTGAAGTAACTAAGAAATTGGTACCAATTTCAAAGAAATGACGTGCAGTAAACCAATAAAGAACCCAAATTGCAAAACAAAATGCAAAAAAGCGAGAATAATTTCTAAATAATCTGGAAATATTGCAAAAATTGAACATTAATGTCATACTGAGCGTAAGGCGAAGCCTGGAGTCGAACCCCGTAGGGGCGACACCTTAGTGTCGGTATCTCATCCTTGTTAAAAACAATGCAAAGAAAATATAATGCATAAATAAAATACAATAACTACGATTTATATTAGCTCTTTGTCTTAATGTCATACTGAGCGAAAGGAATGTGGGTTAATATATTATAAAAGAATTTAAATGACAAAATGACAGTCAAAAACGAGAATTATTTCTAAATAATCTGGAAATATTGCAAAAATTGAACATCAATGTCATACTGAGCGAAAGGCGAAGCCTGGAGTCGAACCCCGTAGGGGCGACACCTTAGTGTCGGTATCTCATCCTTGTTAAAAACAATGCAAAGAAAATATAATGCATAAATAAAATACAATAACTACGATTTATATTAGCTCTTTGTCTTAATGTCATACTGAGCGAAAGGAATGTGGGTTAATATATTATAAAAGAATTTAAATGACAAAATGACAGTCAAAAACGAGAATTATTTCTAAATAATCTGGAAATATTGCAAAAATTGAACATCAATGTCATACTGAGCGAAAGGCGAAGCCTGGAGTCGAACCCCGTAGGGGCGACACCTTAGTGTCGGTATCTCATCCGCATTATTATTCTAACTAAGAATCACTATAGAACATACTATAACATCGGTACCTAATTGATATTGAAGTTAATGCCATGGTATGAAAAGGTAGACAGTTAGATATGGTGCTAACTCTGTAACGATGCTATCTCATTGTATGGCGGGGCAATGCTTACACCGAATCCTCATTCTATACCATTATTGCCGTAATGGGATTGTATATCTCTAAGAAAACACCCGCATTTCATCTAAAATGTCATACTGAGCGAAAGGCGAAGCCTGGAGTCGAACCCCATAGGGGCGACACCTTAGTGTTGGTATCTCATCCTTGTTAAAAACAATGCAAAGAAAATATAATACTTAAATAAAATACAATAACTACGATTTTATATTAGCTTTTTGTCTTAATGTCATACTGAGCGGAAGGCGAAGCCTGGAGTCGAACCCCGGCGGGGCGATGTTTACATCGGTATCTCATCCGCATTATTATTCTAACTAAGAATCACTATAGATCATACTATAACATCGGTACCTAATTGATATTGAAGTTAATGCCATGGTATGAAAAGGTAGACAGTTAGATATGGTGCTAACTCTGTAACGATGCTATCTCATTGTATGGCGGGGCAATGCTTACACCGAATCCTCATTCTATACCATTATTGCCGTAATGGGATTGTATATCTCTAAGAAAACACCCGCATTTCATCTAAAATGTCATACTGAGCGAAAGGCGAAGCCTGGAGTCGAACCCCGTAGGGGCGATGTGTAACATCGGTATCTCATCCGCATTAAATATAATGGCATACCATAAAAAAGACGTTATGATATATTATTATCGCAGGGACGTATTATCTCATTGTAGGGCGGGCGGCTCGTCTCCCGCCGAAATCCTTGTGAAAGTGCTTAGAGTAATGGCAAGCATCGGTATCTTGTCTATATTAAAAGTGAAAGCTAAGGTTATCCAGTTGGGTAATATGTTCAATCATTTATCTTGTTATTTGCGATAGGCGGAAGGGTAATTTCCGTCTATGTTTTTAAACCAGCGTGAAAAGGTTTGAGGCTCTGAAAAATTCATCAACGTGCTTATTTCCGATATGGATAAAATGGAGTTTTGAAGTAGGTCTATGGCTCTCATATGTCTTAAACGATTATAATATTTCATCGGGCTACAGTTGTATGTCTTATTGAACAATTGTATTAGATTCCAGTTGGAGATGTTGATATGCTCGGATATATCCGATAGACATAAGTTTTCATCAACGTTTTTGCGAAGGAAAACGACTGCCTCGTTCATTTGACGGCTAAAGGAGAGCTCTTGAACGTTAGCACTATTTTCACGTAATATAAGTCCTATCATTTGCGTTAACAGTCCCTGCATTATCAGTTCGGAGGAAGGTTGCTTATAGGTGAATTCATCTATAATTTTAAACAAAAGATTCTTGATTTTTAATGAGTTTTTTAGATGCAAAACAATTGGTATGTCGATGCCGTTTGCCGAAAAGAAGTCCTCTCGATACCATCCTAGCTGTTCTTTAGTCATTTGATCCCTACGTACAAAGCTTATACCTATCTTTTCACTATCGGGGAGTTTTTTGATGTCGAAGTGTACGTGAGGTTGACAACAGTTTTCACCGTTGTATTCAAGTATATGTCTAATACCCGGTCTTAAAATAAAGACATCGTTTTCACGTGCGATATGCGTTACGCCATCGACAGTGATTTTCAAGCTGCCTTTTTCTATAAAACCTATCTCATGATCCCACAATTCTCGATCGATGTAATGACTGCTGGTCCAAATGTGATGCATTGAAAATCTGATGTAGGGCGAGATTTCCACGGTGATAACCTCCTCTGAAAAGTCCAAATAATTGTAATTGTATTTTAGCACGAATACATTGCCTTTACAAGTGGCAAAAATTGTACAGGGGTTGTTGCATTGCAAAATAATTGTTATGAAAACGGTTATTATTGCTATTGAAAAGGGGGTGGTATGATGGCATAATAAAATTGTCATTGATTAGTGATAGAGGAATAATATGCTAAAATTACGTATTATCCTCGTGAAATAGTGCGATTCCCCTAGACAAGGCTTCGCTCAATATCGTTAATATTATCGAAAAAGGAGAATGATATGAACAAAGCAACTAAGTTTATTTGTATATTGTTGTGTGCGTTGCTGTGCATGCCGATGGTTTTGACGGCTTGTGACACAAACAGTGATGTAGAGCCGGGTGCCGATATAATCACAATTTATATACGTCACTTCGAAGACTGGAGCGATGATTACTTCGTTTCGGCGATTGATAAGTATAACGAGGACAAAACAGACGGTGTTCATATAGAGTATCTCATTTTGGACGAAAGTAATTATTCGGATAAGATTATTTCCGACCGTGAGGCAGGAAAAGCTCCCGATATTTATCTTTGCTCTTGGGCTCCGTTATGGGCAGAGGTGCAAAACGGTAACATTCTTCCTATCAAAGATTATTTTTCTCAAGAATTTTTAGATGATTATACCGATACGGCACTTGAATACAGTACTCTTTACGATACCGTGTATGCTGTACCATATTGCTTTGAACCTTCATTGATGCTCTTTTATTCCAAGTCTGCTTTTGCAGAAGCAGGCATAACCAAAGAACCGACTACTTATGAAGAAATGCTCGATTGTTGCGAGAAGTTAAGCAAAGTAATCGATAACAAAAAGCAAACCGTTCTTGGTACCCCCTTGGGCAGTGCAATGGCTTGGGCTAATGTAGGACAGTTTTGGAACTCGGCAGGCGGTAATTATCCTTTGACCGAGGACTGGTCTACATCGTTAGTTGGTACTATTAACAAAGACGGTTATAAACAATTTTTGGAATACTGGGGACAACTATATGAAAAGGGATATGCATCTAGATCCGACGTGGCAGGTGGATATAATGAGATTATCAACGAGCTCTGCGAGGGTAGGGTTGCGATGACGTTTGCAGGAAGTTATGCAGTAGGTGCCATCAAAAACGATTATCTCGATAAAGGATACATCGATAGCATGGATGATATAGGATGCTGTCTAGCACCCTCCCTTAACGGCGAGATAGGAAATACTACCGATGGCGGTTGGAGTATCGTTTTAGATTCTGCTTCTGCACAGCGTGAATGTACCAATGAGAAAAACATCGGAAAAACTCATGCGGATTTAGCTGCCAAATTTATTGATTGGTACGTAAGAGATCCGGAAATATCTACAGGTTGGTTTGAACTTGGTTTATGTTGCAAACAAACGGGATTTAAGTCGGTACAGACGTTGTTGGACAAATCTCAAACCGCAAATCCTTTCTATGAAGTGATAAAGGAAGCTGCAAATACAGCTTGTCCCACGTATTACTTCCCTTATATGGCGGATTACTGTTCACAAATGATACAGACCTATATAAGTAAAACAAATAAAAAATCTCTTGATGAAATCATTGCTATCTGTGATAGCAACGTCAGTAAATGTATCGAAACTTATAAACTTGCAGGAAAGAACCCAAAATATCAGGAAGACTGATTGCCGTATGGGGATTGAGAGGAATGTATGAAACAAGTGAAGCATAAGTCCAAACGTTATACCTTTAGATATAAGTGGTATGCGTATGCCATGCTGGCACCGGGATTGATTTTATTGTCGATTTTTGTTATCTATCCCTTCATATTGGCATTGGTTCGTAGCTTTCTAAATTATTCTGCATACGAGACAGATATACGTTTTGTCGGACTGGAGAACTATATTCAGATACTTAAGGATGCCAGATTTTTCCAGTCATTGAAAAACGTAATCGTAATGACATTGATCTATGCCACACTGATGACAATAGCATCGTTTCTGTTCGCATTGGTGATAAAGCGACTCAGCCCGAAGATGGCAAATATTACGAAAACGCTTATTTATATTCCATGCCTTCTCTCAGGAATACTGGTGTCCGTCATATTCATCTACATGTTTTCAAATAACGGACTTATTAATGCCATCAGGGTCGACAACGGATTGGAGCGGATTGTATTCAATGCCGACGGAGTATTCCCTTACGTTATAGTTATATTGCCTATGCTGTGGGGCGGTTTTGGATACAACACCATAGTTATGCTTGCGGGATTGCATAATATCCCCTCCACCTATTACGAAGCAGCAGCTCTTGACGGAGCAAACGGTTTTCAACAGATGATCCATATCACTCTTCCCAATATGAAAAATTATTTTGTTCTCATAATCATTAATCTAATCACGGGCGGACTTCAAATGTTCGAGTTTCCGCTGATGATGACGGGAGGAGGACCGCTGGATAGTACTTTGACACCGGTTTTATTTATGTATTGGCAAAAGTCAAATCCGACGCTCACGCAGTCTTGTGTTATGGCAGGGTGTATTTTAATTATGATCCCCATAGCCGCAATCAATCTGATTGTATTCAAGCTAATACGGTCGGAAAAAACGATGGAGGCGTAATATGAGAGGCAGGAAAAAACGCATTAATAAAAAAGTAGCGGCAACGACTATCACGCTTGTGGTTCTTGTCGGGATTATGTTTCCTCTGTTGTGGATGATACCGGCAGCGTTCAAGGGAAAGATGGACATATGGTCGATTCCCGCTAAGTGGCTGCCGACCACTTGGTACTTTGGCAACTTTGTAGAGATATTCACAGCCAACAGACAGTATAATTTTTTGTACTCTCTAGGCATTACCTTCGTGGTAGCCCTTTTGGCTACTTTCTTCGGATTATTGGTTAATACCCTTGCGGCATACGCTTTTGCAAGAATAGAATTTCCTTTTAAAAAGATACTATGGGTATTATATCTTTTCCCGATGTTTGTCCCGGGTATAACGATACTTTTGACTTCTCTTAAGGTCGTCAACGATCTTCATATGACGGACACGATATTTGTATTATTTGTCCCGGGAATAGCAAGTGCATATCAGACCTTCTTTTTCCGACAGTTTTTCTTGGGAATTCCACAATCTCTGGAGGAGGCGGCAGAGCTTGACGGCTGTAATAAATTTCAGGTATTTTTCCGTATTTTTCTGCCGATGAGCAAGTCTCCTCTGATCATACAAGGTGTAGGAATTTTCCTTGCACATTGGAATAGCTATATGTGGCCGAGCCTTACCGTTACAGGTAATCAGAATTTACAACAAGTTATGCAAATCATTCGCTTGCTCAGCATCCAGAGTGGAAGTGAGTATGGTATAACCATCGCTGCTAGCCTTATATGTATGCTACCGCCGTTGATAATCTTCGCAATACTACAGAAACGAATAGTGGAAGGTGTCACCTTGTCCGGAATGAAATAAAAAAGGAGGATTGGAATGAAAGTAAAAATCGTATCATTGTTTCTCTTAATTGCAGTGGTTCTGACCATGGTTTGTGCTATACCTACGGTTACTTTTGCCGATGAAAGCGGTTTTGTGGTGGAGCTTACCGATTATTCGATCAACGGATATTATGCGTTTGCTCTGGATGGTGCCGCAGATGTGTATCAAGAAAGTCGAGGTCAGTTTTTCCGTATGTCATATAAAGGAGCTCGGTACAACTGCTTTTATTTTTCGACAGAGGACTTGATTAACGGAAACGGAACCTATAAGTTGGAATTTGAAGCTCGTACCAGTGAAGACCTCGTTACCTGTAACGTTTTTGTAGGACTGTTAAAAGAAGATCTTTCTCAGCCTTGTGCTTGGACTGTAGCTACCTCTAAAAGAGAAATCGATGTTATGCCGGAAAGCTCTGACGGTTTTCATAAGGTTACGCTCGAGTTCCGTATAGAAGATTATTTTTCGCAATTCTATAAGTATCTTAAAATCGGTTATGATTGTACCGATAATCCCGCCGGATATCTTGATGTTGATAATATCGCATTGTATAAAGGAAGTGAACTTATATATGATGAAAGCACTAATGTGGATGATACCATAGGCGGCGATTTTGAGAATTTCACCCTTTTGACAAATGACGGTGATACATATACAATCCCCGGGAACGGTTGGACTGCGGATGGCTCGTACTATAACCTGTATGGGTATAATGAAAACTCCGTAGTTATGGAGGAGGGTAATAGATTTTTGAAGCTCTACGATTCCACGAAAGCAGACACTACCATAACGAAAAAACTTTCTGTCAACGGGTTGAAGGAAGCAGGATGGTATAAACTGAAAATCGATCTTAAAGGCGGTGCGGATTTTTATTCCGACAATATCGGTTTTCGTCTGCAGGCTGATGGGCAGATAGGTTATCACGGACCCGAAACTAATATTCCTGCTTCATCGGTAAAAAAGAATAAGTGGTCGACCATTGACGTAGAGTTCTATGTTCCCAATACTTCAACTTCGACTTGGATAAACTTTGACATTTGGGTATTCTTACACAACAATGATGCCTCCTATGCATCTGTCGACAATTATCTTGCAGTGGATAATATCAGATTCTATAAAGCCCAAAACACAATAGAATTCGGAGACAACCTTCTCCCGGACGGAGATTTAGAAGGATTTAAAGCATCTCAGGGTAGGAAAGAGTGGGGTGTTATGTCCACTGACGAGTATGCGTATTCAAGAGAATTGATAAAGAGTGATTTCATCGAGTCCTTTGATACGAATACCAAACTGACTACCTCTTGGGCTAGCCAGAACTATTTAGGCACTATCGAACTAGATGTGCCACCCGTGTTCGGTATTGAGGACGGCTACTATGCGATGCAGCTTGTGCACGATGGTAAATCTGTTGTCAAGACTTATGCTTCGGCAACATATATGCTGCATAACTTTGACTTTACGACTAAAAATTGTTATAAACTCTCCTTTGATTACAAAGCAATATCCGATGACACAGATATTATAAGATTCGCATTTGTTAGCAACGACAACGAGGACGACTTTATGCTTGACCTTTATACAGCAACAATAGGGGAGAATAAGACCGAAGGCGTCAATAAGAACGTTTTCACCTACGTTGTCAAGGATAACGGGGACGGTTGGAGAAATGTCGAATTGATTTTTAAACCCGATGCAGGTTTTAAGAGCAGAGTCAATTCAATGCGTTTTCTTTTGATGACTAACTATAACATAAATAATAGATTCTATATCGCCAATTTTGCATTGACAGAATATTCCAATCAACAACTTCTTCCCCTTAAGAGTACGCCAACATTGGGTGACGAAACGGTTTCAGACGACAAGAAAGAGTCTGAAGGTGTTTTGATACCGATACTTTGTGGTGTCGGGGGTGTTGTAGTGATTGGTGCGGCGATAACAATTGTACTGTGTATTAAGAAGAGGAAACAACATGAAAAAGAATAGTGTTTTAATAGGTATATTGGTGGTTATTATGGCTCTAGTTTTTTGTTTGACCGGTTGTAATGATAAAGAGGATAACAATTATAAGGATTATGGTGTGTATTCTGAGGCGATAGAGAGGGTCCAAAAGGTCAAGATGCTTACAGGTGTCAACGCTGTGGATAATACTCAAAGCAATTGGGATATAGGAGGCACCGACCTTGGATTCCCTTACTGGGATGAGACGAGAGGAAAAATGTATTTTCTCTTCGGTGATACCAATCACGGCATCAACGGTGGCGGTCAAAACTGGCGTAGTAATATCATAGGAGTCTCTTCAGATTTGAAAGCGTCCGACGGAATCAAATTCGACGAGTTTATTTCTACCGATGAAAAGAATGCTTGGGCTACTGAGATTATTCCCTCTGTCAAGGACAGTAACGAGGCAGAAGGCGAACGTACAACGATTCCCACCGGCGGAATATCAATTGGCGGAACGCATTATATCTTTTATATGTCCGTGCGTACTTGGCATACTATAGGATGGGAAATCAACTATTGTGGTCTTGTCAAATCCACCGATGCTAAAAACTTTGAGCTTGTAGACGATGTATTTTGGTCGGATAGTCTGGTAGCCGGACAAGACAATACCGCCCTGTTGTTAGAAAAGACCTCGGATGAAGTTGCAGCCCATGAGGGCAAGAATTTCTTGCAGGTATTTCCTTATCAAGTGGATGACTATGTTTATCTTTTCGGTATAACAAACGGTAGGTTTGGCGGTTGTAAACTAGGTCGAGTGAAGTGTGATAAAATCGAGAATTTCAATGAATATGAATACTATGTCGGCAAAAGTTCCGACGGCACTCCCAAATGGATTAAGGGCACAGCGGGATTAGAGGAACTGAAAGACAACGATGACTCTTATATCGTGGAGCCTCAAGTAGGGGAGTTGTGTGTCAGTTACAATGCCTATTTGAAAAAATATGTAATGTCCTTCTATTGTCTTGACAGAATAGTTATGGTAACCAGTGAAAACCTGATAGACTGGTCATCTCCGGAGATTGTTCTTAGCAGTAATGACGTACCGATTTTGTATGGAGGTTTTCATCACGAAAAATACAACGAGGATGGTGGAAAGGTAATGTATTTCTTTGTGTCCCAATATTATGGAGATTTTGGCGATGATGCATATAACGTGCAGATTGTCCGAGTCCAGTTTAAATAAAAAAATACAAAAGTAAGGAGGCAACTTATGAAAACGAGTAAATTGATTTTATGTATCTTTTTAGTAGTTATTTTCGTTCTGGCTATGGTCGCTTGCGAACATACTCACGAATATGGTGAATGGTCTGTTATTAAAGCAGCTACTTGTACTGAAAAGGGCATTGAACAACGAGTTTGTGAATGCGGAGAAAAGGAAACTAGAGACATTGACGCTCTCGGACACTCTTTCGGAGATTGGGAAGTAGTGACACCGGCAAACTGCACTGACAAAGGTTCAGAGAAGAGGGTCTGTGCTTGCGGAGAAGAAGAGACTCGTGATATCGATGCACTTGGTCACTCTTTCAGCGAATGGGAAGTAGTGACACCGGCAAATTGTACCGACAAAGGCACGGAGAAGAGGGTCTGTGCTTGCGGAGAAGAAGAAACTCGTGATATTGATGCTCTTGGACATACTTTCAGTGAATGGGAAGTAGTGACACCTTCGAATTGTACCGACAAAGGCACAGAGAAGAGGGTTTGCTCTTGTGGAGAAGAAGAAACTCGTGATATTGAAATAGTTGCCAATGCGCACGATTTCGGCGATTGGGTTGTAGTATCCGATCCATCTGCTACAGAAGAGGGTGAACTTAGCCGCAGCTGTAATCATAATGCGTCTCACGTTGAGACGAAGAAGATTTTGAAGACTCCCGTCATGTCTTATAGTTTCGGTGTTATCGGTTGGACCTCTGTTGACAATGCAACAGCTTATGACCTGTATAAAGACAATGAATTATTGATTTCTTTGGGCAACGTATCAAATTTATATACCGCCACGGCAGAAGGCGAATATTATGTCGTAGCTCGTACAAGCAATAATTCGTATAGGGAAAGCAGTGAACAGAGTAATACTGTTACCGTAGCGTATTATGATAACGGATTAGCAGGAGGAAATGTTGAGAATATTACTAATATTAATAGTAGCTGGAGATTTAGCGTAGCTAATTTCTCGGGTAAGGCAGTTAGTTTTGCAGGAAAAGACGGCAAGACTGCAGTCAAATTAAGCCCTAATGCCGCTGTAACCATAGCAGTAGGCGGAGCTACCGTTAACAGAGGTATGACTATAGCCGTAGAATTCGACGTTAAAGTAGAAGGTGCCGAAGGCGGTAAAATGAATATAGGTCTTTATTATGCTCCTTCTTGGCAATTACCGTTGACAGACGTTGCAATTCCCGCTGTCGGAGAAGATGGTTGGGCACACATTTGTTATGAATATACATATGGTGATGATGTCGCAGAAAATGCCGGTTGGGGTAATTTCGATATCAGATATGTCTGCGAGGAGGGTGACGGTAATTGTGCGTATATAGCTGACTTCCGTATTTCCAAGGTGGAAGACGGTGTCTATACGAAAATAGATACGGCAAATTTCGGTGTAACAAAACTCAATGCCGCTTCCGATACTTGGTATTTTGAGTTCCTGAAATATGGTGGTTATTCTGAAAACGAATTTGTATTCGATGGTGATAATTGTATGCTTAAAGTGACTGATTCCGATTCTGCAGATGCATCGTTCATTGTGGCATCGGGGGCGGCATTTAGTGTTGCAGGAACATATAGGTTGACGATGAAAGTTAAACTTGGTCCCGATGCGGTATCCGCTAATATCGGTAATATAGGTTTTGAAGTTCAGAGTGATGGTACCCCTAACGGAGTATTTGTAGAGTTTTTAAGAGGTTCAAATGGCACTTGGAACTTCTCTCAGGACGAATGGACGACAATTGAAGCATACGTAACTATCACCGAGAAAAATTGTAATTGGATTAATTTGAGATTCTATCTCTTTACTAATAACAATGTTACTCCTTCCGAAGATAACTATATTTTAATAGACGATATTACCGTGTCGTTACAACACGCAGTAACCGAATCGGGTAACTTGGTAGATGTGGATGTATTGTTTATCGGTGCTTCTCATTTTGATTTTTGGCGTGATAGCCGTGGCGGTGACACCGGAGGCAGCTATGAAGAAGATACTGCGGGAATCGATTGTGAAAACTTAGGTATTGCCGGAACTCGTTTTGACCAATGGATTGTATACATGGACGTTCTTCTTAATATTTATAACCCAAAGAAGATAGTTGTACAATTGGCAGGTAATGACATTAACTATGCTAATAAAACCGTAGAACAGACTTTTGCGGATATGAAAACATTAACTGATAATATTCACAAGGCACTTCCCGATACGCAAATATATGTTTGCACGTATGTTCCGAACGCACTTTTCCCCGATATAGTTAAGAATGAGGGCAAAGCCTACAGCGCCAAGTTGAGAGAATATGCAGAGGAAGTAAGTTATATTACCGTAGTTGATATCGAGGCTGCTTTTATAGATCCCGATACGGGACTTGTTAAAGAAGGCTATAATTCTTCCGATAAACTTCACTTAAGCAATGATTTGGGCTATCCTGCCTTCTGGGGTGCAATAAAGGAAGCTCTTGGATATTAATCGACCTTCAAGTAACATATATAATTGAAATAATATAATTTTGCAATAATCGATAATATGACATTGGTTATTGTAAAGAATGAATCTATATAGAGAAAACGCAAAATAATAACATACAGGAAATATAGATATGAACAAATTCAACGGATTAACACATGGTCTGGCAGACATCTTTCGTCTGTCGAACGCAGTCACTCGCTCTATTTCCCCCGAAAATCCTACGGGGGAGAAGGGTAAAGGCGGCATGGCGGAAATAGGTGAGGGTACAGCTTCTCATCAAGCATCGGATTTGGGACGTGGATGGAAAGTCAATCCCTTTATAAAGATTGCCGCCGGAGAAACGGCTGTCATAGCGGATATAGAGGGCTCCGGTGCCATTCAGCAAATTTGGATGACTCCTACAGGCATATGGCGGCATGAGATTTTACGTATATATTGGGATAATAGTCCGATTCCGTCTGTGGAGGTACCTCTTGGAGATTTTTTCTGCAACGGATGGAATACATATGCCAGAGTAAATTCCCTGCCGATATGCGTCAACCCTGGCAATGCCTTTAATTGCTACTTTGTTATGCCTTTTAGAAAACATTGTAGAATTACAATAGAAAATCTAGACAGTGCCGAGATGACTCTCTATTATCAGATTAACTACACTCTCACGGATATCGACGACGATGCAGCGTATTTCCATGCTCAGTTCCGTAGAGTCAATCCTCTTCCTTATAAGGAGGTTTTTACTCTGCTAGACGGTGTGGAGGGTGAAGGACAATACGTCGGTACCTATATGGCGTACGGCTCCAACAGTAACGGCTGGTGGGGAGAAGGTGAAATTAAATTTTATATTGACGATGACGGAGAGTTTCCGACGATCTGTGGTACCGGAACAGAAGACTATTTCTGCGGCTCGTATAATTTCGAGAATCAGACGACTCATCGCTATGAAGAGTTTTGTTCTCCATACAGCGGTCTGTGTCAAGTGATACGTCCCGACGGATTGTATATATCTCAGCAAAGATTCGGCATGTACCGTTTTCATATTACTGACCCCGTTAGATTTAAGAAAAATTTGAAGGTAACCATTCAGGCTCTTGGGTGGCGTAGAGATTTTAAGTATCTCGCATTGAAAGACGATATTGCTTGCGTAACTTATTGGTATCAGAAGACTCCTGCTAAGTCATTCCCTAAGCTACCCGACATTGAGTATTTAGAGGTCAATTAACGATTATTGAGGTTGATATGTATACAGATTTACTTAAAGAAATAATGAAATCCGAACGTGACTCCGTTAACGCCCTGATCGAAGCTACGGAGGCTCAGTATGATGCTGTAATCGAAGCACTCCTTAATTGTGAAGGAAAGGTGATTTTTTTCGGCATAGGAAAGAGCGGACATATAGGCGAGAAGTTGGCTGCAACTTTTGCTAGCACAGGTACACCGGCAATATTTGTCCATGCGGCTGAAGCTCGGCACGGAGATTTTGGGATGATAGAAAGTAAGGATATAGTTATACTTATGTCCCATAGCGGAACCACTTCCGAGACCACCTCCGCAGTAGAAGTACTTAAGAAAATAGGGTGTTTAACGATAGCGTTTTGCAGGGAGGGTGACACTTTGTTAAGCAAGAGCTGCGATCTATCGATTGTTTATCCTTTCGAGAATGAAGCAGATAGGCTCGGTGTAGCTCCAAGTAGCAGTACAACGGTACAATTGGTCCTTGGCGATGCCATAGGACTTACGCTGTCTACCCTCAAGGGATTTACTAGAGATGACTTCGGTAAATTTCATCCGGGTGGAACTTTAGGAAAAATGCTCAATAAATAGTACTAAGACTTAAGCAACAGTGTTATAATTAGTTATTCAAAGGAAGATTTTAGGAGAATAAAATGAGTATACTTGTAGTGGGAAGTTTCGTAACAGATTTGGTCGCAACTACCGACAGAGCGCCGGAAGCGGGCGAGTCGGTCAGAGGGAATTCTTTCAATATATACCTTGGCGGAAAAGGTATCAATCAAGCCGTTGCAGCTAAACGTATGGGTGCAGATGTCGTCATGGTTGGATGTATCGGTAACGACTCCTTCGGGAAGGATTTTCTCGAGATGATGAAGAAAGAAAACCTGGACACAAAATATATTAAAATAAGTGACACTTTTCCAACAGGATGTAGCTTGATTGTTCTCGACAAGAGCGGGCAAAATCGTATTTGCATGACGCCCGGTGCCAATCTTGATTATTCGGTCGAGGATTTAAGAGAGGTGGAAAACCTCATAGAGGAAGCCGATGTAGTCGTAACGCAATGCGAGATGCTTCCCGAGATAGTTGATGAGCTGGCTCGGATGTGTCGAAAACACGATAAGAAGTTTATTTTGAATCCGGCACCGGCGAGAGTCCTATCCGATGAAGTTATATCTTCTACGTACGTTATTTCTCCCAATGAGACGGAATTAGGTGTAATAGTGGGCAGAGAAGTTGTCACCGATGAGGATTATATAGAAGGTGCTCGAATACTTCTGGAGAAAGGTGCTGAGAATGTAATAGTAACCCTCGGAGATAGAGGAAGTCTTTTGGTTAATAAAGATGGAGCGGAAATTGTTCCCTCGATTAAGGTGCAGGCTGTCGATACAGTCGGTGCCGGAGATTCGTTTACGGGGTCACTATCTGCATTTGTCACGGAGGGAAAGGATATTGTTTCCGCAATGCGTCTTAGTACACGTGTCGCAGCTCTTCAAGTTACTAGACACGGTGCCATTCCCTCTATGCCTTATAGAAAGGAAATAGAATAGGATTAGTTGAACTAGTTTAAACAGTAATCTAAGTTATTGTAGGGCGGGGCAAGGCTTATTTCGCATCCTTATTTACACTATGGTGTATACCGCACCTACAATCCCTCTGTTTTTTCTTCGCTCAAATTCACCTCCCCTTACGTCACTCGAGGCTTTTTCTGCGGATTCTAATTCATCATACGTAGTGCGAGGGCAAGGCTTACACCGTATCCTTACAAATCAACAGACATAAATCCAAGAATTGCTACTTGAAAAAGTAAAAAAACGCAAGAGAATATGTCTAAATGTCATACTAAGCGGAAGGAATGTGGTACAATATTTTCAAAAGAATTCGAATGACAAAAAGACTTGCAAAGAAACTAAAATGCTAAAAGACGGCACAAGAAATAAAAAAATGTCATAATAATATATAAATGTCATACTGAGCGGAAGGCGAAGCCTGGAGTCGAACCCCATAGGGGCGACACCAAGTGTCGGTATCTCATCCTTGTTAAAAACAATGCAAGGATATTATAATACTTAAATGAAATATAATAACTACAATCCATACCGGTACTTTGTATAAATATCATACTGAGCGTAAGAATGTGGTACAATATTTTCAAAAGAATTCGAATAACAAAAAGGCCCGTAAAGAAACAAAAATTCTGGGAGATAGTGTAAATAAAAAAGAAATATCTTAATGATACATAAATGTCATACTGAGCAAAAGGCGAAGCCTGGAGTCGAACCCCGTAGGGGCGATGTTTACATCGGTATCACATCCGTGTTAAAGAGTATAGGGATGCTTAAAAAGAACTTTTAAAATAAGATAAGTGCTCAAATATTAAAAACCAGCAAAAAAATACACATCAATGTCATGCCTAGCGTAAGAAATTGGTATTAATTTCTGGAGTCGAACACCCGGCGGGGCGACACAGAGTGTCGATATCTCATCCTTGTTGAAAGCAATGCAGGGAAAATATAATACTTAAATGAAATATAATAACTACAATTTATATCGGCACTTTGTATAAATGTCATACTGAGCGGAAGGCGAAGCCTGAAGTCGAACCCCATCGGGGCGATGTTTACATCGGTATCTCATCCTTATCATATACACCGCAAAGCGGTGTATATGCAAACCCTTAAGAGAATTTTGGAGTAAAATCATATTTATATGTCATACTATGCTTTTAATTAAATAAAAAACTCTTCAGTTTATTATGCAAGCTGAAGCGTTTTTGGGTTTGTTGTAAAGGGATTTTAGGAGGATAATGCAATGGCAATAGAGTAATTCTTTACACCTCGTAATCCAAACACAACCTTATTTGAACGTTTGGTCTAACATAGGAGTTTGCAACCGCCTGGTGTATCGGATGCTTCGAGTAGTTTTTTAATGCTTCGGCATTTTCAAAGGTTGAGTCTAAGGCAAGGTCGGCAGTGGAGGAGCTTAAGCCGTTTGTTATAACCTTTATATCAATTAACCCTGGGATGTTCCCCTTCAGATTTTCTAGATTTTCTTTTATTTGCTTTTTGATTAAATTTTTATCATCTGCAGCAAATTCGGTTTTTAATGTCCAAAGGATAATGTGTTTTACCATAATATATCACTCCTTTCGCTTTATATAATTTCAAGTTTTACGATATCATCAAAGAAAAGCTTTGAGTCATCAACCGTAATGTATTTATATGTTGTATTTTTATCTATCAAAATACCGCTTAGTTCTACATATCTACCAAGATAGAAAAATAATGCCCTAACTCTATCACCTTTTTCTAGTTTGACTATGGTTTTAGATATTTCCTCAATTTCTTCATCGGACAGCTCCTTTTTATCGAGGCGAGAGTGTTCTTCTTCTCTCTTGCGTAATTCCTCTTGCAGACCCTTTAATGCGTCAAAAGGGGCGAATTGTGCCGCTCGATCTACCTTTTCTCTATTCACCGTTATGTCCTCCAATAAGTTTATTTCTTATCATAGCAGTTGCGCCTTCTTCTAGGTCCATACCTCTTACAATGGCATTTTTGCCAAATTTTCCCTTTATTTCTATAACAGTTTGCTCGCCTTTCTTTTCCTTTTGTATTGCATCAAAATCTGTAAACAGGTCATAGCCCTCACAGGCTTCATCGGCAACAAGGGGAAAGAAGATTGCCAATTTGCGAATGGGCAGGTTTGGAATGGTGGTGTTGTCGAACAAATCTAATGCGTATTTTCCGATTATCGAGAAAACGGCAGTGTTTTCCGTCATTTTGGCTACACCACCGGTCGGGGCGTGTACGTCCCTTGAGTAACCAACGGAAATTCCGACTCTATTGGTTATCACTTTTCTCTTCATTAGTTCTTGACATCCGTTTAATATCATTTCATATATAACAAGCCGTGCCTTTTTAAAGTCGTAATCTTCAAATAGAATTTGCGAAAACGATACGGAATTATTTTTTGTTTTATGAGACTTAATGTCTGCAATAGTACAACTTTCTTTTCCTTTTGCGTGATCGATAAGCAGTTCTGCGTTGATTCCGAATTTCTTGTATAAAAGCTCTTCCGGGGCTTCTGCTATTCCCTTCATATCGAATATTCCCAAACTTGCGAGTCTATCTGCGGTGCCCTTTGCAATTTGCCAAAAGTCTGTTATCGGTCTATGTGTCCATAAGGTGTCTATGAAGAGCTGTTCGTTTAAGTATCCCATATGGTCGGGGGTTTTCTTTGCCGTAATATCAAGTGCGATTTTGGCAAGATATAGATTGGTACCGATTCCGCAAGTGGCAGGTATGCCTTTTTTTGTTGCAATTTCATCCATTAAAAGTTGAGCAAACCCCTTCGCTGATTTTTTATATAACTTTAAATAATCTGTAACGTCAAGGAATGATTCGTCTATTGAATACACGTGAATGTCGTCTTTGGAAATATAATCGAGATATATCGAATAGATATCTGCGGCATACTTGATATACAAACTCATTCTCGGTTTTGCAATAATATAGTCGATGCCTCGGGGTATTTCAAAAAGACGGCATCTGTTTTTTACACCTAATGCTTTCATTTTTGGACTTATAGCCAGACAGATTGCACCGTTACCTCTTGATTCATCGGCAACTACAAGCTTAGTGTCGAAGGGATTAAGTCCTCGTTCGGCACATTCTACAGATGCAAAAAAGCATTTCATATCGATGCAAAAGTATGTTTTTTGACTATTCATAATTCTTTATAACCTTTACTACAACTCCCTGAATGATAATGTTATCGAAATACATATCCTCATATTCTTCATTTTCCGGATGAAGTCGAATTCTTTTATTTTCCTTGTCGATATAATAACGTTTCAATGTGGCTTCGTCATCGATCAATGCGACTACTATTTGACCTTCTTCTGCCGTAGGCTGCATTCTTGCGATTACGTAATCACCCGAGGAAATTCCTGCATTGATCATACTATCACCTTTTGCTCTTAATCCGAAAAAGATACCGCCGCCTTTTAGGAAATCAGAGGATAGACTTATATATTCTTCAATGTTTTCTTCCGCCAAAATAGGTGTGCCGCAAGCGATATCACCTACGATAGGAAGATCGATAATCGCAGATCTTTGCATTTCTTGAAGCATTTCCTTTGTTCTACAGCCCCTCCAACCGCCATCAGAGGTTAAAATTCCCTTTTCGACCATTTCATCGAGATATCTTTTAACGTTTCCTCTGTTCATATTGACAGCATCTCCTATTTGTTGAAGTGTAGGAGCTTGCCCTTTAGCTTTATAATAGTCATTTATGAAGAACAATATACGTTGGATCGTTTGGGGATTCTTACTTCTCATTGCATATCTCCTTGTGATTTTAAAAGCAACTTTTGTTGCCTTTACAGTATACAACATTTTTTGACCGCTGTCAATAGCTTTATTCCTTAAATTATATACATGATGAGAAGAAGTTAATTTACTTATTTGCTTAATATTGAACTAATCGACTAAAATCGATTGACAAGAGGCTTGAATAGGCGTAAAATCTAATTAGAATCTTTAAAAGGAAGGCAATTATATGGCTAACACACTCAAAATGATGATGCGAATGCTAAATTCCCGAGCTGGCGTGCGTGGGAGTTTTGCCTTTGCCGAATAAAGGTTTAAACTAATGCCATCAAAGCTCGGGAATATCGTTTGATGTTCTGCGAGCTTTTTTTATAGAAAACATTGACTAATAACTACGAAGGAGCGTTATGATAAAGCTTGAAAACTTAAGCAAAATATACAGCGAAGGAAGTGCCAATGAGGTCGTCGCTTTGAAGGATATCAACCTTGAAATCGAAAATGGTGATATTTTCGGTATTATCGGTTTATCCGGTGCAGGCAAAAGCACCCTCGTTCGTTGTATAAACTTACTTGAAAGACCCACCTCGGGACATGTTTATATAGACGGTGAGGATTTAATGCAGGTTACTCCAAAGCGTCTAAGAGAGATAAGAAGAAAGGTATCGATGATCTTTCAACAATTCAACCTTTTACAGCAGAGAAGCGTTCTTAAGAATGTAGAACTTGCAGGTGAGCTTTCTCGTGACGAAAACAGAAGAGAAAAGGCGATCAAATTGCTAGAAACCGTTGGTTTAGGGGATAAGTTGAACTCCTACCCCTCCGAGTTATCCGGAGGGCAACAACAACGTGTTGCTATCGCAAGAGCGCTTATGACCGATCCGGAGATCCTTCTCTGCGACGAAGCAACAAGTGCACTCGATCCCGAAACAACAAATTCTATACTTGAGCTTTTGAAGGAGCTTAACAGCAAACTTCACCTTACAGTTGTAATCATCTCTCACCAAATGTCGGTAATAGAGGCTATTTGCAATAAAGTCGCAATTATTGACAGTGCCACTATTTCAACTGTGGGTCCTTTAAGAGACGTATTCCTATCGCCAAAGGATAATGTTGCTAAAAAGCTCATTTACTCTTCGAGAATAAACACGGGTATTAAAGGTGAAAAGCTCGTAAAACTTATGTTTGACGAAACAATAGATGAGCCGATTATCACCAATATAATTCAAGAATGTAATATACTTCTTTCAATTTTCTATGCCGAAACAAGAATAATAGAGGGAAGAACCTACGGTCAAATAATGTTCAGATTACCTTATTACGATGAGGATATTGAAAAGCTATGTGCATATTTGGACCAAAAGGGAGTAGCTTATGAGGAGGTGAACACAGATGACCTTTGCTAGTATTATGAAAGCTGTAGGGGAAACTGTAGGAATGACCGTTGTTTCTACGTTACTTGCCTATCTTCTCGGTTTGCCAGCAGGAATAATTTTAAACGTAACCTCTAAAAACGGGTTAAAGCCCTGCAGACCTATTAATTTTGTTTTGGGTTTGATTGTCAATATTCTTCGCTCCGTGCCCTGCCTGATCGTTATAGTTATTTGTTTTGCTTGGAACAGAGCCTGGTTCGGAACAGCCACAGGCGAATGGTATACAATATTAATTCCCATGACGATATGTGCTTTCGGCTTGGTTTCAAGAATGGTTGAGCAATCCTTGGCTGAGGTTCCTGCGGGAGAGATTGAAGCAGTAAGATCTTTAGGTGCTTCCAATTTTCAGCTTATTTCAAAGGTGCTTTTGCCTGAGGCTAGGGTTTCCCTTGTTACAGGCGTTGCTGTTGTTGCGGTTAGCATCTTAGGTTACACCTCCTTTGCCAATAATATAGGAGCAGGCGGATTGATCGATGCCATATACATATTTTATACAAGAAACACCGGTAGCTATCTTAAGCAATGGATATTCTGGTTGTTGATAATCTTGGTTGTTATTTTGGTACAACTTATTCAAGAAGCAGGGATACTTATTGCAAAGAAAATAGACAAGAGAAGAAGAGTTAATAATGTAAAAAGCCGTTCTAAGGCGGTTAAGATAAATAGAAAAACAAATAAAGGAGAATAATGAAAATGAAAAAGATAATTTTAGCGTTGTTAATACTTACAATAGCTTTCTCGACCACAATATTCTTTACAGCATGTAATGACGATAAGACCATTAGAATTTGTGCTTCCGACGTTCCTCACGCCGAAGTGTTAGAGGGTATTGTTAAGTCCGAGCTCGAGAAGAAGGGCTACAAGCTCAAGGTAACGATTCTTGATTGGACAATGCAAAACAGTGCGGTCGCAAGCGGTGACTATGATGCAAACTATTTCCAACACGTTCCTTATTTGGAGCAATATCTTGCCGATGCAAATAATAATTCCTTATTTGCTACCTGCAAGGTTCACTACGAGCCTCTTGGAATCTACTACGGAAAATTCAATAATAAGACCTTGGCAGAAGGTAAGACTTTCGCTATTTGTAACGACGTTTCCAATGCGGTAAGAGCTTTCCAATTACTCGAAGCAAAGGGTGTTATAAGCAAAGAGGTTGAGGGCGATAACTATCCTATTAACGAGGAAGGTACGGAGCTCGCAATTGGCGAAGCTGCTTCTAAGTGGACAAGCAAAGATGGTCAAATCACCGTTATCTTGATTGCTGAAAATCTATTAGTATCTGCAAGAGAGGATTATGATTTTGCACTTCTTCCTTGCAATACCGCTTATACTGGAAATGTAAGTTCAAATGAAAGGGTTGCAGTTGAGGACGATCCCGAACAAGTAGCGGGAAAAGCAAATGTCATTGCAGCACGTACCGATGATTACAAAAATGACGAGGTTTACAAGGCAAAGATTGATGCATTGACAGAAGTTATGCTTTCAAAGGCTGTTTCCGATTTCTTTGCAGAAAAATATTTGGGTTCGATGACTTGTGATTCTTCAACGCAAATTGACTTAAGATAACATCAATCAAATATGACTAAAAACGACAGCGAAATTGCTGTCGTTTTTAAATTAAAAAAGTGAATTCTTTAGATGGTTACTTGATCGATTTCTTCATATACTACCCAATAGCCGTTGATTTCATTATCAGAAAGCCATTCTGAGGAGAAATCCGGAGGGTTATTTTTTATTCCCTTATGAGCATAGCACACGTGAGTCGGATTTCCGTCTGAATTAAAAAGAACGCCTAATGAAAAGTCCTTTTCCGTACTTGTTTCGATTATCCATTTTGAATCACTGCATAGTCTCTCAAGTTCGCTGTTATGCTCAACCATATGATACTTCTCGAGGATTTCTTTGGCTAAGGCTAGTTTAAAGGGTAATTCCTTTTCAGACGTGTTCTTCGATTCCTCTGTCCGGGTATGGAGTTCTTTTGTATCCTCCTCGTTTGAGATTGATGTTATTCCAAAGCGTTCTTCAATAGAGGTTGCATCGATATTTTCGTCATTGGGCACAGAATTATCTTCTGTCGGTTCTTCAGAATTCTTCTCATCTATTGTGTGGTCCTCCGCAGTGATAATGTCAACATTATTCTCTTGGGTAGGATCAACGTCCTTTATTGTTGTTGCAATAGAATTGTCTATTTCCTCGGTTACAGGTTTTTCCTCCCTTCTTTTTACGACAGGATATTTTTGTTTTAATGCAAGCTCAGATAAAAACGATGGGGGAGTCGGTGTTTCTCCTGCCCACATAACGATTGATCCGCTTCTTTTGTCACATATTGCCGAATAAGCGTTATCGGCATCTATACACCTTATTTTTCGTTTTAGGGAGTTCCCCTCAAGATTTTCTATAAGGAGAAAAGAGCCTGCCTTCAGGATAAAGCATAAATCTCTTTTTGCAACATTGTAAGCATTTAATTCAACCTCGCAGTATGCGCCTTCGAGATTTTTCAATTTCAAGGTACCGGAGCACCTGTTTCCTTTTAGAATGTAAATTCTTTTAATTAACATCATTACCCTCCGCTTTCTTTTTGATTTCGCTAAGTAAACGATTGTGTCTTGTTACAACATCAAGATATGCATTTAGCTTGAAAATATGAGAATTATTATCTGAAACTACAAAATTTTCCGAATTATTCTCTTGTTTTTGAGTTTTTTCTCCTCGTCTAGAGGCTATTAAAGTATATTTTCCAAATTTTTTCATTTCCTTTTTCACAATGTTGCGTTTTTTTATTGCAAAAATTGCCTTTATAATATATAATTATGATTTGAGAGAGTATCTTATTCTCTACATACTTATCATATTCTTTGCGATAAAGCAAATAGGAGTAATTATGGCAAAAAGATTTTTTTCAACAGTAGTTATAGCCCTTGTTTTGGCGGTTGTTATCGGCGTATTTGTCGGTTGTGAATCATATTCCAACAAGAGCTTTGAAATGGACAATGCCACGGTAAGCGAAAGCAACGGTGGATATGTTGTAGCACACGGTGATTACCTTTATTTTATCAACGGATACAGTGATTATCTTGACGGAACAAAAGAAAACTGGTTCGGAAACGTTTTAAAGGGTGCTGTTCTTCGTATCGGCAAAAATGAAACCGATATGTCTAAGGCAGAAGTAATTGTTCCCAAGTCTGTAATTGCAGATAAGAGCACCTGTCAGGGCATTTCGATTTATGGTGAGTACATCTATTATGTTTCCTCCGGTGTTGCCGAGGACAGAACCGGTGCGGTTATCACTTCCACGCTTCAATTCCTCCGTACCCGTTTGGACGGACAAGACACCTCTGTCATCTTGGAGATCGAAGACGGTCTTACTACAAGCTATAAGTATACTCCTAACGGATTGGTTTACTTACTTGACGGAACTGTTTATTTCAAATCTACAGAGGGCAAAATAAAAACCTCTGACAAGGGAAGCGTTATTGTTGAGGATGTTGCCAATGTATATTTCCCTCAAAGCGTAAAAGCTGATAATGCAGAAGGCGTAAGAGCAGCAGATTATTTCTTCTACACAAAGGCTAATGAGGATAGCAGTGTTTATACAAACGAGCTCTATGTTGCATCTCCCGATGGTTCTGTCAATAAGAACCTTATCAATGCAACAACGTACACTGACGATCCTATTAAGAATAGTGACAAGTCCTATTCCGTTTCCATTGTAGCAATGAAAGACGAGGGTGATGCTCTCACCGTTGTATACACAAAGAGCTATTACCTCGGAACCTCTTCCTCTTCTACCGTAGATGGAACCTATATGTATAAGTTTGACAAGCAATTCAACTTCGATCCGGCTGCTGAAATCAAGCTTTCAACAACTTCTCTTTCCTCATTGACAATTATAAGTTACGAAGAAGGTGTTGTATCCACAAGCAGCACGATGACTTTGTATTCTTATGACTTTGAAAACAAAAAGGCTAATGCACCCATGCTTTTCTCAAATGATGATAGCAAGATTACAAGTGCAACGGTAATTGGTATTTACAACGGATACATTTATTATTATACTTCATCCTCTTGTGCAACAAGAATTGCTATTGATAGAAGCAGCAATATTGAAATTCTCAGTTCCTCTGAGGTATGTTCCAGCTTCATGGCTCCCGAACTTGTAGTAACCGATGGCAATGCTTACATCTTCTACCTTAGCGAGGAAGGCAGTGACTATCTTTACAGAGTCAATGTTTCTGCTTACAATCCCAGAGGTGAAGAAGAAGTTGAGGATATTCTCTTCGGAATCAAAACCGATGCCGACATCAAGGCAGAGGAAGAAGATTCTAAAAAGTAATAAGTTATAAGTCTTAACAGATTAAAAAGAAAAGAAGGCACAGTGTACGCTGGGCCTTTTTTGAATCATTTTGTACACCCGGTTATTTGACTTTGGGAATGATTCTATTATTAATGTGCCTTTGAGAATCAATAACGCTAAGAATTTTTTATTCACGACATAAAATTTGATAATATAACATTAGTTTGAGAAACTATCCAACGTTTCGGGACAGAATCTTAATATATGTTAAAAAAATCTCTTTAGCTACAATAATTAACTAAAGAGATTTGAATTAATTTTGACTGAGTTTAACGAAAGCCGCTTCAATATTCAACTTTAAGTCTATTTTGTTATATAGAATTCACCATCGTGATAACTCCAATTTGCCCAAAGATTTGTAATGCTTGCAATTTCGTCCACATTTGTTTTTATACCGTCTTTATAAGCGGATTTATTATTACCAAGGTATTGAGACAAACTATCCGTCGCAATAACATATACTTTATCGAATGTTCCCGAGTTGTTACCACAGGCTAGTCCTATATATTGAACCTTCTCCATATCTCCCGCAACGGTTTCAGCCTTTCCTGTTATTGAAGTCTCTTCTTGATTGTATGAAATACAATTCGCTAATGTTTTCTGGTTTTCTCCTACAAGGTATCCTGCATAACTAAAGACATGACCACCACCTCTAAATAAGGCATACCACCCACCTCTGGCATGGGAATTTATATTAACCTTTGTTGAAATACAATTCGAAACGTTGTCGTAATTAACACCGACCAATCCACCGGCAATTGAATAGAAGTATCCCCAATTATTCTTACCATCGGAAAAAGCTTTAAGGGTTGAATTCATGACTTTACAATACTCTACAGAACCCTCGTTCCAGCCGGTGATTGCTCCCAGATATACCCTTGTATCATCATCGTGTCCCGAAGCGTCATTTTTCTCAGCATTTGTTAAATCAAAGAGTGAGTTTTTCACTTGCACATTACTTATGGTTCCTTTATTACAGCCGACAATACCGCCTGATAAAATTCTTTTTGATGACGAACTATATAGATATTCCACTTTTATAGTTGTGTTATCGAAAATAAGATTTTTTATTGTACCATTATTAACTTGGATAAAACCGGTAAATAATGACGAATCGTTTAATTTGCCAAAGGAATCAACGGACAATCCGCTAATTACGTAACCGTTTCCATCTAAAATACCATTGAAGCTATCTACGAGAGACCAAGTATATTCACTGAGATCTATATCATTTACCAATTGATAATAGGTACCCTCTTTACTGCTACTTAAGCCTTGATATAATTGTTTTGCAGTGCTTATTTTATAAGGATTTCTTACAGTTCCCTTCTGTTCCTTTGTCCCATATTTGGCTATCAAATCATTGTAAGCTTCGCTTGCACAAGTAGTTATGTACTCATCAAGGGTATTCGCTAGATCTTTGTCAATAAACTTGATTAAATCCGGCAGGTATATAATACCGTCATCGGGAACACCGATACTTCTAGCATTCTCTTCATTAATCGAGTGTGACCAAGACCAGAATTTTTCTCCGATGTTGCTTTCCGAAATACCTTCACTACTACCGCCATAAATCTTGAAGGATAAGATCGTTTTTTGTTTCGTTTTTGCTAATAGATGTAGAATACTCTGTACCAAACGATGTCTTACTGGAAGCCCCTATTATTCCTTCTATTCCAAGAGATGCATTTAACTCTATCTGGTTTTTAAAATCAAGTGCTGCAGCTTCATTGTTGGTTGCAAAACTATAATAGTAATCCATTCTTCCGCCGGTTTTAACACCAAGTATTAGATGAGTCCCATATTCTTTTATAATCGCTTTTGCAATAGCTTCATCGGAATAATTTGAATAGATTCCTTCTCGTTTGATAAGCTTTAGAAAATTCGATGAAAGCATTTGCGACAATTGATGGGTGTTTCCGTACTCAAGAACTTGATAATTCAAGAATTCTGCATAAGAGTAACAGTTCAAAAAACCTGCTTTTGTATAATTGCTGAAGTCGATGCTCGTTGATGAACTTAAGCCTGCGGAAACGTTTGCCGAAAAAATGTCAAACACTCCGCCTACAGTTTTTTTAGATGAATAATTCAATGCGATTTTTGACTGAAAATCTTCTATAGACTCTTCATATTATCTGTTGGGAATAAACGATACTTATTAATAAAGTAAAAATTAGCAATAAAATTTGATAAAAAAAGGTCCGCCGGAGCGGACCTTTTGTATTAAGTCTATTATTCTTATCAACCAAATACGGCAAGTAGGAAACCTGCGGCAACGGCACTACCGATAACGCCTGCTACGTTAGGTCCCATAGCGTGCATTAATAGATAGTTGTCGGGATTTGCTTTCTTGCCCTCTAAGTGAGAAACACGTGCTGCCATAGGAACGGCTGAAACACCTGCACTTCCGATAAGAGGATTGATTTTGCCTTTTGTGAGCTTGCAGAGAAGCTTTCCAAAGAGGGTACCTCCGGCTGTTGCTACTGAGAAAGCAAATAGTCCTAATACAATGATCTCAAGCGTTTGAACCGTCAAGAAAGTTGTATAGTGAGCTGTAGCGCCTACGGATACACCTAAGAATAAAGTTACGATATTCATCAACTCGTTTTGAGCGGTATTGGATAAACGTCCTGTTACGCCACATTCCTTTAAGAGGTTACCGAACATCAAACAACCCAAGAGTGGAGCAACGGAAGGAAGCAATATGGCTACCATAATCGTTACGATAATGGGGAATAAGATTTTCTCTGTCTTAGATACATTTCTTGATTGCTCCATTTTGATATTACGCTCTTTTTCTGTGGTTAACGCTCTCATTATAGGAGGTTGAATCATAGGAATTAGAGCCATATAGGAATATGCGGCTATGGCGATAGGTCCGAGAAGCTCGGGTGCGAGTTCTTTAGTAAGGAATATTGCAGTAGGACCGTCTGCACCGCCGATTATAGCGATGGAAGCAGCTTGACTTCCCGAGAAACCCATTGCGATTGCAACAAGAAGGGCTACGAAGATACCGAGCTGAGCCGCAGCACCGAGTATTAAGCTCTTGGGATTGGCAAGCATTGGACCGAAGTCTGTCATTGCACCGACACCCATGAAGATAAGGCAGGGGAATACGCCCGTTTTAACACCTATGTAGAAGATGTCCAAAAGACGTCCGCTTTGCAATACTGCAAGGTAATCGACCTTTCCGGAGGTACTCCAGATAGAAGGCGTGAATAATTCAGCACCGGGTAGGTTAGTAAGGATAACACCAAATGCTATGCCTACTAGAAGAAGTGGTTCGAACTTTTTTACAATTGCAAGGTAGAGGAGAACCAAGCCGATTGCTAGCATAACAATTTGCTGCCATTCGACGTTGACAAGTCCGGTATCTTGCCATAAATTCTTTAAAATTTGACCGAAATCCATAGTGAAACTCCTTATTTAAGAGTGCAAAGAACTGTACCCGATTGTATGTTTTGTCCCTTTGCTACGTTAATAGCGGTTATAATGCCGTCTTTGTCGAGAGTAACGTCATTTTCCATTTTCATACTTTCAACAACAAATAGAACGTCTCCTGCTTTGTAGCTTTTTCCAACCTCGCAGTTAATTTGAAGTACAACTCCGGGAAGGGGCGACTTGAAGGAATTCCCCTCGCCTGCTTGTACAGGAGCTACGGGTGCTTGTGACGGAGCGGCTACCTGTACGGGAGCTACAGATGTAGCTTGGGGTGCTACTGCATCATATTCTTTTTCAAGTATTGCATTGCCGTTTTCTACGACAACTTCGTAAATTCTATTATTTAAAGAAACCTTATATTTCATAATTACTTATCCTCCGATTCCGTAACGTCAGTTATGGATATAAATCTTAATGTGTTGAGCGGAACCTTTAATTCGTCCGCAACTATTGCCATTATCATTGCCGCATCCCTTTCGGAAACGTTCTTCAAAACCAATTCTCCTGCACTACCGGGAGCTAAACGCTCTTCTTCCGCGGTTTTGTTTTCTTCGACTTTCTCGGCAGTTTTCTTTTCTTTTAGTGCTGTGAATTTTTCTACCAATAGGCTGATTAATCTAATAACACCCATTAAGAAGATCAAAACTACAAAGGTGATTACAAAGCCGATGAGAGCGTAGAGGAGTACGCTTGTAAACTTGGGACTGATTTCAAAGGAATTGTCATTAAAGTCTAGATAACAATACTCTTTTTGTCCGTCAGAATAGGTCAATGCCATTCTGTTAATAACGAAATCGTTATTTAGATAGGTATATTCACCGTTTTTTGCGGAGTAATTTTTAACGTTAGGATTAGTTTCACTATATGAGGCAAGATTTGATTGAATATCTTGGATCAATAGTTCGCTAGAGGTTATAACGTCGTTAAGGGTGTAATCAAAGAATAAGCAGTCGAATTTACCGTTATCCGCCTTGACGACCTCGACCTCGACGGTGTTTCCGTCTAATTCGGTGTTTATGAATATGCCGTTTGCCTCTTCTGCGGGATTGTTTTCACAGCCCGTTAAGCAAACACAGGCTATGATTACCGCTGCTAACAATGCGATTAAAAGGATTCTCTTTTTCATACTAGTCGTTGCACTCCGATATTGTATATTTTACGATCTTACGGCTTTCAGCGTCCCTCGCATCGAAGAAGGCTTCTGCTTGTTGAGGAAATGCCACATAGCTTAAAACGTCCTCAACGCTCTTTGCCTTGTCGCCAATCTCCTCTTTAGCTTTTTCCATGATAGGTTCTAAGGTATCTGCGAAACGACCCTGTATAGGCTTTTCATCGCCCAATGCCTTAGCTCTTAACTCCTCGTTAACTTTCCCGGGTGCTATGCCGTATTCTCCTCTAAGGTACGCCTTAACCTCTTTGCCGATAAGCTTATATCTTTCACCCTGGAGAACGTTTGTAACTGCTTGTACGCCAACCATTTGGCTCATTGGTGTGACAAGGGGAGGATACCCCAAATCTTCTCTTACTCTGGGAGTTTCCAAAAGAACCTCTTCGAATCTGTCCAAAGCATTTTGTGCACGGAGCTGTGCGATAAGATTACTAAGCATTCCGCCCGGAATTTTATAAGTTAAAGCATCGGTATCCGTTCCCAAAACTTTAGGATTGAGCGTACCGTTGGCAACATATTCCTCTTTAATGGGTTTGAAGAAGTCATTGACTTGTTTCAAAACCTTTTTGTCCAAGCCTGTTTCATAGCCCATTTGTGTAAGAGCGTACTCGATAGTCTCTGTTGCGGGTTGACTGGTGCCACCCGAGAAGCAGCTGGTTGCGGTATCGATAACATCAACACCTGCTTTGACAGCTTCGAGAATTGTCATATATGCAAGACCGGTAGTGGAGTGGGTATGCAATACGACGGGAAGGTCTACCTTATCTTTTATTGCGGAAACCAGATCATAAGCCTCTTTGGGACTCATAACTCCTGCCATATCCTTGATACAGATGGTACTAACGCCCATAGCCTGCATCTCTTTTGACATTTTAGCAAAGCCTTCCAATGAATGAACGGGACTTTGGGTATAAGAGATTGCACCGGAGGCGATACCGCCGCATTTTACGGTTTGCTCTATTGCGAGTTTTACGTTGCGTAAATCGTTAAGTGCATCGAAAATACGGATGATGTCGATTCCGTTGGCAATACTGCGTTCAATAAAAGTCTTAACAAAGTCGTCGGGGTAGTGTTTATATCCTAAAACATTTTGTCCACGAAGAAGCATTTGAAGCTTAGAGTTAGGCATAGCGCTTCTGATTTTGCGTAATCTTTCCCAAGGATCCTCGTTTAGGTAACGAAGACAACTATCGAAGGTTGCACCGCCCCAGCATTCTACCGAATAGTAGCCGGCTTTGTCCATAACACTTAGAATATCCTTGAATTTTTCATAGGGTAGACGAGTTGCTATTAGAGATTGATTAGCATCTCTTAGAACAGTTTCTGTAAAACCTATCATATAATCTCCTTTAAGTCGCTTGCGGCGACAAATAATACTTTTTGGTCATCATGGGCATTTTTAGCCCGATTCTAACCAAATAAAGTATACCACAAGCTTTGCTTGATGGCAACGACATTTGCAATAATTTACGAATAAAATAGACTCCATATTATGCTTAAAATGATGCGTAATGTCGTATTATAGGTACGTATAATTTGTATGGAGACAGCTTCTTTTTGTATTTATATTTGTGGTTATTTATTTGTATAAAAGAATTCCTAATACAGCGGAAATAATGATAAGTAGGATAGGAGAAAATTCCTTTTTCCTTATTTTAAGGTAACCAAAAAATATAATCGCCAAAATGGCAAAAATCACAAGACCTTTCCAGTCGAAGGATAATGTGCTGCCAAAATTTGATATTCCTAATATTAAGCTCAAAAACATGGTCAAAGCCGTTGCTGCGACAAGACCGACAATTGCAGGGCGAAACCCTTCCAGGGTTGCTTTGACGCCGGCGTATTTCAATATGTTTTTGAAGAGAGCAGCGATAAGAAGAATTATAATAAAAGAGGGGAGTACTACACCGAAGGTGGCAAGTAGAGAACCCCAAAACCCGACTTGTGACGAACCGACAAATGTTGCGATGTTAACGGCAATGGGTCCCGGCGTCGATTCGGAAACTGCGATAAAATTAAGTAGTTCCTCTTCGGTAAGCCAACCATAACGAAGACAATCCTCTCTAATTAAGGCAATCATGCCGTATCCGCCACCAAAGGATAGCATCCCGATTTTAAAGAAGGTTAAAAAGAGCATAAGATATATCATAGCTCATCCTCCTCCAAGTCGTTAATAACAGTATTTTCGATAGCATCTTTAATGTTTTCTTGTACGTTTGTGCTAGCGTTACAGTCGTTTTCATTATTGAAATCACTTTTTTCTACATTAGTCTCTAATAATGTCTTCTCTGTTTGAGTTTCACGCTCATGATCCTTTTTATCCTTAATATATTTTATTAGGTAAGTCGTCAAGCCTAAAGCTCCGCCTATCAATAGGAAAAAAATGGAGGAAAAATTGACGGAGAAAAGTGTAATTAAAAGCATTGCGACAAATGTAGCCGACATTACAATTATGTTAAACACATCTTTTTTAACTTGCCTGAACATTTTTATTCCGGCAGAGAGAATGAGAAAAATAACGCAGATTTGAATGCCCTTAAAAGCAGATGCTACCCAAGTAATGGATAGAAACTTGTCAAAAAACAGCGATATTACAAAAATAATTACAAATGATGGAATCACCATTCCCAAGGTTGCAACAATTGAGCCTAATACCCCCTCTATTTTATATCCTATATATGTGGAGCAGTTTATGGCAATTGGTCCCGGGGTGGACTCGGCAATAGCAATAAGGTCGAAAAACTCATCACTTTTCAACCATTTTTTCTTGCTTACAAATTCGTTTTCGATAAGGCTTATCATGGCATAGCCTCCTCCGAAAGTAAACAAGCTGATTTTAAACATTGTAATAAACAATCTTGCCAAATTTTTAATACGTTTCATTTATAACACCTGTATCATTATACCATTCAATTTTTACAAAGGCAACGGTTGTGTAAATATTAATCGGCGTGCATTGTTTTTGCTTGCAAGAACATTTCTTTGTTGACTCAAAATATATAAAACGGCAGCAATGCATCATATGACTTAACACAAAATAAGCAGATTTTTGGATTTGTTTAAAATTCCGTGTTTTTAATTTGTACTTTTTGTAAAAAATTACAACCCAAAATAAATAACCCGTCTTGAATTCAAAAAAACGAGATGTTAAGATATAAAAAGATAGAATGGCTGTTTAATACAGTTATCCTGTTAAATATCTTTTAGGAGGAAAGGACTTTGAAAAGGAATAATACAATGGTAAAGTCAAATATAATATTGGCTGTCGTGTTGGTGGCAATTTTATTTTTGGCTGTTTCGGTTTCTGCATTTGTAGGACAGGTTGCAATGGCAGATAATTCGTTGGAGGATATAGTTGCTCCCGAAACCGGATTCAATCCTGTTGTTCACTACGAATTCAAGGAGGAAGCCAATCTTGGTAAAGATTCGTTAGGTAACTATAATTTGGTTGCTCAAAACGTAGGACTCGACACTATCAACGGCGGTGTTGCACTCAAAAATAACGGATTGTTATATGCACCTGCACTTAATGAGGTTGTAAATGATCAATATATCGACTTCTCGGATTTGGTAAAGGGTAGTTTCTCCGTAAGTTTCCGTGCTTACCTGAGAAGTAATAGTGGTGGCGGTAACTATTTGATGACCTCAGGTTCGTATGGTTCTCATTTCCAAATGGGCTGGGGTTATAGCGGATTGGATATTAATTTCGCTAATGATATACAGGTTAAATTCCAAGACATGCTTTCAAGTGAATTTGCTTGGTATAGAATCAACTTTACCTATGATGAGTCTACTTTAAGTGTAAAATTGGTTGCAACAAAAGAGGGAGACGAAAGTTATTCATATGAAAAGAGTGAAACAATCTCTCGTGCAATTACATTCGGCGGAAACTCTCAGATGAGTTTCACGATAGGTGCACAATCTCACTTAGGTATTTGGGCTGACGGATACGTAAATGCAGAAGATGATGGTGGAATTGCTCCAAATATTTCAGATTTCCGTTTGTATTCCGGCGTAATTGATGACGCTGAAATTGCAAGCATTAAAGAGTACGATGTAAATAATGCAAAGCCTGTTCAATATTATGAGGCAAATCCTATTGCTAAATATGAATTTAATGATGCGGAAAACATCGGAAAAGATGTTTACGGCAATGTAGACCTTGCTTTAAAGAGTAGTTCTGCAGACGATTATGCTATCGAGGACGGAGCGTTGACTCTCAAAAATAACAACGTACTTTCCGCTATTAATCTCGGCAACGGTAAGGATATCGCAGATTATCTTGACGGTTTCACGATTGCACTCGATGTAAAGATGGCTAATCCCGGTGGTGGCGAATTCGATATTTTGTCAACAGGTAAGGGCGATGAAGCTTTGCGTGTTACAAGAAACGATAATCATTTGAATTTCTATGTTGGAGCTAGTGGTAAAAATCAATGGATTTTAAATGTATTCCTTGACAACGAATGGCAGACAATTATCGTAACAGGAAGCATTTCAGGAAGATATATGGCAATCTATGTTAATAAACCCGGTGACACCTCTGCTACACTTATTGCATCGGTATCCGATGCGGATGTGTGCGTTTCAAATAGATGCTCTTTAACATTTGGCGGTGATTCATATTTTGGTGCCGAAGATTATCAATGGTCAAATCCCACAATCAAAAATATAGCTATCTATGATTTTATGTTTGGCTCTAAGCAAGCAAACCAATATCTGACCGAGGGCAAGGTTGAGGTTGAAACAGTTCCTCTTTCTTCTCTCAAGAAGTTATCCACTACAGTTAAGGTAGATAAGAGCATGACTGCTGATGACATTCTTGCCTGTGACATTCCTTCAACTGTTCAAGCGACCAATGCTGCCGGAAATTCAACCGATGCTAAGATCGTTTGGAATAATGTTGAAAAGGGTGATTTCTCTGCAGTTTTAAGCGGATTTGTTCTTGGTGTAAACAATCAAGACAACCTTAAGGTACAACTTACAGTTCCCTATCAATTCTCCGATGAGGACAAGCAAGACATCAAGCCCGTTGTATGGTATCAATTCAATGATGCTGATAACATCGGTAAAGACTCGATGGGTAACTTCGATCTTAAGCTTGGAGGAAAAGGAAATGTTGATCACAATGCGGAAGAGGGTTATGTAACTTTTGCAAGAGAAAATGAATCCTATTTGTATGCACCTGCAATCAGCGGTACAAATGACTGGGCTGATTTACTGAAGGGAGGGTACACGTTCTCTTATACGGTTAAGGCAGATAATACTATTGGTGATGGTAGCTACTATGCAGTTACAAGCGGAAGCTACGGCGGAGCCTTCTTGATATATGGTGCTTATGAGAGAGTCATTATTATTTACTCTGCAGGTGGATTTGATTCACATAAGACCGAAATTATCGTAGGAAATTATAAAGAAAAATGGGTAACCGTCACAGTGACAGTTGATCCTGATAATATGATGTTATGCTTATACTTGGATGGTGTATTGAAAGCAGAAAGAGAAATCGATGATTTCCAAGGTTTTGCCGACAATAGTTCCTTATACTCATTTGTTATCGGTGGTCAGGCAACTATAACCGGTGAAAATGGAACACAATTCTTCGAAGGAAGCATAGCCGACGTTAGAGTTTACGATTACGTACTCTCTGCCGACAACGTAAAAGATTTATATGACAACAAAGGCTCTGAGAATCCCTTCAGCTCTGTACCTACTTATTATACAGTTGAAAGTATAGATGTTGATACGAGCGATATCGATCTTGTTGTAAGCAGTGAAAACACTGTTGATGATATTCTTGCAGGTCTTCCTTCAACAGTTACCGTAACAAACAGCAAGGGTGCAACAGAGTCTTGCTCGGTAGTATGGTTAGGAAGAAATGGTAGCGTTATCGAGGGTTATATTCAAGGTTGTTCTTGGGCTAACGTATCCGGTTCTCTTGCAACAGTTCAATTATCCTATGTTGTTGAATTGGAAAAACCAGAAAAGGGAGAATTCAGCGAGGTTAAGGTAAATGGCAGCGATTACTCCGGTGCAGCACTTGTTACAGGCGTTGAAGCTACATTATCCTTCAAGGTTGTTCCTCAAAAAGGTTATAAAGTTTCTTCAGTTGTATGTAACGGTTCTAAGATCGTTGCAGATGAGAACGGCTTATACAGTGTTGCCGTTTCCGATTACAGCAAAGTAGTTGCATACATTTCCGCAGAAGAATACAAAATTACATACGTACTTAATAACGGTGAAGATGATGAGACTCAGACCTATGGCTATGCCGAGGAGAATGTAGAATTAGCTAAGTACTTCACTAAAGAGGGTTACACATTTGACGGCTGGTACTTAAATGCTGATTTGAGCGGCGATAAGGTAGAAAGCATCGATACGGCTAATCCTTCAAATATTACCCTTTACGCTAAGTGGGTTGAAAAATCATCTACTATCGATGGCAATGGTTCATCTTCCGGTGATAACAATCAAGGAGATGTTATTGATAATAATAACGAAGGTGGTTCGAATACCGGATTGATTGTCGGTATTGTTGTAGGCGTAGTGGTATTGGCTGCAGCAGCAGCTGTAGCAGTAATAATTATCAAAAAGCGTCGTCAAAATAAGGAATAATTATTAAACGGCTCATACGAGAGTTAATCTCAAGATTTATATAGATGCGTCCTTGTTTTTTGAGGACGCATTTAAAAATAAGAGGTATTATGAAACTTTTCAAAAAAATTATATTACTTATTACGTGTATGGCTATCGTATTGGGTGGATCCTGCATAACAGCTTATGCGGACGGTGGTGTTGACAATATCGCTATGAACGAAATATTCTCCGATCACATGGTTTTGCAGCGTCAAAAGCCGGTTGAGATTTATGGTACGGTGCGGAGCGGTGCTGAAGTGACCGTAACATATGGCGATCAAACTAAGACAACGACGGCAGACGAGGAAGGTAACTTTTCCGTTTATTTAGATGCAATGGAGGCTAATTCAAAAGGCTCAATGCTCAAAATAGAATCGGGATCTGCTAAAAAAATATTCCTTGACGTTGTTGTCGGTGAGGTATATTATGGTTCCGGTCAATCCAATATGTGTTATCCTATGGATGAATTTACCTATGCGGAATCGGTACTTGAATCAGATTCTTCATATGAAGAGGACTACGAAAAATATAAAAATAAGCCGTCATATTTAGAGGATTTTAACAACTATAAAAACTACAAGAATTTACGTTTCTATACACAAAAGATGTTACCTGAAACCGAAGGTGTTAAAAATAAGGGAACAGTGAACGAATGGATATCGGTATCTAACGTAAGTGAACTGCAATATACGTCATTGACTGCGGTTGCTTATGCAATAAGACTTTCCGATGCGTTGGGTGGAATTCCTGTAGGTGTTATTGTTTCCGGCGTCGGAGGCTCTAGAATTCACGAATGGCTATCAAGAGATGCTGCTAACGAGATATTCCCGGGTAACTCCGATTCCACACTTTGTCAAAGATATGAGAATATGCTTCTTCCTATGGGTAGGTTTACAATTAGGGGAGTCCTTTGGTATCAAGGAGAATCCGATGTCTATGACATTTCAAAATACAAGGTATGCTTTAATAAATGGGTGGAGGAGACAAGAGAATTCTTTAACAATGATGATTTACCTATAATAACTTTCCAACTTCCTCAATTTGAGGATGTATACTGTGCAGGTTTATGGCCTGCTTTTAGACAGATTCAGGAAGAGCTTGCAAACGAAATCGATGGTGTCTATTATGTGTGCGGAATCGACCTAGGTGATCATAAGAACATTCACCCCACCGATAAGTATGAACTTTGCGGACGTGCAGTTGGTATTGCCTTGGAGTATATTTATAAGTTGCCTTATAGCGGTGAAGGAGCTTATGGTTTAAATCCTGTGGCTAGCACTCTTTATCGTAAGTCGGGAAGCAAGGTGGTATATATGACCTTTGATAATGCCGAAGAGATTACTGTTAGTAATGAAAACACTGCGGGATTGATTGCAACAACAAACGGACAAACTACCTCGGCAATATCTTCATATTCCAAGGTCGGAACAAGAATTGTTTCATTCGAGACCAAGCTTAAGTACGTAAGCTATCTACAGGAAAACATCTTCGATTACTCGACCGCATTTATGTATAATGAATATGGCTTACCGGTGGCACCCTTTGTTAATAAAGAGGTTCAAAGCTACGATTATGATGTAGCAGTTAATTTGGTCGGTTGCACCACAGACGGCGAAGAGCGTTATTTTGCTAAATCAGGTGATAGCGTAAGCTTTACGATTTCCCCAAAAGAGGGTTATGAATTTGTTAGTCTTAAAATCAATGGTGAAGATGTTGATTTCGGCGAAGGAAAAGTAGAGCTTTCAAATATCAATGCCGATACAGAGATCGAATGTATTTTTGAAAATACAAGCGTTGAGCCTGACGAGCCTGTTACCCCTGATGATCCCGACGAGCCTGTCACACCGGTTGAACCGGATACGCCCGTTGAGCCCGGTATCGATGACGGAAATTCGAGTAATAACGATGGTAACGGTTCGATTAGCGGTGATAATGACAATAGTCAAAGCGGTATCGTCGATAATTCCGCTTCTGATAACGGAAACAGTAACGTCGGTTTGATAGTAGGTATCATAGTCGGCGTAGTTGTGTTGGCTGCAGCTGCAGTTGTAGCCGTCGTTATAATTAAAAAACGCCGTCAAAACGAAGAGTGACATCTTGATGGATGTTATTTGTTAACTTATTCAAAAAAGGGCTTTTACAAGCCCTTTTTTTGAATGAATCATTGTTAAAGACAATGAGAGAATGGGCTAATTAATGTCTTTGTGTGTACAAAAACGATGGTATTAATAAAACAAGCCGTAAAATCATATACAAATGTAATACGGATTAGATACCGACACCAAGGTGTCGCTCCTTCGGAGTTCGACTTCAGAAATTGATACCAATTTCTTTCGCTCAGTATGACATGTATATTATGTTTTCTCCTTTTTTAATTATAAAACTGTCATTTGAAAATTTTTTGAAAATATTGTACCACATTCTTTCGCTTAGTATGATGTTTAGATGCGAAACTACTATTCAAATTGCCGTGTTTTAATATAAACCCGCAGAAAAGGCTGCCCTGTGTAAAGCAATGTGAGGGCTTAAGAAAAGTGACAATATTGTAGGCGAAATCAATGCTATGATTTGCAATATGATAGAATGTGGTGCAGTAAAATAATAAAGAATCCAAATTGCAAAAAAACAAGAAATATTACAAAAAATCAGACAATGATTCAAGAGAATATATCTAAAATGTCATACTGAGCGGAAGGCGGAAGCCTGGAGTCGAACCCCTTCGGGGCGATGCTTTGCATCGGTATCTCATCCTTGTTTATATTACTTTAAGTCCGTTTTTGGGCGTAGCAGATTGACGGAGGAACTATAGGCATCATAGAGGTGCATTTGAACCCTTTTGGTAAGAAATATCCATATGTTCTACGTTTACTATAAAAAAGGGGCTCTTTTTTGAGTCCCTAAGTACTTTTATACGTTATATTATACTATTTTTTGCCTACAATAGGATTTCCTTTGATGTCGGAGGAAATATACTCGTCCAACTGCGGAGAATGACGGAAATCCTTGTTTAAGAAATTGGAACGATAGTTGATGGGCGTGGTTCCCGTTTGTATCTTAAATTCGTAAATAAGTTGTTGGCGGTTGTTAAAACCGACGTGACTGCATATTTCATCGATGGTAAGGTTTGTTTCTATCAATATACGCTTGCATTTTTGTATTCTGAAATAATTTAGCGATTGTAGCACACTCATTCCTGTATGGACTTTAAATAGCCTTTGTAAGTGTGTTTTGCTGACGCCCGCATAATTTGCTATTTCCTCTATGGTTATCGAGCGGTTGAAGTTATTTTTAATAAAGTCCTGAGCACGTTTTATATAAGAGATGCCCGTGCTTAGATTTGATGGAGTGAAGCATTTATCCAATTCTATAAGTACTCTTATAAGTCGAGCCTGTATTTCCACGGCACTTGCTAGCGTCGTGTCGTTTTTTAGTATTGTATCGATATAATATATTAAGCAATGTTCAAGGTTTTCACTATCTAAGGCGGCGGCATATCCGTTAGTAGAATTGGCAAACCTCTTAAGTCCCTCAAATTGTTCGAAAAAGTCTCTAGTATTTAATGATACGAGCGATGATACATTTCCACTGTTTTGATTTTTGGGGATCATTGCCCACTCGATGTTCGAAATGACGGCGGGAGTCGATGATTTTATCAATAAGTTGTGTATGGTCCCCGCGTCTATTAGAATGAATTGTTTTTCTTTTAGAGTAAGAGAGATGGTTTGAGTGTTATTGTTTTTATTTGTTTGATATATTTTGACAACGACCTCTCCGGATCTTACGTACATAAGCTCTAAATACGGGTGTGAATGAGCAATCATAGAAAAAGTATTATCAAATGTATTGTGATAATATGAATGCGGAACAAAGTCCACATTGTGCAGCTCCTTCAATCTTTTATACGCCATATATCTTACCATCCTTTAAAGTTCGATGTTTTACAATTTTATTATACTATAAGTTTTGCCGATTTTCAATAGCGAAATTCAAAATAGACACATATTTTTCAAGAGCTTTGTAAGAAAAAAGACCATTTTGGGCTGGTGAAAATGGGGTTGAATCTTACTTCTCGTTAGAAATAAAAGCATTAAAGCTTTTATGGGTATTGACAGTGAAATTGTGCGAGCTGTATAATTCAAGTATGATAGAGTAATGCTGTATCATCTTACAATATAGGAGGTTGTGAATTTGAAAAAGCGTCATGTGCCTATATCGGAAACAGATCTCGACAACGAGCTTATATCTATAAATAACACTCGAAAAAAAGGAAAATGGAAAAGGTTGAAACGTCGCCTTTCACAACATAAGGTTGTTTATCTTATGATGATTCCTATTATCCTCTCCTATTTGATTTTCTCGTATTATCCGATGTACGGAACTGTTTTGGCAATCAAAAAATTCCGTCCTTCACTGGGTATCTTGGGTAGCGATTGGGCTGATCCGCTTTTTACGCATTTTGAAAGCGTGTTTTCCAATCCCTATTTTTGGCGTTCTATTAAAAACACTCTTGTTGTCAGCGGTTTGAAGTTGATATTCTGTTTTTCCGCCCCTATTATCCTTGCTCTTTTGATGAACGAGGTTAGATTTACAAAATTTAAAAAATTTGTTCAGACCATAGTATATCTTCCTAACTTTATCTCGTGGGTTATTTTCGGTAGCATTGTTTACGACATCTTCGGCTTTGAGGGCGTAATTAACAACGTGCTTCTGTCTCTAGGCTACGAGGCAAAGGCATTTATGTCCGATACGGCTTGGTATTATCCTATATTGATTGTATTTACCATTCTTAAGGATGCCGGCTGGGGATCGATTATATACATGGCTGCAATATCCAATGTTTCGCCCAACCTTTATGAGGCTGCAAAGATTGACGGATGCGGTCGTTTTAAACTTATGTGGCATGTTACGCTTCCTTGTATAAGCAATATAATAACCGTTCAGCTTTTGCTTGCTATAGGCAATATAATGAACGCAGGTTTCGATGCTATTTTTAATACGTATAATATGCAGATATACGAAGTCGCAGATATACTGGATACCTTTATTTATCGAACGGGTTTCGGAGACAGTGGTAACTTTGAAGTGGCGACGGCTATAGGACTATTTAAGTCTATCATCAACTTTATGTTATTGCTCGCGGCTAATCTTCTTGTTAAAAAGATTAATGGAACCGGCATATACGATCTAGGCGATTAAGGAGTAGATTATGAAGAAAATCAATCCTTCCGAAGAAGAACTCATTCCTATTGAATTAATGCTTGCCGGCAAGCGTAAAAGAAAGAAGATCGGTGCATTCGAGATTGTTAATATTATTATATTGACATTGTTTTCCTTAGCTTGTTTGTATCCTTTCGTTAATATTTTACTAACGTCGTTTTCTACAGAAGTCGATTACTATCAATCAACGCTTTTAGTAATTCCCAAGCACTTTACCTTTGAGGCTTATAGGTATATTTTCCTTGAAGGCGGTATGCTTCGTGCCTTCTTTGTTTCGGTAATCGTTTCCGTTTTCGGTGTTATTTACAGCATGCTTCTTACCTCCCTAGGTGCTTATGCACTCACCAAGAGGGATATGCCCGGTAGAAAAATATTCTTTACCTTCATTTTAATTACCATGTTTTTCGGCGGCGGTGTAATTCCTTTCTTCCTTGTAATTAAGGATCTCGGCTTGTATAACAATCTTTTGGGTTTGGTTATTCCTTTCGGAATAAACACCTTTAATATGATTTTGCTTAGAAACTTCTTTGCAAGCGTACCTAACGAGGTTGTCGAATCTGCTAAGCTTGACGGTGCGAGCGAGTTTGCGATTTTGTTTAAAATAATCATTCCGCTGTCCCTTGCAGGTATAGCAACGATTTCCCTTTTCTACTTTGTGGGCTACTGGAATGATTGGTATTGGCCGATGTTGCTGTTGAAGGATGAGGAGCTTTATACACTTTCGCTAAAGCTTAGAAACATACTTTCAAATATGCAGGCTGCCGACTATTATTCCTCTATCGGTGTCGATTCCGAAAAGCTTTATGCAAACGGTCAGAATGCTGCTTCGATAATCGTATCGATGGTTCCCATTATTTGTGTATATCCGTTCGTGCAGAAATACTTTGTCAAAGGTGTTATGCTCGGTTCGGTAAAAACCTAATAACAAAAATATTTGGCTAATGCTAAATAAGGAGTGGCTGCAACCGATTGCAGCAATTAAAAATTAAGTGAGGTATTTATGAACAAGAAAACCAGAATAATTGTCGTTATAATTGCAACACTTTTGTTGTTAACGATGCTTACAGGCTGTGGTCGCAAGGTTATTACCGGCGAAGACGGACGTGTTATCTATCCGGGCGGTGACGGAATGGATGATAATAAGCTTACGATTTTCAGATGGAACTTTGCAGGTGTAAACTCCGCAAGAAAATCCAATACCGAGATATATAAGAAACTTAAAGAGGTTACGGGTATGAATATCTACGCGTCCTCCGCAAGTGCAGGTGACTGGAAAACCAAGCTTAACACAATGTTTGCTACTCAGATGCTTCCCGATATTTTTGTAAGCATGGGACCGGAAACACCAAAGATCTATAAGGATATGATAGATGACGGTGTTTTGATCTGTATCTCCGATTATGTTAGCGAAACCCAATATCCTAACATTTATAATCAATTACAAAAATATGATTTCCTTGCCAACAACATGTACTATGTAGACGGTAAGCACTATTCTATCCCCGTTTCACATACCCTCGAGCATACTATGTACATTCGTCTCGATTGGCTGGAAAATCTTAACAAACCCGAAAAACTTCGTATGATTATTGCCGACGAGCAAGGTATTTCCGAATCTGCGGTTACCGACCAAATGCTTGAAGAAAACAAGTTCACCGTTCCCGAGGATCTTATTGATTTCTACCGTGTATGTCGTGCTTTCACTTTATACGATCCCGATGAGAACGGTAAGAACGATACCTACGGATATACCTCTGCAGGCGGTGATGACTTGTTCTCCGATTCTTGGTTCTTTATTGCGTATGATGCCGGTTATAACTATATGGTAGACCCCGACGGTGACGGACAATATGAATCAAGCTGGACTACGGATAATACCAAAAAAGCTATTGCTTACTTTAATGATTTATATAAATCGGGTTACGTAGATCCTAGCTGGTATGAGAACAGCACCGATGATAAACAGACTGCTTTTGCTAAGGGTAAAGCGGGTATGATGGAGGCACACGCTTGGTATAACAATATCGTCAGATCTTATATATCTGCAAATACGACCTCGACCTCTAAGCCTACGATCGAAGAGGTATCCGATAAGATCGGTATGTTCAATCCTCCTTCAGGTCCTAACGGTACCTACGGTATTCCCGGTAACCCGAACTTTTGGACTGTTACCTGTCTCAATGCGGGTATGAGCGATGCAGAGCTTACTGCAGCCTTAAAGCTTGTAGACTACATGTTGAGCGAAGAGGGTAAGGAGCTTATAACCTACGGTGTAGAGGGCGTTCATTACGAATACGACGAAGACGGTAATCATGTAAGTAAGCTTGGTAAGGCAGCCGACGGTTTCAACAAGGTTTTGAGCGATTCCGATGCTTGTGCGGAAATTGCTTCCGTAACATCTTGGTCAACCAGTTATCTATGCAATTATCAAACAAATTCAGATAAGGTTATGAAGGTTATGGATGAGGCTAAGACTTACGTTAAGTATGCCGATTATCCCTTCCTTCAAACTCCTGCTACCGTACAATACGAGGATTTGTTAAAGGACTTTGCAGGTCAAGAGGTGTTCAAGATGATATGTTCCCCCGATGTTTGGGTTGGACAAAGAACCTTTGCAAACGGAAGAAAGATCCCCACATCCTTCGATGAGATCGGAATTGTAACCGATGGGCTTGAGAAAGCTTTTGATACATTTAAACAAAAATACAACGCTCAAGGCGGTTCCGCCATTCAAAGCGAATATAATGCCGCCTTGTCAACGGCAAAAAAAGCAAATTAGCGAGGAGGAGAAATGAAAAAGACTAAGTTTTTAAGGTACGGCGTCCTATTTGTTGCTTGCTTAATGCTTGTGATCTTTGCGTCGGCGTTGATTCCCGAAGGACAGGCTTTTGCTGAGCAAGCAAAAACTTATTCTACGTTAAGTGCTATTGAAAAGCAGGGCGATAACGGCTTTTACTATGCTTGGGGAACACCTAACAATTATATGCTAATGTTCTACGGGGCAGTGTCAGGTGGCGGAAAGAGCTGGAGAGGTCCCGAGATTTATCAAACAGCTAGCGGCTCTGCAATACACCCCGGCGATTGTTGGGGTAGTATGGTTGTTTGGGTTGCCAATGAAAGCGGAAAGATAAAGCTTGACGGCATCATGGAAAAGGGCACAACACAAGGCGATGGTGTTAATTTGGGCGTTTATCATCAACATTTTGGCGGTGAATTAGACACGCTTTTTGAAAAGTTCGTCAAACCGACAGATGATTTAAAGTATCCTCTCGAGCAAGAGATCGAGGTAAAGAAGGGTGATACCGTTATATTCTATTGCGATTCCGGAAAGGGAAAGGATAATCCAAGCGATAGCTGTGGTTGTCCATTTACGATAACTTATACACGTACTGACGGAGATGCCGTGGAAAATGAAGACCTTTCCTATTATTTGAGCGTTGGTAGAGCAAGTGACATCGGTGGTTTTAAACATGTAGAACCGAACTATGCTGCAGATAACCTGGACGGAGTAGTTGAAAAAACCACTACTACAAAGGATGGCTTGCCCACCTTATTATGGATACTTATTCCTTCTGTGTTTGTTGTAGCTGCTGCGACGGTCGTTATAGTTTTAGTTATAAGGAGGAAAAAATAATGAAAAAGTTATTTAAATCCTTAATTTGTGTTCTGGTTGTTGTTCTCTTAATATCCGCATTTGTCGGATGTGCTCAGACAACGGTAACATATGATCCCGAACCTTTCGAGGAGGTCGTGGACGATTATAGGCTTTATTTAGACGAAACCTTTAACAGTGTTCAAGATTTGTCCGACTGTCAAGGTTATAGAAATTGGTATTACTATTGCGGCGATCCCGAGGATGGCTCCTTGGATTACATGGTATTCAATGATTTCTACGGACGTTGGTGTAGTCAATATCAAACGATCTATGAGTTTACATATATGTGGAGTAGTGTTTGGTTGCCGGAGGCATTACAAGGCTACGGAATAGGAATGAGCTTTAAAGCTCCTGCAACAGGTACTCTCGATGTTAGTGTTAACCTAAAATTGCTTCAACTACCCGAGTTTAGCATCGGTGACGGTGTTATATTTACAATCTCCGATATAAACGGCGATCCGTATGACGGAGTGTCTATTTCTACCGCTGAAGGCGACAAGGATATACCTTTACATTGTACCGTGGACGTTAAAATGGGGGAAGAAGTATTATTTATGCTATTCCCCAACAGCGGTAATAAACACGATAGTACCGATGTAAACATAACAGTAAAATATATAGAAGAATAATTTTTCAAGAACTAATATGATAATTCAAAAATTTAACGGTATCGAAGCGGTTTACGCTACAGACAAACAATTGGGAATAACGACTTTTGTTATTGTTCCCGAGGGTATGTCCGAAAATATATCCGAGGATAAACTCCTGTGCAATATTCGCTTAAATTATGGTAAAAGAGAACCCGAATCTATGTTTCAGGTTGCTTTTGCCGGCGATAGTCCGAGCAGGGATTTTTCTGCAGGTGTATCCTATCGTAATAGCGAGACGTCGTTAAGAATGCGTATGGTAAATCAAGAAGCGGTAGAAACTTCCGATAGAAAGGAGGTTATTACCTATCTTGTCGATGAAAAAGGCGGCGTTGAGGCAGAGCATCACATATGTCAGAAAAAGGGACAAAGTGCAATAGAATGCTGGAATAAAGTAACTAACGTTAGCGGAAAGGCGAGAATGTTAGAGTATCTTCCAAGCTTTTCTTTAAGCTACCTCTCACCCTTTGTAAACGAAAACGATCCCGATAAGATCATTATGCATCGCTTTCGCAATTACTGGTCCGGTGAGTGCAATAAGGAAAGCCTTCCGGTTTCTCATTTCGCGATGGAGGATTCTTGGAGCTATTATGGCTATAGAATGGAAAGATTCGGTCAGGTCGGTACTATGCCGGCTCGTGGGTTTATTCCCTTTGTTGCGATAGAGGATGTGCAAAATAGCGTAGTATGGGCTGCAATGATAGATGCACCGGCATCGTGGCAGATAGAGGCGGGACATCGTACCTGCGGTTTGCATATGTCCGGTGGCTTAGCCGATTATAATTTCGGACATTGGCGTAAATTCCTTCAAGACGGGGAAAGTTTTTCGACGCACAGTGCTTTTATTACGGCAGTACAAGGAAGCTTAGAGGATGCATGTCATACTTTGACGGAGTACGAATGGTCTCGTGTCGATTTTCCCCAATGTGAGGACAGTCTTCCGATAATCTATAACGAATTTCTATATTCTAACGGCAATCCGACAATGGAAAACATAAAGGAACAGCTTCCTTTTTGCAAAGAATGCGGTGTTAAATACTTTGTTATGGATGACGGCTGGTTTACCGATCCGCAAAAGAAAAATAACTATCTCGGGGATTGGCTGGTCGACAATGAGCGTTTTCCTAAAGGTTTAAAGGAATTTAGTGACTATGCTAATGAAAACGGTATGATTTCGGGCATTTGGTATGAGTTCGAAAACGTTACCGAAGGTGCCGAAATATCAAAAAGACCTGAGCTCATGCATACTCGTGACGGAATGATCATTCGTCATCAAGATCGCATATTTTTAGATTTTAGAAAGCAAGATGTCATCGATTATCTTGCGGAAAGGGTTATTAAGGAGATCAAGGCGAGTAATATCGGTTATTTAAAAATCGACTATAATGAAAACATCGGCTTAGGCGTTGACGGTGCCGAATCTTTAGGCGAGGGGCTTCGTCAGCATACCGAAAAAGTAGTGGAATTCTATAGAAGAATAAAGAAGGAATGCCCGGAACTCGTTATTGAGATATGCTCATCGGGCGGAATGCGTCATGAACCGTTGTTTGTATCTTTAGGCTCGATGGTATCCTTCTCGGATTTGCATTTCAATCCCGAGGGAGCGGTGGTTGCTTGTAATCTTCATTACATATTCCATCCTCGTCAACTAAATGTTTGGTCTTATATTAAGACCGAATTCTCTGAAGAAAGAACCATTTACGCCCTGGTACAGGGTATGCTTGGCAGAATGTGTTTATCGGGTGATATTGTAGGTTGCTCCGATAACATAAAACAGCTCATTAAGGAAGGCACGTCCTTCTATGAAAAAATCAAAGGTGTAATCAAAGACGGAAAAACCGTTTCCATCGATTGTAGAGGCGTGACTTCGCTTTGCAATATTCATCAAGCGTTTTCTTTAACACGCCTATCCTCGGATGAACAATATGCACTGTTCTATGCCTTCCGTGTAAACGGTAGCGAGGATAAGATTGTAGGAAAACTTCCATATGAATACGAGGTTGTTTCTCAATATGGAAGAGGTAATGTGGCAGTATGTGGCAATGAGGTCATCGTTTATCCTACCGATACCGATGCATTTGCGACAGTAGTGCTTTTAAGAAAAAGTAATAATGGAGGTAAACAATGAAACGTAAGTTATTATTAGTTTTGTTACTGGTAGTTTGCATATTTAGTCTTACCGGATGTGGCGAATTAATAAAAACCTCGGTTGAATATTTAGGTGCCGGTTCAGAATTCTACTCTGTAAGATATAACTCTAATTCCGCCGCCGATATGGAGATCGATTTTTCCAAGCAGGACGGCACAAAGGTTCAAAACATCAAGAAGATCGATGCTTTTGCTCCTACTTGGGACTTCCTTTATGGCGGTGCTCCCAACTATGCAACGCTCGATCAGCTTAAATACTTACAGGAGCTAAAGAGTGAATCGTTGCGTATAGATATGGCATTTGGCGGTGGCGGAATCGGCAACACCGACGGCACCAACGCAGGTTTAATAAACAGTGACACTTCCTGGAGCTATGTCAACGAGTTGAACAGTGCCTTAGGAAGTAACGGTGTAATCCCTTATTTAGTAATGCTTGGAATTCCGAGATATGCGCAATCGGACGGAGGTACACAATTATCCTATCCGAATATGGAAGTATATCAACAATTCTGTAAAGAAACCGCTGCTTATTTCAAGAATCAAGGAACGAGAGTGATTTATGAAACTTGGAACGAGCCTGACTTGAACGCAACCAGCTATTGGACTTCAGGAATGCCTCTCTTTATTGATACCTCAGTTGCACAGGCGGTAGCTCTTAAACAAGGTGACCCCGATGCATATGTAGTAGAGCAAGGTCTTTGCTGGCCTGTTACCTATTGTCGTGACGACGTTACCTCCTTGGGAGGCACACTTTGGGATTATTATATGACCAAGACAGCAGAGGCAGGCAATCATATAGACGCATTTTCTTGGCACTATTATGGTGACTCTTATGCTCGTATCGAAGGTTGTGCAAGCGAAAGGGAAAATTTTTCTTATTACAAGTCTGCAGTCCGTAATGCTATAAATCGTGACAATGAAACTTACGACTTGTATACCATGACTCAACATTGTACAGAGTTCTCCGCAGCTGCAACAGGTGCCGGCGATCTCATTCAAACCGGTCTTGTTCCCAATCTGTATGAAACAATAGAGTATGCCTACGATTCTACCGATATCTCTCGTTTCTCATGGGCATCCTATATAATGGGTTCTTTCGCACTCATCGATCCGTATTCTTGGCAAAAGAGCCCTGTATTCTATGTTCTTTGGTCGATCGGCAGACTTCCCTTGGCGGCAGCTCAAGTTACGGCAAACGAAGGAGTTAGCGATACTTTCGGATGGAAGACAGGTGTAGATTCTCATCGTGCAAGTGCAATAATCTACAATAAGACATTGAATGCTACCTATACCGTTTCCTCCACTTACAAGCAAAGAGCAGAGGACAGCCGTGATGTAAGCGTTAAGCTTAAAAACGTTCCCTTCGATGCTAAATCCGTTAAGATATATCTTATTGATAACGAGCATACCTCATACACAACCGAGACAGATAAACCCTATCTTATCTTGGATCTGGAAGGCGATAAGGTCAAAGACGGCGATGTAGTTATCGATCTTAAAATCCCCGGGAATGCCGCTTGTTATATCGAGATCGATGACGGTAGCGGTATATCCGAGCTTGACGAGGACAGTAATTTACATAGCCATATCGTCAGAAAGGACTACTATTATGAGGAAAGAGCCGACTTGATGCCATACTCAGACCTTTATGAGAATAGCTTCGATGTTTCTCTCGGTATGCTCGATCACAATGACGGTAAGACCGCTATTATGGTTACTTTAGACGATATGAACGAGTTCGGCGAATTGAAGCTTGAATACAATATGTTCGGTGATTTCCAAAACTCAGGTGATAATAAAGCGATCGGTGTTCGTATCGATTATCATACCGAGGCAGGTTATACCGAGTCGACCGATTATTATTGGAGAAACTATAAGAACGGCTTCTATTACAGCGGTTGGGGAACAGGCGAGGCAGCAGCAAACAGCAAATCATTCGGAAACGGTGAAAACGGTACATATACGATTCCCTTGATGCAGAATGCGCCGAGCGGCTGGGACGGAAGAATTCAGATCACTTACTATCTTGTTGATGCGGGTAATAATACTTCTGCGGTAATAAGAACAACAGGTATATAATCAACGGTTTTGAGAGCTTAGTTTTTTGCTAAGCTCTTATATCGCATTGGGGTAATGTATGAAATATCGACTTTCATTTTTAGATGAAAACTTTATCGAAAGAGATTTTTTTGAGTCATCCGATTTAGATGTTAGAGTAAGCGAGTCTCGAATAAACGAGTATATAAAGAGAATATCTCTCGATATTGTAAATAAAAGAGTATCGAGAAGAATAATCCCGTTTATAGAAGTTACGAGTTTAATCGATGCTTCGTTTTATATGATCCCTTGCGTGAATTATAACGGCAACGAGTGGGGTACTGGTGAAGAACCGAAGAACACCTGTAAGGACGGAAAAGCTTGGATTTTTTCCTCCGATAGGGTAGGCTTACCCGGGTGCTCTGTTGTTGAGAGTCGAGAAAAGTGCATCGGTTTATTCGCCGATAATAAGGGCTTATCTAAGAATAGCTCCGCAAGTGTTTTCAAAAAGGACGGAAGGACCGTTCAAAGGCTTTATTTTTCAAAAATTGAGTATCCGTATACATACCTTAGGAAATTCGATTACGGTACATCGATTATCGATTATGTGTCCTTCCAAGATGGCGAATCGAAGCACTTCGAGTGTTATTTGTACGAGTACAATACCTTAGGTGACGGTTACTACGGATACAGTAAGTTGTTCGATTACGTAAACGGCGGAGACTATTATTCCTACGTCAAGCCCGCTTTTAGCCTAGAACAAGTCAAAGCTTGGGATGAGGAGTTTATTTGCTCCTTGACGGAAAAAACGGAAAACGGTTATTTATCCAATATGGGATTTCTTCCCGACGGTGTACATCGCTTAGGCGATAAAAAGGCAAAATGGTGTTACCGTAAGCACAATAAATACGAAATAGGATGGTGCGGTCAAAATATAACGGTAGCTGAAATATATCTTCGTATGTATTTGGAAAAGGGAAATCCCGAATATAAAGCAAGAGGATTGGGTATCTTATCTAGTTGGATGACAAGAATTCATCCTTGCGGTTTAATGGGTGCCAACTATGATGTTCCCTTTGACGGCAGCGAAAGAATCGATACCTGCAATGAAGGCTGGTTCCTATATAAGCTTGTATCTTGCTGTAGGCTTATCAAAAAGATTTACGGAAAAGCCGATGAATATGAAAAGGTAGCAAAGGGCGTATGCGACTTCTTTATTAAGAATTATCCGGACGGAGGTTTTCCTCAGATTATAAACGGAGACGGAGAGATCGTTGTAAACGATGGCTGTGCAGGCGTTATGTTGATGCTCGGCTTTGCGGAAGCATACGAGTATTTCGGTAATAGCGAATACTTTGCCCGTGCAAAAAAAGCCTTCGATTATTATTTTGAAACCTATTTGTCAAAATCCGTTGCGGCAGGCGGTGCGTTGGATACCTATTGTATCGATAAGGAAAGTGCCGGACCTGTTTTGAGAACTGCTTTGAAATTACACTCCTTAACAGGAGAGAAAAAATATTTTGATTATGCCGAAAATATAGCTCATTATCTTATGACGTGGTGTTTTTATCATGATGTCGAGTTTGATAAAGACAGTGATTGTACTCGTGTAGGTTTGAGAACCACAGGGGGAACGTCGGTTTCTGCCGCACATCATCACATAGATTGTTGGGGTGCGTTTTATGTTCCGGATTTCTATGAATTGTATAGAATGACAAATAATACGGCATACTTGACGCATGCTTTGGCATTATGGAATTTTACCCTTCAATACATGTCGGACGGAAGTTTGGAGTTACACGGAATGGTTCGTCCGAGGGGTGCCCAAAACGAGGCTGTACTTCAATGCAATTGGCATTCCCCGGATGAAGACAGAGGACAACTGAACGATTGGATGGTAACTTGGGTAAAGACCTTCCAGTTAGATGTAATACATGCCTTTGAGGACAGAGGCTTTAGAGAAGTGATAGAATGAATAGATTAATTCTTAACGGAATCGAATATAAGTTATCGGATAACAGTCAGGGCTTTGACTGTAGTTTGTGCGGTCAAGAGCAAGACGGTGTTACTACGTTACACATTAGTTTGGACTTCAGACAAAGGTTGCAACCTCAAAAGGTATCCTTAAGCTTTTCCGAAATTGCAATAGGTGCGGACGGGGTTTGGTCAACGTGCGGCGGTTTAAACCGTGTTTTGACGCCCGATTGGAATCCCTATACGGTTAATTCGCGTTCGGTTTCCGAGTATCCGATATTATCGGTAGTTTCCTTTGATGATACGAATGTGTGTACTTTGAGTCTCAACGATGCCGAAAAACCTTGTGCCATTAAGGTTGGTTACAGAGAGGAACGCTCTTATCTTGTTTATACTGTAGAGTGGTTTACCGATATCGTTGAGGATATGGAATGTTACGAGACTGATATTGTAATTGATCGTCGCAAACTTCATTTTTCAAGAACGGTAATGGAGGCAAGCAATCGCTTAGCTGTTATATATAACCTTCAGGCGGCACCGTCTGCAGCTTTTAAACCGTCATTCTCTACATGGTATTGCTTCCATCAAGAGGTATACCGTGAAAAGTTATTAGAGGAATGTCGCTTGGCTAAAGAACTTGGCTTAGAAACCGTTATCATCGATGACGGTTGGCAAACCGAAGATAACAGTAGAGGCTATGCCTATAGCGGTGATTACCGTCCCGCAAAGGCAAAGGTCGGAGATGTTTTCTCACTAACCGACGAGATAAGAAGGCTCGGAATGAAGAGTATGCTCTGGTTCTCCTTAGCCTTTTACGGTGATAATTCGGAGCATATATCCGATTTTTCCGATATGGCTCTTTACCATGTCGATGATTTGAAAGCATACGTCGTTGATCCCAGATTTAAAGAGGTTCGCGAGCATATAGTTTCCTATTGCGTCGAGGCTGTTCGGGATTGGGGGTTTGACGGGTTAAAGCTTGATTTTATTGACAGTTTTTATTTGACGAAGCAAAGTGCCGTTCGTGATGGCGTTGATTGTGTTTCCATCGAAGAGGGAATCAAACGTCTTTTCTACGAATTGAAGAATTCTCTTCAAGAGATAAAACCGAACGTGTTGATTGAATTCCGGCAAAGATATATCGGTCCCGTAATGCAAAGTCTTGGTAATATGCTTCGTGTCGGTGATTGTCCCGGGTCTCTTATTCAAAATCGTGTGTCTATTATCGATCTGCGTTTGGTTTCGGGAGAACGTGCCGTTCACTGTGATCCTGTCGAGTGGAATATATGTGAGGAGGAGAAGACAATAGCTAGATATTTGGCAAATTGTATTTTTTCCACTCTGCAATATTCTGTTTATCCAAGCGAGCTCGATGACGCTCAGCGTAGAATAAGTAAAAAATATATCGATTTTATGAAGGAGTACGAGGAGGTTTTGCAACACGGTGAATTAACGCCCTGCGGCTTGCTGAACAATTACACATCCTGTACGTGTCGAAAGGGAGACACCTCTGTAATTGCCGTATATTCCGATACGATTGTCGATGACGGTAATAAGAATATTGTTATTGTCAATGGCGGAATTGAGAATAGAATCGTTATTGATATCAACAATAGAGAATATTCGTACAGAATAGAATGCAGTATGGGACAAATTCTCGAAAAGGGTGTTATTACCTCATCAAGGGTGCTTACCGTTCCTGTCGGCGGCTTTGTCTACCTAAGTGAAAAAAGATAGTATTAACCGATATTGGTATTGACCGACATTTGATATTACGATATAATGAGTATAATATGGAGAATGTATGGCTTCTAACTAATGGTCAGTTCGTAAAGAATTGTGATTTAAGTTGTGATGCTTTAAAAAACGGAGGTTCGGAGGCTTTGAGCAAGTAATGAAAAAGTTGAAATGTTCATTTCAGGATTACACAGAGGAAGACCGCCCGCTAACACGCAAGGAGGTGTTCTTTTCCTGTTATAAGGAGCGTTTCTCGATTCTTTTTAAGTTAGGGCTCATATGCTTGCTGCTTGTAGTTCCATTTGTGCTGGTCTCATTTTTAAAGGAATCCTATTTATCGGGAGCTCTAGACGGGGTTGCGGATCAAGCGGAAAGGAGCACAATTTATTTCGGTGCAGAGCTGGTATTCGGAGCCGTTAATATCCTTTGTTATTTGTTATTTGCGTTCTTCTTTTCGGGAGTTACACAGATACTGAGACAAACACTCTGGGACGAACCTCTCTTCTTCGGTGATGACTTTAAAAACGGGTTGAAGAGCAATTCAATCAAATTCGGCGTTACGGCACTTATACTTGCCGTGATTAATTATTTGTTGAATCTGTATTCTGCCAATATACTCAAGTACATTTTAAAAGGGATATTCGTTTCGATTATCCTTCCGATTGCGGTATGGTTTGCCATACAAGGTATATACTACAAGGCAAAGATCGGAACTGCATTGAAAAATGCGGAAATACTGTATTTGAAAACTATTCCCGTATCGTTACTTTTGTTGATATGTACAGTGCTACCCTTTTGGCTGTTAGAGAATTTTGTAGCTCATCTTGTGATACGCTATGTGGTATTACTTGTTTTGGCTTTATTTTATATTGTACCTCTTTCTATGTGTTGGATGCTTTACGGCTGTCATACCTTCGATAAGCTTGTAAACAAGGAAGAACATCCCGAGATATATCGAAAGGGAATGCAAAAGGAATATAATGACGAAGGCGTAGACGAGGCACAAGGTGAAGAAGTAGAAGAAACCATACAGACTGACGGTCAAGAAGAAACCGATTCTTGATTTGTAAAACAGTAAGTCATATTGAAAAACAATGATTCGATTAGACCGCATATTTGCGATAAACAATAAAGCTGTAAAAGGAGAATAATTATGGCAGACTTATCATTAAAGAACATTTATAAGGTTTACCCGGGCAAGGAGAAAAAGACTAAGAAGAAAAATGCAGGCGAAGTCAAACAACGCAGCGGATATTTTCTTGCGGTAAGAAATTTCAGCATGGAAATCGAGGATGGAGAGTTTATCGTTTTTGTCGGTCCATCGGGCTGTGGTAAATCTACTACTCTTAGAATGATAGCAGGCTTAGAGGAAATTACTGCCGGTGAATTATATATAGGCGATCGTCTTGTCAATGATGTGGAACCAAAGGATAGAGATATAGCTATGGTATTCCAAAACTATGCATTGTATCCTCATATGACTGCAAGAAACAATATTGCATTCGGCTTAAAAATGCGTAAGATCCCTGTGAAAAAGCTGGATAAAGACGGTAATCCCGTATTGGCTATCGATAAAAAGATGGTTAAAGAGTTGTCTAGGAGGCTTGCAGATGTCGATGCCGATTTGGCGGCGGAGGAACTTGATGAAAAATTAAAGGAAAGCCTTACCGAAAAGAAGGAAAAGATAGAAGCCGAGCTTAAATATTATAAAGAAACTCCCGTACAGGTTTATATCTATAAGCACTTACCTAAGGAGGAAATAGACGAAAAGGTCAATTGGGCGGCTAATGTATTAGGCGTTGAAGATCTTCTCGATAGTAAGCCTAAGGCAATGTCAGGAGGACAAAGACAGCGAATCGCCCTAGGAAGAGCAATAGTTCGCGAGCCGAAGGTTATGCTTTTGGATGAACCGTTGTCTAACTTGGACGCAAAACTCCGTACTTCGATGAGAGCGGAAATAGTCAAGCTTCACGAGCAACTTAAGACAACTTTCATATACGTTACTCACGATCAGATAGAGGCAATGACAATGGGTACTAGAATAGTGGTCATGAAACTGGGCGTTGTCCAACAGATAGATACGCCTACCAATCTATTCGATTATCCCGATAACAAATTTGTTGCCGGATTCATTGGCACGCCGCAGATGAACTTCTTTGATGTCATTCTAAAAAAAGAGGAGGAGCAGTTGAAAGTAACGTTTGTTAATGGTGAGGTTCAACGCTATTCCTTGAAGAATATGAGAACGATTGACGAATCATATTTGGACGGGGAAGAGCATGAGGCTACTTTGGGAATCCGCGGAGAGAACATCACTATAGGCGATGGCGGACTTACCACAACACTTTCCATTAAGGAGATACTTGGTAATACGACGCAAATGTTTGTAAAGCTCTCACCAACCGTTCCCGATTGCGTTGTGTGCTTATCCGAGCGTAACGAAATAAAAGCCGGAGATAAGGTAACGATTAAGTTCGACGAAAGCAAGTTACATCTGTTTGATAGCGAAACCGAGCTGTCTATTATGGGTAGAGATTATTGTAACTAAAAAAATAAGTAACGCCGGCATAAATATTTTGTTGGCGTAGGGATGTAAATACAATGTCTGTTTTAGAGGTAAAAAACTTAAAGGTAATTTATCAAACAAAAAAGCGTAGGGCTGTCGCATTAAACAACTTTAGTGCCGTGTTCGAAAACGGAATGAACGTAATAGTAGGATATTCCGGCTGCGGTAAGACCACGCTTTTACGTACTATTTTGGGCTTGACCGATTATGACGGAGATGTCATTTTAGACGGAGAATGTATAGATGACGTGTTGCCTAAGAATAGGAATTTTTCTTATGTTTCACAGCAGTACATATTGTATCCCCATTACACGGTGTTTGATAATATTGCGTTTCCCTTGAAGCTTTTAAAGGCGAGCAGACAAGAAATCGAGGAAAGAGTCAGATCCGTTGCAGAAATGTTGGATTTGAGTGTATGCTTAAATCGAAAGCCAAAGTATATTTCAGGCGGACAACAGCAACGTGTCGCTATTGCCAGGGCGATAGTTAAAAGACCGTTTATGTGTTTTATGGATGAGCCTTTTTCAAACACCGACGAAGCTACAAGATCACAAAACGTCAGGTGGTTAAAAAGCGTATTCGAATCGTGCGGCATCTCTTGCTTATACGTAACGCATGATTTTAGGGAAGCACTTGAGCTTGCCGATAAGGTTTTCGTTATGAATGATGGAAAACTTGAAACAATGGGTACTCCCGACGAGATTTTCGAGTCCGATAATGAAATTGTTAAAAGTCTTAAGGAAGGGTCTCATTTATGATAAAATATTTGTATTCAGAGGTAGATACGAGAGAACTTTCTTTAAAATTAAAAAGGGATGTCTTTATATGTGTGATCTTATTGATTGTGGCGGTAACTGTCGGCATATTTACTTGTACATTTGTAACCGATGATAACGCTATGCTGCTGAAAATCATTAATATCGTTTTAAGCTCGGTGTGCCTTTGCATTACGGTCTATTTTATTTTGAATAGAATAGTTCCGATTTCGGCAAAAAGAACTTACATTGAAAAGTTACTTCACACCGATCCGAGCACTGTATGCGGTAAAGTAACAGATGGCGGCAAAAAGATAACGGCGATGAAGAGGATGGAGTTTATTGAGACGTGTGTTCTTAACGAAGACGGAAAGGAGCTTATTTTATATTGGGATTCCGCAATAGCAAAACCCGATTTCGTCGGGCATACGGTCAATTTTTATGTTGTAAATAATAAGATAGTCGGTTACGGTGATGAAGATGAAGCAGGTGATTAATAAAATCGGAAAGGACATTTGGATATACATTGCCTGTATTCTTGTCGTTGTTTTTGTGTATAGTTGGGTATTTAATTATCTCACAACTGTAAAAACCGAAGAAAAGATAACTGTTTTTATAGGTAGCTATAGTTCTTCATTTGAAAAGGAGGAGGAAGTAAATCAATTGCGGGCTGATTATTTAAAGACTGTCGAGGTGAGAGCATACACCTTGTCAGATTCGGTATATGATACCTGCCTCTCTGTTTTTGGATATGAGACCGGTGATATATTGATTTTGCCAGAAAGTAACTTAAACGAAGAAACGGTTTCCAATTATTATTCCGTAATATCGCCGAATTATCAATTGAGCTTTAATAGTCTTGGCTGGTATGAGGTTGAAGGTAATATATACGGAATCAAAATCCACGATAAAGAAACACATCAAAGCCTCATAAACTGTCTGGATTACGGTAAGGACGAGGATGAGCAGAATTATTATCTATTGTTTAATAAGAACTCCGTACATTTGAGCGATTTGTCCGATGTGAATTCCAAAAGCGATATGGATGGAGCTATACAAGTAGCAAATCTTTTATTAAGTCTATAATTCTCTCCCTTGCAAAGCATCCGCTATGTAGATTAGATACTTAACGGGTGCTTTGTTTTTGACCGATATCGGCGTCTCAAATTAATAGGAGGGTTTACCTGTAGTTTTATTTGCAATCAAGCTTGTTGACTTTCTTTAAAACGAACTATAGAATATAATCGGTAGAGAAAGTCTTTTTCGACTAAAGGAGTAGCTATGGAGAATTTTACAAATACTTCTGATATTGAATTTAGCTATAACATAGGCGATCTATCTATTTCGGTTTTATATGTACAATATCCTATTGAAAACGAGGACGAAGGAAGTAAGCCTAAACATTTTCACGATTATTACGAGCTTATCCTATTAGAGGAGGGTGAGGCTATATTTGAAGCAGAGGATTCGGAAGTTTCCGTTTGTGGTGGAGAGTATATTATCGAATCTCCGCAGTGTGTACATAAGTATCACGGTGTGGAACGCTGTAAAGCGCACAAGTTCGGATTTGCCTTTAGTAAAAATACGAAAAGTAACGAAAAGATATATGATGTTGTGGACAAAGTTTTTTCGCAAATAATTTATGAAAAGATAAAGGACAACGGTCATCTTATGTCATTAATAAGGCAGTTCATCGATTCGCTGGGGAGGGTGGGGGAGTACTATAGAATGTGTTCTACCTTTACGTGCATGCTCTTTATGCTTTATGACTGTTTTTCAAAGAAGTTTGCTGTTAGTGGCGTACAAGAATACCATATTGCGGGACGAAATGCAAAGGATATTATCTCTAATGCACTTCTCTATTATAACGCCACCGATTTATCTATTCAAGATGTATCCGATAGGGTCTTTTTATGTCCTAGGCAAATTAATAGAATTTGCAAGAAGGTGTACGGAAGGAGTTTTAACGAGCAAAAGATACATTTTCGACTTGAGAACGCAAAAAGACTTTTAAAAAGAACGGATAAGAAAATAATGGATATATGTATTGAAACGGGTTTTTCTTCAATCGGAAGTTTTTATTATGCATTTAAGAAGACGGAAGGAATATCTCCGAAAGAATATCGAAAGAAATATTGCACTTAAAAGTGACAAACGAAAAAACTTGATATGGTTAAACTTTTTACTTGTCCTGTCAGTATATTGATTCGATTATTTGTTTTTTTTGATTTCTTTTATGTTTATATAGCAGAATCGTGAAATCCTATATTATATATTATTTGTAAAAACGGACATTCTAAGGGTATTCAAAATAGATGATAAAAATTCCAAAATAGGACATCATTCATTATTAATGTCCAAATATAAATTGTATTTTGTCGTTTTAAATGGTAACATATAGCTATAGACTCAGGAAAGGAGTAGAAAATGAGATTTAATAAGATTTTTAAAATAACTATAGCACTGTTGTCCGTAATATGTATCCTTTCGCTTTGTATCGGTTGTGTACAAAGTAATTACGATTACAATAACGGAGATAAAACAAATAACGTTGATAACGGAGATGTTACGACAACAAAGGATGCCCCTATTGTCTATTTCTCCTTTGATGATTTTGATAGTAATGGGAACTTCTACAATGAAGTTGATGGAGATGCTGCCAATTCTTATGGAACTCCAAAGCAGAGCGAAGGGAAAAACGGTAATAGCTTATCTTTGGATGGCAAATCCCGTTTGTCGATCAAAGCGGATATTCCTTTAGGAAATTCACCGCATTCGATAGCTGTTTGGACAAAGCTTGACCACTCGCTTTTATCCTATTACAGTGAGAACGTCATTGCCGGTTGGGGTGAATATAAGCACCTATCCGACACCAGACTGACGATGTATCTTGATCAATATTGTGTTTCGTCTTATGACGTGTTAGCCATGTATCCTACACCATATGATTGCGATTCCTCTTGGTATCATGTTGCTTTAATATATGACGGTCACGGGTATAGCTTTTATCTTAACGGTGTTGAGTGCAGATATGTTGCAGCGAATGAAGGAATTAACGTACAAGAGAGTTTCTTGTATATAGGTGGATTTCACGATTATGACAGGGTAAACTATGTCGGACAATTGGACGACTTATATGTATTTGATAGAGCAATAGACAGAAGTGAGGTTTTAAAATGTATGAATAATGATTTTGATTTTGACAAAAAGGAAGCAAACAATAAAATGCCAGTAAGTGAAGATGCTCCCGTTTTCGATATTAAGACATCGGAGATAAAGGGCGGGGTGAATGAGTTTATTTACAAAAGTCAAAGCGATTCCGTTGCATTTGAGTTTGTATTTCCCGACAATTATGATCCCAATAAGAAATATCCGTTGATGTTGTTTTTACATGGTGACGGAAGTAATGGACTAACACCGACCGATGCCAGATTAAGCGGAGAATGTACGGTTATGAGAAGAGCACTCGTGGAAAGCGGAGAAGATTTTATCGGAATTATACCCTGTGCGTCCTCTCCGTGGTTGGTCGTTCCTAACGATAAGAATACAGTATATCCCTATAGAAGCTATTCGATGTCCGATGCAATTCCTAGTTATCAGCTTCTTGCCGTAATAGATTTGATGAACGAATGTATTGATAACTTGTCCGTTGACACAGATAGAATATATCTTGCCGGGTATTCTAGAGGAACAATGGCATCTTGGTATTTATTGTCAACAATGCCTGAAAAATTTGCGGGAGCGGTGCTGTGCTGTGGGGCCGGTGATCCATCGATTGCTCAGAAATTCGCAAATGTCCCCATTTGGGTGTTTATGGGTGATGCCGATCCGTTGGTTGACTATAGCGGTGTGAAGAGCATATATGACGCATATGAGCAAGCAGGTGGCAGAGGACACTTTACAACCTGTAAAGGCGGTGGGCACGGATTAGAATCCTACTTATTCCAAGAGGCAGATCTAGTAAATTGGTTGTTTGATCAAACTCGCACCTCAAAATAACGTAAAAGCAATAAAGTTTGAATTAGTTCAATAATAATAAGAACCGCACATCTTTTTATGCGGTTCTTATTATGCATCGTTTTTTTAAAACCGATTAAGTTTGAATTATTATTGTTTTGCCATGCCTTATTTAGACATTGCTATATCGGATATGTTGATATAGTGTTTTGCTGTTATCACCGTTTTTACGGTATTATAGCCTTTTGCCGAGAAAGTCAGAGTATAGTTTTCATTTCTTTCGACATCAAAGTGATAATATCCTTTGTCAGTTAGCACTGTGTCGATCAATTTTCCGTTTTTGTCGTACAAACTTACCTTGACACCATCAAGGCGGTTCCCTGCATTATCGTCATAAATTCCGTTGCTGTTTTCGTCAAAACATACAAAGCCTGCAATTCTAGTTAAATTTTTGTTTTCCTCGGTTACGGTGCGAGAATATGTCATATCTTGGAAGTCAAGATAGTTGGTTTCACTTACAGTAAAGTCGAAGTGCATTCCGGTGGTTCCTAACACAAAGCTTGCCGGGACCTCTCTTCCGAAAATCAAAGCACCGTCCTCGTCGACGTATTGTTCTTTTGCATTTCCTGAAAAGTAAAAATTGGTAGCTATCGAGTGACAATTGCCCACTCCTTCTATCATATTAGGAGATTGCATTACAATTTGAGAGGAGTTGCTCAGCTCAGTAACTCGAAGCCTATTTTTAATTAGAGAAACATAGTCTGCGGCATTTTCATTTGTAGTAGAGCCCATTGCAATACTCATTTCTACATAGGGAGAGGTTCTTAGCATTTCTATTGCAACGTTGTTAGGGAACAGGAGGTTTTCAATACAGTAACTGCATGCACCTACAGAGCTGCTAGGAAGGGAGCATCCTAACCATTTACACTCGAAGGTAAAGTCCATATTATCAAAATAAGGATCTAAAAGTGTGTATCTTTCCGGATAGAGTCTTGCCTCCAATCTTCCTGTATTAAAAAGACGGGTTATAAGTGCACTTGTTGCAAGGGTTAATTGACTTCCGTAGGAGTGCCCGACAAAACGTATTTGTTTGTTGTAGTTGGGGTGAAGAGCAAAGAAATCGCAATAGCGTGCGACATAAAGCTCCGGAATTGTACATTGAAAGCCATCCACTTCTTTTATAACCTCATTTCCGTTCTCTTCTACTATGTATCTTTGAATATTATCCCAAATCTTATACTCTATGGAGAATAAATCGTCATCAGAAAAGGTACCCCATAAGAAGTTGATGATGTTATACCCGGAATTATAGATATCCTCAGGTGTACTCATATGTCGATCCGAACCTTGTCCGTGTGCAAATATGAAGGTTGGTTTATTTTCGTCAAAAGGAGCGTTTGCTGGATCTTCTGTCCATCCTGTTTCGGGAGAGTAAAATGCAAATCTGACAAGATTTATGTCAAAGCTTTCATCAACTATATAATCCGAGATGGTTGGCTGATTTACTTCGGCTTGGTTATAGTTTTCTTTTAGAGTACTAGCAGGCTCTGAAAGATCTTTGTAATTATCACAGGCAGCTAACGTAAAGGTTAGGGCTAGTACAAGTATACAAATCAATGCAATAGTTTTTTTTCTCATAGCTTTTTAATTATTTGGAATAAAATGCTCGTTTGGCGTGTCATTATTTACTTCTTTTCTTTTTAATAACCAATATAGGAATAATTATTGCAGCTGCAACAACGATGACCGATATAACGGAAACCAGCACTATAATCAATACATTGCTTCCATGCGGGATGCTTAAGAAGGTGTGTGACAAGAGAATACTATCAACCGTAACAGCATCTCCGTTAACGATTGTGTAGGTGTGAATTTCGAGAAGATCATCATCTGCGGTAATTGACATAAATACCGGTGTTTCTGTAAGCTCAAGGTATCCGTCGCTAGTTAGGTAGTTCGAAAGCTCACTATCTACGCTATAACGAACAAGGAAAGCATCTTTGATATCTTCGCTATAGAGATAATTATAAAACTTATCTCCCATTGTTCCAAGATTGATATAGAGGACTCCTTCGGAATTGACGACAGCCCCCCTAGAGTCTACCTCGTTTTTTACAGCTTTGCCATCTTTATCTAGATAATTCGTTACAGAATAGGTGTGGTCGTGACCTTGAAGAACAAGATCGACATTGTATTCGGCAAACACAGAGGTAAGCTGTGCTCTTAATGCAATTACGTCAGAATCAAATGCGTGACTTCCTGCGGTATATAAGCCTTTGTGCATCGAAACAATTATCCATTTTACCTTTTCTTCCTCGTTTGCTTTTGTAAGTTCGTTGATGAGCCAGTCATATTGAGTTTGGGACAGAGCATCATTTTCCAAGTCGTTTGTATCCAAGAATATGTAGTATGTGTTAATATAGAAGAAGGAATAATATTCTAAACCATCTGTGCTTTCATTCGGAAGCAAAACATTATCGGATAATTCTCCAAAGGTGTCTTCATGGTTCCCGGGGACCCCGACAAAAGCATTGTTTGCCCATACTTCCGCTTGATCTGCAAGCATCCAGTGCCATTGATCGATATTCTTTCCGTTGTCAACATTGTCTCCGCAAGAAATAATAAATGCAGGGTTTTTAACCTTACTCATGGCAGTAAGGAGATTCGGTAGGGAATCTGTATAATTGTTTTCTATAGAGCCTTGAATGTCAGAGATTGCCATGATGGTATAACTATCGGCATCGGAGGTTTGGGCTGTTGTGAAAGAGTAGATTTCACTCCAACCGTATTCGTCACTTCCCACTTGATAATAGTACAAAGTGTTAGCAGATAAGTTTTCTAGAGAAACGATATAATCGTCGTATACCTCCGTTAGATAGCTCATATTAAAGTAGAATATACCAAGGTCAACAGAGGGATATTCTTTCTTAACTAAGCATCCTTCGGCTTGTTTCACAAGAGCATTTTTTGAAAGCTTTTCATCGGTGGAATATCTAATATAGCTATCGGGACAGGTTTGAATATAGTTTCCGTTTTCATCTTGTTCTAGGATATCTGTATAGATTTTAGTTTCCCAAGCGAGTTTAATGGTATCGGGAGCAATTTCTCCGTTAACAACGTTGTGTGCGAGTGAGATATTAGAGGGGAGTAAACCGTTTTCTACAGAAGAAATTATTTCGACCTTTTCCTTTGAATAGGAATTGCCGGAGTAAACCTTTTCTCCGTTATAAACATATTCAAGGTGAGTCGTTTCTCTGACAAGTTTTCCGTCAACAAGCTTAATGCCGTCATAAGATTCATCGATTGCAATGCTTACGAGTAAACGCTTTGCATAGTCTCCCAGATTTTTACAGAAAGCATCGGTTACGTATTTATCAACCAATTCTTTTCTTATAATATCACCGAGATTTTTTGATTCAGCGTATTCATTGATATATTTGTCGGCAATGGGTTTATATTTGTCAATTATAGGGGTAATGTCCCCGAAACTGTCGATAATTTGTTTTATCGTGGCATTTTCTAAAAGACTGTCTAGCTTGAAGAGAACGCTCTTTAAAAGCCAAACTATGGAGGAATACCCGTTTTCGTCATGGAATTCGACATCCATCATTTCCGGCTCTTCATCTGTTCCGATGTTAACCATAGCGTCTTCAAAGCCGTAGCTATTGATCATTCCTTGGATTATCGAGCTTAAATTGAATCCATATGATTTAGTGAGAACTTCCGTAAAATCGAAGCCGGCAGTTGTAAGCACAGGTGTGCTTGTTGAATAACGAATAGGAGCATTAAGGATTATGTCGAGCTGAGGGGTGAGCATATCTAATATGTAGTTTACAAGATTGTTTACAAAGCTGCCATCCTCAAGGGAATCAATTAAACCTTGAAGACCGGGATACTCATCTACGGAGCTAACGTTAGAGCCTGAAAGATGACCGCCATAAACGTCGAAGAGTACCTTTGTCGGGATGTATCTACTATCCAGAGTTCCCATTGAAAGGTCTAGATTTAATGCCCAGTTTACAATATCCTTTGCATAGGCGACAAGATCATATCCCTCTTGTACATCTTCACTAAGGGTGAAGGATTGCCCATCCTCTGAGGGAATGAACTTATGTAAGTCGATATTTTTGAGTTGTTGAATCGCACTTGCCGCAAGATCGGCAAGGAATGGTGCTGTATCGTTTAGAGAAGATGTCATGTCTATAAGTGTATCATATAGATTTTCATTGACATAACCGTTGACCATTTCTTCTGCCAGACCTTGTAGTTTGCTTCCAAAGTGGTCAGAGGTATTTTCGCCGATATGGTAAGTTTTCATTACGGCATTGCCCTCTTCGTCTAAAGTGTATATGTTATAGTCGAACTCCCCCTCGTAGGAGCAGACGATACTATCTACGTTTTCGACATAGCTATCGCCAGATCCCTTTGTGGTAAAGGTGGTTATACGGTAAGGTGCACCATAGGATATTGTAGAGCCGGTTTCGTAATCATATATTACATTTCCGTTTTGAGAAATGTAGGAAGCTGTATCGGTAGCGTGCATATGACCGGAGAAGCAGTACTTGAGTCCTGCATCTGCCAAAACATTACGTGCCTTTCTATATCCGTCATAGGTAAACATACTGAGAAGTTCGCCTTCCATTGTAAAGTGGGGGAGAACGTTTTGGTGGAATTGACCAATGATTAGGCGATCATTTTCGACGTCGTTATTTACTTTAAGCTCATAAGAGATCCACATTAAGAGCTCATCGGAAAGCTCACCGCTTGTTGTTTGCTTCCAATCATATTTTGTGGAGATGCCGCTTGAGCCAATGTTGCTGTCATCGCCGACATACTTGCGGGAATTGCCGTCAACGCAGACAAAGGTAATGTTAGAATTCTTGGGACGGAATATATAGGAGCAAGCACCGTGGCAAACCTCTTGATCATATATGGAGTAGTCTCTGTGGTCCTCACTCCAATCAAAGGTTTCTTGGGTAGGGTATGTGGTATTTAAACGGTTAATGTCATCGGAGGCAAGATCTGACCCATACCAGAAATCGCTTTGCCAGAAGAAGGATAATTCACCCTCAATCATATTTTCACCGCCGTAGCCAAAGTCTTTATAAATCTCCATAAACTCCGTTGAGCTTGTCGGCTCTACGGTAGCACTGTAGTTAGACATAAGCTCCAGCTTTTCTTCATAGGTAGTGCAGGCATTTAATTCCTCTTCAGAGGGCATAAAGTTTATTCCTCTTTCTTGATTGTAGATATCGTGATTTCCGGGAATTACAAAGATCTGGAATCCCTCATATCCGGGTCTTTTTCTTATTTGTGTTGTAATATCTGTAAAGATTTCAGCAAGTTTTTTATGACCTTCGAGTTCACCGTTGTATGTCAAATCACCGGAGACCAATACATAGAGCGGAGCATCGAGGTTGGGATCGTCATCGGTGCCGTAAAGCTCCTCAAAAGATTTTTTGACAAAAGCGGTGCTAGGTGCTAAATACTTGATTGCAGATGACTCTGCAGATTGATAAGCAGAGGATAGCTCGTTGCAAAAATCCTCTCTGATCGTATGTATGTCGGTAAAGTGTGCAACCTTGATTACATTTTCTGTATTTTCCGCTTGAGTCTCCGGAAAACCAAAAGAAACACCGAAACATAGCACGGCAAGTAAGGCTATGCAGACAAATATGGTAATAAAATTGTGCTTTTTCAAATTATGCTCCTTTTTCGCAATGGCGAACACTATATATAAATAGGGTAGCAGATACCACTAAGATCACATATATAAAATATATGTGTTTGGAAAATGAACGATATTATTGTATCACATGACCAATTAACTGTCAATACTCATTCACTTTCATGAGATTGAAAACTAAAAAATGTAAATTCTCAAAACATGTAAAATGGCTGACATTATATATTGAAATTTTCAAAGAAAAATGGTATAATGTAGTCGTGAAAATATTAGAAAAGCATTTTTATAGAATTAAAATATATTCAGGGAGCAAAAAGAAATGAATATAGAGGAACTTTGTTCAAAAATAGAAGGTCAGGTTTTTGATCGTAAGAGTGCAAAAATAGAACCAACTGCACTTGCCAACCATATTACGGCGTTTGCAAATGCAGACGGCGGCGTTTTGGCTATCGGCATAGAGGACAACGGTACTATTACTGGCATTGACGATTACGCCAAAAACGTCAATGAACTTTTGCGTGCTCCTTTTGATTTTTGTCAACCTTCCGTTCATGTAAGTGTTGAAACGCTCGACTGTGTAGATTGTAACGGAAAACAAAATCATATAATCTTAATGACTATTCCTCAAAGCACAGAAATGCATGCCAATAATCGAGACGAAGTGTATTATCGTGTCGGGGATAAATCTAAAAAATTGACCTTTAATGAAAGGCTTCAGCTTATGTACGCCAAAGGGGCAAGATATTTTGAGGATGAGCCCGTAGCGGATTCGTCAATTGATGACTTGGATATGGATTTTGTGGCAGAATATTGCACAAAGATTGGTTACAAAAAATCTGCCGATGAGTACATCCGTAAAAACAAAAAATTCTATATATCGCATAACGGAAAGGAAGAATTGAGTGTCGCGGCAGTTTTGCTGTTTGCAAAGAATCCACAACTTTATTTCCCTCGAGCAAGAGTGCGTTTTATACGCTATGAAGGAACCGAGGCAAAAGTCGGCGCCGAAATGAACGTGATTAAAGACGTTGTATTCAGCGGACGTATTTTGGAAATGGTTGCAAAGTCTATAGATTTTGTAAAAAGCCAAATAAAAGAGCGCAAATATCTTGGTTCAGACGGAAAATTTGTTACGGTTGAGGAATATCCCGAGTTCGTATGGAAAGAGCTTATTGTAAATGCAATTACGCACCGTGATTACAGCATAAAAGGAACGGATATTCAAATCAAAATGTTCGACGATAGGCTTTGTGTAGAAAGTCCGGGCACATTGCCGAGCATAGTTAGAATAAACAATATGAGAGAAATGCACTTCTCTCGCAATCCTAAAATTGCAGAGTTTTTGCACGAGTACAGTTATGTACAAGAATTTGGCGAAGGCGTAGATAGAATTTATAGAGAGATGTCCGATGCCGGTTTGCCTAATCCGGAATATACTTTGAATTCTTTCTTATTAACTGCTACTATATGGAATAGGGTGACTGAAAAGGTGACTGAAAAGGTGACTGAAAAGGTGACTGAAAAATCAGCAAAGGTACTTGCGTTAATGAGCAATAACCCTGCAATAACAATTGCTGAATTGGTTAACGAAATACAGACTAGTAGAAAAACAATAAACAGCATCATTAAGCAATTAAAAGAACAAGGCATCATAGAACGGGTTGGTTCAGATCGTAAAGGCTACTGGAAAATAATTAAGTAAATTAGCTAAAACATAAAGGCGTCGTTAACAATGAGTAAGGATTTCAAAGATATATTAAAATGCTTATCTATCGACAAAGAAGGGATTTCGCATAAGCAAGAAGATACAGAATACTTACAATATCTATGCTCTTTTTTTCCAAAAATGCAACCTACTCAAAAAAGACCGGATGCTTTTGCAGAAATGGAAGAAACAGCTTTTTTGCTTGAACATTTTCAGTTTGACAATAGCAATAATAATAGTAAAGGAAGCATTCAAAGGCAAATATGCGCTGACTCGGAAAGGAATCTAAATAATATCTTAAACAATGGTAAAATTTTTGTGTCTATACCAGAAACAGTAACTAAAAGCGGTCAATTTTATGTAAAGAGCTTTCAAAAACAATTTTGCACTCATGCTAACAAAATTGGAATCTATAAAAAAGAGATACAAGAAAAAGCAAGAAAAAAGTATAATAAGTTTTTAATGGGGTTTGTTATAGAAGATGCAAGTTTATATGGTAGTATTTATTTGGATAATGGGGATTTTAGATGCGTCGATTTGCTTGAAACAAAAGAGTTTTTAGATTTGTTTGAAAAAACAAAAGACCTCGATTTTGTAATATTTGCAATGACAGGAAGTAGTGAAAACAAATTGCTTTCTTTTATCTCTCGAAACACAATTGAACAACATAGAAAAAATCAAATTGAAGCATCGAAAATACAAAGATTTTGTTTTGAAAATAGTTTTTGTGTAGGTACTGATATTTATATCTCGCTTTTTAAAATAAATACGAAAACAACAAAATATTAGACGGTTGTATTAAATTTGAGGGACATTACCATAATGATTATATTAATATTTTAAAACCGTATAACAACGTCAAAGAAATTTTTGATTTGATTGATGAAATACAAAAATGCGTTTTTATTATTCTTCGCAACAATATAAAGAAATGGAACAACATATAGATATCTTAACTGTAAAATATGCAGTTGAGACATTTGTTTGGAATAGTAATTGTAATTCGTTTCCAACTACTTATAAACAGACATATGAAAATGCAGAAAATTTTCTAAAAACTAAAGGGATTTCTTGTTGTCGCAAAAAGGATATAATATACCCAAAAATTGGTAATAGATGTGATAAACCAGCTTTTTACTCGGTCTATTATTTTTATGAAAAAGTTTTCAAATCTTTTAACAAAAAATAACGAGTCTAAAATTTAATAAACAATATAGGTATGTAATATGAATTATTTAGGGACCGAACAACAATTAATTGATGAAAGAAATGCTAAAGTAAGTGAATGTGTTAAAAATGCTTGTGAATCTGTTCATATAATTCAACTTGCAAAAAACAGAAAAAGCTATGAATTCATTAAAGTCTGAAGATAAACTTTTGGTTTGGAACGTATTGCAAGAATATTTACATACATATAGAGAATTTATCAATAGTTTATCAAATTATACAGGTTTAATTGTTTATAAAGTCGGCTCGGATTTTTTTGATAATTGTACTATTTTTGATATTAAACGACAAATGGAAAATGTTATAACTTTTGTATATCTAAAAGAAACGTTGTCAAGTACTGCTAAGGAGAGTTTTAAACAATGCTTGAAAAAATGTTGAAGAAAACAGGTTTGTTTACGGAAATAGAAATATCTTTTATTTAATCATCAATTATAACAGGTTAGATTAAGTTTTAAGATGCGAAACATTTAGACGGCACGTATAATAAAAGTATATGAAAAGGCGATAGAATCAACGTTCTACCGCCTTTAATCGTGGTTATAGTATCATTTTGTAAAGTTGCCGTGATTATCTCGCTTTTGCGTCAAACAATGATCGGAGCGTTTAACTTCGGCTTTCTTGCTTTTTATGATAATACCGGCAACGCCTTTAAGACAAAAGGAAAGGAATCGCGTGTTCAAACGCGATTCCCTTTGGCGGAGGCAGAGTTCTTCGTTCTTGTCAACTCCAAGGCACGAGTACTAAACGAGCTTTAAGCCTTGTCGTTGACTTCGGTCAGTCGCTAAAAACGCTCCACAGGAGCCTTTTCTTAACGCACACGGCAAATCCCTCTGTAAAAACTCTTCTGCTATAAGACTTGAAAAAGGTCTAAACTTGGCGGAGGCAGAGTTCTTCGTTCTTGTCAACTCCAAGGCACGAGTACTAAACGAGCTTTAAGCCTTGTCGTTGACTTCGGTCAGCCGCTAAAAACGCTCCACCGGAGCCTTTTCTTAACGCTCTCGTTCGAATCCCTCTGTAAAAATTTTTCTACTATAGGACATGAAAAGGTCTAAACTCGGCGGAGGCAGAGTTCTTCGTTCTTGTCAACTCCAAGGCATGAGTACTAAACGAGCTGTAAGCCTTGTCGTTGACTTCGGTCAGCCGCTAAAAACGCTCCACCGGAGCCTTTTCTTAACGCTCTCGTTCGAATCCCTCAGTAAAAACTCTTCTGCCATAACAAGAGAATCGGCTTCATTCTAGAAGCCGATTCTCTTTGGCGGAGGCAGAGGGATTCGAACCCCCGTGGGCTTGCACCCAAACGGTTTTCAAGACCGCCTCGTTATGACCACTTCGATATACCTCCGCGGTTTATTGGTAAACTTAAGCACTTTGTATGCTTTTTATTTATTGTGCATTTAGTATAACAGTGAATTGATTATTTGTCAATTGTTTTTCAATATTTCACTTCGGCAAGATATAGTCCCTTGGCATCAAGTGTCTTTCCTAGAAGAGTTCTATCTCCGGTTTTAAAGCTTTTAGTTATGTTCTCAAGTGGAATTTTGCCTATCCCGACATAGTAAATGGTTCCTGCTATGATTCGAACCATATTATATAAGAATCCGTTTCCGCAGACGGTTATGGTATATTCCTTTCCCGATTGATCTATTGCTAATGAGTATATTGTTCTTATTGTGCTTTTAACATGTCCGCCACTTGCCTGAAAACATTTAAAATCGTGCTCACCTTCAATTAGTTTACATGCCTCTTTCATTTTGTCTAAGTCTGGTTGAATGTGTAGGTGGCATTGATAATCAAAAAGAATAGGGCTTTCATGGGCACCTACGTAAAATTTATATATATAGGTTTTCTCTTTTACATTGAATCGGGCATTGAAGTTTTTCGATACTTCTTTTCCCTCCAATACCTTTATATCATTCGGAAGCAGAGGGTTAAGTGCAAAAGGAATTTTCTCGGCAGGTATCGAAGTATTTGTGTCAAAATGAACGTGTTGCCTTAATGCATGAACGCCGGCATCGGTTCTACCTGACCCATGCATTGTAACTTTTTCTTGTGTCAAACTATGGAATGCATCTGCCAAAACCTGTTGTACGGAAATGGCGTTCTTTTGTCTTTGCCATCCACAGTAATTGGTACCCTTATATTCAACAACAATAAGATAACGCTTCATACTACATTGTAAATAAATGCCAAACGGCAGAATCGAAAAAGCCTTCGATGAGGGTGGGGACGTTCCAATTGAAGACGAGGGTGCAATCCAGTATAATACAAGCCATAAAAACGAGGAAGATGCCCATAAAGGCAAAATCTCTTCCTTGAAGTTTCAATACACGGTAACGTGTTCTGTTTGGGGATGCGTTATAGCACCTAGCTTCCAATGCAAGAGCTAATTCGTCTGCACGCCTGAATGCACTGACAAAAAGCGGAACTAGGATTGGCACAAGAGCTTTGATTCTGGCGAAAATATTGCCGGTATCCAGATCTGCGCCACGTGCTTTTTGTGCAAGAGTTATTTTATCAGTTTCCTCTAGTAAGGTAGGAATCATTCTTAGTGCAATGCTCATAATGATTGCCAAATCGTGCACGGGGAATTTTATCCATTTAAGGGGAGTGAGTAAACTCTCAATCGCATCGGTAAGCTCCATTGGTGTGGTGGTGAAGGTTAAAATTGCAGGTCCCATAACTAGTAAAATAAGTCGAAGTGCCATTTTAGAAGCAAAAATTAAACCTTCTGAGTAGACTGCAATCTTCCACCAGCTCCAGAGCGGCTCACCCTCTCCGGAATAGAAAAATACGTTTATTATGGAAATAAACAACACCAAGAAAAGCACTGCCTTAACAGACCTAAAAAGAGACTTAAGCGGTATTCTTGCTATTATTGCTTCGATTATTACAAACAAAGCAAAAAGTAGATATCCGATATAGCTTTGAACAAAGAATATCAAAACTATGTAGGCTATCATCATCAACAGCTTGATTCTGGGATCAATTCTATGTATGACGGAATTTGTTGGATAATATTGTCCGAAGGATACGTCTTTGATCATTTAAGACCTCCTTCTATCTCATCAACCAGTTTTTCCGGAGTGATGGCATTTTGAGATATAGCAAAACCGAGTTCATTAAGGTATTGTCCTATACGAACGGATATGGGACGTTCAAGTCCAAGTTCTTCAAGGTCGCTTCTGGCAAAAAGCTCTTCGGGTGTTGTATCTGCTATCAATTTGCCGTCTTTTAAAACACCGACCCTTGTTGCTTTTTCTGCAACAATTTCCATATCATGGGTGACCATGACAATTGTAGGGCAAATTGTTTCTTTTAGCCTGGATATAAGTTTCAATATTTCCACTTTTCCTTTAGGATCAAGTCCCGCCGTGGGCTCGTCCAAAACCAAAACTTTAGGACGCATTGCAACAACTCCTGCGATAGCAGCTCTTCTTTTTTGTCCGCCGCTAATTTCAAAGGGAGATTTTTCTTTTATATCCTCATAGGGTAAGCCGACTGCTTCAATTGCTTCCTTTACGCGTCGAGCAATCTCCTCAGCATCTAGTTTCATATTTCTGGGACCGAATCCCACATCTTTTTCTACAGTATCGTCAAACAGCTGATACTCGGGATATTGGAAGACCATCCCTACCGTAAAACGTAAACGTTTGTAATCCGGCTTTCTCGTTGATAGATCTATATCGAATACGCTTAACTTTCCTTCGGTCAACTTTATCAATCCGTTAAGATGTTGTAAAAAAGTGCTTTTTCCGGAGCCTGTATGTCCGATTAGACAAAAGAAATCGCCCTCGTTTATATCGAGAGATATTTTATCTAAGGCTTTTTTCTCATATGGGGAGCCCTTTGAATATGTATAGCTTAAATCTCTGACTTTAATTGCCATATTGCTTTTGCCAACTCCTTCTCGGTATGAATATTGCTAGGAAGCAAGATATTGTTTTGTTTGAGAAGATATATTATCTTGTTAAGTGGAGGCAACTCCAAAAAACAGTTTTCTACGAATTCAAAATTTGAAAAGAGGTCATCGGGCGTACCGTCAAAGAGTATTTCTCCCTCCTTAAGCACTAGAGCTCTATCTGCATTAGCACATTCCTCCATGTGGTGTGTTACATGCAATACTGTTATACCTTCTTTTTTGTTAAGCTCCTTAACTGTGTTAAGTACTTCCGCTCTTCCTTGAGGGTCTAGCATCGCTGTAGACTCGTCTAGGACTAAAATTTTCGGTTTCATTGCCAACACTCCCGCCATGGCAATCCTTTGTTTTTGTCCTCCGCTGAGCTTTGTGGGGGTATGCTTGCGATATTCGCTCATGCCGACAGCCTTTAGCACCCAAGTAATCCTTTCTTCTATTTCATCACGAGGAATTCCAAGGTTTTCCGGACCAAAAGCGACATCGTCTTCTATAATACTTGCGACCATTTGGTTGTCGGGATTTTGAAAGACCATTCCAACCTTCGAGCGAACTTCGAAAAGCTCTTTTTCTTTGCCCTCTGTAGACTCTCCGAAAACTAAAACGGACCCCTCATCGGGGGTGAGAAGACCGCCCGACAGCTTGCTTAACGTACTCTTACCCGAGCCGTTACCGCCGAGAATGACAACAAATTCCCCCTCTTGAACACTGAAAGATGCGTGCTTTAGTGCAGGGATTTGTTCCTCGTCTCCTTCATATGAGTATGAAACGTTTTTAAATTCAAGTGCAGTCATATTAACCTCAACATAGTCTGTTATTGATTATACACAAACTTTAAAAAAATATCAAATAAATAAGGTAAATAAAGAAAGTATTGTGCAAGAAGCGGATGAAACGAGGTTTACTATATTGTTTGAAACAAAAGGATATCCCTTGATTAATCGAGTTTTTTCACCGCAATGTACTTTTTTTTCTGTAACTCGGTTACAAATTGTACAAGTATATAGTCCTTGTATAAGGGAGCCTAATAAGGTGTCTATCCAGACATCGAGTAGTCCGAACAGCCAAACAGAGAGAAGAATCACTAGCTTAAACTTTTTGATTACCGCTATTCCTCCCATAAATAACGATGCTAAAAGAGAGGCTATGCTTCCAAGTACGGTTACACCGCCGCTAATCCCTTTTTCAACATATGTCCTTCTAAATATGTCATAGGGTATTTTTTTTGAAAAGCTGCCTACATCGGAGGCGATGCTGTCGGAGAAACCGCAGGAAAGAGATACGGCTGCAGCTATATATAGGGAAACATTGTCGATGAATGCATAGAGCATGAAGAATAAAAATGCCATGCCACCATTTATAAGTACTTGCTTGGCGTTTCTTTTTTCAGAGGAGGAAATCCTTTTTTTTCTTTTTAATACCCCGACGATTGCAATTATGCAAAAAGGTAATACATAAAGGAGGAAGCCTTGATATCCTGCACTAAAGCTTGCTCCGCATAGCATAATATACGCAATAAGAGTTGCGGCAGGAGTTAATGTTCCCATTGTGATTGCAATAAGTAGAAATGCGTAAGAGATAATAAGTGAACAATAAAAGAAGGTGTCGAAAACGCCAAAGGAAAAGCCTACAAGTAATCCTGCAACGGAAAGAGCGATTCCAATGTTATCGGTACCTTTGTTCATACATAGCTCAACAATAGAACTTGCACAGGCTATTCCTACTATTGCAAGATAAGAAAAATCTATTTTATAGCAAAGCGAAAATACGAGTATTGCAAGAAAGGAAAAAAGCATAGAGGAAATGGCACCGACTAATGTTTTATTTCCGTTCAGCTTTTTAGAGCCTTTAATTATCCTAGGAACTATCGAGGCAAAACCATCACCAAAGGAAAGGGCGAAAACGCTTGCACCGAAAGGATAATAAAGGACGGGGAAGAAATAGGATAGAAGGGATAATACAAACATTACCAATGCGTAGTAAATGGTTCCCGGAGAATCCTCCTTATCCGCACGCTCTATCCCGGGGAAAATCTTTAGTTTATAAGATAGTGTATTGACTATCAAAAAGACTCCGCACATTATTGTCTGATGATAGGAAAGTCCCCAAAAAATATCCATTATTACCCAAGCAAAAGAGAGGAGAATATGAACAGATTTTCGGGTAAGTTCACCCGAGATAAACTTTTTCTTTTGCAGAAGACTAAAGCAGAGAATTAGTCCAAATAAATATGCAAGCGTACAAAGATATCCTAAGAATATTCTCATATAATGCAGATGTTCCTTATTAGTTGAATTGGATTAAATCAATGGTGACTTCAACTTGTTAATTATTATAACACGCAGGTCTAGAAAAAGTAAACAAGGCAAGCCCTTCTTTTGCAAATCCACACGTTTCAATGATAAAGCACAAGGGTGAAAGGTGCATTAAAAGCTTGTACAGAAGAGACAAAAGATGTATAATTCTACATATGAAAGCATTATCCGCATTGAAATTAGTACACGATATTATAAGCAATCACGTTAAAGACGGGGATGTGTGTATCGATGCAACACTGGGTAGGGGATATGATACCGCCTTTTTATGTTCATTGACACCGAAGGGTAAAGTGATTGGATTCGATATCCAAGAGGATGCCGTCAATTCTTCAAGGGAGCTTTTGGCAAATAGCGGTTGTTCCAATGCCGAACTGCATTTGGAATCGCACGCGAATATGGGCAATTATGCCTTGGAGGAAAGTGTATCTACAATAGTGTTCAATTTAGGCTATCTTCCAAAAGGAGATCACAGTGTATTTACCAGAGCGGAAAGCACGATACCTGCAATAGAATCCGGATTGAAGCTTTTAAAAAGCGGTGGCTTGATGGTCGTATCGGTGTATTACGGCGGAGATTCGGGGTATGAAGAGCGGGATGCCTTAATGCCCTTTTTAGCGAGTATTGACAGCTCAAGGTATCAGGTATTAAAGGTTGATTTTTTCAACTGGGTTAAGGATCCGCCGATTCCTATTTTTATAAGAAAGCTATAAAGTTGGATTTTTATGGGTGCATGATTCGTTGGCTTGTGTACGAGTAAGTAGATATATGATCCATTAATTGATGATTAAAATTGACATTTGAAATTGACTTATTTTGACACAATCATTTATAATAAAATAAATGTTCAAAATAATTAATTAGAGGTCTATCAGCCAAACAAATAATTCTGAGCGGTTTGAAGTAACATAACAACTGTCACTTGGTTTTAGGAGAAGGTCAATGACTACCGAGGAATATATTGAAGGACTACTTAATAGAATAAAGGAAAGCTTTTCCGAAGCCCAGTATGAGAGCATCAAAAGGGCTTACGATTTTGCCGCAACCTGGCATAAGGATATACGTCGTCGTTCCGGTGATGCGTATATTGTTCATCCTTGTGCCGTTGCAGAAATACTCCTAAACCTCGGAATGGATGCACAAAGTCTTCAGGCAGCCTTTTTGCATGACGTTATAGAGGATACAGAAGCCCCGGTCGATGAGATGTTTGCACTTTTCGGTAGCGAGGTAATGGCATTGGTGGACGGCTTGACAAAGTTAAGCAAGGTTGATTTTCCGTCTAAGGATATTGCTCAAGCGGAAAATTTACGTAAGCTAATGCTTGCGATGTGCAATGATATAAGGGTGGTTATTATAAAGCTTGCCGACAGGCTTCATAATATGCGAACGCTTGGAAGCATGCCGATTGAAAACCAAAAGAGAACTTCAAAGGAAACACTGGATATATTTGCCCCGTTATCCGCTAGACTTGGTATTATGCAAATCAAGGGTGAATTAGAGGACTTGAGTTTCTATTATCTATACCCTGAGGAATACAAAAAGATCGATGACAGAATTAAGTCGATGACCAATCTGGAAAGCTTTATTGACAACATCAAAAAACAGCTTACCGAGGCACTTGAACCTTTGAATATAAAGTATGAGCTAAGCGGAAGGAGAAAGCATTATTACAGCATTTATCGCAAAATGACAAGAAACGCCTGTTCCTTCGATGAGGTTTACGACCTCGTGGCGGTTCGTGTAATTATTGATGGACCAAAGGAGTTATGCTATGAGGTATTGGGAACCGTACACTCTGTTTGGAATCCTCTTTTAGGTAGAATCAAGGACTATATAAGTGTTCCAAAGGCGAATAATTATAGTTCCTTGCATACGACGGTATTAGCTGATAACGGTACCCCTTTTGAGATACAGATTCGTACTACTGAAATGCACAGAGTCGCAGAATACGGTATTGCCGCACACTGGAAATACAAGGATGGCAAAACCGACAAGGGACTTGACGAGAAGATACAATGGTTGAGGCAGGTCATAGAGGCGGAGAGAGATGATTACGATTCGCAAGAATTTATCAATGCCTTAAAAACCAACTTGTTTAGCGGTGACGTATTCGTATACACCCCCGACGGAAAGGTTATGCACTTACCTGTAGGTTCCACCGTTGTAGATTTTGCCTATGCCGTACACTCCGAGGTGGGCAATAGATGTAGCGGAGCCATAGTTAATTCAAGGTTTGTTCCCATAACAACCGTTCTTCAAAACGGAGATATAGTGAAGGTTCAAACCAACGGAAAGCGTCCCTCTTTGGATTGGCTTAATTTTGTAAAGAGCAGCGGTGCAAAGAATAAAATACGCTCTTATTTTAAGCGTGTAAACAAAGAAGAAAATATAAAAACGGGCAGAGAGATGCTCGAGTACGAATGCAAGCGTAGACACTATAAGGCAAAGGATTTATTTACACCGAAGAGAATGCAAGAGGCTTTGGTTAAGTATTCTGCATTGACCGAGGATGATTTGTATGCACAGATCGGTAGCGGTGTAATCAAGGCGGAAAATGTGCTCACCTTCTTTATCAACCGATTAAACGAGGATTTGAAGTCCAAAACCGAGCTTCCCGAATATGTTCCACATACCTCATCGGATAGCGGTGTTTTGATTAATGGCGAGGGTGATATGCTGGTTCGCCTATCCAAGTGTTGCAACCCTGTTCCCGGGGATAGCATTGTGGGATACATTTCAAGAGGACGGGGTATAAGTGTACATCGTTCCGATTGTCCCAATGTGCGTGGGATTGAGGCGGAACGGTTGATTGCGGCGGAATGGGCTAGCGTATCGAGCGGAAGTAGTTTTTCGGTGGCATTAACTATAACTGCGTATGACAGAAAAGGATTGGTTGCCGATATTTGTTCGCTTGTCGCCGATCTAAGCAAGGTTACATTGACAAGTATTGCAGCACGTGTCGACAGAAAGTCGGGACGGGCAAAGGTTTTTGTAAATGTGGAGCTTGACTCTATCGAAACTTTAGCAAAGGTAAAAAGATCTATAGGCGGAATCAAGGGAGTGGTCGCCGTTGACAGAAGCTAAAAATAAAAAAAGGAAAGAATTTGAATGAGCGAAAGAAAAGGTAAGTTTATAGTATTTGAGGGTGCAGATGGCTGTGGCAAAACAACTCACGGCAAAAAAATAGTCGAGTATCTTAACGAAAAGGGTATTCCTGCTGAAATGACTTTTGAGCCTACCGACGGAGATGTCGGAAAGCTTTTACGTCGTTATTTAAAAGGCGAAATTAAGGGCAGTGAGGAAACTATAGCCGGACTATTTCTTGCAGATAGGCTGAATCATATCACCAAAGAAGGCGGATTATTGGATAAACTTAATGAAGGTGTTACAATGGTGTGTGATAGGTATTATTTGAGTTCTATCGCTTACAATTGTATGAGTCGCACTCCCGAATGGGTGTATGAGCTTAATGCTAAGGCAATGGAGCTTCTAAAGCCCGATATCATTGTTTACTTGGATATGCCTACCGAAAAGCTCGACGAAAGAATTAACAACAGAAACACTGTTGAAATATATGAGAATGTCGAATATCAAAAGAAAGTGAAGGAAAGATATGAAAAAGCCTTTGCTTTAGACGGAAGCAAGGTTGTGCGTATATGCTCCAATCGTGATAGATGCGAAGTTTTCAATGACGTCCGTCAAACGGTGTTGGGCGTATTTGAGGAGTAATTATGAGAGTGGATAAATTCTTGAAGGTATCAAGACTCATAAAAAGAAGGACGGTTGCCAATGAAGCTTGTGACGGGCATCGAATTAAGCTTAACGGTAATGTCGCAAAGCCCTCCAAGGAGGTTAAAGTCGGAGATATTTTATCCATAGGCTTTGGTAATAAGACACTTACCGTAAAGATTCTTTCGGTCAACGATAAAGCCTCTAAGCAAGAGGCACAAGATATGTACGAGGTTGTAGATGAAGCTTAGTCTTGTCCTTTTAGCCGGTGGAAGCAGTGAGCGATTTAACGGTAACAAGCTTTTCACGTTGATAAACGGTGTTACTTTATTTGAGAGAAGCTTGAGGATCTCTGACTTTTATCCCTTTTATGAGGTTATAGTCGTGTGTCGTGAGGCTGATCTAGATGAGATTAACGAGATTTCGAAGCGTGTCGGGATAGAGGTCAAGACTGTTTTTGGCGGAAAAACCAGAGGCGAAAGTGCCTACAACGGAGTTAAGGAAGCTACAGGCGATTATGTGCTCCTTCACGATTGTGCAAGGGCATTTGTCGAAAGACCTTTGGTTGATAGAGTTATTTGCGAGTTAGATGGCAAAGTCGGTGTTGTTCCCGTTATAGATGAAACGGACAGCATAGTATGCACGGACGGAAAATACCTTGATCGCAAAAGGGTTAAGCGAGTGCAAACTCCGCAAGGCTTTTATAGAGAGGAGCTCATAAGACTTTTTGATAAATACGGATTCTGTTACTACGACGAGGGATCTTTATGGGCAAAGGAACATAAAATAATACTTGTTGAAGGTGACAAGTCTAATATCAAGGTGACCTATCCGGAAGATGTATATGGTCCAGTTAACGGAATCAGAGTCGGAAACGGTTTCGATTTTCACTCTTTGGCAGAGGGACGCAGGCTTGTTCTTTGCGGAGTGGATATTCCATTTTCTAAGGGATTATTAGGACATAGCGATGCCGATGCTCCGATTCACGCCTTGTGCGATGCGATATTGAATGCTATGGCTTTGGGAGATATCGGGAGGCACTTTCCCGATACGGATATGAGATATAAGGATATAGATAGCATGCTCCTGTTAAAAGAGGTTTTGTCAATGGTTAAAATCCAAAACGCAAGAGTGCTGAATGTAAGCCTTACAATACTTGCTGAAAAACCTAAGCTTTCAAAATACATCCCTCAAATGACTAAAAATATTGCAGAAGCTCTCGATATTTCTCCGACAGTGGTAGGAATCGGTGCAACAACTACCGAAGGACTCGGTCTTATCGGGCGTGAAGAGGGCATTGCTTGTTATGCTTCGGTTACAATGGGTGAAGCTCTTTAGTAAAGATTTAAGATTTGTGTTTCATAATTATGTATAGTTAGGTGATCTATTTGAAAAGAAAAGCTGTCGTATTACTTACAATCTTAATAGCGGCAATTGCATTGACCTCTTGCGTTAGGTCCAATCCTCTGTCCGATTCTTATACCATAGATAAGGGTAGAGAGGTTTTTCTTTCAGAGGAATATTTCAATTATACGATCGCAGAGAAAATAGCTCTTCCTGAAGGTGTTTTCTTTGAATCATATCTTTATGACGATACCTATTTGGTTTATGCTTCGAATGATTCGGAAAAGGAAGCATATCTATACGGATTGGCAAATAGCGAAGGGCTGGTCGTTCCTTGTGAGTATAACAAAGTTTCCAAAAGTGGTTTGTTTTTAAACTTTACAAAGATTGAGGAATCGGGTGAGAGCATAAATGAAATCAGATATATTGATGGTATCTTACTGTTGAAGATAAGCGGAAGTATTTCTATAAAGGCGATTAATGAAGATTATTGTGCTTTATACTATGATTCCTATTCGCAGGTTTTCGATAAGGATGGCGTGTATTATTTTACCGATAGTACCAAAATGAGCTCCAATTTTTCCTATTCTTATTGTGATGGACGACTTTTCGGGCAAGATACTCTTTTAAATGACTGGTTCGTGTGGACTCTCAGTAAGCAAGAAGGCGGTTCCTCGGCACCCACGGGTATTGCGTTAATAGATACTTTTTTCATAAGTAATAATGAAATTAAAACAGTTTGTTACCTAGGAAAGGATGTCTATTTAGTAATTGAGAGTGTTGAAAGTAATAAGTCCGAGTATACCTATTATGAAGAAAGAGAAGGTTCGGATAGATTTGTTTTTCAGCATGCGTACACTGTAAATCTTTCCAACGGACAAGTCGAGGAGGTTGAGCTAGAGTATCCTATTTTGGGCGTCTTAAATAAATACAGTCCCTCTATGAGCTATGAACAAAGGGAGACCTTTAACGTGAGCGAGGGATATACTGCGGTTTGCATTGCCGTTTTAGGAGAGGATTTGAAAAGGGTAGGATTACGCTACTATGTAATAGATTCCGATTGCAATTTTGTAATACGCTATCCCGAGGGAATTACCCCGGGAGCAATAAGCTTTATTGACGGATACGGGTTTACGGGGATGGCAACTGCAAGCTACGGAAGCGGTCTATACTATATGAACTGTGACGTAACTTGGATAAACCAAGAACACGAGTATTTTGATCACAGTTTTAATTATGGTCGATATGTATGTGCTTATGGCACTGAAAAGGGTAGTGTTTACGGAGCTTTCGATTCCGAAGGGAATGTGGTGATAAACTTTGAGTATAGCTACATTTCTCCTTTCTCTCAGGATAAAGCGATTGCACAAAAGGATGATGTATATTATTTGATTGATTCTGAAGGGGAAATTATACAAAATCTTGAGGATTTTTACGAAGATATAACAATTCTTTCCTTTGGGATGTACTTGTACGAAGATAATGGATATTTAGGAATTAAAAATTTCGCAGGAAATATTTTGGTAAAAGCTGAAAATAATAGCTATGTCTCAGTTGAAAAACATGGTTCGGCTATCTTTGCTTGCTTCGAGAAGAATGATGCAAGCGTACTTTACAAGATTTACTAGTTTATGGAAAGTTATTATAAGAATTCTCAAATTACATATATAAACATTAACGATGTCGTTCCCAATTACGATCAACCACGAACTACATTTAATGAAAAAGCGTTATCAGAGCTCTCTCAGAGCATAAGAATCCATGGTGTACTAGAGCCCATTCTTGTAATTAGAGAGGGTATTTTCTTTAAAATTATCGCGGGCGAGAGAAGGTATAGGGCGGCATCTATGGCGGGTATGACTCAAATACCTGCAATAGTTATTGGCGGAAGCAAGGAGCAGTTAAGGGAAATAGCAATTATAGAAAACCTACATCGTCAACAACTTAATCCTATTGAAGAGGCGGAAGCTGTCAAACTTCTAATGGAGGCTCATAACCTTACGCAAGAGGAAATATCGAGGGATTTAGGACGAAGTCGTCCGGCTATTGCCAACCTTTTACGTCTGCTTACACTTCCTATGGATATACAGATTATGCTAAAAGAGGGAAAGCTTTCCCCGGGGCATGCAAGGGCATTGATGACTATAAAGAATGACAAGGCAATGATTGTTCTTGCAAATAAGTGTATCGAGAATAAATGGAGCGTAAATGCCCTCAACCAAGAACTTGAAAGAATACGTAAAAAGGGCAAAAAGTCACCTAAAAAGAAGGAATATCGTCCAAGTCAAGAGCTTAAAAACATGGTCTCCGATTTGGAAAGGGTGTTTCAAACCCCAATTAGCATTACCGGTACCGAAAAGAAAGGAAAGCTTGTAATCGAATATAAAACAGAAAGCGAATTGAACAGAATTTACGACGCTTTAGAGAAACTGAAAAATGCTGTCGATGACCCTGATGACAACTGATTGAATTATTAGTTTAGAATAGCAATTCAAATACTAGATACTTTCCCGATATTTTCAACGCACTGATTTTTTTTGTTTGATATTGACACAGATAAGCTTTTTGTGATAGTATAAACTCAGATAATGATTTTGCTTAACGCAAAAAAGGAGATTTTTTATGGCAAAAGTTATTTTGGATTGGAAAACAGCTACCGATTTTATCACCGATGCATTTGTCGGCTCCGGTGTTCCTCGTGAAGATGCTGAAATTTGTACAGATGTTCTTTTGGCTTCGGATAAGAGAGGAATCGAATCTCACGGTTGTAACCGTTTTAAACCTATATATATAGACAGAATTAAGGCAGGCATTCAAAACCCTGTTACTAATTTTGAGATTATCAAGGAAACGGAAACCACAGCTGTAGTTGACGGTCATGACGGTATGGGTCAGGTCATCGGCTATAAGTCAATGAAGCTTGCTATAGAAAAAGCTAAAAAGTATGGTATGGGTATGGTGGTAGTGCGCAACTCTTGTCACTACGGTATCGCAGGTTACTATCCCGATATGGCTTGTAAGGAGGGCTGTATAGGAATCACGGGAACCAATGCCCGTCCTTCTGTTGCTCCCACTTTCGGCGTAGAGGGAATGTTCGGAACCAATCCTTTAACAATCGGCATCCCTACAGATGAGGACTTTGATTTTATCATAGACTGTGCCACCTCCATTACACAAAACGGAAAAATCGAGTACTATGCACGTATCGGCGAGGATGTACACCCGGGAACAATAGTTGACATCAATGGTAATCCTGTTGAGGGCGATGCCGGAGCTGCTTTAAAGCAAATCCGTAACGGAACCGCTGCTTTGACAACGCTTGGCGGAATAGGTGAGTCCTTAGGCGGATATAAAGGTTATGGCTACGCTATGGTGGTTGAGCTCTTATCTGCAGTACTCCAAGATGGTATTTACGGGAAGGACTTGAACGGAAAAGACGAAAACGGAAACATTCGCCCCTACCATCTCGGTCATTTCTTTATCGCAATCGATACCAATCACTTCTTAGGCGAAGAGCTCTGTAGAAGGAAGGCAGGAGATATAATTCGCTCTGTCCGTGCTTCCAAAAAGGCACCCGGTGCCGATCATATATACACAGCCAATGAAAAAGAATGGAATGTATGGCTCTCCAGAAAGGACAGCGGTGTTCCCATAAACGAGGCTGTTCAAGTTGAGATGAGCAAGGTTCGTGACGAACTCGGTCTCACTCAATACGTATTCCCTTGGGAAAAGTAGTATTTTCACTTAACCATTGTAACCCATCGTCAAAGCGGTGGGTTATTTTTTTTGTCATTTTGTCGATTTTTATATAAAAAGGGCTTGAAACCGTCGAATATTTGTAGTAAAATTAAAGTGCCAAATCATTTAGCAATGTAATGTGGGGTATAATCTTTTTGGTTGTGTTCCAACTTCCTTTTTTGCATAAGCATCATTCCGTAGAATTTGAAAAAATGCAAATTCCAAACGGAATGGTAAGATGATTTCACATTACATTTTGATGGTTTGGCGACTATCGGAGTTTGCGTTTTCCGGCGTTAACTTCGGTTGACGCCTTTTTTAGTATGTAATGTATTATTTGATGTAATTACTAGTTTTCGCCAATTTGTATTGGAGGTGCGGAAAGTTATGAAAAATAGGGTTTTATTTAGGATTGTAATCTTGCTAGCTTTGGCTAGTATGGTTCTTGTTATCCTTTTCGTGGGTTGTAATACCAAGAAATATGAAGTAACGCTTCACGTTGACGGTGGTTCCGACTTTGTTTGGAATGCTAAAGAGGAAACATTATCTTCTTTTATGAGAGAAAACATAGCAAACCCCGAAGAGTTTAAAGCTGAAATCTATTATGATGAAGATTACAAAAACAAAGTGGTCGTCAGCGACCTTACTGTCGAGCAACTCAAGGAGGAGAAATGCCGTGATCTCTACATAAGGTGGGAGGTCTGCAACCATATCAATACAAGTCTCTATTCTTCGGGAATTAGTCCAACATGTACGGTTCAAGGTAAGTCAGCTGATTACAAATGTACAGAATGTGGATATATCATTGTCGGGGAAGTAATCCCATGTATTCCACATTCCTTCATTTCTTACGTTGAAGTCCCTGCATCCTGTACTGAAGTCGGTCATATTGCTTATAAAAGATGCAAGAACTGTGAACTTTTGACAGATATTAATGAAAAAAAGACACTTTCTGAAAAGGACATAGTTCTTAAGCGTTTATCTCATACTCCTTCCGATTGGATAATTGATAAAAACGCCACTTGTCTTGACGATGGAAGCCGACATAAACAATGCATAGTTTGCAACATTTTAATATCTACTGAAGTTATACCTGCGTTAAAGCATAACCTTCAGTATGTTGACCGCAAAGAGCCACACTGTTATGAACCTGGCTTTGAAAGCTATGAATATTGTACACGTTGTTCTTATACCACATATAAGGAGTTGACCGTAGAACATTCCATAGTCGAGCATGCAGGTAAAACTGCAACGTGTCTTGACTTTGGGTATTATCCATATGCAACCTGCGCACGAGAGGGTTGCTCCTATTCAACCTACAACGAGATTCCTGCCCTTGGGCATGATGAAGGAGCTTGGGTTGATGCCGATGCTTCAAATGTTGGCTATCAATACAAAGTCTGCACCCGAGTTGGCTGTGGCACAGTCTTGGATGTTCGTCCTAAGGAGTATTCTATTACATACGACTGTACTTATGACACAGACAACTTAAACCCTTTATCATATACCATAGAGAGCGAAACATTCTATTTGACCCCCATTGAGGGTCGTAAAGGCTATGAGTTCAGTCACTGGGAATATGAAAACGGTGATAAGGTAGAGGCTATCGTAAACGGAACAATCGGAGACCTTGCATTAATTGCAAAGTGGAAAGAAAAGGATTACACGATCGGCTATGTCCTAAATGGTGGAAGTATCGATGGCGAAAGAGTGGACTCCTATTCTATTAGTCTAATAGACGATTTAGACTTGCCGACTCCTAAATATACAGCCGATTCAATATCGTTGGTATTCGATGATTGGTTTGTTGATGCTGAGTTTACGCAAAAGTTTGATAAAGCTGAACTAAAAGATAATCTTCGGGATATTATTCTCTATGCAAAATACACTCAAAACGTATGTTTCACCGTTACATTTTACGATTATAACAATAAGGTTTTACTCATTAATTCTTGTCCTCAATGTAATCGGTATTATAAAGACAGTGAAGTTGATTTTAAGAAGAAATGCCCGTTGTGTGAGCAAGTCCTTGATGAAACAAACTGTTGTGACCATTGTAGCATAACTTTTGATGATAGTGAAGTTTCTTGGGGAGAATCGATCTGCCCTAAATGCAAAGGAGATCTTGAACAGGTTGAAGAACAATATGTCCTGTTAAATCACTCAGCCATTGCTCCCGACTCTCCCGAAAGAGAGGGCTTCCGTTTTATGGAGTGGGACAAAGGCTTTTCCAATGTAACTGAAAATCTCGAGATATATTCAAAATATATTCAGCAAGTCACAGTGTTATTTGTTGATTATGATGATACAATCCTTGATTTTCAACAAATTGACATTGACGGAAATGCGGTTGCCCCCAATGATCCGACTCGGCAAAATTATAGATTCATTGGTTGGGATCAGAACCTTGATAATATCAAAACCGATTTGACGGTAAAAGCAACTTATATTCGACAGTACGACGTTACATTCCTTGACTATAATGGAACTCTACTGAAAAAAGAAGTCGTAGATGAGGGAGGCAACGCAACTGCACCTGATAACCCTTCAAAGGAAGGCTTTGATTTCGTGGACTGGGATACACCCTTTACGGATGTTCACTCCGATCTCACTGTCACAGCAATATATAAAATTAAAGAATACATCGTTAAATTTTTCATGCCGGATGGTACACCTCTTGGTGAGCAGACCGTTCAACATGGTTTTTCAGCAATTGCCCCCGAGCTTCCGGAGGTTTACTTGGATGGTGAAGGTGGCTATGTAAAACCCTACACATTTACCGGGTGGGACAAATCATTTGCTAAGGTCACCACAAGTCTTGAAATTAAGGCGGAGTATAAGACGGAATATATGTATCCCGTTATAATTGTGGAGTTCAGTAAAAACCGCAATGGTGATGCTAATCTTTATGTTTACAGTCACACGTCAATTACTTTTAACGCCATTGAGTTTACAATTAAATATAAAATTCCGACTTCCAGTGTCGGTAGTATTGCAATAAAATCCGCCACCTTTAATTCCTCGAGTCCTTTATTCGTTGAAAGTGGTGATGGCGGTTCCAACAATCAATTTGTAATCAACAATAATGAATGCATTTTCAACTTCGCCTGGGCAGATGCGAGTGGGAAAGTGTTCAATTATTCTTCTCAAGTTATTACATTCAACTTTTCAACCGATGGTCCTGTAACAGTTTCTGAAGAAACCTTTGCAATTACCGGTTGTACGTGCGTTATCGGTGATGAAGAGGGTAATAACTTAAAAAAGATAACTCCGATAGTTATCTATTCTTAATGTGGAGGTAATTATTTATGAAAGGAAAAACATTTTTTAAAATATCGATAGTCCTTTTAACAGTAGTAATAATGCTGTCATTATCGGCAGTTGCTGTCTTTGCAGAGGAAACCGGTCGTATTGATACTACTGTTCAAGATCGCATTAACAATATTGTTGTTAATCAAGGAAGATCTCCCTCACAACAGGCTGACTATCTCGGCTTAAGAAGGCAGATGCAATTAGAATCTGACCTTAGCTATATACGAGCAACCCTTGGTTCTAATAGAGGGACCCCTGGTGATGGGAATGGGACCAACACAGAAGATACGAAAAAAAGTCCTACGGTAAACAAAAAAGAAGAACTTATAAAATGGCAAAATTTATTTAAGGATGTTATAGATAACTTGCCGGGGTTTATTACCATGTGTAAAAACACCCAGAATGGAGGTGATTTTGATACATCACAGTTGATCAGTGTTGTTTCAACAATAGCAATTGATATTGCCTCTCTTTGCCCACCATATGGAACAATCATAGCGGGTGGAATTGATATTGTCAGCGGTCTCATAACAGCAATCATGGGTGGGGAAGCTGCGACATCCGATCTTGCACAAATGGAAGACAGGCTGAATCAGCAACTCGATAATATTCAAAATCATTTATCTGAAATAGAAGAACAGATTAGCGACTTGTCCGATCAAATTAATGATGCAACCAATAAAATCATACAAGCAACTACAGCTGCAATTGATAATGCTGATGCTAAGCAATACCTAAGAACATTCATGCTGAGTGGTGAAGGTAATTTTAGTTATAATGATTACAGAAATCATATTTACGGCACAGTTGATGGAAACAGTAAATCAAATACGGCTTACTATTCCTGGCTAAATTATTATATTGGTAAAGGTGATTATAACCTTGTAAAGGAATATTATGATCTGTTGTACAAATCCTTAATTGATGGATGGAGTGCATACAAGGACTATATTATAGGTGCGAGCATCGGAAAATCTATTGTTAAATATTACTACGATGTCGTTTCTGCAAATCCTAATTTGATTGAGGATAGTACGATGTCACCCGAACTCTCAGCAATAATGTTTGCCTATGACATCTATCAGACCGAATTGATGGTTGATCAATTAATTTCAACATGCAATTTCTATCAGTACACATATTTAGCTCTAAATAGTGCTTCAGACAATGAGGATGAAAATCCTGAAACTGAAAAAAAATATGTATATGACGAATATAATAAAGGGTTCGTAACTCAATCTCAGCTTGAATGGGGTATTGCTGAACAAATAGACAAAAGGCTTAAAGAAGTAGAAAATCAGCTAGCCAAGGATGTTGCATATATCTTAAGCCCTGATAACTCTTTTATTGTCAAAACTACGAATGGAAAGTTCTACGAGGTTGAAAATAATGATTCGGAAACCTTTGGACATGTTTTAGCGGATCAGACTATCTATTTAAATACTATCCCCGATGAAATTTGCGAGTTGTTCAATATCGAAAAGAGTGACTTTAACTACACTGTAGACAACATTACTACGAAAACGGATGGCGTGATTTATGTAGATAGTAATGCATCTAGTTTTACGGCTACACTTAATTACAAAGGGACACCAATTTGTAATATTGTCTTTTCTGTTGGATCCAATGCAAAATTTAACGGTGGAAGCGGTACTGCTAGCGATCCTTACTTGATTGCAAGCACTGCGCAATTTAAATCCATTTCAGATGGGGTTGATCAACACTATCGGTTGATTTGCGATATTGATTTTGAAAACGAAGAGATTTCTCCTATCGGACAAAGGCAAAACAGCAATGATTCAATTGTTTACGATGAGTTCACTGGCTCCCTTGATGGTAATGGCTATAAAATTCGCAATCTAAACATTTTAGGAAATACATATTCCGGACTTTTCGGTGTTATCGGTGAACAGGGAGAGGTTGCAAATCTGAAACTGTATAATGTAAAGGTTACAGCGAACATTAGTAATGCTGAAAAATCAACAAGCAATTTCTTTGCCGGTGTTATCGCAGGGAAAAACAACGGTGTCATAAAATATTGTTCAGTTGATAGTGATGGGAAAACGAATCTTGATTATTATAAAGAAGAACATGAGCAGTATTCAATCAAAACATTATTTGATAGTAAAAACGAAATCACTTCTTATGTACAGGATGAATACTACAAATATGTCTTTCTAAATCATATGGACGATGTATTAAAATCGGTAGGTTGGTCTGATAAAAATATTCAAAATTTTTTAGAAAATATGAAAAACATGCCTGATTTTTTGTTTGGTTATTGGAAATCAAAAATATCTAAGTATCTTGAAACTCAAAAGGTTACTTCCATTAAAGAGGGTATCAATGAATTCTTTGATTCACCATACTATGGATTAACTCTAATCATTGATAATGAAGTGCCTAATAGATGTATTTACTCTTATGTCGGTGGTATTTCAGGAGAGAATAACAATACAATAGCCTATTGTATCCTATCAAATAATATTGTCTTAGCATCTTCGACTCATAATTTTGGAGGGGACTCTACCAATCAAAACGAAAACAATGTATATGTCGGGGGTATTTCAGGATTTAATCACGGCATTCTTGGATATTCTATTGTTAACGAGAATGTAAGCATCTTTTCTTACGCAAAATCAATTTATAATCCAACAACAACAGTGAATCCATATGTCATCTCATATGCAGGTGGAGTCGTTGCAGACACAGATTCTCTGAGTAATATTTATAAAGTAAAATCAACTGTAAGCGTTATTCAAAGTGCTTGTATTTTAGATTGTAAATCCAAGTATGGTGAGCACTATAAAAACTCTTTCTCGGAAAACGATACTTACATTCCTAAATATTTAGATGATGATTTAACAGCAATCAAGGTAACACAAGAAGATGATATTGAAGATATAATTGCTAATCCCGATAATCCCACCGCTGAGCTTTATATTCCTAATGAGGAGTCTGCAATTTATTATTCAGCAGGAAACGATACATTTAAAACTGAAATTTTAAAATGCAAAGTTGATGGTGAGGAAACAACTGATTTTGATGTCCTGAATATCTATGGTTTCAATGCCCAAAATGCTCTTTTTGAGTCTGTTGATTGTCCGGTGATCGTTTTGTTTAGCGTTGAAAAAGATGGTGAAACCCTTTATTTCTCACAAGAAATCACAGCCAAAATCGAAGCAAATAAAATAGAAAGTGTCGAAATTCTCGATATCAAGAGTTACTATGTTGGTGAACGATCTGAAGATAGCCAATTTTCTACTACATTTTCTCCATTAGGTCTAAAAATCAAGTACAATTACGCAGTTGGAAGCGATTCTGTTGAAATTACATCTGATAACATAAAAAATATAGCTATTAGCGGAGATATTAACGGATATGGAACCCAAGAGCTGAAACTTTCCTATGAAGATGTTGATAATCCCCACTTCAATATTGAAAATGTGCAATTTGAAATATATGTTGTATGCGGTCACAGAGATAATTTTACAAGTCCTGAAAGCGGATATTCATTTTACGAAACTAAGGCTTCCACATGCAAGGAATATGGTTATAGAGCCTATGTTTGCGATACCTGTGGAGATATAAAGTATATTTACATCAAGAAAGAAGAACATATTCCTGATTATGAAAATGTTGTAGATTCAAAATCTGCAACTTGTACCGAAGAAGGTAATACAGGCAAAATCTGTTGTAAAAAATGTGGAGAAACTATTATTGATGGCGAGATTATCTCAAAATTGGAGCATGATTATAAATACTTGAACGAGAACAAACATTTGTGTTCTAGTGGTCATAGCGAATCCCATCACTATACGGTTACGGAAAGTACTCAATTTCTTGATCTTGATAATGATGGAGTAAAAAAATGGTATTTAGTATATGCCTATACTTGTATTTGTAAAAATGAAAACGGCGAGTTTTATTCGTATACTGTTGTAGATCAAGACAGTATTCTTGAAGAAAACAAGATACTTCCTACGATTGTTGTGAGTAATGGCTATGTAACAAACAGAGATAAAGAGGTTGTTGTATTTGTTCAGTTTATTAATAATCCCGGCTTAAAATCTGCCTGTTTCGGCATCAGATATGATCGTGGTTTAGAATTAGTAGGTACACCTCAAATAGATAACTTATTCAAAAATTTGACAGTGACCGAGACGGAACAAATCGATTATGGTTATAATTTCGTCTTTGTGAATGAAAAAATGATTAATGACGACGGCAATCTTATTAAATTAACTTTCAATGTTCCAAATACGGCTAAAGTAGGTGACATCTTTAATATATCCGTTGTTTACAATAATATGGGTAAAACCGTCGATGGTCAACCAATAGTGGGAGGTTTTTCTGATGGCGAACAGATAAAGGTGATTACTCGTGACGGATATGTAAAGGTTGTTGGCGAGGGACAATTACCCGGAGATGTAAATAATGATAATACTGTCGATTTGTTGGACGTAATACGTTTAGCTAAATTTTATGTAAATTCCGAAAAGTATCCTCTTCATGCAGAAGATGCCGATATTGATTTAGATGGAGCAATTAGCCCGGATGATATTGTTCTTCTCCTGGAGTATATTGTTGGTGCCTATGGTAAAAAAAGTATTATGACACAAAATTTTGATATTTCATTAAATACAAACGGCTATGACGAGTTTTTAGAAGATTTACATGTCTCTATATATGAGGATGATAACAACACTTATGCAAAAGCAGGACTATGTAACCTTTATCGTACAGGCTATAAATTCTTAGGATGGTACGATCAAATTTATGGCGGTAATTTGATTTATGGTGGTGACTTGACCGGTGAGGTTCAGGTTAAATACAATCCTAATCAATATAAGCAAACCCTATATGCTCATTGGGAGTTGAATCAAATTATTTTCGATTCAAACGGGGCGACTTCCGGTGAAATGGAGACAATATATTACAGTGAAGATACTTCTCTTGATATACAAAATACATATAAAAAGGAGTATAAAGTAGCCTTTATTTCAGGTCGTGCTGATATCAAAAACCACTACACTTCTATGGAATATGAGTTTTCATGTTGGTACTATAATGATGATATAAAATTTGATTCGTTAAAAGAAGCATTGTATTATTTACAAAACTCTAATTGTGGTAGAATTACACTTAAAGCTATCTGGTCCGAAACCCCTTTTATAACATATCCTGAAGGCTGGGATGTTGATGGTTACGAGCCTGTAAAATGGGAAGTCGGCAGTAAAATAAAAACAGAAATACAAAATAATAATGACATTTTTGAAAAAGGTGAACAAGAAAACGGATATTATCTTGTATACGCAAAATATACCCCCATCGAATACAGCATCATGCTTAACTTTAATGGCGGTAAAGGAACGGATGGAAATAATCCTGGAACGTATAGTGTGGGAAATAGCTATGATTTGTCAAGGGTAAGTGCTTCTAAAGTCGGTTATGAGCTTGTCTCATGGACTGTTTATGTCGATAATGAGCTTTATAAAGATTTTAGTACAAATGAAACCATTGGCTATCTACCGAATGCGAAGCAAAACTCAGAAATTACGGTCAAAGCTAATTGGAACGAAAAAGAATACATAATCACATATGAATTGGATGGAGGAACGTTCTCTGATAGTAAATTAATACCCAGTTTTAAAATTAGCCAAATCGATGAAATGAATTTACCAACACCTACGTATTCAAAATACACTAATTATAACACATTTATGGGTTGGTATATGGATAAAGATTGCACTGAGGAATTTAACAAGGACTCATTAAAAGAGAATCCTAAAGATCTAATCCTGTATGCCAAATGGAACAAATTCGACAAATGTTATGATTTTACGAATACTCCTCAAAAAATTGAAGCAAATCGTGTCATTGTTGATTGGAGCGAAGATTCTACCGGATCAAATACTAGTAACAGTACAATATACGTCAATAATATTTCAGAGATTTATTTTATCGGCAATCCAAATCTTGTTTATGACAACATAATTATTGTCTTTAGCGCAGGAAACTCAACCAATGCTGGTCCTATCATTCATTTTGAAAATTTCAATATAAATGGTTATCATTGTGAGGCTGATGCAAATATCACTGTTCCCCTTAATCCTATATTGGATATCATAGGCTCTTGCTCGATTAATTCAACTAACAATAGTGCAATTTCTGGATTTAAATCCCTGAAATTTACAGGGGACGGAACTTTAAATATTAATGTTTCTTTGGGTGCAAACTGTGAGGCAATTCCTGTATCGGTGGATGATATGTCGATTGACGAAAATTGTAATGTATCAATAAATTTATTATCGGAACTTAAAAGTAGTGATGATGTGAAAAATAATTCTCAAGATTTTTATAATGGATATGTCTTTAAAGAATGGCTCGGAGATGGAGAGGTGTGCGGTAATAGGATCGAAAAAGTGGAAGATATGCGTAAAACTTTCAAATGTGACTGTTATGCTCCGCTAAAACTAGAGAGGAAGGATATTAATGACCTCAAAGACATTGGGTCTTCTGAATCAGTATATCTCTACATTTCAGGTGGCTCGGGTGAATATTTGTTTTCTTGTGATTTCGATAGTGAAAAGATAGAAGTAACATACGATGTTAATACAAGTAAACTTTCTATTAAAAAGGAACAAGACAGCAAATCGGGTAAAATCCAGCCAATCTTTACGGATGAAAATTCCGGGCAACGTATTTCAATTGAGATCGAATGGTCTACCAGCGGCGGCTGTTTCACAGGAGATACATTGGTAACTCTCGCCGATGGTAGTTTAGCCCGATTAGATTCCCTTTCCGTAGGTGATCTTGTGATGTCTTGGAATCCCATACTCGGAGAATTCGAGGCGATGCCTATCGCATACTTTGTGAACCACGGAGAAGATTATTACAACGTTATCACTTTAACCTTTGAAAACGACAAATCAATCAAGGTAGTTACGGAGCACGGATTCTTTGATACGACTTTGAATAAGTATGTGTACATCAATTCCGATAATTTCACCGATTATATTGGGCACGAATTTGCATCACTTTCAGAACTTGGTTCATTTGAAAAAGTACGCTTGGTTTCGGCAGAGTGTTCATATGATTATTCATCATGCTATTCATTACTGTCTTCTTGTAACAATAATGCCATCGTCGAAGGATTCCTAACATTAACTCCTGAGGATGTTCCCGGATTCTTTAGTTACTTCGAGTTTGGCGAAGATTTCAAGTATGACAAGGCACAAATGGAATCGGATATTGAAACATATGGACTTTACTCCTATGAGGAGTGGAGTGAATTCGTCACTTACGAACAATTCGTTGCCTTTAACGGACAGTATTTAAAGATTGTTGTTGGAAAAGGTTATCTGACTGTTGATGACATTATAGAATATCTTACCGAAATGCTTCAATAATTATTATGGCTAATAAATTATTCTTTACTTAACCACTGTAACCCACCGTCAAAGCGGTGGGTTATTTTGTGGGATGGATAACTTTACAGTGGATTTTTTGAAGGGGGCTTTATCGTTGGTTTGAAAAAAACAAGCGACTTGGACAAATATATTTCAGCGGTACTTGACTTTTTTTATTGGGTTTATTATTATATAATGTGTTTAATTAAGTAACTTTTTTAAGGAGCATTTATTATGTCTAGAAAATGTTTGACAATGGATAAACTTGTAACCCACTGCAAAGCGGTAGGTTTTGTTTTCCCAGGTAGCGATATTTACGGCGGATTGGCTAATACTTGGGATTACGGTCCTTTGGGCGTCGAGCTTAAGAATAATATTAAGAGAGCTTGGTGGAAGAAATTTGTACAAGAGGCTGATAACAGCTTTGGTGTGGATGCAGCCATTTTGATGAATCCCAGAGTGTGGGATGCAAGCGGTCATACAGCAAGCTTTTCCGATCCTAAAATGGATTGTAAGTCTTGTAAGAGTCGTTTTAGAGCGGATACCCTGATTGCAGACCATGCAAAGGGGAAGGTTAATCCCGATGTTATGTCCAATGAGGAAATGGAAGCTTATATTGCAGAACATCACGTTTGCTGTCCTCGTTGCGGAAATCATAACTGGACACCTATAAGACAATTCAACATGATGTTTTCTACCTCGAGAGGGGTTACAGATCAAGGTCAGGATATTATTTATCTTCGTCCTGAGACCGCACAAGGTGAATATGTTAATTTCCTCAATGTACAACGTGCTTCACGTGCAAAGGTTCCCTTTGGAATTGCTCAAATCGGAAAATCCTTCCGCAACGAGATCACCCCGGGAAACTTCATTTTCCGTACAATTGAGTTTGAACAAATGGAACATCAATTGTTCTGTAAGGCGGTTGATTCCGAGCGTTTCTATGAGGAGTATAAGCAACGTGCTTGGGATTTTGTAATTTCCTTGGGCTTTTCTCCCGACGAATTGCGTTTCCACGATCATGACAAGCTTGCACACTATGCAAAAGCCGCTTGCGACATTGAGTATAATTTCCCCATTGGATGGAGTGAGCTTAACGGTATACACAATCGTACCGACTATGATCTTACTCGTCACCAAGAGTACTCGGGAAAGAGCATGCTTTATCTAGATCCCGTAACCAATGAGAAGTATGTTCCCAGTGTAGTAGAGTATTCTATAGGTTGCGATAGGTTGTTATTAGCTGTTCTTTGCGATGCCTATGACGAGGAAAAACTTGAGGGAGGGGACACACGTATAGTAATGCACTTCCATCCCTATATTGCTCCCTATAAGGTGGCTGTTCTTCCTTTGCAGAAGAATCTATCGGAAAAGGCTCGTGAGGTATATAAGCAACTTTCAAAGAAGTTTATGTGTACATTCGATGAGGCTGGAAGCATCGGAAAGCGTTATCGTAGACAAGATCAGGTTGGTACTCCCTTCTGTGTTACCTTTGATTTTGACAGCTTAGATAACGGAACGGTTACTTTGCGTGATAGAGATACCATGGAACAAGTTAGATTAACTGTTGACGAGGTAATTGATTACGTTCAAAAGAAGTGTGAGTTTTAGTGTAAACTTATTGTAGGGTGCGTAATCGCCAAAAGACATGGATTAAACAATGCTTTTTTGAAACGCTTCCGCTTCTGAAAGTACTAATAATTATATTAAACGTCATACTGAACGGAAGAATGTGGTATAATATTTTCAAAAAGTTTTCAAATGACAATTTTATAATTTGAAAAAGGAGAAAACATAATATAAATGTCATACTGAACGGAAGGAACGTGGTGTAATAAATTACAAAAAAATTCAAATGACGAAGTGACATTCAAAGAAAGGTTTTGGAAAGTAAAAAATCGGATTGTTACTAAAGAACTGTATAAAATGTCATACTGGGCGGAAGGCGAAGCCTGTAGTCGAACCCTGAAAGGGCGATGTGCAACATCGGTATCTCATCCGCATTAAAGGCAATGAGATAACTAAATGAATAACGTGTTGGTATGAACAAAAATAGTGGTAAAAACTGTAAAATAAAACCACAAAAGTTTATACAAATGTCATACTGAGCGAAAGGAATGTGGTGTAATAAATTACAAAAAAACAAATGACGAAGTGACATTCAAAGAAAGTTTTTGGAAAGTAAAAAAATGGATTGTTACTAAAGAACTGTATAAAATGTCATACTGAGCGAAAGGCGAAGCCTGCAGTCGAACCCCGTAGGGGCGACACCTTGGTGTCGGTATCTCACCGCATTTTTGCATTAACAAGTAATCCTGTAGGTGTGATGTTTCGGAATTTGAATCCTTAAGTTAACAACCCCGCAAGGCATTAAGGAAGGAGCTTACTATGTTGGATATTAATAAACTCTTAAACGAACTTACTTTGGAAGAAAAGGCATCCCTTTTGAGTGGTTTGCATTTTTGGACTACAAAGCCAATTGAGAATAAGGGAATCCCCGCAGTAACCATGACAGATGGTCCTCATGGCTTAAGAAAAGAATTCGGTATCGAAGAAGGCAAAGGCGGAGTTAATATTATGAAGGGTAGTGAGCCTGCCACATGTTTTCCTCCTGCCGTAACATTAGCAAGTTCCTGGGATACCGAGCTTATTAAGGAGGTTGGCGGAGCAATAGCCGATGAAGCCGGAGCGTTGAAAGTATCTACGGTTTTAGGTCCGGGAACCAACATTAAGCGTTCACCCTTATGCGGAAGAAATTTTGAGTATTTCTCGGAAGACCCCTATCTTGCCGGTGAAATGGCAACGAATTATGTTCTTGGAGTTCAAGAAAAGGGAATCGGGACATCTTTAAAACATTACCTTGCAAACAATGAAGAGTTTTGTCGTATGTCCATAGATAGCAGAGTTGATGAACGTGCTTTGCGTGAGATATATCTCCCTGCTTTTGAAAGCACCGTCAAGCGTGCGGCTCCTCAACAAGTAATGGCATCCTACAACAAGCTTAACGGAGAATATGTTGTTGAAAGTCGTAGAGCCTTAACTGAAATTCTCAGAGAAGAATGGGGATACCAAGGCTTGGTTGTATCCGACTGGGGTGCGGTTAATGATAGAGTAAAGGGCGTTTTGGCCGGTCTTGATTTACAGATGCCCGGAACCAAAGGAACGCACGATAAACAAATAGTAAAAGCCGTCGAGCGTGGAGACCTATCCATAGAAGACTTGGACGTTGCAGTGGAAAGAGTGCTGAGATATGTTGACGAGTGCTCGGAAAAAAAGAAGAAAGCATTTTGCAGGGATTTTGACAAGAATCACGAGCTATGTCGGAAAGCGGGTACAAAGGGTGCCGTATTGTTAAAGAACGAGGGCGAGGTCTTACCTCTATCGGAGGACGAGTCGATTGCCTTAATCGGGGCACTCTGTGAAGAAAGCCGTTATCAAGGAGCGGGTAGCTCGAGAATATGCTGTCAAAAACTTGTTAAAGTTCTAGATGCCTTTAAGGAATCAGGGCTTTCCTATGATTACGAGAAGGGTTATACACTTAAAGGTGACGGTTACAACAAAAAGCTTATAGCAAGGGCTGTTGAGCTTGCAAAGCAACGGGAAAAGGTCGTCGTCGTAATCGGACTAACCGATGAGTATGAAAGCGAAGGTTTTGACCGTAAACATATGCGTTTGCCCGATGGACATAACATATTGATTGAGGAGCTTGCTAAGGTTAACTCTAATATCATTGTTGTACTAGAGGGCGGAGCTCCGATGGAACTTCCTTGGAGAAATAATCCTAGCGTAAAGGGTATATTGAATACTTATCTTCTTGGTGAAGCTGTCGGTGAGGCAACAATCGATCTTCTGTATGGTAGAGCTAACCCGTCGGGAAAGCTTGCCGAGACATTTCCGAAAAGCCTTGATGACGTATTGTCAAATAAATATTTCCCGATGGGACCTAGGACGGTAGAATATAGGGAAAGCATTTATGTAGGATACCGTTATTTCACTACTGCAAATAAGGAGGTTGCGTATCCCTTTGGATACGGTTTATCCTATACGCAGTTCGAGTATTCCGATTTGGAAGTTGAAGATCGTTACAATGAGGGCGATGAACTGAAGGTTGGATTTACAATCACCAATGTCGGCAAGTACGATGGTGAAGAAGTTGCACAGATATATGTAAGGCATAACAATTCCCCGATCTTCAAGCCCGAAAGGGAGCTGAAAGGCTTTAAAAAGGTGTTTATAAAGAGCGGTGAAAGCGTTATGGTGGAGATAATACTTGATTCACGTAGCTTTGCCTTTTACAACAGGGCAATAAAAGGCTGGAATGTACTTAACGGTGATTATTCCATAATGATTGGGTCTTCCAGTGCCGATATCGCATTATGCAAGAACATTCAAGTGGTTTCATTGCTACCGACTGCACCATTGCCTGAGAATCTTCCCGCGGTTTACTCTAAGCTTTTCGAAGTTGAAGAGATACCTCAAGAGGCTTTTGAGCTTTTATATGATGAAAAGCTGCCTGAAAATCTTCCCTATAAGAAGGGTGAGTTTCATATCAACTCTACGATAGGCGAGCTTTCGGTTACAGGTCTAGGCAACTTTATTTTGAAAGTCGCAAAATTTGTTGCGAAGCTTATCGGCGGCGATGCGGCAAATAGAGCCATGATAGTAAATACGGTGGAAATGATGCCCATACGTTCCATTTGCAACTTTACCGGTGGAATGTTTTCGATGTATTCGGCTTATGGTCTTGTCGATGTATTCAACGGAGTCAAGGGCGGCTGGAGAAAGTTCTTCCGTGGATTTAGAAAGAAATATAAGGATTTAATGTAAAAGCGAAAAATCGCAAAAGGAGTCATATATGACATTACAAGATTTAAAGAAAGAGAAAATAGTAGCAATGAAAAACCATGACAAGGACGTCGTTGCAGGTCTAAACGTGGTTATTGCAAAACTTATGATATTAGAGAAGAGCGGTAATGGCGATATTACAGAAACGGACGTAGCAAATGCCGTTAAAAAGTCAATAAAAGAACTTCAAGAGGAGCGTGACGGTTTCGAGAAAGCCGGAAGAGCGGAAAGTGTATTGAGCTTAAACAATCAGATTGCCGCAGTTGAAAAGTATCTTCCCAAACAGCTTTCCGAAGAGGAGATTACTGCAATAATCGAGAGCTTGCCGGATAAGAGCGTTCCATTTGTAATGCGTCATTTTAAAGCTAATTACGACGGCTTGGTGGATATGAAGCTTGTAGCCTCTCTATTGAAAAAATAAATGAGAGAGCAAACCAATATTGGCTTACTTGAATATTTAAAAAGAGGTTTGTCTGAGATTAAAGGAAGACCTTTTATTGAGTTTTACGGAAGGAAGATTCCGTATGACAAGCTTCTTTCGTTGATTGATAATTGTGCGGAAAATCTTGCTAGACACGGAGTGTCTAAAGGTACGGTGGTTAGCGTTATGCTCCCTAACTGTATCGAATTTGCAATTTGCATATATGCAATAACCGCAACAGGTGCTATTGCAAGTCTTTTATCCCCGAAACTTTCAAAAAACGAAACCTTAAGGATAATGTCGGAAACCAATAGTAGCTTATTGGTAGTAAGCGATATGACCGCTTTCGAGGAGGAATCCGTAAAGATAGTAAGAGTTCATTTTAAACACTTTATGTCACCGATTGCTCGTCCCTTTGTCAAAACAAAAAAATGCGGTTTCAATGAATATCCTTTTGAGGCATTGCTGAAAAAGACCAAAGCTCCTTATGTATTATCTCAAGAGGTTTCGACAGAATCACCTGCCATATATTTGCACAGCGGTGGAACAACGGGCGAACCCAAAACGGTTATGTTAAGTCAACACGCAATAAACGAGTGTGTCTATCAAATAAGGATTAATTTTTTAGCAAACGGAGCAGAAGAGAATGAAGGAGAAACCGCGTTATCGGTGTTGCCTTTGTTTTATGGCTATGGAATAGGTGCTTTTCACACTCTTGCGTGTTCGGGTATAAACCAAATATTAAGACCAAGATTCCGTCCCGACGAGCATATCAAGGAGATGAAAAAATACAAAGTCAATCACATGTTTGCAATTCCCTTGATGATAAAAAAGCTCTTAGAGTGCGGTAGCTTTAATAAGGACAATCTTTCCTCGATTAAGCTTTTTTATTCAGGCGGTGAAAGACTTAATAAATCTCTTAGAGAGGATTATAAAAAAGCTTTTCCTGAAGCCGAGCTTATAGAAGGGTACGGACTCAGCGAAACGGTTAATGCTTTTGTGGCAGGCCTTAAGGATGCTTACAAAGAGGACTCTGTCGGAAAAATCGGAATCAATGTAAAGGCTGAGGCATACGATGGCGAAACTCTTTTGAAAAGAGGAGAAAAGGGTGAGATATGTGTTAGTACACCTGCTATTATGTGCGGATACTATAATGATAAAGACGGTACGGAGAAAGCGTTATTTGAGAAGGACGGGGAAATATGGCTTAGAACGGGTGATTTCGGATACGTTGACGAAGATGGCTATGTCTTTTTGATTCAACGCTTGAAAAACGTTATAAAACGCAAAGGCGTAAGTGTTTATCCGTCGGGAATTGAAAAGCTTTGTTTAACTCTTCCCTTTGTCAAGGAGTGTATAGTATTTGCCCTGAACGACGGCGAAACGGAAAGGATTGCTTTGGCGGCTGTTTTAGATTCTGAGCCCGAGAATTGGGATGCGGTTTTAAGGGAAAGTGTCACAAAAGACCTTTCGATAATAAGCTGTCCGGAGTATTTGTTAAAGCTTGAAAGACTCCCTATTACTAGGGTGGGAAAGGTTGACATAAACGTGCTAAAGGAGATTTTTAGAAAACAATTTTTTAAAAATGAAGAATAATTCTCATTTTGTGAAGGAAATGTTTTCTTAAACTATTTACAAATGATGACAAATCATTTATAATTTGTACTATATTATTTTTTTACAAGGAGTATTTTTCAATCAATATGAACGACGATTCAGATCCTTACAGTAACTACTGTTTAGTTAAGGTCGACGATGAGAGAAACAAGCCAAAGGAGAGTATAAAATGAGCATAGGTCTTTCAATTACTCTAATGTTGGTTTGTCTTTTTTTATCTGCTTTCTTTTCGGCTTCAGAGACAGCCTTTACCTCTGCAAACAAGGTCAGACTAAAAACTTTGTCGCAAGACGGAAACAAAAAGGCAAAGCGTGTTGTTAAGATTATCGACAAGTATGATAAGTTTTTATCTGCAGTGCTTATCGGAAACAACATTGTTAATATTTCGTTATCAACCATATCAACCCTGTTCTTTGTACAAATATTGATTAGTACTTCAGCCGCCGATTGGGCAGGTACAATATCGACTATCGTCTGTACCGTTGTTGTACTAACTTTCGGTGAAGTATTACCTAAATCCGTAGCAAAGGAGTTTCCCGAAAGATTTGCGATGCTGGTAGCTCCGATTATTGAGTTTTTGATGTTGATTTTCACCCCCTTCTGTGCGTTTTTCTCATTACTCAAGAAGGGCATAGGAAAGCTTTCTAAAAACAATAATACTGAAACCGTTACCGATGATGAAATATTGACCATGGTAGACGAGGCACAAAGCGTTGGCGGTATTGAGGAGAGCGAAGGAGATCTTATCCGTTCTGCTATAGAGTTTATCGATAGAACTGCAGGCGAGATATTAACCCCGCGTGTAGACGTTGTTGCCGCACCGATCACCACTTCTCCCGATGAGATGGCTAAGATTATCAGCGACTCGGGGTATTCTCGTATATTGATTTATGAAGGAACCATAGACAACATTGTAGGAATAATTCATGAGAAGGATTTTTATAGTGAAGTTTATAAAAAGGAGAAGCGTAATATCAAAGACGTTATGAAACCTCCCGTATTCGCTGTTGAGTCCATCAAAATATCCGACCTTATGAAATTATTACAAAAGAACAAACTTCATCTTGCTGTAATTACGGATGAATTTGGCGGAACTCAAGGTATAGTTACAATGGAGGATATCTTAGAGGAGCTTGTAGGTGAGATCTATGATGAGACCGATGAGCTGGAAGAAGACGTTGTTAAGAAATCAGAGGACGAGTATCTTTTAAGAGGAGATGCCGACATTGACACACTACAGGAGATATTCAATATAAAGACCGATGACTTTGATGCAACTACCGTTGGCGGCTTCTTTAGTGAAATAACGGGAAGAGTTCCCAAAGAAGGTGCAAAGGTTGAGTATGAAAACCTTAGCATAACGGTTATCAAGGTGCTTAAGCGTAGAATACTTGAGCTAGAAGTAAAGGTTTTATCCCCCATCGAGACAGGGGAAAGCGAGGATTAATCAAAACAGGGGTTTATCGCTATTGACAAACCCCTTTTTTAATTTTATAATAATAACATGAACAAATATGAACTATCTATAATTGCGGATACTCTAGAAGAGGATGCCCTTTATCCCGATGAGATAGAGGAAATTCTTGGTGAAGAGAAGCCGCATAACTTCAAAGAAGACTATTTGGATTTTTATGATGATATAAAGACCACCCCAGATGATGATTGGTGATCTAGGTCTTTTTTATTAAGCTACATGGAGGTTAACAATGGAGTTAAAGGAAATTAGTAAGATTATTCGAGAGGATGTCTGTCGCTGTATCGGTTCATTAGGTAGCGGTCATATCGGAGGCAGTCTTTCCGTCGTGGATTTGCTAACGGTTTTGTATTTTAAGCAAATGAACGTTGATCCTAAGAATCCGCATATGGAGGGAAGGGATCGTTTGGTTATGTCTAAGGGGCACGCAGGTCCTGCCGTATATGCAACTCTTGCAAACAAAGGGTATTTTCCTAAAGAGGAGCTATTAACCCTAAATAAAAATGGCACCAATTTACCTAGCCACTGTGATATGAACAAGACCATAGGTGTCGATATGACTGCCGGTTCACTTGGACAAGGTTTTAGTTGTGCGGTCGGAATTGCCATTGCCGAAAGGATAAAAGGAAATAAATCAACGGTTTATGCCGTCATTGGAGACGGTGAGAGCCAAGAAGGTCAAATATGGGAAGCTGCGATGTATGCAGCACATGCAAAGCTTGACAACTTTATAGCTTTTACCGATAAGAACGGCTTGCAGCTTGATGACCGTGTCGATAATATTTGTTCATTGGCACCCTTAGCGGAAAAATGGGCAGCCTTTGGTTTTGACGTACAAGAGATTGACGGACATGATTTGCTTGCAATCGACAATGCTATCAGCAATGCAAAACGAGTCAAGGGTAAGCCTCATATGATCATACTCGATACTGTAAAAGGAAAGGGTGTTTCCTTTGTGGAAGAAAAGGGTGTCGGTAGCCACAGTATGTCTTTACCTCAAGCCGATATGGAAAAGGCAATTGAAGAAATAAGGAGGAGCTAGTTATGGCATTTCGTGATGTTTATGGTCAAGTGATGTCCGACTTGATGGAGAAGGATGAAAAAATAGTAGTATTGGATGCAGATCTTGCAAGATGTAACGGCACCGCCAAACTTCATGAAAAATATCCCGATAGAGCTTTGGATATCGGTATCGCCGAGGCTAACATGGCATCTATGGCTGCAGGAATGGCAAGTGCAGGTTTAAAGCCTTGGATTAGTTCCTTTGCACCTTTTGCGACACGTCGTATTGCAGATCAAATTGCAATTTCCATTGCTTACGCTAAGCAGAATGTAAAAATAATCGGAACCGATCCCGGGATTTCTGCAGAGCTTAATGGTGGTACGCACATGAGCCTTGAGGATGTAGGCATACTTCGCTCTATACCCACAACGGTTATATTTGAGCCTATTGATGAGGTTATGCTTGCAAAGGCAATACCCGTAATCAATGACTACAACGGTATGGTATATATAAGAATGTTCAGAAAGGATCAGCCTATTTATACTAAAGAGGATTATCAATTTGACCTATTCAAGGCTGATATATTAGCAGAAGGAAAGGATGTAACAATATTTGCTACAGGCATAATGGTGGATACCGCAATGAAAGCAAGAGAAATACTCTTATCTAAGGGAATCGATGCCGAAGTTATCAACATTCATACCATCAAACCTATAGACGAGCAAACGGTGCTTGAAAGTATAAAGAAGACACGTGCTGCAGTAGTTGCCGAAAATCATAATATCCACTGTGGTTTATACAGTGCAGTAACCGAAGTGATTTGTGCAAATGACCCCGTGCCCGTTACACCCGTTGCTATTCCCAATTGTTTCGGTGAAGTCGGCAAAATGCCATATTTGCGTGAAAAATTCCATCTTACGGTAGATGATATCGTTGAAGCTTGCCTTAAAAGTGTAGGAATGAAGAAATAAAAAATACAAACAACAAGATGCTGTTATAGCTTGTCTCTTATGGAAAAGCTATAGCAGCTTTTTTGTATATTGTCATTTTGATATACTTACCAATGTAGGGCGGGCGGCTTGTCTCCCGCCGTATCCTTATTCTGTACCATTATTTCCAAGGTAAAATCATATATCTTCTTAAGATTATACCTGTATTTTATTTAAAATGTCATACTGAGCGGAAGGCGAAAGCCCGGAGTCGAACCCCGAAGGGGCGATGTGCAACATCGGTATCTCATCCGCATTAAAAAGCATCGATTGAGACTGTAGCCACGTTTCACGCACTGTACGTATAAAATCCGGAATCTTTATGAATTGACTTCGGGGATGTTTGTAACATCGGTACTTATCCTTGTTGATAGTATCCTTCTTTGTGCTCTATAAGGACTTTTGATATGGACAATACGTTAAAATTTTGAAAAAGGTATTTACATCAATTTCGTTTTTCGATAAAATTATTATGATGAAGTTTTAATAAGCTCGAATTATGCACGGAGGTTGCTAATATTGATAAGTATAGAAACACAGGATTTCAATAAGCTTCAAGAAAACTGTTCTTTCAAAATTGCTCGAATCGGACAGGAATTTTGCAGTCCGCAAAAAAAGCCTGAGAAGATAAAAAGAGCATACTATTCCTTGCATTTTGTGCTATTCGGTTCCGGAACCCTAAGAGATGGTGACAATATTTATAAGGTAAAGGCGAAAAGTGCATTTTTGTTGTACGGTGATAGGGAATATGAGTATTATCCCGATCCCAAAAATCCTTGGACATATATATGGGTTGATTTATGGGGTGACAATTTGGATTCTATGTTTTCCAAGGTCGGCTTTGACAGAAATGATCCCGTAATCAGAATAAACAAAATGAATGAGTTCAATCCCATTCTAAGAGATATGTACGATGCTTTCTCCTATAATCTTTATGGCGAGATGGCATACTACGGGTACTTCTTCTTGGTTTTTGATAGGCTTATAGATAATAACAATATTCGTTCCGACCTAAGTAAGACAAAGATATTGAATAAAAAGCTTATAAGAAATATCCTAATCTATATGAATAACAATTCAGCACTTAATCTTACTCCCAGAGAGATTTGTAACAAGTTTAATATTTCTTATGGCACCCTTATGGGTTTGTTTAGAAGCGAGGTTGGGATGTCTCCTATGGAGTACTTAATGAACTTCAGAATATCCTATGCTTGCGTATTGCTCAAATCGGAAGATCAACGCACGATAGGTGAAATTGCCGGTATCGTAGGTTATACCGATCAGCTTTATTTTTCAAGAATCTTTAAAAAGATTAAAGGGATGACGCCTACAGAATATGCTAATAGCGATATTACGGCAGATCCTTACGAATGGCTAATAGTCAAGAATCTTGATTTTAGATAATTAATTAAGGAGTAATTATATGAAAGCAATAAAACTTGTGAGTTTAATTCTTCTTATTTCGATACTCTTAGTCGGGTGTTCCACGACCGAATACAACATTATTTTCGGTGATGACATCAAACTTGAGGAAGGAAAAGAATTGACGGACGGAACGGATCCATTTGCCGAGAAGGGATTATATGAGGATCCCGAGGTAGAGATCGACGGTGTCAGGGAATCCGAATACGATTACCCGACAGGAAGTGGAAGGCATACCGTTTATACGAGTGAAACCGAAACCACATATATTTCCATTTACAAAGGAGAGCGTGGTATTTACTTCCTCTTTGAATGTGACGATGATTGTCTATCCTGTCTAAACGTCGAGGATATCAACCTTGTTACCGCACAGTCGGACTCTGTAGAGTTATATGTCGATACCTATGGTGCAGGCGGAACTCAAAGAGAGAACAACCAATATGAATTCCGTGTAACTGCATCCGGACGTATTTATTCATATCTAACAGGCTTTGTTGCGCGTGTGTTTACATACGGTACTCTTAATGACCATAACGATACCGACCAAGGCTTTAATGTAGAGGGCTATATATCCTATTCCGTACTAGGCGATGACGTTGATAAAAATACACCTACGTCATTTGCATTCGCACGCGTAACGAAAACCGGAAATATGGGCTTTGTTTGGCACGGAGACGTTGATCCGCAGGTTCCCAACAATTACCTTATTTTAAACGGTGATAATAAGTTCTACACGTTGGAAAGCTGTCCCACAAGCGGCGTTATTAACGGAAGTTTAATTGATGTTCACGGTGATCCTGTTGTAGGTGCAAAGGTTGCTGCCGAGGGCTATAAAACGGTTTATACTGATAGCGAAGGAAATTATTCTTTAGATGTAACAAACTGTACGAGTGACATCAAGGTAAGCTTTTCCAAGAAAGAGTATATTGATAATTCGGTGAACGTCAAGAAGGTTGACTTAAGAAACGCTAAGAATAATACGTTAGACATAGGTTCCTCACTGTTTTTGGCAGAAGCAGAAGCCGATTATGCTACAACGATAAAGGGTACAATAACGGAAAGAGATGGAACAACGCCTATAGCCAACGCTTTAGTAGAGGTTAACGGAGCGACTACCAGAACCGACTCTAATGGTAATTATTCCCTTGAAGCAAAGCTTTCAGGTTATAACGGTAAAGTTACCTTCTCTGCAGATAACCATTTATCCTATACTAAGAATTTGGGAATTTTAGACGTTAACATTAACGGCACAACAGCACTCGGTTCTGCAAGCCTAGACGAAAGTGCGGGTAGTTCGATTGATTTTGGTAGAGCGAGCTCCGATTATGCAACTGCAAGATTGGTAAGAGGTGAGGATTCCTTTAAGATAGTGCTAAAGACCGAGTCACAAATGGATATTCTCCCGGGCTCCAACTTCGAAGTATTCATTGACACAAAGGACTCTTGTCCTATGAATAAGCGTGATGCAACAGACTATTTGTTTGTTTTCCAATATGCAGACGAGGGTGTTTACAGCTCCACTTGTTATGGCGGCGGATCTGTAAATACAAGAAACATTGCAACAAAATACGGTAGATTGAATGAATTGTATTATGTAGAGGTTGATATTCCCTATTCCGTAATCGGAGTAGAAAAGGATGAAACCTTTGGCTTGTACTTTGGTATCAAGTGTAATTACGTTTGGACCGGTATGTACGACCACGGCGGCGATTATATCCCTGCCGAGGCAACAATAAACTATGTTCGTTTCGATGCAAATTCCAAGCTATTTGACGGATCCTGTAATACAGAGCCTGCCACAGATTTAACCTTTAAGCAAATAAACAGAATCGGAGACTATGGCGAAAAGGAAGCCGTCAAGTACGATGTAAGCTATGCAAGAGCCGATGGCTATGTAATGCTTAAGTTCGACCTTGTTGAAGGCTTGGCGATGACAGATCAAAAACACTCCATAAACATTTACTTCGATATGAGCTGTGACGGAGACAAGAGTTCAAGAGATCCCGATTGTTATCACTTAGTAATCTATCCAAGCAGAGCGGTTTCAGTCTATAACGGCTGGGATGGTGCGAAAGGACAGGAAAGCTCTACTAAATATTATGAAAGCGATAGCGATGCAGTATGGGCATACCTTTACGGTGATACGATATATGTCAAGCTCGATACCGCAATATTTGGCGGAGAAAGCAATGCAAATATAGGCTTCGGACTTGGAATGTGGAATGATGTTGTCGGAAGCAATTCGATTTTATCTATGAACGGTATTACCTGTAGCTTTGATAATCCCACACATTATTTTGTTGTGGATTCCGATGGCAATATCAGCATTAAATAGGAGAATATTATGAAGAGAGTAATAAAAGCGATTTTAATTATAACAATATTCATTCTTATAGTGGGAGCGGTAGGCTGTTCCACGGTGGAGGATGTTGTTCTTAACAACAATTCCGCACTTAAAACGCCACCCGAGGAAAGTGAAACCTATAAAAACTTCTTTGAGGATGACAGAATCGTCAACCAATGGGAGAACTACGGTATAGGTGATCCCTTCATCTACAGATTTGACGGCTATTATTATTTGATTTGCTCAACAAAAGCCGCCAATTACGGTGTAAAGGGTTGGAAGTCTACGGACCTTCTGAACTGGGAACCTGTGGATAACGGAGTGAGCAAGAAGGGCTATATTGTTTCGGACGACGTCAAAGAGTCTTATGATGCCTGGGCAAGTGAGGTTTATTATCTTGACGGAGTATTCTATCTTGTAGAATCGAGCAACGGAAAAGGACACTATGTATTGGCAAGCACCTCTCCTGAAGGTCCCTTCGAGGTTATTTCCGACGGAAGAGTCGATAATAAGATCGACGGAAGCTTCTATATGGATATAAACGGAAAGATGGTATTATTCTCTGCCAACGGTACGGTTGACGCTGCGTATATGTCAGATGATATGACCTCTGCAGATGACAAGGTCGCATTAACCAATTGTAACATGGCAGGTTGGACCGAGGGACCGGAAGTTATCACGAGAAATGGCGTCAGGTTCTATTTCTACACCGGTAACGGTGTTACTCAGAGAGCTTACCGTATCAACTATAGCTACGGTTCAGCCGAAAAATCTATTTTCGAGGATGATATTACAATAGGGCACAATGTTCTTATCAATACGGATGACGATTGGTACGGCTTAGGTCACGGCTGTGTTGTAATGGGACCCGATCTTGATAGCTACTATCTTGGTTTCCATACCTCATACTCTGAGGGTAACAGCGGTGGTAGAAGATTCTCAATCGGCAGACTTCTCTTTAACGGAACCGATGTTTATATGCAACACACGGGTCTTTACGATAACATCGTGCCGACTCTTGCGGATTATGCTGAATACGATTCTTCCAATCTAACCAAAGAAAACGGATATCTATTAAGTAGTGTTGCCCACGAGGACGCATTTACTGTTGAATTTAACTACAAAGGCAAAGGCAAACTTGTTTTCTCTTATGTTGATAGTGACAATTACGGTTACGTAGTATTTGACGGAAGCAAGATAGATATTCACGCCGTTGAAAAGGGTGTTGACAACTTAAGAGGAAGCGTCAATACCTATAGAACCTATGATACAAGTGTATTTCATGCAATAAAAATCGGATATAAGGACGGCTTGATGGATGTAACCTTCGACTATCAAGAAATTGCAAATGACATCGAGGTTGGCAACTTTGTAGGCGGTAAAGCTGGCTATGCCGATGGGCTTGACTATAAGGGTAGCTTAATATTCAATAATACTGCACACGGTGACAGCGATAAAGAGGCTGTAAAGATGGAAAACATTCCGTCAACAACCTACGATTACGCTTTAAGCAATATCAGTGAAGGAAGCGGGATTCAAGAGACACGTCAAACCCGTGTTTCCGATATAACAGACGGATCATATGAAATGAACCTTGCAACAGTCGGTGACTACGCAACCTATTTGGTTAACGTAACCGAAAGCGGAACCTTTGGGCTTGATATGGTATTGGATTGCAAGCATTACGGAAAAACAATCGGTGTTCAGGTTGACGGAGGAACTGTAACCACATGGTCTATACCCGATTACAGTGCTTACGTCTACGACGGATATTTTAGAACAAAGGTTGCCGATCTCAATCTGGATAGAGGAAATCACTATATTACTATTTGGAATGTTGAAGACAATTTTGCCTTCCAAATGATGTACTGTGAGAAGAATTACAGCGTGGCGGGCACAGTTTACGAGCACGATCTTAAGACCTATCCCGAAAACGGTATCGGATATCCCACCTTCCTAGATTCAACAGACGATGGATTGAAAACCTCTAACATGGCAAGATATTTCTGCACATTCGGTAACGGAACCCTCGAGGATATCGAGATTAGCTGTGATATTACCTTGACCGGTGAAAACGGAACAGGTACACTGGGAATTGTTATTGCCGCCGATAACTGGGCATTCAATAACACCGATCTTGATAACTATAAATCTATACAAGGCGATTACTTCGCTCTTAACAACACAAAGGTAACCATCGTAAAATCAGACTATCAATACTCGGATGAAACCTGTCGTGACATCTTTATGTTTGAGACGAGTAGAACGTATAATATCAAAGCGGTCAAATCGGGCAAGGTATTGACAATGTATGTTGACGGTGTAAAGGTTTTGGAAACCTTTGATCCAATGGGAAGAACTAGAGGCTATGCCGGACTATATTCCAACTTTATTGAAGGCGTATTCTCTAATGTTAAAATAAAAACTATATAATAGGAAGGTGTAACAGCTATGAAGAAAAACGGATTATTAGTAGTAATTGCCTGTTTGTTATTGATCTTTGCACTTGTAGGATGTGCCGACGCTTTGTTAGATCAAAGAAATCAAGCCATCTCTCAAGTGGAAGCACTTTTACAAGGAGAGGAATATGCAAGTCTAGGGGAAAGCACTATTCAAGGTGTGATAGACAATGCTATATCTCAAATAAACCTTGCAGAAAGCGAAGAGGCTATTCAAAAGGCAGTATCCGATGCAATCGCGTCATTGGAGCAACTTGTCTTTGACGGAGTTAAAGCAAGTGCTAAGCAAACATTATCGGGTTATGTCGATCTTAGCAAGCTTAGTGCCGAGGCAAAAGCTCTTATAGAAGCTAAGATAAGCGATGCAGAGGCGGCAATCGACGCATGTGCTACCAAGGCAGAAGTCGAAGGGAAAGTTGCTGCGGTCAAAGCAGAGCTTGACATAATCGTAGCAAAGGAAGATGCAAGCAAAAAACTCGAGGCATATGACCTAACTAAATATAGCGATGAAAACAAAGCTCTTATCGAAGGAAAAATTTCTCAAGCAAAAGATGCAATTTCGAGCTTGACAAGTGTTACTGAAATCAACGCAAAGCTTGATGCGGTCAAGGCTGAAATCGATAATATTCCAACTCTTCTCAAGGAAACACAAAATGCAGCGATCGCTGATATCGAGGGCTATATAACAAGCAAAGATGAATATAGCGAAAAGGGACTTGCCGAGATCAATAGTATTATCAATGACGCAAAGGATAATATCAATAAAGCTAGCGATATTGCTTTAATCTCTAACATTGTCGAGGATGCAAAGTCAGATCTTGACAAGGTATTGAACAGCAGAGAGGAGAGAGAAGCCGAAGTTCTTGAATTGTACAATTCAATGGAGCCGGATTTCAATGACGCTTTTAAAAATGGTTTTGAAAACTATGTTCGTGTAGACGGCACTGATATAATTATTGACACTCGTGACGATATAGATAGCACATGTTTACATTTTGGAAATCAAGAAGGCAATACGGCAACCGTATTCGATACATATTTGACTGTCAATTATCGTTCACCATCAGGACCTGTTGTATCTATTCGTTTCCGTGCTTGGGATACATCCTCTTGCTTAATATTTGATATCAAAAAAGATTCTGTCGTATACTATGAGAGTGTATGGGATAATAATTTGGACGGTGATGATAAGACTGTTAAAACTGCAATCATTAAGGATTCAAACGGTATAAAGGATGGTGAAAAGGTTCACCTTCAAATAATCTGTTGGGGATATACAAAGAAGGTATTTATCAACGGAGAATGTGTATTCAGTATCGTTAAAGAAAGCTACTGTCAAGGAAGAATTTATATTCAAACATGGCAAGCAGGCGTAATCTTAAGCAATCCGAAGTATATCGAATATGCAACCGATGCAGAATTATATGAAATTTGGAAAGATGAAATTGACAAAGAATGTATCAATAAAACCGAACAACAAATATTAAAAGAAGCAAAGGAAGCAGCTTGTGCTTCTGTTAAAGCAAGCCTTGAGGGTATTGGCGATATATATAGTAACGAAAACCAAGAGGTTATTATAAAACTTGTTGAGGACGGAATAGTTGCAATAGAAGCCTGTACCTCTGTGGATAAAGTAAATGAAACTTTAGCCGACGTTAAAGGGAAAATCGAAAAGGTTGCAACACTTGAGGATGAAAGAGCATTGGCTGAGGCAAAGATTGCCGCAAAAAACGAAATAAACGGATATCTTAAAGACATCGAATTAAATTACAGTAAAGAAAACCAAGTTGCAATCGATAATATCCTTGCTGAAAGCGGTAATATAATCGATGGTTGTAATGATATAACTGAATTAAATAATGAAGTTGATAAGCTTAAAACCCGCTTGAACGGCGTTCTAACCCTAAAACAAGAGGCGGATATTGAGTTGCTAAACAATATGGCAGCCGCAAAAAAGGAAATCAACGAATATTTGAGTGACGTTGCGTCCATATACAGCGAGGCTAATCAAGCAGTTATTGCAGAGATAATTTCTCAAGGTGAGTCAAGTATTTCCGGTTGTGAAAACAAGGATGCAATCGATGCAGCTGTGATACTAATAAAAGAAAAACTTGACGCAGTTCTAACTAAGGACGAGGAAGCCGCTCTTGCTAGAGTTAAAGAATTTAAGGAATCAATGACGTCGTTGGTTGGAGAGGTTGTTGAAAAACACACAAGGGTAGAGGGCACAGATATAATTATCGATACGGTCAATCAGGATAGTACAATACTTTACTTTGGAAGTCCAAGAGAAAATACTGCTGCAGTATTCGATACTTATTTGACGGTAAATTATCGTTCTACACAATGGTCCTCTGTATCAATCCGTTTCCGTGCATGGGATGCTAATACTTGTTACATATTCGACATAAGAGATGGTTCTGTGGTATTTAAGAAGAATCGAGATGGTGCGTCAATTGTAATTGTCAATGATTCAAACGGCATTAAACAGCAAGAAAAGATACATCTTCAAATAATCTGTTGTGGATGGACTAAGAAAGTTCTTATCAACGGAGAATGCGTGTTTAATATCGTTGAAAATGATTACAATGTAGGTAATATTTATATTGAGACTTGGCAAGCAGGCGTAGTTTTAAGCGAACCGACTTATATCGAATACGCAACCGATGCCGAATTGGAAGCAGTTTGGGGTACGGAGCTTGCAAAAGAGTGTATCAATAAAACCGAACAAGAAAAATTGAATGAAGCAAAAGCTGCGGCAAAGACAGAAATCTCTTCATATATTGAAAATCTTGACAATTACGGTGATGCAGGCAAAGCTGCCATCTCATCTATAATCGAGGCAGGTAATTCGACAATAGATAATTGCAGTTCAATAGAAGAAGTAAACACTGCTGTATCTAGTATAAAGACACAGCTTGACGGTGTTGACACCAAAGAAGCTGAGGAAGCAGCATTAGCTGCCGCAAAGGAGAGTGCTAAGAGTGATATTGCCGGTTGCTTATCCGATGTAGAAAATGCATATAGTGAAGAAAATCAATCAAAGATCTCTACTATTATCTCAACCGGTAATACTCTTATCGATGAATGCAATAGTGTCGACGAGGTTAATGAGGCAGTAGTACAAATCAAAAATCAATTAAAGTCGATTCCTACTATCGAGCAAGAAAATAATCCCGAATTATATAACAAGAAAATCGAGGCAAAAGAAACTATTTCTTCCTACTTAAGCGATGTTGAAAACAATTATAGCGAAGAAAAGCAAGCTGAAATTGCCTCTATCATAAGTGCAGGTGAGCAAACTATCATGGGTTGTCAGACAGAGGATGCAATCGATCTTGCCGTTGAGAATATCAAGAAAGCTCTTGACGAAGTTTTGACAACTGTCGAGGAAACACTTGCAGCTCAAACAGCTAGGGCAGAGGCATTCCTTGATTCCCTTTCAAACGTAAGCGGTGATCTTATAAGTGATATGAGTGTAACCGACGGAAAACTTGTGGTTGATTCGAAAAAGGTAAACTATGGTGGTGACTTCCAGTTTGGTATTCGTGACAATAATATGAACAAAGCCTTTGATGCCTACATTACCATCGATTACAATAATGCTGAATGGGATTCAGTAGCTATTCGCTTCTGTGCATGGGATTATAACACTACTCTTAAGATGGTGATAATGGATAATAGTATTAAGTTTTATAAGACTTATTGGGATAATGACAAAAACACCGGAGTGGATGTTTTGCTCTCTGAATGCGATAAAGGTATTAAAAACGGACAGGAAGCACATTTGCAAATAGTCACCAGAGGTTGGACGAAAGCTGTTATTCTAGACGATGAATGCATCTTTAAATGCTGGCCTGATTCTTATCATAATGGATTAATGATGATTGGTTCATGGCAAGCAGGTATTACCCTAAGAGATCCTATTTATAAGGTATATGGTAGTGAAGATGAGGTTACAGCCGACTATGGCGATGTTCTCAATTTGCCATATGACAAAGGTGACGAGATTAACGGAAAATTCTAAAAGCATTCGCTCTAAATTAATTTAATAACAACAAATTAGTGCACTTAGCGGATTATTCCGCCAAGTGCATGAAATTATAGGAGAAATAAATGAAGAAAACAATATCGATTATAATGATTTTATGCCTGATTTGTTCAATATCTCTTTGCTTTGTCGGCTGTCTCAACCCCGACATAGGAGATAATCAAGCGTATGAGGAGTTCGATCCTAATAAGCAATATGAATTGGACTTTTTAGGGTGGGGCGGTATCGCGGAACAAAAGAATTTCCAAGAAATGATTCAAGCATTTATGAAACAATACTCTAACGTAAAGGTGTTTTATGATGCAATTACCGATACTACCACTTATTCGAACAACCTGGTTAATAATGCGGACAATCTTCCCGACGTGTTTTATGTACCCGATTGGGACTACATCAAGTGGGTTGATTCGGGAAAACTTTTGAACTTAGCTCCCTATCTTTCCGATTCTGAGATTGATAGCTTGTGGGATATGTCTATTGACATCTTCCGTTGGGATGAAGATACAAAGACAGTAGGCATAGGTGATGATATATATGGCTTACCTAAGGATTTAGGACCTTATGCCATTGCTTACAACAAGACGCTTATGCTTCAGTTGATAGATAAATATAACCTCGATGTAGATCTTCCCTCCGCAACCGAGCCTATGACTTTTAGCGAGTTTAAAAGTTATTTGGCTGCTTTTAAGGGGCTTAAGGTCGATAATACGAAGATTGTGCCTCTTACTCACTATGAGGCTAGTGCTGCCGTATATTCGAATAATGCAAATTATTACACCGATGACAGTGCTACGGTAAGTGCAATCAATACCGATAACTTTATCGACGCCATTCAATTTGTTGCAGATCTTTCCTTAGAAGGCTTAGCTGCAGACTATGCTTCCGCTAACTCCTCGAGTGCTTTGACAAAGTTTGCATCTCAACAATGTCTGTTTACTTGGATGGGACCTTGGGATATGAGAACCTATTGGGAAAGCCTTTCCTTCGAGTTCGATGTTATGCCTGTTCCCGTAGGTGAGGCAGAAGGCTCTAAGTCAACCACCCTTATCGGTACGGTTGCCTATTCCGTAAGCGCGGCAAGCAAGAATAAGGCTGCTGCCGTGTTGCTCGCTAAATGGCTTGCAACAAGTCAAGAGGCTGCAGAAATGAACTATAAGCTTGGTCAAGCTATGCCTAACATCCAAGCTATGGCAAATAACGAGTGGCTCAACAACGTTGGACTCGAGGGTATCAAGACCTATCCTGTAACCAAGTCGGTATTCATCGATCACGTAAAGGGTACCTCAACTATGACAGGAAAATCTCGTCCTTATTATTATACATATGAAAAGACTGCGTATGACGATCTAATGGACAAGCTTAACCCTGTTTGGGCAGGTCAAAAGACTGCTAGAGAGGTAATAACGGGCTATGCCGGTACTTACCAAGAGCGATTAACAAGAATTCACAAAAACTTAGAATAGAACGGAGGTGTGAGCCGTGCAGGAACTGGATTTATTATACAAAGGAAGAAGCCACAAAAGGAAAAGTAACGCAAAACTAAAGGAACAGCTAAGCGGCTATTTGTTTGTTCTGGTTCCTGTTTTGGGCTTCCTCCTCTTCACTGCGTGGGCGCTGTGCTATTCGGTGTTTATGTCCTTTACGGATTTTAATCCTATCAAGGGCACGTGGAGTTTCGTCGGTTTCCAAAACTATAAAGATATATTCGCAGAAGAAAATTTCCGAGACGCAACCTTTAATACGGTATTGATGCTTTTAAGCATCCCTGTGGGTGCATTCTTGGGACTTTTACTGGCGATATATTTGAAGAGGCTTGCAAAGGGAAGAACCTTGTTGACAATATTGTATTATCTTCCCGCAGTAACCTCTAGTATTGCCGTTATAATAGTTTTTAAAGATCTCTTTAAAAACGGAGAAACGGGACTTATTAACAGTATACTGGGAACCGATCTCAACTGGATATCAAATGACCCGTGGTTAGTTAAAATAGCGATAGTAATCAAAAATATCTGGGGCGGAATAGGTGGCTCTATGATCCTATATTTGGCAGGAGTTAACAACATTCCAAACTCTTATTATGAAGTGGCTAGAGTTCAAGGAGCCTCACATTGGCAGCAATTCGTCGATATAACTCTGCCTATGACCAATAATACCTCCTTTTACCTTATAGTTACCGGAATAATCGGTGGATTACAAAACTATGCCGATAGCCAAGTAATGGGCGGAGGATTGCCAGGTGCAAGAACGATTGTTTATTATATTTGGAATTACGGAATCAACCAAGCCAGATACGGTTGGGCAAGTGCGGCATCCGTTTTGTTATTGATAGTAATTTTAATAATAACCATTATTCTCTTTAAAAAGTCGAATGTATTTAAGGATGTGACAAAATGACGTATAATGAAAATAAGATTTATCAACAGGCAAAAAGAAGCAAGATAAGCAATAAAGCCATGTTTATAGTGTCTACCGTTATCGTTAGTATCGGTGCATTCTTGATGCTATTCCCATATATATACATGGTAATATCGGCATTAAAAACAGGTAAAGAAATTGTCGGTGCAGCTTCGATTCTCGATAACTTCTTTCCTAAGGATCCTAACTGGCGGGTATTTTTAGAAGTTTTCACAGGCAACGACAGATATACCGTGAAACAGTTTAATTTTCTCGGTAGTGTAAAAAATACGATGATAATCGAGATTCTCGTTGTACCTATAGGATCCTTCTTTTCCGTTCTTGCGGCATTTGCTTTTGCTAAAATGCACTTTAAAGGAAAAAATACAATCTTGATGATCCTTTTGGTGTCGATGATGATACCCTTTGCATCTGTCATGCTTCCGCAATACAGAGTGTGGAGAGAAATGGGACTTATAAATACCTTATGGCCGTTGATAGTCCCCGGACTATTCGGAAATATAGGTATGATGCTCTTTTTGATCACCACAATTAAGGCAACGGTTCCCGATTCACTTATCGAAGAAAGTAGAGTTGAGGGTGCAGGCTGGTTTAGAACCTTTATCAAGGTTGTGCTCCCTCTTGTAAAGCCTGCACTAATAGCACAGATGCTTTTCTGGTTTGTCGGTATTTGGAATGACTTCTTCGGACCTAGCATTTACTTGACAAATCCCGATATCAAAACCGTTCAGGTGCTTATTATGGGACTTAAATCGACTGCAGGTGCCGAATACGGTGACACTCCCTTTGTAATGGCATCGTCATTTATAGCTTCGTTGCCTATAATATTGATGTTTATCTTTATGAACAAAGCCTTTGTACAAGCGAATGCAAATGCAGGCATAAAGGGGTAGGCGTATGAAAAAGAACAGAATTATTGCAGCTATTTGGTTAACGGTAATCTCCCTAATAATCGTGGCAATAATAGGCTACGTTATTTATGCGGCAATTGAGAATCCGTATTTTGTTACGAAGGATATGGTGACTATCCGTGATTTCAGTACAGCGACTTTGAGAATATTTAATAGAGGTGTAGCGTGAAACTTTTCGACAAGCTTTTCAAAAAGAATGATAATGTAGATAAACTTCGTCAGGATTACTACAGAAATAAGGTCAGCGATCAATCGCTAAAAGAAAAAACAGAACATTTACCCAATCACGAGGGTGCGTTTGTTTGCCTGAACAACGTGCAAAAGATATATCCGAACGGATACTACAGCGTTGTTGATTTCAATTTAGACATCAAGGAGGGAGAGTTTATCGTTCTTGTAGGACCCTCAGGCTGTGGAAAGACGACTACATTAAGAATGATATGCGGTCTTGAGGATATTACCGCAGGAAGCCTATACATTAACGGTGTATACTCAAATGAGCTTGAGCCGAAGGATAGGGGTATAAGTATGGTTTTCCAAAACTATGCGCTTTTTCCGCATCTTACGGTATATGATAACCTTGCCTACGGACTTAAGATTAAAAAGATTAAGGCACCCATACTCGATGAAAACGGTGATCAGGTTATAGGCATCGACAAAAGGGCTATCGAAGAGCTCAATAGAGAGAAAAGGTGGTACTTAAAGCATGAACCTTCGAATACTGAAGTTATCAAGCTTATTGATCACGATATCAATGAATATGAGACGAAACCCGTTCCTTTATTTGTTAAACGTAAACTAACCAAAGCGGAAATCGATGTAAAGATAAAACGGGCTGCCGAAATACTTAATCTTGAACAGCTTTTGACTCGAAAACCTGCACAATTATCCGGTGGTCAATGTCAAAGAGTTGCGCTTGGTCGTGTTATTGTTAACGACTCTAAACTTTTACTCATGGATGAGCCTCTTTCAAATCTCGATGCAAAGCTTAGGGTTAGCATGAGAAGTGAGATAATCAATCTTCACAGAACCCTCAACGCTACTACCGTGTATGTAACCCACGATCAAGTAGAGGCTATGACCATGGCAGATAGAATCGTCATTATGGATAGAGCACATATCAAGCAGATAGGCACACCTGCCGAGGTATATGACGAACCCAATTGCTTGTTTGTTGCCGAATTTATCGGTTCTCCCGCCATGAATATCTTTGAGGTAGAGGCTCGTGAAGATAAGATTTGTCTTGATTCCGTAAAGCTAAAGAGTTATAATGGACTAGCAGAAAAGCTTCATGCCTTTTACGGTGATATGCTTGAGGAGGCACGAAACAAGCTTGAAATGCTCCCTGAACAATTTGTAGGAGAGCTTCTTGCCGATGAGGAAAGAATTATTAATGAAAGAATAGCTAAAATTGAAGAGGCATTGGAGTCGGGAAACTATCCTTTGAAATTCGGAGTTCGTCCCGATGGCATAACTTTGTCCGAGGATCAAGATGCTCTAGTAGGAACAATTGTATTCTATGAATTATTGGGTGACCAATATCATATTACAATTAGTGTCGGCAAGGAAAAGCTTGTTTTAAAGCTTCCTGCAACTTTCAAGTTTGCTTTAGGCGACGAAATTAGAGTGGGATTTAGCGGACACTGTTATATATTTGATTCCATTTCAGGCAACAGGATTATTTAGATTAATATTATTATGGATTTAAAACAACTTTACAAAGTTCCAACTGTTTCGATCGGTGCCTTGCCGATGACCAATTACTTCGACGTTGTCGGAGGATATAAAAAGACTTTATCCGATTGGCGATATTCGTATCAAAAGATCTTTGATTACGATTCTGCAATTGCAGACGAGGGCGAGAAGGAAGTTTCGATTCCCTATATGGCAGAGCTTCACGGAGACGGTAAACCCTATTATACTAATGACAGATATCTTTTCCCTTACCTTCCGCCGCATATATTAATTGATACCCCGGCAATGATTTTCGTGCACTCCGAGGAAATAGTCAAGGATAACGATGATTATATTCTTCAAATCGAGGGCATCGATAATTGCTACTATCTTTTTGTTAACGGCGAGTTTGTCGGTTTTTCCAATATTTCACATGCCGTAAAGAGTTTTGATATTACCGATAAGCTGATTAACGGAAAAAACGAAATACGTATTATAGCCTTAAAGTTCAGCCCTTCGTCATATTTGGAGGATCAAGATAAAATAAGATTGTCGGGTATCTTCCGCCCGATTTACCTTATAAAAAGACCCAAGGATAGAGTGGACGCATTCAGAGTAAATACGGATATTGTTGACGGCAAAGGTATTGTCTCTGTAATTGTCGATAAAAACGCAACTATTACCCTTTCAGGCTTCGGGTTTGAAAGCACCCTTATCGGTACTAACGTTAAATTTGAGGTTTCTTCGCCCATGCTATGGAACGCCGAAGAACCCAACTTATACGAGCTTGAAATAAGCTATAACGGAGAGGTGATCAGGCAGGGTGTAGGTATTAGGAAAATTGAAATTGAAGGAAATACCCTTCTGTTGAACGGAAGATTGATCAAGATGAAGGGTGTCAACCGTCATTCCTCCACTCTTGAGGGGTATGCGGAGTCCGACGATATTCTTGAAAAGGATTTCAAGCTTTTCAAGGAACTTAATATTAATGCCGTAAGAACCTCTCACTATCCCGCCACGCCCAAGTTTTATGAACTGTGTGATAAGTACGGTATATACGTAATAAGTGAAGCAGACCTAGAGACACACGGTGTTGTAAGAAAGGACGGCAGATATGATATGGAAAATTGGCATGAGATACTTGCTCACCCCGATTTCCGTGGTCAAATAATAGAAAGAGAGCTATCAAATGTTCTTACCTTTATAAATCATCCTTCAATTATCATGTGGTCTTTGGGTAACGAATCGGGTTTCTGTGATGAGGTTGTTGAGTATGCTCAAATTATCAAGAAACATGACTCGAGGCCTCTGCATTATGAAGGTGCATATCGTAATGTTGACGGAAATGGCTTCTTTGAGGAGGATGTCTTAGATACCTATTCAAGGATGTATCCAAGTATAGAGTACTGTGTCGATGAGGTTCCCAAGCTTGATCGTCCCTTTGTTCTTTGTGAATACTCGCACGCAATGGGTACTTCCTGCGGTGAACTAGTCGATTACATGAAACCCTTCTATGCCTATGATAACTTCGCAGGTGCATTCATCTGGGAATGGACTAATCATTATGTGCTTCAAGACGGACTAGAGTGTTACGGCGGAGATTTTGGCGAGGAGTTTAATGACGGCTCTTTCTGTTTAGATGGTATTGTTAATCTGGATAGAAGTTTAACTCCTCAATGTCGAGAAGTAAAGGAATGCTATGCTCCTGTCGATTATTTTGTGCAAGAGGGAAGTGTCTACATAAGAAATCGTTTTGATTTTATCAATCTAAACAAATTTGTTATCGAAATAGATACTTTAATTAACGGCAAGGTGATATGTACAGAGGGTAGGTGTATCGATCTAGAACCAAGAGAATCTACGTTTTTAATTGAACAACTTCCGGTAGACAACAACTATAATTCCTACAATATAAGATTGATGAGAGACGGCTTGGTTATCAGTGAAAAGAGTATAATCAACAAGCCTATACAATTCGATTTAAACAAGGGAGCATCCGATATAGAAATCGGAATCGTTAACGGACTTGTAGACAAGCTTTCTTTAGAGGGTGAACGCCTTATCGGGAATATGAGATTTGTTTTAACACGTCCCTATACATCGAATGATATCAAGTGTCGTGATTATTTCAATTGGATACGTTTGAAAAATGCAAAGTTCTATTTGGTTTCCGAGGAGCAAACGGATAATATCAAACTTTTCAGGGGATATCTTGCCTCCACTGCACTTACCCCCTTCTATGAAATTACCCTTTCTTATGAGATAATAGCAGATGAAGTCAAGATTAATATTAAAGCTAAGAAGTTGATGGACTTTACCGACATTGCAAGATTCGGAATAAGAGTCGAATTGCCCGACGGGTATGGTAGCATATCCTATCTTGGTCTTGACGGTGAAAGCTATTGCGACAGACATCAAGGCAACCGCTTCGGTTATCATACTATTACAATCGAAGATAATTATCGTAATATTAAGCCTCAAGCTTCAAATGATCATTTTGCAACGAAGTATTTAGTACTTGACGAACACGACCTTTGTATTATGTGCGATGGGAACAACGAATTCAGCTTTTGTTATGATTGCTTCGATATCGATGATTACAAGGCACATCGTAATGAAATGAATAATTCAAGTAAGAGATATCTGTTTATAGATTATAAAATGAGAGGTGTTGGCACCGAAGCGTGTGGTCCTCAACTTAACGATAAATACAAAGTATTGGATAAAGAAATCGATTTTTCTTTAAGAATCTTTAAAAAGAAATAGTAAAGGATTATTTGAGTACCATAGTTTGTAGGCGATGAAGTAGCTTAAGAGACTATCTCTATCCTTGAAAAAGCGGTTTCTCTGTGTAAAGTAATGCGAGGGCCTAAGAAAACCTGTATAGATAAAAGCAAATGCAATGCTGTAATATTGTTAATTCGTAGCAAAATAACATTTAAATGTCATACTGAGCGAAAGAAATTGGTATCAATTTCTGCAGTCGAACCCCGTAGGGGCGACACGAAGTGTCGGTATCTCATCCATATTAACTTTAGGCGGGCGGCAAGGCTTGCACGAGATTCTTATTAATACTACACCAAGTACTTTGGCTACAATCCCTCAGTCTTGCTCCTACATCGCAATCCAGCTCCCTTTACACAAGACAGCCTTTGCTGTGGTGAAACATTTCATTTATAGCAAGTTAATATCAAAGTATCGTCTAAAATGTCATACTGATAAAAAAATGAGGGATGTTTAATACGAAAAGAATCTAAATGATAAATCGCAAATAAAGATACTTAAACACTAAAAAGTGGCATAAAAGCAAAAGAACTGTCGGAAATATATCTAAATGTCATACTGAGCGAAAGGCGAAGCCTGAAGTCGAACCCCGAAGGGGCGATGTGTAACATCGGTATCTCATCCATGTTAAGGTAGGGCGGGAGGCAGTGCTTACGCCGCAGAGAATTGTGATAAAGCTTTTATATCTATTATAAAGTAAAACAAAAACACTGAAATGCTTGCTGTAAGAATACAACTATACATTTCAGTGTTTTTTTTGTTCATACTATTTAGTTCAATTCTTGCAATACGCTATAGGCGACCTCCGGGTTATCGGTGATTATTGTATCTGCACCGTTTTTAATTAGCTTTTCAATTTCATCGGCATCGTTTATTGTCCAATATTGTACAGCGATTCCGTGTGCGTGAGCATATTGGATAAACGACTCGGTTGTAAAATCGAAGAAGTTATCAAGTCCTACCGGTATTTGCAACACATTATAATCGGTTTTAAGGTTCTTAACGCCATAGAGGAAGGAGTAGTAGAACTTTACGACCTCTGCAACTCCGGCAGAGCGTGCAATGTGTGAATACTTTTCTGTCATGTATTTTGTAACGCTTGCGTTGAATGTGCCTAAAATAACTTGATTTTCGATTTTATATTCCTTGAGAATATCACACAATGCGTCAGTTGCTTGTTCGCCCATTTCCTTGTCGTCCTTAATCTCGATTATGTAGTTTAGATCGGGTCGAACAGAGGTTAGATAATCTAATATTTCACGAAGTGAAAGGATTTTAACTTCATCAGGGATATCCTCTCCACGTAAGCCCCTATAGGGATAATTTCCATCGATATCGCAGAAATTCTCACCGAAGTTAAGGGTTTTCAGCTCAGCCAAGGTTTTATCGCTTGCCTTTACTTCCTCGCTACCGAATGCTTCCGTAGCATTGGAGGTTCGGTTTACCGTTTCATCATGCAGAAGGACAAGTTCTCCGTCCTTTGTTAAGTGAAGGTCGAATTCGACAATATCAACCTTATAATCACTTGCGGTCATACAGAGCTGGAATGCCTTAAGTGTTTCCTCGGGGGCAAGATCTCCGCCTGCTCTGTGAGCAGAAATAAGGGTTGTTTTTCCGTTGTCGTTGACGATATAGGAATTGCCTTCAAGAATCGGGTCTTTGGTCCGTTGTATTCCCCCGGTAAGCGGTAGTATTAGTAGGTTTAGTACAAGAACGAAAACAATAACCCCGACAATCGATAGCGTGATAGCTAATGCTTTTTTGTTAATTTGTTTTTTTGCCATAATAAAACTCCAAATAGTATTTTATGCTACTATTCTATCACTGATTGACAAATAATTCAATAGGTGTTGACTATTTCTTTAACAGAGTTGAAATTTACTATTGGGACACAAAGAATGTAGTTGTATAACAGCAATGTAGCGGTTTTCTTGACAAATATCGGAAGAAGAGATATAATCTAACCTAGTTAGATAAAATGGAGCGTTAGGGTAATAATGACAAACGAGGAAATCAATTTTGTATTTTCAAGCATATTAGAAGCACAACCGGTTGAGCTTTTTAAACTAATTAATGGTGCAAGTGAGGGAATCGGGTTTGTTTTGAATATGCTATTCGAATTGGACCATCCTGTTAGTGCCGGTGAAATAAGTGATAAAATGAAGGTTAGTACGGCAAGAGTTGCAGTCTTACTTCGAAAAATGAAAAACAAAGGGTTTATCACAAAGGAGACGGACAGATCTGATGCTCGAGTTACTATTGTAAATTTGACTGAGTTTGGTAGGCAAACTGCAAGCAGTATGCGAAAAGATATGCAGGAACATTTGTCTATTATTATAGATATCATGGGTATGGATAAAGTTAATCAGTATATATCACTTTCTAAGGAAATAAAGGAAATAGCGGAAAGCAAACTATCACTAAAAGATTTTTAATACTTAATACTCGATACTTAATACTTTTTGTTATTATTTAAGAAAATAACTAACCTGGTTAGCAATTAATAAAAGGAGAAATACAATATGAATTTTTGGTATTGGTTTGTTAGCACCGGCTGGCTATATTTAATGGTTGGAATAGGTATATTTTTAACTATATGGCTAGCAACACATTGGAAAAAATATGATTGGTGTAACCGTCTCGGAACGATTGCCATTATTGTATTATGTTTTCATGTTTGGGAAGAGTGGGTTATGCCGGGAGGATTTCATTACATATATAATGAAAATTCACCAATGCCCGATCGATATCCGATGAATCAGCTTACAGATATGATAACCAATTTAGGCGGGGCAATCGTTGGAATGATTGTATTATTTGTTTGGGGACTTAATACAGGGGCAAGTATCGCTATTTCATTGTTTAGTCTATTTGAAGGGGTGATACATATTGTCTTGGCACAAAAATCTTTGAAGGCATTTAGTGAGTTAGGACAGACTGCTTTTTATGCTCCCGGACTGAATACAGCCTTGTTTATGTTCTTACCCCTTGCAATGGTGTATTTGTTTTACTTTATTTTTCATAAAGATAAGCCAAATCGGAAACAATGGTGCGGAGGTATTCTATCATTGGTTGTTTTGTCCTTTCTTTTGGTCAATCTTCCGGAGCTGCTTTTAAAAAGTGAAGAATCGCCATATGTGTTTTTATCACATGGCTATTATGATCAATTTATTAATGGCACCCATTCAAACGGGATCAACGGGTCGACAATTGCCTCTTATGTAATAGGCGGTATTATAGTCGTTGGTGTAGTATGTCTGCTTGTTTATTACTTCGGTATAAGAGGAAAGAAATTTAGAGATATAAAGGCGGAGTTCTATCGAGTATTCAATACGAAAACTGAAATAGAACAAGCAAGTGAAATTGGCGAGGGAGAGGATAACTGATATTCGAACCGAGCGACTCTCGAGGCATTGCTTTTGTGCTCTAAGTGTGTACAAAAAACAAGAGATAAAAGCTATAAAAATGTTTGCCTTAACCTATGGCAAGTGATATAATATAATAAAATCTATAAAGGAGATATTATTATGGCAAGAGTTATTAAGGAAGATGATTGCATAGCTTGTGGAACTTGTGCAGCTGAATGTCCTGTAAATGCTATCAGCGAAGGCGACGGACATTATGTTATCAACGCTAATGACTGTATTGACTGTGGTGCTTGCGAGTCCGCTTGTCCCGTTGGTGCAATCAGCAACGACTAAGTGTATTTATTAAGTACATAATTAATTTTTATTTCTTGATTTATACTATGGTGCGGTTAACTCCGCACCATAGTTTTATAGTATACAACTTTAGAGAATAGTAAGGTCCAATGAAATCGCAATCATCCTGATGACAAAATGCAGCTCAAAATGGTAATTGGCACTAAAAATCGGATAAAAATTACATAATCAACATATAAATGTCATACTGAGCATAATGAATATGGGATGGTGAATTAAAATAGAATCCAAATGATAAATCTCATATAAAGAAAATTAAATGCTTAAGGGGCACATGAAAAAACAAAAGAAAAATCGGAACTACGTCTAAATGTCATACTGAGCGAAAGAAATTGGTATCAATTTCTGCAGTCGAACCCCGAAGGGGCGACACGAAGTGTCGGTATCTTATCCGCATTATCGTACTAACAAAAAAAACGCCACGGATTATACTTTAACATCGGTATTTCATCATTACTCCTTCTCATTGCCTAGAAGGAGAAGGCGACATTTCCTTTTAGCCATGCATTGAAAAATTCCTCCAATACTCCCTCTTTAATACTAGATACCAAGTCTTTTCTTGATGCGACTTTTAAACTATATTTTTGTGCGTATTTTTTCAATTCCTCTATAATATCGTTGCCGTATATCTCATAAAGTTTCGCCCACATTAGAGACCCGATTGTGTAGACACAATCGGCATAGTCTTGTTTATTATATTCATATACCGATAAACCTATCTGTATCTGTTGATTTTTTAGAACTCTTGAGGAGGCAAGCTTTTCACCTTCTTCTATTCGTTTTTGAAATAGATTTCCTTCTCCTCTTTTTAATAGAAAATGGAGAGTCGAAAACTCTGCCAATGCTTCGTCTAACCATGGCTCAATTGCCTGATCATTACCTACCTTCAAAAACCACCATTGATGGGCAATTTCGTGGGCTATAACCTCTTTTGCCTCCTTTTTTGCCAGCTTATCGTTCACTAGAACAAGACAAGAGTATTCCATTCCGCTTGAATCTAGGGGTGCTCTTACGATATTTAGTGCATCATAGTCGTACTTGGAAAAACTGTTATTGTAATGAGAGAACGCCTCTGCCGCTATTGATAGATTATCCGAAAAGGAGCTGTCGTCATAAAAGAAATAACGCAAAGTAGTTCCCTCTACCTTTTCTGTACGAAGTGCAAAATTAGGGGAGCAAAAGATTGCAAAATCTCTTACAGATTCTTGCTTATACTCTCTGATAGAGTAGCTATTCTCTATATTACTTGATAACTCTGTGCCTGTTGATGCAACTACCATATTTGGCTTGAGTTTAAGCCTTACATAAAAGTCGGCACACTCGAAACATTCGCTTTCGCCGATATCGGTAAAGGGACGAGGAGAGTAACCGTTCTTATAGTGCGCAGCATAGGGGTATGCCTTTGTTAGGGCATATATCTTATCATTGATTCCTAGCTTGTAATCTCCTTTTTTTAGATAAATTTTGTATTTTATTGATATTACGGAGCGGTTCCCCTTTTTTAGATTTTTATCGGGTAATATGCAGTGGTTGGTTTGAATTATCTCAAAGTCCGATTTTTCGTTGTCTATAATGATTTCGTTTATTTCATACACAACATCGTTATCTCTCAGCCCCTGATATATCGGATAAAACTGAATAGGGATTTTTCCGTCTTCTTGTATGGTTAATTCTTGTATACATTGTCCTTCGAGGATATCTTCGTTAAGATAGAGGTCAAGCTTAAAACTCGACGGTTCAACGGTTATTTCGTCATCTACTGCTTTACAAGAAGAAAAAGAAGCCGTGAGCGGGAGTAAAATAAGAATTGCTATAACTGTAAAAGCTTTTTTCATAGGATATTTTATGCAGGTTTTCTTTGACATAAAACACTATGTGAAACTTTAAATAAAGGATTGACTATTTGTGAAAAGAAATATATAATATAACAAATTAATATCGGACAATTTCATGGTTTAGAAGCAATTTATTGCAAGCTATTAACAGTGGGAATCTTGGTGAAAATCCATCGCAACAGCCATTACCGTAAGCCAATCGGCAAAGTCGGAAAACCTGCCTTGAAATAAGCGGATACAATTCTCGGGCAAAGGAGAATTACCGAAGGGTTCGCCTTTTTGTAGTTTTTGTATGCCCTCTCTAACGAGAGGCATTTTCTTTGTTCGGAAAAATAAATACAAAGAGGTTTTTTATGAAAAACAAAAGCAAACTTTTATCATTAGTCGTTGTCCTAGTACTAGTTGTGGCATTTGCATTAGTTGCGTGTGTGCCTCAAGGCAATCAACCGAACGACCCTCAAGAGGGTACTTGTACTGTTGTGGTTGGCGAAAAAGCATATAGTGTGGATTTATCCAAAGTAACCATAACCGAGGGACTGTTTTCCGTGCTCGATTATTTGAAGGACACTCAAGGATTGACCTATTCCGCAACAAATGGCTACTTAAATAGTATTGATTCATTGGCTAACAACTACGAAACAAGCGAGTATATTTATATCTATACAAGTGTAAAGGCGGATTTTGATGTTTCCGATTATGCCACCACAGAGGAATACAATGATGTAACCTTGACTAGCTCCGGTGTTGGCGGAAAGGAAATGCACATTGAAAAGGACTGCGTTATCCTAATAACACTCATTAAATGGTAATTACCAATGACAGAGCTTGAACAGAAGGATTCGATGACGGAGAATCCGTCAAATGATACTCCTTTGGAGGGTGAAATAGTTCCCGTTGAAGAAACGGAGAGGACTTTTTCCGTTGAAGCTCCTTCTGTAATGGCTCTAGACGTTGCCGCGGTTAATAAGAAAAAGCCTAAAAAGGCATTAAGTGCCGCCAAACGTATTGCTCTGATAGGTGTTTGTGCAGGTCTGATAGAAGGTGCAAAACTCGCTTTGGCACAGATTCCGAATGTAGAGGTCGTAACCCTTCTTTGTGCAGCATTTGGCTTTGCATTTGGCTTTAACGGTGTTATCGCAACAGTAATATTTGTCTGCATCGAGCCGCTGATATGGGGGTTCGGTTCCTGGTTCATCTCATATCTTCTTTATTGGCCCTTTATCGCTTTACTATTTATGTTTCTCGGAAAGATGAAGAGGTTAAATCGGTTTGTATATATGATAATAGCGGTCCTTTTAACCGTTTGGTTCGGGGTACTAACCTCTCTTATCGATGTTGGACTTTTTACAGGTGGACTTAAAAATAACTTTTTTGAAAGGTTCTCAATATATTATGTAAGAGGAATTTACTTTTATCTTGCTCAAATCATTACAAATATAATAACCTTTCTTTTCGTTTTTCCGATTTTATCCGAAAAGCTAAAAAAGATTTACAAGATGTATATAAGCTAAGCAAAGTATTGCAATGCTAATATAGCATAAGCCAAAAGGGTTACTCCTGACAAGCTCCAAGCAAAAAAGGAAAGAGTACCCTTTTTTCTTTTACTCTTGTATGCGATATTATTCGATTCCTTTGCTTTTAATGTCACTTCCTTTATACCATAATACATAGAACGTCTCCTTCAATACAATATAATATGAGGAGCCGGACCAAAATAGAACGGTTTTATGCGTTATGGAAAAGTTAATTATAATGTTGTTAGGTTAAAAAATTGTTTTCTAAATTAATGATATAAGGTTTTCAAAAATAACTTAATCTGTTTTAAGGTAGTGACGCTTGTTTCAAATAATCCGCCGTTGTTACTGACTTTTACATCGGCCTTATTGTAGTCCGAAAGTCTACTTTCATATTCGCTTTCGATATCTCCCTTTGCCGTGACTCTACGTCTTAAATCGAGCTTATCGAGGCTTCTGTCCAAAAATACGCAAATATTATTTCGCTTTAAGGGCATTATCAGATCCTCGATTATTCCGTCACTTAGGGCGATGACCTTTTCTTTTTGCTTGGCAAGATCCAGTATAACCTCTTTTTCTGCGGCAATATATGCCTGTTCTCCATATTTGGCAATATATTTCGATGGTGTTGTTTTGTGTATCGCAGAAAAGGTTTCTTCTGCATCTACGAATTTTTTACCCAAGCGTTCGGCTAGAAGTCGTCCGACCGTCGTTTTTCCTGACCCCGGCATTCCTATAAGAGCAACTCCGCTTTTTTCTGCAAATAGTCGGCTTGCAACATCTAGAACCTCGTCATCTCCAATGTTGTCTCCATACCAAATATGATTGCTTACCGCTGCCTGTTTTACAAGCATTCTTAATCCGCCGGCATATTTCAATCCCTTAGCTTCGGCTAATTGAATAAGGGTAGTCCTCAGCGGATTGTAGACACAATCTATTACAGCCTCGGCGTGTGGGGGGAACTCGTATATTGGCGATTCGTTTTCATTCGGATATGCACCGACAGGAGTGGTATTTATGATTATTTCCGCATCGTAATCCATATAGTTGGAGTAGTTAATTTCTCCCGTTCTCGATACGATATACACTGCTGTAGCTTCATTTTTTGCTACCGCTTGCACGGTTTTTGAAGCACCGCCGCTACCCAATATCATAACCCTTTTTCCCTTGATTCCGCCTACCGAATCAAAGAGCATTTTGACACCGTCGACATCGGGATTGTATCCGCAGAGTTTTCCGTTTGAGCGTAGAATACAAGTAACAGCACCGCAAGCCAGAGCATCTTCTGAAACCTCATCAAGAAGGGGGAAAGTGCTTGTTTTATAAGGTGCCCCGAGATTATATCCCAAGAAAGAGGAGTTGTTAAGTACGGAGAGAAAACTTTCCCTGTCCGGGACCTCGCACAGTTCATAGTCTCCACGTCCTAATAGTTCATTTGCACGAGCAGAAAAGCTATGAGATACCTCTTTTGCAAGATAGCATCTTCTTATAAGAGGGATATCATCGGTGATCGTATAGTTTTGATTTCTTTCGATTTCTTCCCCGGATTCAAATATTTTGCGGAAAACCTCAGACAGATAGTCTTGCAACTCTCTAGGATACTTTTGAGATATATTTTTAAGTACTTCTTTTTCGTAGGTATTCTTTTCCTTATCCTTGAACCGGTTGTTTTTAAGATAGGAAAACCTTTTTGCTAAAATCGAAGCAATTTCTTGATCTAATTGTGATAGTAGTATCTCTTTTTGCGTAGTATCCATAAAATGCACCCAAAGCGATAAATCGCAAGAACTTAAGATAGATATATTATACACTATTTTATGGAACAGTGGAATAAGTTAATAGAAAAAAACTGAAAAAGTGTTTAGAGTACTAGACAATCAATAATTTTTGCAAGCTCTAGCATTTCCTTTATGGTTTTTGCAGTGCCGATTCTAACCCTTAATTCTCTAGCACCGTTTCTTCCCTTTGCATATCCCATCATATGGGCTTTCATAAGACCGACGACAGCGTGTTCTTCAACTACTGTACTAAGATAGGAAATATGTTCCTCCACATCTCTTGCGATACTGACTTCGGGTGTGATTCCGTTGAATTCTGCAAAAATAGAGGGGTTGCCTACAGCACCTCTCGCAATCATAACACCATTGACTCCCGTTTCCTCGATCATAGAGTAGGCATCCTCTTTTGTTAGAATATCTCCGTTACCGAAAACAGGAACAGATACGGCGTCTACAACTCTTTTTATACACTCTCTGTCCGATTCTCCCGTATACATTTGTTCCCTTGTTCTTCCGTGAATGGTGATTGCACGAGCTCCCGCTTTTTCCATTTCGTGTGCAAACTCTGCCGCAGTTTCCGAGTCAAATCCTTTGCGGTGTTTAACCGTTACCGTCCTTTTAGAACCTTCTATGCACGCTTGAACGATTTCTCTTGCAAGTGGTATATTCTTCATTAATCCGCTGCCTTCTCCGCGAGATACGACCTTTCTTACGGGACAGCCCATATTGATATCTATAATATCGAAGCCCTTTAGTTCGTCGAGCCTACAGGCGTTGTAAAAAGCTTCGGGATCGCTTCCGAAAAGCTGAACCGCAGAAGGGGTTTCGTTAGGTGCAAGCTTTAATAAATCAAAGGTTTTTTTATTCCTAAAGCAAAGAGCTTTTACACTGATCATTTCGGTATAAGTAAGACCTGCCCCGTATTTTCTTGCGAGGTATCTAAAGCCGATGTCGCTAACTCCTGCCATTGGGGCAAGGAGTGCATTGGATTTTAGGGTTACATTGCCTATTGTGATTTCGTGATTCATTAGTGGAGTAGTCTATCGATTATTTCTGCAGCAGTTATGTCTGAAAAGTTCTTGTTTGCGTTTCGTAATTCTTGATCTAATGTGGCGATATTTCTCTTAATGCTATTTGCCTTCGCATTTAAAAGCACCTCGGGATTCTCTGTCAGTGCATTGACCAAGCCCGATAACGCAAAAAGTAGATTACCTGCATTTTCTTCATTGGGCTCATTTGTGTAGGTAGTATATAGGTTCTTAACAAGCTCCTTCCAAAAATCTCCGCTTGTTCTCTCTACATGTTCCTTTAGAGCAATTTTTGCGTACTTAATGGCAAGGTTCAAAGAGGGGAGAGTGGTTGCAACTTGTTCAGCCTTATCTGTTGCAGATAGTTGTCCTTTTTCTTTAGCTTTCGCTTTTTCCCATAGGTCATGAGCCTCGTTGCCGTCTTTTGCTTTTTCTTTTCCGAAGATGTGAGTATGTCTGTTTACGAGCTTAGCACATATTCCGCTTATCATATCGGAAACTGTGAACTCCCCGGAAAACTCGGCAATAGATGCATGGAATACACCCTGTAGGGTAACGTCTCCCGCTTCTTCCGTCATTTTATCTATGTCGTCAAGCTCGATTGCTTCAACCAATTCGTATGCCTCTTCTAAACAGCAACTTCTGATTGACATATGAGTTTGAGCAATATCCCAGGGACAACCACCGGGAGAGCGTAAGCGGAAAACGATTCTAATAAGATCATCGAAGGAAAAGCGGCTTTTTTCGGCAAAGTCCCTTTGAGGAAGTATAAGGGCTGTATAGTATCCATATTTTTTTTGACGATCGATTTCCGATAAGCTTATGCATAAGGGTTTTGGGTTGAGTAGCACAACTTCTGTATCTCCGTATGCGTCCAATAGCTTTAGTTTCAATTCTCCGCACATATACTTATCATCTATTTCAGTGATAATTAATGGGGTATCGGGTTGGAAGAATACATTATCGTTAACGATATCCAATGCAGAGCGGGTCATATACTTATCCCAACAATAGAGAGCGTTGGCATGATCGGCTGTTGAAACTCCGACGATTATTTTTACCTCATAGACTTGCATTAATGCCTTTACGGTTGGGTCCGATGATCCGTTTCCGTCAACACAATAAACGACGTCGTTTTTATCTTTGAAAAAATCTACTGTTCTTTCAATAAGTTCATCGAAGCTTTGAGCCTCCTCGTATAGAAAATCAAGGCTTGAGGCATCTTCTCTTATAGAAAGAAGGGCTTTTGCCGCCTTTGTAAGAGCGGTTCTGAGGTAGACCTTTTTAGCCTTATTGATAGCATTCAACCCATTTATCGTTAAGTCGTTTTTGTCGCATCCGAGACCTACAACGGTAATCATAATTAATCCTGACCTTTTACTTTATTTGGACGGTTCAATGAAAATACGCCCGATACGATTAACATTATAACATAAGATATCCCACCGAGCAACACGGAAAAAGCAGTTTGCCAAAGAATATTTGCTTTGATACGCTTAGCAAACAGTAGTACAGGAAGTAAAAGAAGAGAGCAGAGGGTTATTTTTACAAAAGAGGTATTTTTAACACGACCTGTCAGACGCCTTACTTCCAAGCCGTTCATTATTCCGCAGAGGGCGAAGCATACGAAGTTTGCCAAAACTATTCCCGATATCCCGATAAAAATAACAGAGAAATCCAGAAGTATTTTAACCACTCCTCCGATAAGCATATTTCTTGTTGAAGTTATACTTTTATCAAGTGCTTGTAGATAGGCTCCATAAATTTGAAGAAGAGTAACGGGGATTATTTGTGCTGTCGATATACGCATAAGAAAAGTGGCAAGAGAGCTTTCGCTTTCCGATAAAGAGGAATAGAAAAGGTGAACTATTTCCGGAGCAAGTGCGATAATGCCCGATACGCAAGGGAGACATATCAATAATGTCCACTTAAGGGCGTTGGATTCTCCGTTTTTAATTTCCTTTATATTTCTGTTCCTTTTTGCCGATGCGATCACAGGAACTACGGTTACCGCAAAGGATAATGCCAAGGTAGAAGGGAGGTTGATAATAGCTCCGACGGCTCCGGAAAGAATACCGTATTCACCTATTGCAAGTGTTTCATCAAGTCCGTTTAGTGTGAGAAGTCTAACTGTCAGAATGCTGTCTATAAAAACCGTTAACGGGAATATCAAACCGCCTATAGTTAAGGGCATTATGGAATTAGTTATTGCTTTCATCGGTATTTTAATCTTTTTTGAAAGTTTTCCGCCCTTTTCGAGAAAGGATATAAAGCATATAAGCGTTGTTAAAAGTTCGGCAAGAGATATTCCCGATAAGGCTATAGCGACCCTTATTGTAGCGGAGTATTCACTTAAAATATAGGCACCGACTACTCCCGACAGCTTGAAAAGTTGTTCCAAAACGCCGCTTATAGCTGTAGGAAAATTGTCTAGACGAGAGTTAAACCAACCTCTTAGAGCAGAGAGAATGGGCACGAAGAGGAGTGACGGTGATATTGCCAGGTATCCTATGAAGGCATCTTCCGCACCTTGTAGACGGCTCAAAGGTCTTGCGATAATTATGAGAAGGGCGGAAGATAAAAAACCTGCCAATATTGCATATCTCATAACTGTTCCCAAAAAAGAATTCGACAAATCTTCATCGTAAGAAGGCATTGTTCTTGCGACAATTACAGGAAGTGCTTGTGACGTAAGAGAAACCATAAGAGCGTAGACCGGAAATATAAGTTGATATATTCCAAGTCCGGTTGCTCCCAAAGCATTTGTTAAAGGAATTCGGTAAAAAACTCCTATAACTTTGGACAAAAAGGAGAATATTGCAAGGATTAATCCGCCTTTAACAAGGTTTTTTCTCATTTGTGTGTCATCCTTTGTATCAATTCTGTTTTTACGCTTATCCTCAAAATATTCTCCTTGCTTTAGTATGCTGTCGAAGAAAAAGCTTATACCTTTAGAGTTTGACTTTATGGTCGACACACTGTAGCAAAAAAACATGATTACCTTGCTGTAAATGTAGGTGATTTATAAATAGTTTTATCGATTACTATTACTCTTTAGTAAAGAATATACATAAATGCCATACCGCACGTAAGGATTGTTGTACAATAAATTGAGAACGTATCAAAATGACAAAATTTCGCCCATAAAGACAAGAAATGCTTCTAAAAAAACGAAAAATACTATAAAAGCATACATAAATGTCATACTGAGCGGAAGGCGAAGCCTGAAGTCGAACCCTGAAAGGGCGAGGTGTAACCTCGGTATCTTATCCTTAATCCTTCCCTTGTTCTTCCAAAGGGAAAACAATTACATATATCGGCAGAGAAAACAAGAGAATATCGCACCGATTAGGGTAATTATCAACGCCAATGGAATTCCGTACCTTAAATTTTTGATTTTGCTTTTCGAAAAGTACATAGCAGAAACGTAAAAAACAGTTTCCGAGCTTCCGATTATTACCGAAGCACATCTTGCCGCGTAACTGTCGGCACCGTATTCTGAATAAATGTTTTCAAGTAAAGCTATACTTCCGGAACCTGAAAACGGACGAACCAGAATTAGTTCGCAAAGCTCCGAGGGAATACCTAAAAAGGAAAAAATCGGCTCGAGCAGACTTGAGAAAAGCGTGGCAAGACCGCTTGATCTAAACAGTGATACCATAACAAAAACCGTAGCAAGGAAGGGAAAAACATCGATTGCAAGCTTTAATCCTTCTTTTGCTCCGTTTGCAAAGCAGTCGAAAACCTTGTTTTTCTTAAAGAGGGAAATGATTATTAATAATACTATTATGCACGGAATTACATAACTCGTTATAGATAGATTCATTATCTTCCTTTTATTTTTAGCTGTCTCGTAATCGTTGAAACTTTCTCTATGAGTAAAACGCCAACGATTCCGAGTATCGTCGTAAAGGATGTTGCTATTAATGATGGCAGAAATATATCGGATGGCGTGGCGGAACCTGCATCTGCACGTAAGGCAATAACGGTTGTCGGGAGAAATTGAATGGAGGTGACATTGATTATAAAGAATAGTAAAATCGATTTTGACGCATATCCTTTATCCATTTCGGTTATCGCTTGAATTCCCGTAGCGGTTCCTGCACCACTCATTCCCAAAAAATTAGCGGTTAGGTTCATTCCTATCCAATTAAGTGCTTTTTCATTTGCATCGGGAAAAAGTCTCTTCGTAATCGGTTTAAGGGCGGAACATATTTTTTTATCAAGACCTATTCCTTCAAAAAGCTTTAATACGCCATTCCAAAGGGAATAGATTGCCATTAACTTAATCATAAGCCTTACTCCTTCGGTAGTTCCCTCGAGCATTACGCTTGTAACGCTTGACGGAGAAACAAAACATAGAGCGATTATCGATAGGACGGTAATAACTGCAAAAATAATATTCATAGTTAAGGGTATTAAGATTTTTGGCGTATTATTCCGAAGAATCGGCTAAAATGTAGAATAATACTTTTAAAAAGCGTAGAATTGTTGTACAATGTAGTTAGCGTTAATACTATTATAATCGGTTCATTGGAGATAATATGAAAACATTAAAAGAGCTTCTGCAAAACGAATACTTTAAAATCACTCTATCACGTCCGGAAAAAGGCTATTCTTATAAAAAGGTTTGCATTAAAAGACTTAAAAATGCAAGTTTTTTATATCAGGCGGAAAAGTATACCGAAACACAAGTGCTTCACGAGAATTTTAACGATCCAAATCCTTTTGTTTTGGAGTATGCCAAGCATTTTAAAGATATCAACTTGATGGGTGAAACAAGCTATTCTGCAAAACTCTCAAAGGGAGAGGTCGTAGCTTGTTTTAATGCCGGAAAGGGAAATCAGGTCTCTGTTTCGCATAACCGAGAAAAGGAATATCCTCTTCCGGAAGGAGAGAAAATACCTGCCTTTGTGAAAATAGGAATCTTTACAATGGACTATAAGATAGTAAGTGCTAAACAGGATAAGTTCAGACAGATTAATAGATTTATTCAAATGCTATCCGACATTATTAAGGAGTATAAAGCGGATGATGAAATCTATGTTGTCGATTATTGCTCCGGTAAGAGCTATTTATCTTTTGCGGTATATCATTATCTTGTAAACACCTTAAGGTTAAGGGTTAAAATGACCTGTATTGACTTAAAGGAGGATGTTATCAATAAATGCAGAGAGTTTGCTAGTGAGTGCGGATATGATGGTATGGAGTTTGTTTACGGTGATATACGAGACTTTGTGCCCGACAGGCAAATCGATCTGGTTATCTCCTTGCATGCTTGCGATATTGCAACCGATTTCGTATTGTCTGCGGCGGTTAAAAACAATGCTAAAAAAATACTTTCAGTACCTTGTTGTCAGCACGAACTTAATAAAGGTATGTCCGAGGAATATGCCCCCTTACTTACTCGCTATGGCATTTTGAAAGAAAGACTGTCCGCAATGATAACCGATGCTGTCAGATGTACGCTTTTAGAGCTTAATGATTATAAAGTCGAGCTATTGGAATTTGTAGATATTACTCACAGTCCGAAAAATCTATTGATTAGAGCGAGCCAATGCAAACATTCTAATGCTTATAAACGACTGAAAAGGGCGGAGCTTGATAGTTTACTTCAAGAGGTAGGATGTGAGCTTACGTCGGTTAAGCTTCTTTATCCGGAATCTCTTTAGTAGACGGCAAAAAAGTTGAAGTTTGCAAAAAGATTTTCAGCAAATCATTGACATTATTTTTTCGTTAAGTTTATAATAATAGATACAAGTACAATGATGACATATAATAGCATGGTTACTTGCTATTATGTTTTGGATAAAAGGAGATTCAATATGCAACGTTATGTTACCGAAAAGCAACAATTGCTTGACGAAACAGGGAATATAGCCCTTCCCGGTTATTCAAATGAACTGGTTTGGGATTATAATAGAGAGAATATAAAAGCCAAAAAATCTCGTATTAAGGAATGGGATTATTATTATATTTCCGATGGGAGATATGCATTATGTCTAACCCTTGCGGATATGGGTTATGTCGGTGCTAACAGTATATCGGTTATTGATTTTGCAAAGCCTTGGCAAGCTACTAACAGTGACATATTTTTATTTCCGATGGGGAAGGTTAATATGCCAGTGACAAGCGTGATCGGAAGCTGTTCTAAGAAAGCCAAGAACAGTGAGTTTATTTTTGAGAACGACGGAACAACAAGACGTTTATCCGGCTACTATAATAATTATGACAAGAAGGGCAACGATATTGAATTCGATATCACTATCACCGATGCACCGTTAGAGACAATGGTCATAGCCACACCCTTTGATAAGAATAAGTATTTTTATTACAACCAAAAGATCAATTGTATGACGGCAGAGGGTTGGTTCAAAATCAACAATGAAAAGACCGTTGATTTTGATAGAGAAGATACCCTTGCTACCCTTGATTGGGGACGTGGCGTTTGGACCTACGATAATACCTGGTATTGGGGTAGCTTACAGACGACCCTTCCCGACGGAAATAAATTCGGATTCAATTTAGGTTATGGTTTCGGAAATACCGAGGCTGCAAGTGAAAATATGTTGTTCTATAACGGGACCTCTCACAAACTAGATAACGTTGATTTCGGTATCCCCGGGGATCGAGAGGGTAAACCTCGTTATATGGACGAATGGCACTTCACCTCTTCCGATTCAAGATTAGACCTTCGTTTTGTGCCTGTAATTGATCGTTACGAACCCTTTGACCTTAAGGTTATGTGCATGATACCTCATCAAGTGTTCGGTCATTTTTACGGTACTTGCGTTCTAGATGACGGCAAGGTTATCGAGCTTAACGGACAACTCGGCTTTGCAGAAAAGGTTCATAATAAGTGGTGATATAAGAAAAAGATAACACTTTCTCAATCATTATGTTGACATTGTTTGGTCAAATAAGCTATCAAACAGACACGGAGGACAAAAATGGACAGTAAAGGCGTGATTTACATACTAACCAATCCATCGTTTCCTCAATTTGTCAAAATTGGTTATGCGGACAATGTTGAAGAAAGAGTTGAAATTCTTAATAGAAATCCGGGTTTGCCTTATTCCTTTAGGATTTATGCGACATACGAAGTTAACGAAAGATTAGAAGACTTGAAAATTTATCGTATTATTGATACGTTGAATCCGACATTGAGATGTCAAGAGGAAGTGAATGGTAAATCGAGGGTGCGTGAATTCTTTGCGATGTCTGCCGAAACGGCATACAATATCTTTGAAGCAATGGCGGAGATAAGCGGAACGTGTGATAGACTTCATTTGTGGTCTGCTAATGCTGAACAAAAAGCAGAAGAGGAAAATGCGGAAGAAGTAAGAGAGTTGAAAAACAACAGACACTATTTCAAAGAAATTACTTTTTATTCGAGTTTGACCGGCAAAACCTATGACTCTAAGCCGAATTCCGATGGATCACTTGGAATTTATGAACACGATACAGGAGTGGAGGTTGTTAGTTTTTCAAATCCCTCAAAGAAACAGATCGTTAGAACGGCATTAATTGATCTGGGTGAAGACGGAGATAATTCAAAAACGCTTTACCAACTGATGCATCAACTTGAAAAAGTTGTACTTAAATAAGGGCTCAATGTCCGATGTTGGGACGGAGATATTTTAACTTAATCACAATTAATTCAAATCTCTTTAGTTAATTCTTTTAACTAGAGAGATTTTTTTAACATAAATGCAAGATTCTATTTCTAAACCTTGGATAATTTCAATAGCCATATTCGATCCTTTAGATTCCTCTATCGCTATTACCTCCGGCAACTTATATAGTTTATATCTCAGCAAATCGCAAATTCTGACTACGGTATTTACACTTACACCATATCTTTCGGCTACTTGTTTGAATGTTACCGGTTTTTTAAATTCCCGTAGAATATTCTCGTAGACTCTTTGCGTTAAATGATGATATTTGGGCAAAAAAGAATACTTTTCAAAGAATCTTTTACCACATTCGCAACGATACCGTCTTTTCTTTAACAATATATGAACTTGCTTATTTCTATATGGCAAGTCGCGTATATCCTGAATTCGATAATCGTGAATTCGCTTTGTTTTCTTTTCACAGCAAGGGCAATTAGGATAAACAGGATTGTTTGATGCAAGAATGTTAATTCTACTACACTTTATTTGTAAATTCCCAAACTAAATGCAACTCTAAATTGCACTGTTGCATTTACTTTGGGAATTCACTGAATTTACATAAATTTTTTTGAGACACAAATTAATGTTGACAAATTGATATTTATTGGCTAATCTAAAGTCGAACTTTAGATTAGCCATAGGAAGGTTCGTTTATGTTTATAAAACCAAGTATTGAAGATGTTGTCAGGCGTATAGCGTAACCAGCATTGGCTCTTACACATTCTCTTATTGTTTAAGTCTTACAAGCATAACTATTAACGACAGTATAACTAGTATTGGTAAATATGCATTTTATCAATGTAGAAACTTGGAGGAAATAATCTTTGAATATTCTGATAATTGGTATTATACTTCAAGTAGGGATGATTGGGAAAATAAACAAAATGGAACCCTTTTTGACTTTAGCGATCCTTCCTCCAATGCTGAACTGCTAACCGGAAGTTACGGAGATTATTATTGGTACAATCTATAGCATTAATTCATCAATTGGACATTGCACCGTCTTTGCGGTGCAATTTTTTTTTGTCCGATGATACTATTGTAACGTATTTACAAATCTATAACAAAAACATTACAAAAATTGAAAGTCAAATTAACTTCTTGGCAATATTGACAAGGTATAATAGTCGTGTAAGACAAAAAGGAGGTTTCGCAATGAAACAAGAAGTTATCATAAAAAACATTCGTAACGGTTATGAAAACAAAGAACCCAGTAAAATAGATGAGCTTAAAGCCTTGGATAAAAAGGTCCGCCGTCCTGTGAATATATTAGCATATGTGTTTGGATGTATAAGCGCTCTTATTTTTGGTACGGGCATGTGCTTATCGATGAAAGTAATTGGAGCAAACCTTAACATTGCAATTGGTATTGTGATTGGAGTAGTAGGAATTGCATTATGTATTTCAAATTATTTTCTTTATAAAGTATTTTTAAAGAAAAGAAAGGATATATATTCAAGTGCTATTTTGGCTTTGTGTGATGAAGCCTCATCGAACATAGAATAAGCATAACATTTCTCTCCTAATATATAAGATAAATTAAAAGGTCGGCTTATGAAAATAGGCTGACCTTTTAATATTAGTAAATCCTCACAGCGGAGGATTCTTTTTGTTACTGTATGGTTGTTTTGTATTGAAGTTATAGTTGTCTTTGTTTGATAATTTGAATCTATAGTTTTACATGCTCGACGTCAACACCCTTTCTTTTGCGGTAACGGATGGAAATAGCTTTTCGAATAAGGTCTACCGGTATAATGGTAAGGGATAGACCGAACACAATTAACCATTGAACTATGTTTAAACCTGTGCATTGGAAAATTGTTCCGCCAAATTGAGTGAGCAATACTTGCACAATAAATATAATTCCCATGCAGAGAAGGAAGCCTTTGTTTTTCAAAATGTTGTCAAATAGGTTAAAACTATCTGTTCTTGCATTAAAGGAGTTGAAAACTGCTGCAAGAATAAAGAACGTGAAGAATGCGGTGTGAGAAACCGAGATACCCTCTTCGAGAGGGAAAAGTTTTGCAAACGCGGGGACGTACTTCGAGAGAAGAAGAAGTGTTAATCCGACTATGGAAATCCAAACCGAATCGGTGATGATTTGTCCCCACATGTTGTGGTTAACAATATTTCCGTCTCTACGCTTAGGCTTGTCAAGCATATACCGCTCAAGCGAAGGTTCTCCGCCAAATGCAAGGGCAGCGAGTGTATCCATAACAAGGTTAACCCATAGTATTTGTATTATTGTCAGCGGTTCATCGATTCCAAGGAAAGGAGAAATGAAGGAAATAAGTACAGCTGCAATATTGATGGTTAACTGGAATATTATAAACTTTCTAATATTCAAATAGATTGTTCTACCGTAAAGTACAGCTTTGGCGATGGTGGAGAAGTTGTCGTCGAGGATAACAATGTCGCTTGCTTCCTTTGCAACCTCGGTTCCTCCGCCCATTCCGAAGCCTACATCGGCTTTTTTAAGGGCGGGCGAGTCATTCACACCATCTCCGGTCATTCCCACTACTAATCCTTTGTTTTTGGCTATTTCGACGAGTCTGCTCTTGTCGGAGGGCAATGCTCTTGCGATGACCCTTATATTCTCAAGCACGTTTGAGATTTCCTCATCTGACATCTTGCCCAATTCATCGGAGGTGAAAACGAGGTCGTTTTCACTTTTTATAATACCGGCTTCTTTGGCTATGGCAACTGCGGTTTCCTTTCGGTCTCCGGTGATCATAACAACTTGTATACCTGCATCTTGAACTTGTTTAATTGCCGTAACAGATTCGGGTCTAACTTCATCCCTGATTCCAATGAAGCCGATTAGCGTGAAATTTTCACCCTGTAGTTCACCCTCAACAATTTGATTGCCATCACAGCTTGCAAACATAAGGACTCTCATTGCCCTTGAGGCAAGTTCGTTTATTTTTTGATTTATCTTATCTAATTGGATATCCTGAATTTCACCATTATCATCTATGTATTTTTTACAGCGAGGTAAAAGCTTTTCCGGTGCTCCCTTTATATAGGTTTTTCCATCGGAAAGATATGCTACGGAGTATTTATTTGCACTATCGAAGGGGATACTCTCAATGACTTTAAAATCCTCGGATTTCTCATGTATGAAAAAATTCACCAACGCTCTTTCGGTGGTGTTTCCGCCCATTGCTTGGATTTCGTCCGATGAACCCGAAATGATGGTAGAGGTGTTGTATAATACGTTGCGGAGAAGCGGTGTTTTGATATGCTTAGGGAGTACATCTGCGGCTGATTCGTTACAATCACCCCCGAAAGCCGTTACTACCTCCAGCTTTCCTTTTGTTATCGTACCTGTTTTATCGCTGAATAGGATATTAAGACTCCCGGCGGTTTCTATTCCTACAATTTTTCTTACAAGAACATTGTCTTTGAGCATTTTTCCCATGTTGAGTGCCGATACCAGAGCAATCATTAGAGGTAATCCTTCGGGAACCGCCATTACTATTATGATTACGGCAAGCATTATTGCCTCAACACAATCGCCAACGATAACGCCCCAATTGTCGGCTGAGAAATATGCGGCAATCTCTACGGCGTTGAAATTGTTTTCAAGGAAGAATTTAAGAAAAAGATAAGCAACAGCAATTGCAATGCCGCCGATGTAACCGAAACGACTTATCGATTTTGCAAGCTTTCCGAGTTTAACATTAAGTGGAGAGGGACGTTCATCATTTTCTTGAAGTTCTTTTGCGATTTTTCCGTAAACCGACTTATCTCCGACAACGGCAACCCTCATGATTCCGTTTCCGCCGACAACGGTAGAGCCTCTAAAGAGTTTGTGTTTATCTAAAAAGTCCAAGTCACCGTCGAAAGAGATATTTTCTTCGGTGGCAAATTTTTTTGCTTCTTTACTTTCACCGTTTAAAGCGGATTGGTCTAGAGAAAGACTACCTTGTATCAAGACACCGTCCGCAGGAAGTTTATCTCCTGTTTGTAGAAGAACACAATCACCGACAACAAGGTCATCAATACTAACCTCGACCAGTTTATCGTTTCTATATACCTTGCATTTGATTTTCGATGCTTCTTCTTGAAGCTTGCGGAAAGCATTTTCGTTTTTATATTCTGAAAAAGTGGATACAAGTGTTGCTAGCAGAACTGCAATCGCAATTCCTACGGGCTCATACCATTCAGCTGCTCCGAAACAAACTATTACGATATTGATAGCCAAAGCAACACATAGAATGATAATCATCGGGTTTTTAAAGTTATTGAGAAGCTTTTTAAAAAAGCCATCACCTTTAACTTCGGTTAATTTATTAGAACCATACTTTTCCAAGGATTCTTGGACTTCATGGTTTGTTAATCCCAATTTACTCATTAGATTACTCCTTTTTCATACAAAAGGACAGATGTGTAACCCGTCCCTTTATCAATTGCGTTGTTAATTATATATGATATATGTAAACAAGTCAATTTGTTATACATTATATTAAATTAATCGGGTTAAATGTACATTAAAACCTTTGTTTTCCGCTTTTATTAAACAATCCGAAAAAGCCGATTATCAAGGATTCTGCAATGTAGATTGCTATAAAGATTAAGGAAACAAAGAAAATAGATGCTATAGTGTTTCCTAAGTATCCTTGTATAGTGGTATATATGGTAAGACTAAGACTTGACATAATCTTAACCGGCACTCTATAGAAGGAATAAGAACGTCGATGATCACGAGAGTTGTTGCTGCTGATATGATAAGCACCGCCTATAAGCATCAGAACAAGTGCGATAATAAGTAAAACGAGAATGCTTGTATATGCGTAACCACCTAGATAATCGTATCCGTTTTTGCATTCTACTACAAGAAGGATTATCCTAATTATGATGGCAGTAACGGGTATGCCGATATAGAGTATCTTTTTCCAATTTGGCGAAAGAACCTTTTTAAGATATTTGTATTCGCTCACTTTAGGATGAATTATTGCCGAAACGATAAGTGCCAAAAGGGAGCTGATAAAGCTAACGACAGTAAACGCCGAAACCCTTATTGTTGCAATTAAGGAAAGAATAAATGCTAAAACAATAAACACTATCGATGTATAGTATCTATCGCGGAATCTGCTTTGTGTGAGTCCGCTCAATGCGGTGCTTGAGTCATGAGGTTTGTCTGACAGATCATCGCTCACACTTGCGGTACGTAAGACCGGAGTATGTACGACGGTGCGAGGTTTGTGTTCATGAATTCTAGGAGTTCTGCTCGCAGACGGGGTAGTCTCTGATGTTGTGGCTGTGCTATGTGTTGAACTACTAGTAGGTCTTGGAGGTGTTGTTGAACGAACATCGGCAAGACGAGAGTCGGAAAACCGTGGGTCTCCTCTTCTTGGCAGAACGGTGTCTGTGCCTCTTGGTCTTGGAGGTGTTCGAATCGGTTCGGGGCTGGGAATTCCGTAGGTTGGAGTCCTTGGTCTTGCATGAGACGGAGTACGTGTTCTGTAAGATTCTCCCCTTGTAGAGGAAGCTGTTTCGATTGTTGAATATGACGGTGCATCGGATTCATTTGCAATGCCATTCTTACACGATGTTATTATTCTTGCGATTTCATCATTACGTTGTCTGCGTGCCTGACCCTCTAATCCGGTCAATTTTAGCCCATAAACACTGCAAAGTGCCAATTGTTCTACTGTTTTGATGGTATTATTGAGGGTGTTTTTCTTGCGGAGGTTATCATCTTCGTGAACTTCATAATCTTTATAGGTGCTAATTATCTCATGGATGTATTCAATTGCAAGATCGCGCATCTGTTCAATTCCTTCATCATAATAGGCGGCGATCATTCCAAAGAGTTTGACCCAAGCGTCTGCCTGTGATATTTTTTTCTGAATATCTTTTGACTCTTTACCGAGCGGAGGTTCTACAACGGTTTTCAATAGGATGAAGAAATAATTGAGTATCTCAGATTTTGCAGTTTTTGGTGCAACGTTCAATAGCTGCGGTATATCGTCATTTGCATTTAAGACCAAAGCATTTATAGAAGGTCTGAATGCAATTATTTCTAGCTTTAATGATTTGTCCGTATTTCTTATATGGATACGAAGCCATAATGCGGCACACTTTTCTCCATTGGTATTAGCTTTTTCTTTTGAAAAATAGTCGGCAATAAGTTCTTGTGCAACGTTGAAAGTGCTGTTTCTAATAGCTTCTTTAATTCTTCTCAAGTCACTTGAGGAGTTGGTTAATTCCGACAGGGAAAGACTGTCCTCATCGGAAGGAGAGATTTTGGCAGGGGTTTCGATAGCGGATGCAGATGTGACGATTGTGGTCGGATCAGATGTTATCGGTTTAACCGCGGGTGTTGTCTCTACGGATGTGGAGTCAGCTTCGAGGGGTGCAACCGGTGTAACTGTTGACTCAATCGGTTTGGCTATATACTTTTCAACAGGCTCACCGACTACTTCTTTGGGTGACGCATCCCCCTTTGTTTTCTCGCTGAGTTCATTAATTTTTGTTGGATCGGTGGCTATGTTTTTTATAATGTCGAAAACATCCTCCGCCTTTCTTCCTTCCTTTTTATCCAAGGAGGTTGAGTCGGGTTTGTTAATGTGTTCTAAAAATTCGGATGGATTGTATTCGCTCGAGTCCTCTTTGACATCTGCCTCGGTGTTAATAGGTTCTTCCTTTTTACGAGCTACCTTCTGTATTGTCAGTTCGGCAAATGATAGTATTTTCAACAGGGGATTGTCGTCATCGTCATCTAAAATAAGTTCCAAGCACTCTCTTGCGTTAAGAATCGGATTATCTCCTTCCTTTTCATCAAGTTTTTCTAGAATACTCGTTTTCTTATTCTCTATTCTATCAAGAATGGCTTCGTCAATTGTACTATTGTCGTTTAAGATAATGTCCAAATCCGAACCGTTAGAATTAATATCAGTGGTACTGATCGGATACTTATCGAGGTTGTCGGAAATGATGCTGATATTATCAAGAACTTTTTGCTCGCTAAAGTGACAGGTTATGATAAGAATGAATGAGTCATCGAGAGCACAACTCATTTCACGTATTTCCTTAGAGAATAGATATATGGTTATTTTTTCTGTTACGCTTTTACCGTTTTTCTTATCCGGTTTGGAATAGTTTCTTGAGAAGAGGGGAAGTCGTGTGGGCGGATCGGTTATTGTTCGTGTTTGGCAGTCTCTAATCATCTCCTTATCTAAAGTGGAGTCTTTTTTTACAAAAGCGATATATCCTTGCGGTACAACAAAAGTACAGCCGCAACTGCAATCGTGATCGTTTAATCTTCCATGATTAAGGTCGAGATTTAACTTGTAAAGAGGCGGGTGCACTTTTACTTCCTTTTCCGAAAAAGATACACGTAATAATTTTGGTTTGATTAATGCCATATTGATCCTGTCCCCGTTTCCTTCATTCGTATTTGATATCGTTATACATTTTGTTATTAATAACAATAAGCTATTTACATTATAATAGTCTCGTGACCTATTTGTCAATTCTAAAAGAGAATTTCTGCCTAAGTCACGGTGAGACTGTTTTACCTCTGAGAATTATATAAACGGTATTTCCTTTTAAGTTAACCTTGAATTGTTCAAAGGTTTTATTAAATTTATTTTAATGTCGAAATCGACTTTCTTGCGTAGGTTGACAATCCTCCCTCTTAGCGTTTATAATACCCCTATGAAAAAGTGTTTTTCCCTGATGGCAATAGTATTGTGTATAACCCTTTGTTCACCGTTGCTTCTGTTTTTTTCTTGCAGTAAAGAGAAGAATTTTCTCCTCGCTTTAACACTTAAGGATAATCTTTTGCAGTGGAACAAGGTGGACGATGCCAATTATTATTCATTAAGGATAATGTATGACGAAACTAACGGATATGAGATACCCGTTTATGAAAATAGCTACAAACTTTCAATTTTCAAGGAAGGGAGCTATTTCTGTTCCGTTAGAGCATATATGAATTCAGGTTACTACACCGAGTATTCCAATATTGTGGTCTACCATTTAGACAGGGATATCAATACTACGGAAAGTACCGACGGAAGTGTTATTTTCGTTGGAAGCGGTACAAAAGAAGATCCCATCTTGATAAGAAGCAAAAAAGAGTTTTTAGCAATGGGTGAGGGTACAAAAACAATTATCGAGAACGACATTAGCACGACCCATCAACTTTATTTTAAGCAAACTGCGGATATAGACTTTGAAGGAGAAGAGGTGGCACCTTTAGCGACAGGAAAAAGCCGTTTTAAGGGGTATTATGACGGCAATGGATATACGATAAAAAACCTTAAGCAAAGCTCTGCATATGGTATTGCCGCATACACGTATATCGGTTTATTTGGCTCAATCGACGGAGCGAAGATAATCAATGTCACGATCGAGAACTATAACGCCTCACTAAGTTATGTCGGAAACAGCTTTTCTTTGGGTGGAATAGCCGGATATGCGAAGGAGAGTTATATAGAAAACTGCAAGGTAAAAGGGAATATAAACATCAATTCTCCCTTAAGAACAACCTACCTTGGATACGTTGGTATGTTGGTTGGCGAATCAAGAGGAAATACAATAAAGACATGTTCCGTAGAAGGCGATATTTATCTTGCTTTTTCACGTTGCTATGCGGGTGGTATCGCAGGTGTTACCACATCGGGAACATTGGATAGTATAAGCAATTGTAGGTCTACCGTGGACATTAGCACTTATGCTACAGGTCGTGACGGTAGTAAGATCGATTCGATTGCCTATTCCGGCGGAATTATCGGTTACGCCTCTCGATTTGATAATTTGGAGGCTTGTTGGTATTCCGGAGTGCTGTCTGCCGAGCTTGTAGACGGAGCTTCAGCCGATACGAGAGGGATAGGTTTATTCGGTGGCGGAAACGCAAAGGAAAGCAATGGTCAATCCTATTTGGTTTATACCAATTGCTATTTTGACTACGAAAAAATGGGCTATATCCTTGATGATGAATACGACACTTTGGACAAACTTGCAAATAGATACGCAATAGGCGGAATTACGCAAAAACAGTCGGCACGTACCACTGTTTACGCATTCGGCAAGAATGAGATAGGAAATCAAGAGTACTATTCTGGTTTAGATTTTGAAAATATATGGGAAATCAAAGACGGGTGCCCGACACTCAAGGAGTACCTTGCACGGTTCCCTGAAGAGGAATAAAAAAGGAGATATGCAATGAGCTACGCTGATGTTGTTTTTAAGCAAAATATAGAAGATATTTTATTAAATGGTTATTCCGATGAGAATCAAGAGGTTCGTCCTCGTTGGGCTGACGATAATGCTCCTGCACATACTGTCAAAAAGTTTTGTATTGTCAACAGATATGACTTATCCAAGGAGTTTCCTATAATGACGATGCGTACAACGGCTTTTAAAAATGCTGTAGATGAGATTCTTTGGATTTGGCAAAAGAAATCTAATAACGTTCACGATTTACATAGCCATATCTGGGATGCTTGGGCTGACGAAAACGGTAGTATCGGCAAGGCTTACGGCTATCAATTGGGTGTTAAGCATAAGTACAAAGAGGGTGAATTCGATCAGGTTGACAGGATTCTCTATGATCTTAAAAACAATCCGTCTTCAAGAAGAATTATGAGTAATATATATGTTCATCAAGATTTGCATGAGATGGGCTTATATCCTTGTGCCTATTCCGTTACCTTCAATGTATCCGGCAATAAATTGAATGCCATTTTAAATCAACGCTCTCAAGATATGCTTGTTGCCAACAACTGGAACGTAGTGCAATACGCAGTGCTTGTCCACATGTTTGCTCAAGTTTCCGGTTTAGAGGTCGGTGAGCTTGTTCATGTTATAGCCGATGCTCACATATACGATCGTCATATTCCGATTGCGAAGGAGGTCATTTCCAGAGAGCAATTTGATGCTCCCAAATTTATTATCGATAAAAGCATAACGAACTTTTATGATTTTACGGTGGATAGCTTTAAACTAGAGGACTACAAGTCCAATAAGCTGGGTATAAAGCTTCCTGTTGCAGTATAAAAGATTTCCCTAAACATAGTAAAAAACCATACTTTATTGTTTGAAGCGAGCTTCGATAACAAAAGTATGGTTTTTATTTTGGTTTATGCCTATATAATCTAAAGTGGATTATTCGGAGAGCACATTAGCTTTAGCCTCTTTTGCCAAGCGTTTCTCTTCCTTTTTTCTTGCAACTTTTGCAAGGTAATCGGGAGCTTCTCCGTGTTTTACGAAGAACATCAATACCGCTGCTGTAATCACTGCACATGCGGCGAAGATGAATACTCCGGCAGAACCGCCGATATAATCCATTACCAATCCGCCGAAGACAGGTCCCAGCGTTTGAGCAGACATTGTAGCGATGTAGTAGATTCCTGTAAAGGTTCCGATGTCCTTTGGACTAGATAGCTCGAGCACCATCGGAAGTGTATTGACATTCGCAAATATCAAACCGAAGCCGCTTACCATATAGCACACCATGAAGATTACAGTTGCTGCATCGCTTCCACGTTTAACACAGCAAGCAACGAGTATGTAAGAGATTATTGCCAATGAGTAACCGAATATTATGGATATTCTTCTGCCAACCTTCTTTGCCATTATTCCGACAGGAATAAAGCCGATTGCTGCAACCACAAGGCTTGCACCCGACACGATGCTTGCGATACCTGCTGTAACGTTTAAGACCTTTACGCAGTAAATGGACATATTGTTTGCAATGGAATAGTAACCTATAAACCACATGAAGATAGAAGCAAGAATCAAGATAAAGCTCAGCATCTTTTTGGCTCCGTATTTCTTAAACATATTTTCCTTTTTGCCGTTTTCTTTGACCTCATCTTCGGGAGAATCTTCGTCCGTAGGCAGTCCGTACTCTTTGCAGATTTGTCGACATTCGTCCACCCACCTGGTCTCCTTTACAAGTGCCAGGAAGAGGATTAAAACAAGAGCTAAAGCTGCAGCAAGCACCCCGAATATAATCCAATATTGTGTTGTAACGGGCTTATTGAGTAGGAATGTGACGGTATAGATGAAGAAACCGATACCGCCTCCGACACCGCCTACAAGGTTAATCATTGCATTTCCGGGGCTGCGTAGAGGGCTTGGGGTTACGTCGGGCATTAATGAAACAGCGGGAGTGCGTATTACGGTTTGGGCGAGTATAATGAGGATCAGGGCAATAAGGAAGAAGGCAAACCACGCCCAATTGACTTCTCGTTGAACGTTTGCCGAGGTATAATCGTTTGCGGCATCTGCAAGAGAAGAGGAGTATTGAGTGTATAGTTGAGATTTTACATCGTAAACACTTTTTTCTAACGTCAAGCCTGCGAGCTCCTCCTCGGTAGCTTCTACTTTATCGCTTTCGATTTTTGTTGCCGAGTCAAAAGTAAACTTCGTTCCGTCTTTACCCGATATAATTGTATATAAACCGTCGGAATATGTTACCTTGGTTTCAAAGTATTCGTTTGCTCCGATAACTCCGAGCAAACCATTGTTGCTTACGGTGCAGTTATATAGGCTTTGGAAGTATTCTCTAGCGTTGCCGTAGGCGGGATTGTCCTTGGTTCCTTTACCTATTTCTTCGCAGTGTTCTTTCCAGTTTGCACAGAGATCGTTATATGCAGACTTCGTCAATGTTGAATAATCACCGTTTGCGGCTTGATCGAACCATGCCCCCAAAAGGGTTTCTCTCGTGACGGTGTCACCTTTATTGATACCGTATTTAACAAGATCGTCATCGTTGTATACCGTGGTGATGGAGGAGTCCTCGACTTGGAAAAAATACTTACATTCTGCTTTGACTACAGCAGAGGTTTGCAGTTGCTTTTGAACGGATATCGGAACAAGAACCATTGCAATAATTGTGATAACGGTGCCGATTACGATAAAAGGAGTACGTCTTCCGTATTTTGACTTACATCTATCGCTAAGCTTTCCGAAAACGGGAAGAAGGACCATACACATTGCACTTGCAATTCCGACTATTAGATTCCTAACGGTATTGGAGAATCCGAAAGCATCTTCTAATAGAAGGGGTACAACAAAGTTATAGACCTGCCAGAAAATCATGACCACTGCAAAGCCCAAGCCCACCTTTAGTGTTTGGGGATAATTGAGTTTTAATTCTGCACAATCCTTGACTTGAGTTTTTTCGTTTGCCTCCCTAGGGCTTGCATCGTTTTCGGGGACGGTTGTTTCTGCTGTTTCGATTTGTTTTTCGTCCATAAAATCCTCCGAGATAATAGTTGTAGAAATAATCTAATTTATAATAACTATATCGACTATAAGTAATTGTACAATACGAGGTAGGAAATGTCAATAGCCAACTTTTTCTAAAAACTCTTGTTATAGAATCTTTATGAATAGATAAAATTGTAGTTTTTTCGCAGATTAATAACGATTAACTCATCACACGAGGTGTCATTTTAACGTTTTTTTATGCATTTTTAGCTAAAATACATTACAGTTTAATTAGAAGTACGCTTGTATAATCGATAATAGCCGAAAAAACTTAAAAATGTTACTTAAATAATAGCGTTTTTTAGTGTTACTTTGGCTTTGTTTGGTGGTATACTTGTACTTAAGATAAGTGTGGGCGATTTATTGCCTTGAAGGAGGTCGCTGTGTTAGAACTTAAGCAAATTGTAAAGCATTACGGCGAGGGTGAGAATAAGGTCGTAGCTCTCAACGGAGTATCACTGTGCTTTAGAAAAAGTGAATTTGTATCTATTTTGGGTCCTTCCGGGTGCGGAAAGACTACTCTTTTGAATATCATAGGCGGATTGGATAGATATACCTCAGGGGATATAAAAATTGACGGAGTGTCAACCAAATCCTTTAAGGATAGGGACTGGGATGTATATCGCAACCATAGTATCGGCTTTGTTTTCCAAGGCTATAATCTCATTCCCCATTTAACGGTATTGGAAAATGTTGAAATGAGCCTCGGTATAGGCGGTATCGATAACGATACCAGAAAGAAGAAAGCGTTTGATGCCTTAGAAAAAGTCGGTTTAAAGGAACAGGCTAAAAAATTGCCCAATCAACTGTCGGGCGGACAAATGCAGAGGGTTGCCATTGCAAGAGCTATTATCACCGAACCGGAAATTATTTTGGCAGACGAGCCTACCGGTGCGCTCGACAGCGTTACAAGTGTACAAGTAATGGACCTCTTGAAGGAGATATCCAAGGAAAGATTGGTAATAATGGTTACCCATAATCCGGAGCTTGCCGAGAAATACAGTACAAGAATAATCAATGTTAAAGACGGTGTAATTGTCGGTGATACCAATCCCTATCATTGTGAAAATGATGAGGAAACGAAGGTTATTACCGGTAAAACCTCAATGCGGTTTATAACGGCAATAAAGTCCTCGTTGAAAAATCTTATTTCTAAGCGTGCCAGAACAATTCTAACCTGTGTCGCAAGCAGTATCGGCATAATAGGTATTGCTCTTATTCTTTCGGTATCTAACGGGATGAGTAACTATATGCAGAGCATGCAAGCGGATAGTCTCGGAGAGTTTCCGATTTCGGTAAGTGCGATATCTGCGGATTTTGATAAGATTCTTTCAATAGGAACCTCGGGTAGTCTTCAAAGCAGTGTCGATAATCTTTTGGATGTAGGCGGCATAGAAGCATTTCCCTCCGATCAGGTACTAAAGCCGTATGATAGCAATTTTACTTCTGCACTTAAGACTTTGGTTACATATAGTAAAATAAACGACGAGTTTCTGGAATACCTCGAAAAAATACCCGATGATATGGTTACGGCAATACAGTATTATAGGACTATAGAACCTCATGTATACTTAAAGCTTTACGATAGCGTTTTTGAGGAATACACGTACAATACGCTGGATACCGATAGTACCGGCTGGGCTGAAATTCTCGATAACGCAGAGTATATGAAGACCCAGTACGATGTGATAAATGAAGGCGGATATTTTCCTACAGAAGCAAATGAGATCGCATTGGTTGTAGATCGGTATAATAGGGTTAACACAAAGGTGCTTGCCGCATTGGGAATAACACCTGTTTCGGTTGACGGTGATGTTGGATATATCGATGTTCCTTTCTCAGATCTGTTGGGTGCCGAGATAAGCTATAGCTTGAACGATGATTATTACACTTTGAATTCACAAGGAGTATATGTCTGTACCGGTGATAACGAGGAGCTTTTCAATAAGGGCTTTAAGCTCAAGATTACGGCAATTTTAAGAAGCAATGAAAATACCTCTATGATGTGGCTCTCAAGCGGTTTGGTATATACACCTAAGTTTACAGAGTATGTTTTGGAGCAAAATGCAGATTCTGATGTCGTTTTGGCTCAAAAAAATGCATACGATACCTTTTTAAAGAGAAAAGAGAATGAACCGAATGCGAAAATGGTGGATGTTACCACGGGAAAAGCGGTTACTAATGATTGGGAAACGCTTCTCAATTTAGCCTCTAGTTTCAGTCCTTTCGAGGTAAATGAAATTATCAAGTTAACAGATGAGGTGATGTATGACGAAGTTATGAGGAAACTGGGCGGAACCAACTTGCCTGCGGTGGTGTTTATCTATCCCTCTAGTTTCCAAAACAAGGAACTTTTGGTTGAATATCTTGAGGCATATAACGAAGGAAAAGAAAATAGCGATCAGATTTCGGTTACCGATACGACAACTGCAATGATAGGTATGGTTGAATCAATGATAGATGCTGTAAGTTATGTCTTGATTGCATTCTCTGCGATATCTCTTCTTGTTAGTTCGGTAATGATAGGTATTATTACATATGTATCCGTTATGGAGCGTACAAAGGAAATCGGAGTGTTAAGGGCAATGGGTGCGAGAAAGCTGGATATTACCAGAATTTTCAATGCGGAAACCCTAATAATCGGAAGCTTAAGCGGAGTTCTTGCAATAGTTGTAACATATCTTTTAGATATACTTGTTTCCTTGATTTTGAAGAATCTTACGGGAATCCCGTCCCTTGCCGTTTTGCAACCGCTTCACGCATTGATTTTAGTAGTACTATGTATATTCTTGACGATGGTTGCAGGACTAATTCCGGCGATATTTGCAAGCAAAAAGGATCCTGTAAATGCCTTGAGGAGCGAGTAAAATCGAACACGTTATATAGGACGGAATAAAAAATTGTATTGACAAAATGCTCTTTGCCGATTATATTAAACAGCAAGAGCATTTTTTAATATTGTGCAAAGATGTTTAAAAGGAGATAAGTTTCGATGAAAAAAGTATTAGGTTCCCTTAGAAGAGCTGTACAAGATTATGATATGATTCACGATGGCGATATAATTGCCGTCGGTGTTTCAGGCGGTAAAGATTCACTTCTTCTTTTAGAGGCACTAAAGCTCTTTCAACGTTTCTCTCCAAATAAGTTCTCTTTGATGGGGATACATATAGACATGGGTTTTAAGGACACGGACCAAGGTCAAGTCGAAGCCCTGAAAAGATATTTGCAGGGATTGGATATAGAATTCCACGTTGTCAAAACTGATTTAGCTCAAATTATTTTTGAGGAGAGAAAAGAGGATAGTCCTTGTAGTCTTTGCAGTAAAATGAGAAGAGGGGCGTTGTGTAATGCGGCAAAAGAGCTCGGTGCGAACAAAATAGCATTAGGTCATCACGCCGACGATGTATTGGAAACTCTTCTTTTGTCATTAACATACGAAGGACGCTTTTCGACATTTCAGCCTGTCAGCTATATGTCACGGACCGATTTGACTTTAATCAGACCCTTTGTGTACCTTGAAGAGGTTGACATTATGCATGAGGTAAAGAAACGTGAAATGCCCGTTGTTTTTAATGTTTGCCCGATGGATAAGCATACCGAAAGACAGAGAATGAAAGATTTGGTGATCTCTCTCAATACGGAGATACACGGCGTTAAAGATAGGATGCTATCTGCGATTTTCCACCCCGAAAGGAATAATCTTTGGGCATTACGTCCCCAAAATAGCGACAAGAAAGACGATTAGTTTTTACTAATAATATTATTTTACGCCTCGGTAAGAACGCCGAGGTTTTTTGTTTTTTAGGCGTGCCACGGCTTTTTTCACACAAATTTCACGAAAAGAAAAGAGTATTAAGGATAACTTAATCTTAGGGGTATTGACAGCTAAGAGTGCACTGTTTTATAATATAATAGTATATTTACGCACGCACGCATAACGTACGCACGCGTACGCGAGCGTCAAGAGTAAGATACGGAGGTATTTTATGAAAAAACAACGCATAAGCTTACTAATCTTAACACTGCTTATAGTGGTAATGATTACGGCTCTGGTTCTAACGGCTTGTTCCGATGACGGTGTCGTCGTAAAGCCCGGTAGTACTTCCAATAAAGACACTGTTGTAGTCACTGAGCTTCCTACGGATAAGTTCTTCGAACTATTGGCTACTACGGTTTCCTTCTGTGAAAAATCCGTTGAAGGAGTAACAGAGGAGGACTATGTTGTCTTTGATTTCAGAACCAACAATCTCAGACTCGTCAAGAACGGTACTATTCTCGATTACTATATGGAGTTCAAACTCCGCTATTATTGTCCCGAGGGAGCATCGGAATCTGACATCAACAAAAATTCCCTTCTTGCTTTTGAGTATAAAACCTTAGGCGGTGACATGCTTTTCGGTGCTTATTATGAGGATGGGGTATTTTATTTCGATATCGCAGGAGACGAGGGTGCAAATATATATATAACCGAGCTGAATTTGGCACAAATTGCCGCTGCGGCAAAGGATATCTTAGGAGCTACCGGTTCTATAGGAGATTTATCCGATTGGCTTGAACAAAACGGCAAACTTGATATAGGCATTACAATAGACGTCGGTTCGATTGTAAATTCTCTTCTTTCCGATCTCGCAAAGAAGGCAACAATTACCACAAAAACCACCGTTGAGAACGGAAACGTAAATGAATATCAAACGTTGAAAGTTGAACTTGACGTCAATACCTTCTTATCGGGATTGTTGAAGCAAGTCGGTGGTTTATGGAACATCGTTACAAGTATTGTCGGTGACTTGGATTCCGTGTTAGTCGAGCTGTTTGGCATGACTTTTGCCGAGATAAACGAAACTCCTTTCGAAACAATTACCTTTGATTATTCGATAACCACTTTAAACGGAACCCTTGACGGGTTCGATACCAATATTGGCTATGGCGAACAAGTATTTGCGTTGGGCTTGTCCGTTGGCAGTCAATACTTCGGTAGCAATGTAACCTCCGTTGCTTTTGATTTTCCCGATTTTAAAAAATTCGAGGAGTTTTCTGTTCTTAATCTTGACGTCAATGCAGATATTAGATTGACAAACGGTACAACCAAAAACGTAAGTGTCGGAGAGACCATAGGTGGTATTCTCGAGGCTGTTTTAGGTGTAGAAACGATTGGTAAACTTTCTTCGACGGAGTTAGTTCTCGGAAAGGGCGAGTTGGGAATAAATCTTCGTATGCAAGCAAAGCTTGACCTTAGCCGTAACGAGCGTAACAAGCTTCTGATTTTGCTTGGAACAGAGAAGAATAGCGGTGATCTTGCGGTTATCTCTTATGACGGATCTAATGAGAATTTGATAATTGATTTATCTAAACTTGGCTTGCCCTCTCTAAAGTATAGCGTCAATCTTAATAACATCCTGGTTCCAATGTTAGGGCAGACCATAGTTGATGCCTTAACGGGTACTGCTTCTGCAGCGGATATCGAAAAGGCATTGACAACGGTTTATGGTGGAGTGACTCTTTCCGATGCGATTTCAAATTACTTTATGCACAACTCTTGGAATCTTGCACCCGCAGGGGACACGGACTATCTCGGATTGATAAAGAATAACATTATTCCTCTTGTTGTAGAGGTTTTGAAAAATCTCAATCTCGATTCTGAAGGACAAACACTTACCTTGGATATTTCCAGAGCTACGTTGTTATCTGCATTGAGAACCGTGGCAGGCTTTGTTACAGAGGATGCAAATGATCCTAAGGACATCGGTAATCTTTTATCCGCAATTGCAGAATCAATGGATAACAAGGCGTATTCCGATGATGACCTTATTTTCCGCAACTTGAGATTAACTTTGGGACTTATTACTAAAGAGCATACTTTCGGTCTTTCCGTCGATGCTTCACTTCAACTGGCTGACGATACTACCTTGTCTGTAAGCCTGCCGTTGGTCGGCTTGGGATACGAGCCGAATTTCGTAGAGGTTTCGTTGCCGAGCGAATTGGTTGATTTGGATGAAATCAATTCGTTATCCTTCGGCGGAGATATTGCCATTGCCTTTGATTCCGGTGATGTTGACTATTCAAACGGAGGATATGTTATTGACATAAACGATGCTATCGGTAATCTTCGTGATATGTTTGCCGAGCTTTCATGTATTCTCGGTTTCGAGAACAGAGTAAACAAAGGCGTGTTGATAGAATTGGTTGGTTCTGCTAGCATCAAAGAGCTCGCACTAAGCTCGATTATTAGAAATGAGCCTATAGATTTAAGCGTTGAAAGCTTGAATCTCTCAGTGAAACTTTATTCTATCGCTAGCATCGATGACACCTCTCATGACCAAAACGATTTACTGTTGAGTGCCGTTTATACCTCCTACGCAAAGGAAAAGAGTGCCCTTTTTATCGATCTACATAACATGGTGATCGAAGGAATGGAATTGCCCATGATAAGGTATGACCTTGATCTTGAGGGAATGATAAACGAAGCTTTATCTGGGCTTGTTCTCGGTGCGTCGGATATTGCAGAAGCCAGAGATAGTAATACTCAAATAATAGGTGACGAGATAGATGAAGAAAGTAGCATAAGCGTTGAGCAAGTGCTCTCGATCATCGGAGGCGTTGCAGGAAGAATTTATTTGGGTGAAGATAAGCTAGCTGTTTTTGTCGCCGATAATGTACTTGATGCGTTGATGAATGTTTTCTTCGGTGACAGCTTTGCCGACAGATTCAGCAAGGAAATCGAAGGCTTAATAAAGGCAGATGAAAATTCTTCAGTGTACATTTCCACGGAAAACGGCTTGGAAATAGGGGCAAGGGTAGGTCTTGTTACGGGAAAAACTCCGAATGAAAACTTATCCGTTGACATATTGATAAACAATTTATCCCTCAATTTGGAAGAGGGAAGCATTGCAGTTATAGACAATCCCTCTAAATACAAGAGTTTGGAGGAATTGAAGAGCTTTTATGTTTCGGCATCCGTAAACATCGGGTATGATTTGGAGAGTAACAAATACGATATAAGCGATCTCCTAGATATCGTTGGTAATTTTGTAGACGGTAGTATAGCAGAGATGCTAAGCGACTTATTCTTGAGAATCGAGATTGTAGGAGAGGACGGTGAAAGAATGAAGGGCGATTTGCTTTTGCAAGTGGGTGCCAATATTTCTCTCGATAGCCTAAAGCTTAATGACGTTGTTAGCAACCTTGAACTTAAAGCCGAACTCAAATTTGTAGACGGTGGAGACGTTAATACCCTTCTTACCATTTACTTTGACGGAGTTTACCTTTATGTGGATGCGCAAACAGGAACGCAAAGCGGAACAAAGGTTACCGGATTTGACATTGATAGCTTTAAAATAAAGGTAGGCTCTCTTGCCTGCGGTTGTAAGTGTAGCGAGTGTATACAAAAGGGTACTTGTATAGAAAACGGTTTGTCAAAGTGTACATCGGATGGTTGCGATTGTGATTGTTGTGTAATAGTCGCAGGTGCCGACGATGTTACACAAAGTGCTTCCGTAACCGATTTAATTCTTGAAAATCTTGGAATTTTATCCTCGATAAAGATAGGAAACAACGGCATTGCCATAAATCTTGCCGCAAACACCTTTAAGAGAGTGTTGAATATCGTCGGAAGCGCCGTTTGGGGAATAGATGATCTATATAACGGTTCCGCCTTAGACGGAATAATCCCGGGAATCAAACTGGATTTTGCCAACGGCTTGGGTGTAGGGCTTGTTCTTTATATAAATGAAGACCAATCGGATAAAGTCGACTCAACCGATGGCTTGAGCTATATTGAACTGGGTTTGGGAGACCTTGCACTTGCTTTCCAGCACAAGAGTGATTTAATAAACGAAAACGTTAAGAGTTTCAATGAACTGAATATTAACGATTTAGGTGATATGAATGTTGCCTTGACCGGTAATTTATCCATTAATATGGAGCAGTTCGAATCGGGTAAAGAGGGTTCGACCATAGAAAATCTAATAAAAGATGTTCTTCCTGCTCTAACATTCGGTATGGCTGTTACCGAGGGAGATCTAAATTTGCGATTCTCCTTTGATCTTTTAGCGAATATCGATATGGGTAGCTTTGCTATTTCTGATATAAGTACTGCTACAGAGCTTTTGATCGATTCTCAAATACTTTTTAGAGCGTTTATCCTCAACGATGACGGCACAAGAAATCAAAAAGAGGACATTATGCTTTACTATGACGGAACGCAGGATACTGTTTTTGCCGCAATGCCTCTCTTTGGAATAGGTGCCGTATGTTATAGGGGCATCGATGCATATCAAATTGTAGAAGACATTATTGCAAATAGCAAGGACGATGTTGCCGAGGCCGGTGAGCAGAACTCTACGGATAAACTTGTAGCGCTAAAATTCAACAAGGATGGTATAGCCGTCTCTGTTACCGGGGCATTAATTGCTTCGGTTCTCTCTCAATTTGGTTTTGAGCTCGGAGGAATTGACGTTTCTAAGTACATGGACAGTGTTGGTGTAGGCTTGACTACCGAAGGGGGTATCTCGATAGATCTTGGTATTGCAGGTATTGACTTGCTGGTCGCAGTAAACGGATTAAGCGTTGCCCTCGAAGAAAAGGACTTGAACAGTATAGCTTTTACCGGGATTAAGGAAGGTGAATTTGTACAAATAAGTGACGATAACGGAAATCCCGCCATCAAAGAAATAGCTCTTGAAATGTCTGTTAAGTTCGATTTAAGCGGAAGAATTGATGAGATAAACGGTGAGAAGGGCTTGGATGTAGCTCCATATATTGTGACTCTTCTTAAAAATCTCAACGTACAAGAGGAACTTACCGCAATTCTCTCTCAAATATCCGCTCGCCTCGATTACCAATTGGACGATGCCGTGTTCATTTTAGACTTAAAAGCATTTGTCAACATCTACGACCTTTCGGAAATTGTTATTTCAATCGACATACATACAGAAACACTTGACTTAATCGGTATCTATTATGACAGTGGTACCGATAGAGTGTACATATCCCTGCCATCGCTCAATATAAAGGACTTTTTCATTGATTTGCCGATAATATATGATACGATAAAGGGCGAGTTCGGCGATAAGATAACAGAGGCTCTTTCTGTAATAACAGGAGCAAAATCGGAGTATGCTCAAGCAAGCGATGAGTCGGATATATTCGAACTTATTAACCAATGCGTTAGTAGCATTGAGATAAACGGAGCAAAGGGAGTGATAAAGATCACTTCCACTTCCAATGTCGTAAGTGTGTTATTATCATTGCTTTCGGTTAAGGTGCTTGACGGGATAGTCCTTCCCGACATTTCAGCAAATGTAAGCCTAGGCGTTTCGCGTGAAAACGGTATTGGAATAGGTATTGGTATTGACGTCGGAGAACATGGAGAGTTCCTCTCTGCGGGTCTCGGAATAAATGGTTTTTCCATCGATTTCAAGAAAACCGAAATACTTCCCGATCTATCCTCTTATGTAGAATGGACCGAGCTTAATGCGGGGTTCTCCACAAGAGCCAACGTGTCCTTCTGTCTTGATGAGGATTATGCCGATGTCGTAAACTCATTGATTTCAAGTTCCATTGACGGAAGCTCCTTCTCATTGCTTGTTAATTCCGAAAACGGCAGATTTAATCTTGATCTTGGTGTTGAGCTAGCTGTTAACTTAAGACTCAATTCTTTTAAGAATATGGGAATAGAAGTATGGCTTTCGCTCTATTTCGATAACGACGGTGCTATCGATTATAGCGGAGAGGATAGAATTTTGTCTTTGTACTACAATTCATTGGATGTATATGACGTAGGTGTCAGAGAGGCTGTTTACCTGATGCTTGGCAACGAAGAGAGTAAGAATACTGCAGTAAGAGTCGATAACCCCGGACTAGTTGAGGTTGTTGAGGAACTTATTAATTCGTTACTTTACCCGGAAACCGCAGAAAGCGCCGATCCGATATCATCGATAATTGACGTTACTCTTAAAGATGGTATAGGCGTAAACGTCAACGGTGGGGTTATTAAGTTAGCATTGGATTTATTAGGAGCATCGGGATTGATTGCCGATATAGATGGCTTATTCGAGGGTGCAAGTGTCGTCGTTTCTGGTGACAGAACAGAGCTTGAGCTTGTAATGGGGGGCGATAGCAAAATATCCGTATCACTTGTTGACTATGACCTATTCTTTGTAGAGGATGACGAGGATTTAGTTACAAGGGAAGATATTAACGATGGCATCGTTGATTTAAAGACGGGTGCAATTAATCTTGCAGAACTAGATCAAATTTATTTTGCTCTTTCCTTAACGGGACGCGCCGGTTTTGGTAAAACCGATGAGAATGAGGCTTATGAAATACTCAACTATAACGATCTTCTCAAATTGGTATTGACCTCTGATTATGACGGAAGCTATTACTATGGCGTTGACGTTGAATTGGGCATTTCCGGACTGGATTTATCGGGTATTTCCTTTGCGACATTAACCGGTGGAAAAATAACCGAGGTCGTAAATAACATAGTTAATAAAATGTCTCTAGAGGCAATGATTGTGATTAGGGACAAGAACAATGTTACAAATTACGCCAACGGAGAGCCTGTTATAGGAATTTATTATCAAAGCAACGTTACTGACGTAATTTATGTTAACATTCCTTCTATAGACCTTAAGCTAGCTTTAAGAGATGTGTTCAGCTTGCGTGATATCCTTGAGGAATTGATTTCTTCAATAGGTAAGAACGAGGTTGCAGAGGCTAGCGATTATACAAACGTCATTAAGCTTCTCGATACGATTGCAGTTGCTCCGGAGGGGGTTTTGGTTTCCTTAAGCACTCAAATATTATCCAGAGTAATGGTGATGGCAGGAATAGATATTGCACTTCCTGAACTTGTATCATTGATAGCACTGGGTAATCTTAACGACTTATATCTCGACTCAAAATATGGAGCGGCATATACCGAAACCGATATTGAATATGGTTTGGGCGTTCATTTGTCTGCAGCTTTTGGGCAAGAATATTCTCTTGACATTGCAGTAGGTGATCCTAAATTAGAGTTTAGGGAGACAAAAGAGCCTGTTTATTCTTATTCGGATAACATGACGGAAAAGGAAGTATTTTTCGGACAGTTGGATGATTATATAGGAGCCGATGCAATACACGGTTATATTTCCTTTGATGTAGCATTGGATTTTTCCGTTGGTGCAACTGTTGATCCCGGTGACACGAATTCCTTGGATTTCAAGGGTTTATTGTCAGAATTTATCAACACCAATTTCGCAATCGATATTGTCGATTATCTAAAAGGAAGCTATATTTTGACCGTTCAAGCAGGTTTCAATCTCGCGGAAGGAAGTGAAACGCTGTACGGTTTAACCTTCTTTATCGAACTTAAGGACGGGGAGGGTGAAGGTAAGAGTTTATTGTCACTATATTACACCCATGGTGTAAACAGCGGCATTTTGGGAATAGATTTACAAGGTTTATTGGGAATCGAGCCATTCCAAATCGATATGGATTTAGGAGAAATAATCGGTGGTATTTTCGGCAATGACGTATTTGCTGCCGCAGCCGACGGAGAAATACTTGGTGAGGACAGTTCTATTGAGAAAATACTTGACTCACTGTATGGAATCGTAAACCTGTACGTACATAGTGAAGGCTTGAAAATATCTATCACCGGAGAGGTTTTACAATCGACTTTGGGCTTCTTGGGCTTTGACAAATACTTCCCTACTCTTATTCAAGGCTTTACCCTTAAGAATACCGATTTTGTAAGTAAACTGGCAGAGGGCAATTATACAGCTATTGTTGTAGGAACTAGAAACGATAAAGAGGTAAGGGAAAGCTTTAACTTCCAAAAATCTCTTAAGAATAATGTTTATGTCCTAAATATTGGAAATAGAAGTATAGATTCTCTTCGCATTGTTAAGAACAGAGAGTTGATATGCGAGCTTACAACAAATGCTCAATTTGCAGAATACTTTGTAATTGACAGATTGCAATCGACAATTAGGTTTAACTTTGATAAGAAAGGAGCAGAGAGTTTAAGTGTAGGAAGCTATGATATATATGTGTCTTATTCCGATGGAAGTACAACCTCTTTTGAAATGCAAAAAGAGGTTATAATGGTGACCGTAAACACCATAGCTCTCAGCGGATTGGAGATCGAGTCTATAGAATTGGAGGGAGCAGAGCACTTGACTTTAGGAAATGATCCCTCTATGGATAATTGGTATGGTAATTACTTTGCGGTAAATGCGGTTGGCGGAGCTGTAAATCTAGAACTTGGCAAAAACGGAATAGATGCCGAGATTATATTAAACGATACCACCTCTATTAAACTTGCTGTTCAAAATATTGAGCTTGATGCTGGAAAATATGAAATAACCATTCCTCAAACTTACAAGACCAATGTTGAGTTCTTAACTGTTTCGACACAAATTGAGGTTGATTTACATGCCGAAGAGGGTGTTTCTGTTGCGATAACAGATTTAATTGGCGAAACACTTGATACACTCCTTCCTTTAGACGGGCTTCCCTTCGATCTAAAGGATATTCCTGTAGGTATGTGGCTTGAAGAAGATACTCAATCACATTATCTTGTAACACTTCAAATGAACATTCGTTTCGACCAATATTCCGATATTACCTTAGATCTTGGCGGATCTGAAATTGCAATGCATATTTATCGAGTATCTGAAAGCGGGGTGTTGAGCGAGTTGTTGTTAAGCTTTGCATATATAGGAACCGAAAATCCTAATGGCGCAGTTTACGTTAACATTCCTTATTTTGACTTACAGCTAAAGATTGACGAGGCACCGTTTAATACCGTAATTGATGATCTTGCGTCCTCTATTTTCAAAAAAGATGAGATTGCCGAGGCAAGTGAAGTAGCAAAAGATGGTGAAATTACTATTGAAAGCGTTCTAAATCTTTTCTTGGGATTGAGTATTGGCGAAAGTTACTTAAAGGTAAACTTTATTGAAGATATTCTTCACACAGCTCTTCTCTTCGTCGGTATAGATATTGATTTTGCAAAGACGAACACGGAAAAGAGTTATGTGTCTCTCTATAATGTTTGGTTGTCCGAAGATACACCGTCGAAGAACTTTATAAACGGTTCCGATGTATTGACTTATGATAAGATGCTTGAGGCTAGACTTGAGCTGTACATGAACGACGGCAATGAGTATAAGCTTGAAAAAATGAAGGATTTAGCGCAGTCGCTAACGGTAACGAAGGAAAGCGAGGATGTACTAAATAATCTAAAGGAGCTGTTATCGAGTTTCGATGTTAACACATCAACTAACGCCGATATCAAGGCAATAAGAGAAACCCTTTCTTTAATTACAGTTGATGGTGAATCGGATTCATTAAACGAACTGGCAAGTATTGCTAACTCGTTTACTATTAAAGAAGAATACCTAGAACTTGTAGTTTATGCTTTAGATCTTCAATTTGACGGCGAACTATATCACGAGGTTTCCCTTGGACAATATAACACCATAACTCAAGCCAAAGCTCTTAACTTCAAACTAAATGGTTCGATAGATATTTCATCTACTGGTAGTACCATTGATATAGCCACTCTTATCGAGTCCGATGAAGAGGATAATATTTTCAATTCCTTCCTTAATGACATAAAGGATAGCACCACTCAAGTTGTATTTGAGGAATCGGAACAAGCTATCGATTTCTCGCTAGAAGTCAATATCGGTATGGGAAGCGATAAGCTTTCTCAAATAGTTAGCGGAAATGCGAGTGTAACCGAGCTGATATATGCTTTGGTTGACGATTTGTACATATATCTTAATATTTCCCGTCGTTCAGGTGCAAGCGTTGTAACCTTGGCGGAGTTGAATTATCAAAACAACTATGCTTATCTTGATTTATCGCCCATAGGTTTGCCAAAGGCCGCCATGCAGCTAGAGGTTAAGGAACTTCTTGACATGATATTCTCATCCGAGAGTGAGGTTCAAGAAGCGGCTGATCCTAATGATCACGGAAATGCCTTTGAAGTATTGTTATTTTCCGATAAGCTTGCTCTAAGAGGCGGGGTTAAGTTTGTTTCCTTGTTATTGGATAAGTTCGGATATACTCTAAAGAATGCAAATGTCGAGCTCAATGCAGAATTGAGCAAGGATTCCGAGCTTTTGTCTTTTGATATTTCCATTAAGGACGACTTTAACGGAATAAGTTCTTTATCGGTAACGATTGGAAAGCCGGAGTTATCCCTTGGCGGCAATATAAGTAAGACCATAGACGATGCAACGGATTATGCTTTCTTGGATAATCTGGAGTATTTATCTTTAAGTGCAAGCTTTGACCTAGGCTATAGACTAAATTCGGCGTCCTATAATCAATATACGGGAGCGGATTATATGTTGTCTAGTATTTTCTCCACGGCTCTCGGGCTTGAGGAGGTGCCTCTTTACGTTGAGAGCAGTATGGCGGAGAGAATTACCGTTGACTTTGCACTTAATCTCAACATAAAAGATTTGGCAAAGACAGAGTTGTATATAACAATGAACAATCTTGACGGAGAGTTATTAACTCTGTTTTATGACGGTGACAATCATCTATACGTTTCCGCTCCAATACTTGGTAGTGATTTAAGACTAAAGCTTGACTTCGATTTACTTGCGATTCTGGATAAAGCGGGCTTGACGGATTTTATCAATTCCATCGATATTCAAGGAGTTTTGAATAAGGCTCTTGGATTTACAAAGGGAGCTGCCGATAACGATGTATCGGAAGCCGGAGATTTGAACGGAGTAAGCACGGTTAAGCTGATAACGATGCTTATAAGTAAGCTTCAAATTTCAGCAAACGGAACCTTTAGCGTATTCTTTAACGAAAACTTGCTAAAGATATTGGGCTTAGACATTTTGAATAATGATGTTATTGCCGAAGAACTGAAAGAGATTAAGGTGGGTTTTAACCCCTTAACTAAGAACCTTAAAGCATCTATTAGTCTAAAGTCGAAGGTTGACGGCGAAGCCGATCCCTATATTGATTTAGCGGTTCATGATTATAGCATAAGAGGTACAAAACAGGAAATCGCATTTGATGACTCTAAGTATAGTAGTACCGACGATTATCAACATATATACGTTGATATCTCCGGTGAATTAGCATACGATTTTAAGGATGGAACTTATGATTTCGGCGGTGTTATTTCCTCACTATACGAAAATGTAAGCATACCTGTATCCTTGAAGGATATGAACGGAGTCTTTAGCTTTAACCTAAGGGCAAAGATCGGTGTTGTAGACATATACAAGAGCGAGCTGGTTTTTGAACTTTACTATAGCGACTCAAAATACGATACTCCCCATCTCTTCCTATCCGTTTATGCGGATTTGGAAAGAGGTGAGATATACATCGATCTTCCATGGTTTGAAATTCCGAAACTATTAATTACCGGGTTGGATATTTCAAGTCTACTTGAAGCTGACGAGGTTGCTGCTGCGGCAGATGAACCCTCTTGGTATGCTACCATTAGACTTATTTCCAAGGTTATAGACGAGTTTGTAATTGCAGACGGTGAAAGCTCAGAGCTACCTAAAGGGATTAACGTTGTACTCAATCATGAAATCATCGATGAGGTGTTAGATTACTTCTTTGCAAAATATAAGATTTCTCTACCCTTCAAGCTTTCAAACGAAGAGGGTAAGAGAAGCTACATAGGAATCGGACTTTCTGAAAAGCAACTTCATCTTAACTTGGAATTGGAGAGCATTTCCAACACCAATATAACAACGGAGAACCTTAAGGGATACTTTAGGTTTGACGGCGGAATTGACAATGTCATGCTAGGAGATATGAGCATAAGACCTAACAGAACACAGGACGTTACCTCCTATACGACTCTCATGGATTTTGCTCTTCCCGATGGCGATCAGCTTGTGCTTGAAAATCTCTACTTTGAGCTTCAAGCAAAGGTCGACGTTGATTTGCTGAAATCGGAACTTAATTTGCAAAAGGTATTGCAGTATCTTGTTAATGACAAGATGGTACTTAGGATTGCCGAGAACATGAACGTTGAAGTCGATCTTGATATCCAAGCCAATATCAATCTTTCCAATTTGTATTGGTCCGATATTATGGTAAAGATATCCATGACCGAATTCGGAGATGTTGTTTCAAACGCATTATTTGCAAGAGTCTACTTTGTCGGAATGGATAATGCATTATACATCGACGCTCCTATGATCGGATTGTACAACATTAAGTATGATTTAGACTTGAAAGAAATAATCGAAGGAAGCGTTGATGATAACGTTGATGATAACGACTCTGCAGATAATAAACCCGCAGAGGGAGATGGGGATAAGCTCTCTTGCGGTTGTACAAATTTCGATTGCTTAGAAAATGGCTCATGTTATAATGAAAAAGGAGAAAAGCTTTGTAGCGATAATTGCAATTGCGATGATTGTGTATTACCCTGCGGCTGTCGTGACGAGTATTGCTTAGCTGTAGCGAAGGCAACCGGAGATAGAGAGAACGCATGCGGATTACATGGAATGTATTGCCACGGGAACGATGAAAGCTGTTGTTCTTGTCATGTTAAACTTGGTTGTCGCTGTACTAATCCGGAATGTATCGAGCATGGCTATTGTATCTATGCTTGGGACGATAACGGAAAGCCTTTGACCTTCTGTGACTCTAACGGAAGCTGTAAAAATCATGAAAACGTATGCGTGTGTCATACAAACTTCTTAAAGTGTCATTGTATCAATCCCTCTCATATCGAGGATTACGGCTGCCCCAGAAACAGTGACGAGTGTATGTTCATAGCTTCTGACGGAAGTATTATAAATAATGCAACATGTAAGGGAGAATGTCTTACACATTATGCTAATTTGATTTCAACTCTTTTTGACAAGTTTGAGATATCAAGAGACCATATTACTATTGTTACAAATGACAAGCTACTTGCCAATCTCTTCGAGTTGATTGCAGGAGAAGAACTTTCCGTTGATGATACCCCCGGCGGTGGTATTGAAATAGTCTTTGATTTCTTAAAACGTGATTTAAGAGAGGATAAAGAGTGGAAAGAGCTTAAATCTCGAATCGATAACCTTACAGCTACAGAAGGGTTGTTAAGTAAGCTTGAGGAACTTAAGAGTAAAGCTGAGAAGGTTGATGTCGATACTGTAACAAGCGAAGATATCAGAGAAATCGAAGATCTTGTCAAGGAGATAGCTCCTGATGATACAGAGCTAATGAAGGAACTTGTAGCCTTTGAAACAAAGGGCGAAATATATCCTCAATCCTTCTTTAAGAATATTGCAATGAATGTGTACATATTCTTCTTTGGTATTGGTGAAGATCATATCGATGAAAATAAGTCGACATTGGGCGTAGTAGCAAATAGTTTCGTACTCAAAACAGGAAAGAGAGAGATTCCGTTCTTGGCAATAGATGAGAGTACACGCCAAGAAACAAATAAGAACAGTAATACGGAGGATTATCAGCTCTTCTCTGAGATGACAAAGATAAGCTTTAGCGTTACCCTTCAAATAAAAGAGCATTCGGGTAAAATGGTTACGGGAAGTGAGTATGATATTGACTTTAGCGAGATTATTTCCAAGATAATCCCGGGAATAGATACACTCTTCTCCTTTAAAACCGAAGTCTATGAGCCTGATATGGTATTTACCTTAAAGATAGACGGAAGTATCGATATCAATGATATCAACGCTTCTCAACTCTATGTATCGTTATACGAAGGAGGAGAAAGCAACGGAACGGTTGAGCGTCGTTTGGGCTTTATCTATTATGACGGATGTACAGAGGGTGAGCCCTGCTTGTATGTCGACATTCCCTCCTTTAATTTGAGTGGAATTAAGTATCAAGGCTTGGATATCGATTCCCTGATTAATACCGAGACCCTTGATTGCGGCTGTAAGAATATATTGACCAATGCAAACGGTAGCTGTTATAACGAGTATGGTGTCAGAATTTGCACGGACGGAGCTTGCTCCTGCTCTTATTACATTTGCGGCTGCTCTTGTAGTAGTTGTATTGAAGAAGGCGGCTGTAACGGTGCTTCTTGTGAGAGTGATTGTAAGTGCAGTCATTGCACGGTATCCCTTGGTGAGGCAGGAGATACTACACTTATTTGCGGCTGCAATGATATTCATTGCTTAACAAGGGGAAGTTGTGAAGAGGGTTGCATTAATTGTGCATATGCAAAAACCGGTAATGAAAGTATTAACTGTCATAGATTGGAATCAAATAAAGCAAATGCCTTAAAATGCGGTTGTTACGATTCGATATGTATTAGCCGTGGCTGTTGTTATGAGTTATGTCCCTATTGCGACGAAGACAGAAGCTGTGCCGTTAAGTATAACTCAAAGAATCTTTTCTTGCACGATACGGCCTTTACGGTTAGGTCGATTTTAGACAGCTTAATAAGTATAGATGTATCCCTTGAGGATGGTGCACAAATAGGAATTAGCCCCACTTTAATAGCACAGTTTATCAACTATTTGGGCATAGATTTAGATCTGGAAGAGCTTAACAAAGCCGGATCAATAAAGGGAGGCTTTAAGCTATCCACCACAGAGGGGTTAGGCATCAATATTGAGCTTGCCACAAGCGGTGATGAAAATGTAATAACGCCTCCTTCGATCAAGCTTGCGATATCCGATGTTGGATTGAAACTTAGAACGGTTGATATTTATTCTTCTTTGGATGAGGATATTAGAAAGGGCTTGGCGAGTTTTACAACCCTTGAATTTACCGATAACATAAGCATTTCAGCAAGCGGTAATATTAATACTTGGGCAGAGGACGGACAATTCGATTTATCCAATTTGTTAACCTCTGCGTTGGGAAGTACCGTAGATTTAGGCGTATTCTTTGAGAAGTCTAATTATGAACTCGAGTATAACCTATTGCTCAACGTAAGCTTGGACAGCATTTTAGGTAACGGCTTAAAGAATATAGATATTAACAGGATCATTCTTGAAAACGAGCTATTATTCGAACTAATCGACATAAGCGAACCCGAGTATCCCGAGCTATTCTTATCCTTATATATAAAGGACGGTTGGGCATATATCGATTTCGGTATTTTCCTCGAGACACCTTCTGTAAAGCTCGATCTACTGTCTTTGTTAGGTGAGCATAGGGTATCCGAGGCATCAGATGAGAAGAACGAGATAAGCGTTGATTACTCAAAGAGTGAACCGGAGCTTATTACCAAGGGTAGAATGTATTATTACCTCGAGGGTGGTGCAAATGAAGCATTCAAGGTCGCTTTAAAGGGAAAGGATATTACTTCCATCCGCATTGTAAATCTTAACATTAATCAAGAAAGCGAGGGTTATTACGTAACCCTAACTCCATCGCAATTTGCAGACTACTTCTCTATTACTACAGACGGTAATGTTACATATATAAGGTTCGTTGACAATGATAATGTTAGAGAATTGAATGAAGTACCTCAAGGAGTATATTACAGCATTTACGTTGAAACAGAAGAAGGTGAGATATGTATTCCCGCTAAAGTTGGCGGACGTAAGCTGTTAGGCTTTAATGGTGTAGAGCAAATTTCCGCTACAGTTCTCTCCTTTATCAGAAGCTTTAGTGCCGGCAAGGACAATATATCAATGAATATCGGTGCCGACATTCTCATGGTCGTCGAGGAACTACTCGGTTTAGATTTAGCATTACCTGCAATTGACGGGGTTCACCTTGAGGTTAACATGTTAGATACTCTAATTAAGAGTGACGCCGAGCATTATGGCAACACTATGGCAAGTGCTAACTCCTTTGGTGTAAAGAAAGCAACAGATGATATCTATTTTGATTGCAACATTACACTTGCTCAAGCTAGCAGACTCGTATTTACGATGGGAGATATGGTAGTCGTGGCGGATAATATTTCCGATTATATGTCTTTTGACGGCAAAAATGCTATTCTAAAGGCTAACGGTAAGGTTACCGATTTGAATACAGGTGTATGGAAACTTGAGCTATATCGAGACGATAACGTTGTTTTGACCGACTACTTCCATAAGGGAGTTTTGGTTACTCCCTATCTTTCATTCGGATTAGACAAGTTCGGCTTTGATTTCTCGATCAACAACTACAGTGTAAACGTTGTTAAGAACGAGCATAACGGAACTATTGCGGACGAGGACGGCAAGTATTGCTTGCTTAATTACATCTCTAAGACATATACAATAGACAGTAATGGCAATGTCAAGGATAAGGCGTCCAAACTTGTAGAGTTATCCAAGGACGGGAAAAGAAATGTAATCCAAAGCGATTTATATACCGATGTTATCAACGATCTGGATAAGCTTTACGTAGCACTAAGTCTTGATGTCAATGTCGATATTAGCAATAATAATATAGCCATGCTTGAGGACATTGCAAATTCTCAAGGTGCTATATTCGACTTAGGAGATGACCTATCTCAATATATCGGAGCGGTTTTGCTTAACCTTGGCTTGAGTGCCCACGAGATCAACGGAGATTACCGTGTAATAGCAAGAGTATACCTTTCCTCTTTAGACTTTGCCGTGTTCGATTATAGCGATCTTAAGATATACCTGAAACTCCAAAGAAAGTGTTACAACATGGTTGTTAACGGTGTCGATATCGGTGCCGAGGGTGACTATGTAGATGCAATTACAGTTTATTTCGATGGTGATAATATTTATATCAACGGTAATCCGCAAGTTTTCAATATTCTTTCTTCTCCGGCATTATACATTTCGTTGACTAACACCTTGGATTATTGGACGGGAAGAACCGCATATGCCGAGGAGCTCGGACAATATACTCCTATTAAGGTAGCAGAGGCAGAAGAAATTACGGCAACGGGCGTAACTGTTCCCGGAATAGTATCATTGTTTAGCAAGATCACGATCGGGAGAGGTGAAATAGGTATTTCCTTGGCGGAGGACTTTATTTCCGTACTTCTCAAGATGTTCTTGGGACTAGAACCCGACGTTAATATAGGAAGTCTCGGGTTGACTGTCGATTACCTCAACGGGGAACTGAAGATTGACCTTGAGAAAACCTCGATTTATGCTCCGTCCACGATAGTTGATGAGGATGGTAACAAGTTGTATGGCGATGACGTAATTGATTACGCAAGCGTTAAAGTCGAGAAGGATAAGGTTTCCTTGACCGATGAGGCAATCAATAATTTGCCCGACGGAAGTTATACCCTTACGGCAAATTATAAGGATGGCACTGCACTTTCCGTTTTAGTTAAACTCGAGAACAAGAAAGCAACTTATATTAGTGGTAGCACAATAAGCGAGGGTGAGCTCTATAACCTTATTTACTCCGGCGGAAAGCTTGTTTCGGACTTCGGTTTGACTGCACAGTCAATAACTATGAAGTACTCCAAATCCGCTGCTAAGAGCTTTAGCTATAAGTTTGACGACCAAAGCATATTGATTCCGAGAGAGGCAATAGATTCCTTCGGTAGAATGCCCCTTAAGTTTACCTTTAGAGGAACAAGTAAATATGCAATAATCGATACAACTCCTGCTAAGCCTACCATTACAATTGGCGACATCACTGAGAAACTTGTTTTCGACGGAGATTATGCTGTAATTTCTTTAGGGGACGGAGTGGAACTTGAGAATATCTTATCCGTCATTGTATCTTCTGAGGATGGTAAAAACATTATTTCCATTGAAATGGACGGACTCGGATATAATAAGCAGCATGTCGGCTTATCCGTTGTCGGTGGTGATGTGGAAATTGGTTTGGATTTACCAAAGAGATATAAGACACAAATCGGTGGCGGTGAACCCATTTATTTAGAGGGCTCCGACACACCTATTTATGGTACAGGAGGACCTTATCACGAACTGGAGGAGTATTCTTTCCTAGGTTTAGGTATTAACACTTCAACCAAGGGCTTGAAGCTTGAGGATTACACCGAGTGGAATACTAATGAGTATTATTTGCAGGCAGAATTAGCACTGAAACTGGATTATGATCCTACAGAGGAGCATATATTGGACTACTTCGACAGCAAGGAGGGAGACTCATTGTCTTTTGCTGAACTTAAGGAAGCGATAAAGGCAAGTATTCTAGTTACGACAAGACTTGATACAGAGCTTAAGCTTAAGGTTAGGATTAAGATCAACACCAAAGATTGGAACTTATCCGAGGCAAGAGTCGATATTTATATCAGCGGATATCAAAAGGAAATAGCCGGTGTTAATTATGACGTAACCGATCCTATAGTTATTTACCTTGACGGAGCCGGAGATCCTGAAAAGGCTGCAGCATATATCGACATGAGTCCTTTAGGTATAGATCCCTTCTATGCAAAGGTTGATTTTGTAACAATGGTCAAGGAGTTTGTAATAAGCAAGATCGGATCTTTAGACTTTAGTAGCTCGAATAAGAACAATGATGTCGGTTTAGAAGGTCAAAAACTTGACTGCGGCTGTACTTGCGTCGATTGCATTAAGAACGGCAAGTGTAACTCTTTTGGTAAGAGCTATTGTTCAGAGGGCTGTACTTGTAGTTGTTGTATGTTATCTTGCGGATGCACAAATGAAACCTGTATGGCGACGGGCTCCTGTTATAATTTCCTAGGTATACGTATTTGCGATGGAGAGACCTGCGGTTGTTCTTGTACCTACCTGAAGTGTGGTTGTGATAATCAGGAATGTAAGGAAAATGGAAGTTGCTACAAGTATGATGACGAAACGAACGAGCTTGTACGAATTTGCGAAGATAACTGTAATTGCTCTTGCTGTGAGTTAAAGTGCGGTTGTAGCTGTGAAAGATGTATGAACAACGGCACCTGTCACGATCCTGATGATGAAAGCATCAACTATTGTGATGTCGATTGTACTTGCAGCTGTCATTCTACAGATAGCAGTGTCGACATAGACACAATTCTTTCCTACACTCAATACCTCGATAGATTTATTAACCTTGTTTCTGTTGGAAATAGCCGCATATTGTTATCCCTCAATAAGAACGTGGTCAATAACCTTTTTGCTGCGTTTGCGATAAGTACCATATTCCCTGAGAATTGTGATATATTCCTAGAGGGGAGAGCTTACGAGGACTTTGAAAACAGTTATTTGCGACTTGTAGTTAACGTAAACAAGGAGGACGGAAGTGCTTATGAAACAGAACTTAAGCTTTCAGGTTTCATAGGAACCGGGTATAATTCCGATGCATTTGCTAGAGACTATTTAGCACAAACTTCAGAGGAACTTATAGATAAATGGGATAGCTATAAGGAAAACGCATTTAATAAGCTTGTTCTCAAGATCAAGGCAAATGACGGAGAATGGCTTGATTATGAGGAGAATAAAGGATACATTAATAACGATACCGTTATCGGTGTATTCTATGACCTGGCTACTCCCGTCCTTGCAAATGAGTACAGAGCGGATACCTCTTTTGGTATTGATATTCGTCCTAACGGAAATAACGATTATCAAGGCTGGATTGATTCCTCAGAACTTCAAGTTAAGTTTGAAACAACAATGTATTTGACCACAAATGGCGGTAAGAATGATGAAAGTATCGATATGGATATCACAAGTGTTTTAGAGGAGTTGTTCTGCTTGAACAGCAATCCTAATTCCACCACCGCTGATTTGATCAAAATTATACTTGATAATTCAAAGACTCCCGAAAACTATTATGACTTCAGAGTAAGAATAGATGTCGGTATGTTTGTTGATATTGCCGACTCCAATGCTACCGAAGTTAAGCTTGAAATTGCAAGGGAGTATAAGGATAATAAAGGTAATATTAAGGATACTGTTTTAATTGGCTTGTACTATCTTAACAGCGTGCAAACGGTTTACCTCTCTTTGCCCGTCTTGAGCATAGAAGGCTTTAAGGTAACAGGCGTAGATCTATCCTCTGTAATCAGCGGTTTGACCGGTTTGAAGTGGAAGGATGATTTGGCACCTGCCGGCGATTCGGAAACAGACCTCTACGGACTAGTACTTGATATATTTGATTTAGACATATCGGTAGTGCAAAAATACATCGATATGATTGTCAATGCGGGTAAAAACGACGATACTTGCAGTAATGCGGCTTTAGCCATAGCAATAAGTGATCGCCGTTTGGGTTTGGCAATAAACTTTGCCTTTATAAAACTCATTCTCAATATGATTGATCTTGGCGATGATGTTAATAACATTATTAACGGAATCACCGAAAAACAACCAATTGACAGAGTGGAACTGTTTATTGACAGAGGTGACGGTATTTTATCCGAAGGAGAAAGTATTTTCTCCGATCTAAAGTTAGGTATAGGCATATACTTTAATAAAGCATCAACAGGTGACTTAGGTGAAAATATCGGAGAAACCGAGAATTATGAATGGGTGGGCTTAGAGCTGGCGATTGACGGATTGGATATATCAATAGGTCAAAATAACAGTAGTAGCTCAGTTGGCATATCTACCAAGAATCCCGCTTCACATTTGAGCATGCCTTACTTAGATAAAGCCGAACAAGGAACTACCATAGAGTATGGCGGTGGAAGAATAACCAATCTTGAATCCTTCGCGGATTTGGCAAATTATCAAGACCTAATGGATATAAGCAAGATAAGTGTATCCTTGGGTGGAGCAATAACCTTTGATTTGATTCAAGATCAATTAGGCTATGAGAATCCATTGCTGAATGCGATTTTAGAAAAGCTCTCCTCTGTTAATCTTGGAATAAGCTTATCCGATGATATGCTAACCATTAACAAAAATATAAGCGATGCTTTTGAGTTTAGTTTTGAACTAGTAGCAGATATTGACTTTAAAAACTGGGAGAATACAGAGCTTAAACTCGAGATAAAATACGCAAGGCGTGGACGAGATGGCGGTTTGGACAGCAAGAGTACGCTAATCGGTATTTATTATTGTTCTACGTCAACAGAAAATGCGACGAGTAACGATAATGTGAATAGCGGTGCTGTTTATCTTGATTTAACCAACTTGGGACTAATGAAAGTTAAGGTTCAAGGTCTAAGTATAACTGCAATAATCGAAGAGTTTGCGGGAATCGACCTAACCAAGGGGTTAACTGTTGGAACCAACATTCTTGAAAGCTTGTTCGGAACTACGAACTTGGGTACGGTTATTAACGGGTTGGTTGATAAGATGGAGGAAGAAAAGCTCTTCCCCGATGATGCCGGTAATGTAGAAACGATCTCGGTACAATCAAATGAAAAGTTATCCTGCGGCTGTACCAATCCATATTGTGTAAGTCGTGGAACTTGTCGTGACGCAAGCGGTAATTTGACGGAAGGAATCGATCATCGTTGTGCCGAGTGTTATGATAATGCACGTGTCGAGGTGACGGTAGGCTCTTATATTCGTGATATGGCATTAGGCTTGAGAGGATCAGACATTCAAGGCTCCATCACAAGCGGAATGCTTAACAAGTTATTATCTATGCTTGGAGTCGATTTCATTATACCCGAAGGTACAGAGATCGAGTTTGATGTTAAGGTTGCAGGCGGCTTCGACTCTTTGGATTTGAAGCTTACGAGTTATGACCAAGCCGAGAACGGTGAATTGTATTCTGCCGGTACAAGCATTAATCTTAATATTAACAAACTTGCCGTAAGCTATAAGCCAAGTACTAATGAAGGGTTATTGAAAGGTATTGTCTATACGAATACAAGTGGTAAGAAGCAAGAGATTTCAGGCTTCTCCGGCTTTAATCTCGGAGGAATGATCGGACCCGACAATAACTATGACGGATACTTGGTAGCAGATATTATTTCCAACGTAATCGATGCATTGAATACAAGAGTCAATTTGACCTTGGATACCAATTCCAGTTACGTCGATGCTTCAGGCGTTTCTGTAATTAGCGGAGAGGAAAGACACACCACCATTAACGTAACAAGAATAGGTAACGAGTCTAATACCTGGAGCAAAATAGGTAACTATACACACGGACTAAATCTTGAAACGAATCTCTTGACCAGCACCGACTTTACTAATTTCTTAGGAAAATATCTAAAGGGTATTTACTATGCCAACCATGAATTGGTTTTCGATATTCGTTTGTATTTGACAGGTCTTAATTGGTTACAGTCTATACCTTTAGTTAAGAATTGGACTAGCGGTTGGTTTGTCGATGTTGCCGATGGTCAAATCGGAATACCTCTTTATGGATATGAGGAGGGTCAGGAAATCGCCATTTCTCTAGACTTAAAAGAGCTTTTAGGAAAGAGCTCAGGTATAGATGGAAGCGTGGACAGTCCGACTAGCGTTGCCACAGGCGGCGGTGGTTCATCAGGGGTCAATCCTTCCGACTTACTCGATGGCTTAAAGGATCCTATTAAGGGAATAACCATAAACATCGGTGACGGCGAGATAGGAAGTCATGGTGTTCTAAAGGGCGGAGATAGCGGTATAAGCAATATCAGAATAGATATTAATCCATTATTAATCGGTGGCATTTTGGCATCTGTTCCCGATATGCTTCTCGATGCATTGAAGAGTGCAGGACTTTTCAACGATGTCGGTACCTTATCTTCTATTGACAATGAGCATATGATCTATGCTATCTATGACGGCATATTGACAAGTGCTCTTAATCAGTATCTAAATACGGGAAATGATTATTTTAATAATCTTCTCAGATCTGCAATTGACGGACTTGCCGGTGATTTTATCTTTACCTTATTCAGTCAATTCCTTCCTTTCCCGACAATAACAACGGACAGTGATGTTTATGTACTGATTGAAATGCACGATTCCTTGAACAAGAATAAGGAAATGAGTGCGATTCGCAAAATCTTCTTTGCGATTCAAACTCCGTCTACCGGTGAGTATTACGAGGCGACTATAGAATTGGATGGTATTGGTCTTGTTGCGGTTAATACCGACGTGAAGGATCCCATAACGCTTATAGTTGATGACGATCCCTCCGATACACCTGTTCACGGCAATACTCTTGATCGTACTATAATAGATGTATTCGACCTTGACTATAACAAGGATGGTATTGTTGATTATATGGAGAACCTCCCCGGCAAGGCTGATATCAATCATTTTGCAGAGGGAAGCGTACCCGAGGGTACAGAAAACACTTCACAAAAGAATTATGACGTAAGCTGGTCCGATGCCATATTTACAATAGATCCTCAAGCCGGTGATACTTGGTATGAGATAGAAGGATATGTCCTCAACTATGTAACTAAGGTAAATGTATTTGTACCCAATTCTGCTGCAAGATTGGTCAAAAATGCTGAAGGCTTATCTGTTGATGTTAACGGTGAAAAGGTATCCGTACCTATGATTACAGGAAAGGGCTTTGAATATCCTGTACGCTTAGAGGCATATGAGGTCGAGGACTTTGTCAAGAATTTACCCGGCATTATCTATGTTACCATGGTTGACGGAAATAATGAAAACGAGTTCATTAAGACATTTGACGGAACAGCGGGTACCGGCGGAAATATCGTAAAATGGGATGCTCACGAGTTATCTAGCTCCTATTCCGGCGGAACTTATAAGCTCTACTTAACCTTTGGTGACGGAATAGTAGGAAACTACAGTGTTGAAATTCCCGTTGTGGTTAATGAAAACACCTTAAACGGAATCATATTCCCTGATGAAAACGGAAGTTTTGAAAACGGCTCATCGACACTTGTATTTAATCCTTACGAGAAGATCGAATTACCGAGTCAGGTATGGGCTACATTCGGCAATGCGGTTCCCAAACTTTATAATATCAAGTGGGATATCACCGCAGAGGATATCAAGCCTATTTACACAGGATATACCTACAGAGTAAACGCTAGTATAGGAAATCTTGATATAGGGTATTATGAATACAAGAATATAACTATTACAGTCAAGTCGTATGTTCTCAATGATTATAAGTTACTTAACAAGGACGGCACATATTCCGATCTAGACTTGGTTTTCGATCCTTATAGCTTTGCTAGCGGAAGCGATACCCCCGATAGTTTGAACGTTGATATGTATCCTAAGTATTTATGGATTAAATACGAGGGAGAATCAACCTATACTAAACAACGTGTTGAGTGGAATCTCTCCGGTGTTCAGAATAACTATAAGGGAGGAATCACCTTCGCTACCTTCAGAGTAACAAGCGATGATTCCGATGAGCTTAGTCGTATAGAGCTTGCAGGATATCAAACAACGGATATTGCCGTACGTATTAAGGACGCAACAGCAACCGACGTAATAATTGAGAATTTGGCTAATAGAATCGATCCGATGTATATGCTCTATGTAAGAAGGAATTCTAACGGAGATATTATTGATTACATCGATTACAAGGGCTCTCAAAGATTCGTAAGCAGTATGCAAAATGTAATCTTTAATCTTTTGTCAGGTGATAATGTTGATCTTCTCAAGGAGTATAAACCCGAGTTGGTTGTTTACGATGTTGAGCACGGAAAGATAGTAGATCCTACAGATGAACTTGATGAAAATTGCTATCCCAGACGAGTAACAATAGTATACAAAGACGGAACAACGGCAACCTTCGAAGGAACGGTGAGATTGGGAACCTTTGTGGAGAGTGGAGGACTGGTATGGAACGTATCAGACATCAATCTCGATTACACAGGCGGAACATATTACGCTCACTTAAGAGTCGGTACTTCTTCAGGCGGTTATCAGGATATAGATGTGCCCATCTATATTATTGATCGTACAATAGCAAGTATTAATTTAAAATCGGTAAGAGAAAGTTATGTATTTAATCCTTATCTTTACACCGATTACGCTCTTGATGAAGCACTGTATCCCTCTAATGGTTTAGATTTATACTCTTTAATTAACTCCTCCGAGTCTTCCTTGAGCAATGTAATCTTTACTTCTCAATCGGCAGGTTATTATCCGATAGAATGGGATTTATCCGCTGTAAGTCAGGATTATCATGGCGGTTCATACACTGCAAAGGCAAAAATAGGTAGCGATGCTGCGGGTTATCAGATAGTATCCTTTGAGATTATCATTCAACCAAAGGTAATTGCCTCACTCTTAATAGACGAATTTGTATTCGATCCTTACGATGAAAGCGTTAATCCTATGGATAAGAATACATATCCTTCCGAGATAGATGTCCGTTTCGAGGACCATACCAATTACACCTTCAAAAATGTCAAGTGGGATTTAGAGAATTTAGCAGATGTTTGGAGTGCAAGAGGCGGAGAAACAACGATTAAAGTTAAGCTCGGAAATGCGTTAGGCGGCTATCAACTTATTGATGTACCGGTTGTTGTCAAGAACCGTTATATTAAGGAATTCCAGCTCAATTCCGACAATATTTTAGTGTTTGACCCTTACGGAATTGATTCCGATTGTTTGAGCACGGATCCGCGCCTTACCACAAGCTATCCTCAAGCGATATCTGTCATTTTCGGATCAGAGAACAGTGATAAAGAGGACGAAGCAGGTATTGTAAATGTCATATGGGATATTAACAGCGTAATAAACGATTACCAAGGCTATATGAGCAAGGACGGAGATAAACTATATAAGGATTATACCGTAATTGCGAGGGTCGGTAATGGCTTAGTAGGCTATGAATCCTACAGTATATTGGTAAGAGTGCTTAATCGCGAGATCAAGGCTCTCAATCCTAATGAAATAACAATTGATCCCTTCAGCAACGATAGCTTAACTTCAACGGTTACCGTTGTGTTTAAGGATGATACAGAGGGCTCAATGAGTGTTGAGTGGACAAACAAGAATTTTGATCTGTATGTATTAGGAAGAAGGGTAGATAATAGCAATGCAAGTGTAAATGCAAGAGTAGGTAATTACATCGGCGGTTATCAAACCTTTGACGTCAAGGTAACAGTTGTCGAAAAGACGATTTCTGAGGTTTACAACGGCAACGAGATATTGGCAATGCTTGTAAACGGTGAGCTATGTATGTCGGGCTTCGAATACAAGGTAGGAGAAGAAAAATTCTACAGAGAGGATTCCTATTTCGAAATAGATCCTCTTGAAGAAACCACAATGTTGGTTAGCGTGACGAGGGATTCTAGCGGTAGATATTCCTATACTCGTACAGCGGTGGGCAGCAAGCTTACAGCCTACTTCAAGGAGGATGGAACCTCGAGAACATTGAACGCTTCTTGGTCTTTTGACAATATCGTTGATTGTGACTACAGAGGGAAGGAATTCTATTCTAAAAACAATGACGGAACTAAGGGCGTCATACTTGAGCTAGGTAATGCAAGAGTGGGCTATGTCCAAATCGAGCATAAAGCTGTGGTTTTGACAAGAACGGTAGCTGTTGATAAGAACGGAATGCCATTGATTTACTCCTCCTATGATTATGCTGGCGGCAATGGCGAGCTATTACAATACATTGTTGACGACACCTATAACAGTGCAAGTTATCCTAATGTTTTATACTTTGAGTTTGTTGCTTCGACAATTAAGAGCGACAAGGTTACCTCTAAGGTTGTAAGTTGGACAAAGAATGCAGATGTCGCTAGTGTTGTAATAGGAAACGAAAGGTACGGCTACCAAGTATTTGATTTTAAGGTATATAAGATAGATAGAGATGTGTCTTATAACAGCTTTACAGATGCCGATGTTGACGGAAAAATAGAGGTACTGATTAACACAATAAACTCTAATAGCATTATTTCAGCTTCTAAGAGGGAGGAATTGTCTCAAACAGTACTATCCTTCAAGTCGTCAAATAGAGTATTAGGTGTAGGAATGGAGAAGCTTTACCTCGATATGATTGAGGAGTTAAAACTTTACGACGATGAGTCTGTATCTGAGATCTTGGAACTTGCAGAAGAAATCAAGTACGAAATGTTCTCTATTATCTTCGTTGATCCGTACAATATTTCAATGCCTGACAGCTTGAAAGTAACAATAGGAAGAGCAAAGGATTCTTCTACAGGGCTATATATCACACGTGATATTTGTAGATGTGAAAAATGCAGTGGAGAGTATTGTGACTTGAGCTGTGATTGCTGGTGCGTTTCTGAAGAGCATGTATTGACTGCAGACTGGGCAAAGGCTTCGATCTCCTATCTCTACAGCACTGCAGGAACGACCCAATTCATAGAAAGGATTACCGTCGGTGATGAGTCTGTCGGCTTTAAGGAGGTATCCGCTCTTGTTGAAATCGAGGGAAGACAAATCGTATCTGTAGAAAAGGACGAGTTTGAAATCGATCCTTATGACTATAAGGCACTTCCCGAGAGTATACTAGTGCTATTTGCCAACGAGGTTGATGGTAAGCGATTGGCAGGTACTTTAGAATTAATTGCCAATATTAGCAATGCAGTTAAGGTAACCGAGACAATGGTTTCTGATCCTAACTCCATAGTATTTGGTCATAGTGAATACATTAACAACAACCACTACTTCTATCAAGGAGGTTATTATGTGTTGACCGCTAAGGTCGGTACAAGACTTGGAGGATACCAAGAGGTTGACATGCTGTTAAATGTTGCAAATAGAGAAATCTATAGCGTGGCGGATAAGTACAAGGATGAAAACGGAGAATTTACACAAGTGATTACTCCGTATCTTGGCGAGAACGGTGCAACCAATACTCCTTCCAATACACTTGAAGTAGTATATAAAGCCACCGATTCAAATGGTGAAAGAGTAACAGGCGAACTTAGCGTTCTTTGGTCTTACGCAAATATTAATTACCATTATACCGGAAGCGAGAGCAGAACTAGCGTAATGGTCGGTAACGTTCAAGGCGGATATCAAATTATACCCGTTAATGTTATAGTCGAGTCAATGCTTGCAGAAAAGGTAGAGCCTCTAAATAAAGAGGGCGAGTCCTTTGTTTATAATCCTTACGATGTAAACGGATTAATTCCTACGTATGTGAATGTGACTCACAAAGGTATCGAGCAACCTATTAGAATGACAGTTGATTCCGTAAACGGATATAAATTGTCTGTTCGCACAGTGAACGGTGTTGAAAAGACAATAGCCTTGATTAGAGTAGGTAACGAAAGGAGCGGTTATCAATGGGTAGAGTGTGAACTCACCGTTGCAAGTAGTGAAATAGAAAGTTACGAGTTATTAATCTTTGACGGCGAGGAACATAACGGAATTCTCCGTGATGCGATTAGACCGTACACCAATCCGTTGACTGTTGACGAAAACGGTGAAATCTGTATAAATGGCAAGAAGTTAACAGTGAAGTGCTTTAATAGGGATTACGAAAAGGCTGTATATCTCAATGCTAAGCTATTAAGTGACTTTAGTTATGATTACAGAGGAACAAAAGACACAATTGCCTTGAAGGTGGCACTCGGTAATGTCGAGGGCGGATATGTTGACGAGGATATAAACGGCAACCCCTTTATGATCTATGTAAAGGTTCTTCCCGAAACGATAGAAAAGGTTCAGATTCTTAGCGGTATTAGATATGTAGATATCTTTGATAGATACTTTAACGTTGAGGAACTTGATCCTTACTGCTTGCCGGAAGTTGTTGACGCTATAACGGTAACATTATCTAGTGGTGAACTTGTCGAAGGCTTAAGTATAGAAAAATACGCCTTTAAGGATAATGACGGTGAAATTAGAAACGACCTCTATAAGGGCTTTACCGCTTCGGTAATACTTTATGTAGGGAATGAAACAGGCGGCTATCAACCGGTTGAGCTAACCTCCAATGGTGAAGTCGGACAAGTTAAGTTCAAGGAGGCATCTATTGACTTTAATGATAGCGAGTTCTTGAAGCAAATTTCCTCATGGGTTGATCCGTATTCGTATACCCTACCAAAGGTTATTTACTATAATTCCGTAGGATATGAAGTCAAATTCTTTACAGTAGACGGAAAGTCCTTTACCGATGCCGATATAGCTTATTTTGGCGGATCATTTGATCTCGTAATGCATATAGGCAATGAAGAGGGCGGTTATCAGCTTTACGAGTATACCTTGAATGTATATCAAAAGCTAATTGAAAGTATCGATATCGATACCGTCAAGCTGGATCAATTTGCAGGTATTCTCCAATTACCCGAGGGTGATATTGAGGTTAGATTCTCAGACGGAACAAAACGAGTATTTACCATAAAGACGTTAATAGAATACGTACATGACAGTTATTTCGAGTTGAAACTTGTTCCCAATGGATTAGAAGGCTTTGAGTTATCCGATGAGATAATATCCGTTGATGAAGACTTTAGTCAAGGCGGTTGGGATTTGAGAGGAGTCGACTTATCCTTGAGCGGTGGTTTGTATTATGGTGTTCTCTATCTGGGCAACGATGTCGGCGGCTATCAGCCGGTAAGCGTAAGATTCCTAGTTTCCGAAAAGGTACTTGATGATACACAGGTTAAGTATATTGCAAGTGAAAACGGTGATGTAGTAGAGGTTAAACTTATGGAGGATATAGTAGTAGGAGTTGGCGAGTACTTTGAGCTATATAACAATCTCTGGTTAACCTTTACAGATGGAAGCACTGTCAGTGCAATAGTCGATTGGAACGGCTTGTCATATTTGGAAAACGGTAAAGAGGTATATATTGAAAACTGGAAACTAGAGGATATATATTCCTTATCTAACCCCTATAGAGAGTACACGCTTTATGCCAATGCTTATGGTTCAAGAGTTAGTGTTAAGCTCATTATTACACCCGATAGAGTTGTAGAAAATGACAGCTTTGCTTCCTATTATATTGTAAGAAGAGGAGGCAAATCGCCATTGCCAGACACAATAAGACAATATGTTTACAATGTATCGAGTGCAGAAGCGGAACTTGTCGAAACTAAGGAGTATCCTATAAGCTGGCTTAACGCACCCTCCTTCTCGATTGAAGACGAGTATACCTTACAAGCAGAGATTGTCGGAGGTGCTCTCACTTGGATAAGAGATGTAAAACTGTACGTGTACAGCAGTTACATTTCGAGAGTTAACTCAATTAACGGCGGAAATGTCGGTACGGTTAAGCTCGGTGAAGTTATCACTGCAAAGGATCTTCCTACATTGAATGTAAGTACACGGTATGGAAGTAAAGAGTATATCAATGACAATATGAAGGTATCTTGGACATTGATGAGGAGTGTAATAGATGAAAACGAAACTTTCTATAATCTTGAGGCAAATTCTTTCGTGATTAATACAAGCGAAATCGGTGCAGAGTACTACTTTAAAGGAACTCTATTAGGCAGGGACGGTCGGGAACTTTCGCTTGACGGTGAAGAGATTATTGTTAAGTTAGTCGTAATCGATAACGATGACTTGGATTCTAAGCTAACATTGAATACAAATGCTGAAAACGAGGCTTACGGAGCTTATATTCAGAGTGAATATGGTGACGAAATAGGAGCTTTGTTCTCAATAAAGTCTTCAGACGTCGAGGTGGTAGAAATAACCTTTACAGATTACGCTAGCGGAATACTTGTTGAAAAAATTACCTATAGCAACGGGAATATTCTTCTAGGTAATTTACCTACCGCCGTGGGTGTGTACAGGGTTACGGTATACTTCAAGCTAAACAGCTCAAGCACTGTTGTTAAGAGTGCTTCCTGCGTCCTTGAAATTGAAAAGAAAGATATATCGGATAAGATATTCGTATATGCTTTGAATCAAGAAAAGGATGGTAAAGCAAAGCCGATATCGGCTTATGTAAGCGGTCAATTGGCTGACCTTGAGATAATGTACTTCTATGAGGAAGAATGGAAAGAACACGCTCCCTCGAATAGTGGAACATATCCCGTTCGTGTAACGGTAGTATCCGATTTTTACAAAGGATATATTGAATGTGAATTGGTTATAGCCGAATCTATCAATGTCGAATTCTATAATCTTCAAGGCGAAAAATTAGGCTCTGATAATTTTGGTGACGGAAGATACGTCATGCTTATTTATTCCGATGAGGATATATGTAAAGGAATTGACTTAGGTACTTATTCGGGATACGTAATTAAGTGGTATTACGAGAAGAACGGAGTGCAAAAGCAATTCAATTTAAGCTCTAAAATTTCCTTAGATATGGCAACTTTCGATGAAGAGAGAAATCAATATGTATTAAAACTTAAGCCTTGCTTGCTTGGTGTCTATATAGACAACAACGAACTTAAGATTAATAATGAAAAGGATGAGTTTAATACCGATATATTTACTTCAGTCACCATAGAGGTTGCAAAGTCCAACGGCTCGGTAGTACATAGTATATCTTATTCCAATGGAGAAAGAAATGAAAAACAATTGGAGAACCCAAAACCGACGGGAATTTACAAAGTAACCGTGACCTTCCGTTGCGGTGAAGTGCAAGGAATAGAAAAAGGAGAAAGCTTCTCCTTCACAATGGAAGTTGCTTAATATATCAATTAGGCTTTAGATAAATGAAAATCCGTCCTTAGGGCGGTGCCACAAAAGGCTTATAAAACACATAGAGGATTCTATGAGGAGAAATACAATGAAAAAGATTTTCCACAAGAACAGTTTGATTTCTACGTTAATGCTTGTTGTTATTGTTCTAGCGATGTTAGTAGTGTCTGTTGCTTTTTCTTCGACTGCAACTTTTGCAGCTGAGGATAACCTCGACAATGTCATCGAATCGACGACATTGGAGAAGACACCCTCTAAGATTATCACCGTCAACGGTGTTAGCTACTATAGGGTTGATACTGCCGCTGAATTAAAATATGCATTAAGACACAGTACGGGTGATAAATACCTTTTAATGCAGGATTTTACAATAAGCTACAGTGGGTGGGTCAACGAGAATAGCGGAGTGCAAAACAATAACCACTTCTATGGCATGGTATTGAACGAGAAGGGTGAGCCTACGGGTGAATTTAGAACATTGAAATTTGCACCCTCTTCAAAAAGTGAGAGTGTTGAGGCTACTAATGCTACCTACATAGGTTTGTTTGGCGTTTTTGGCGGGAGCCTTAACAAACTCAAGTATGTCTACTCCGGAAAAATCGATTTCGACGGAAGTAAATCTAATAGCTCCGACGGAATATTCTACGGCGGAGGTCTTTGTGGGATTTTTAAAGGGCAGATAAATGATTGCCAATATGTGTATTCGGGTACTCTCAATTACTATGCGAACAGTAAGGGACGCACGATTTTTGCAGGCGGAATAGCGGGATCCTTCGAGGGCGGAAGAATTTCCGATTCTGTTGTTGCAATAAGCGGAAGTATTGTTTCCACGAACCTACTTGCGCAAAGTCAAGACGATAAAGACATCGATGCAACCAACTGTAAGCAGTATGTCGGAGGAATATCGGGATATGCCTCTCAAAACGGTGCAACTACTGAAACTGTAATTGAGAATTCAACAATCGCTGTTTCAGCAACTTTGTCCACTTCAGATGTGGTTATGACCGATTTCTGGGATTCTATCGCAGGTTTTGCTGAACCCGATTCCAATGACGTTTCCTATGTTTTTCCTGTAGGTGGAATATTTGCAGGTGCAACTCAAGCTAAGATTACAGAATGTAATATAACGATTTCGGGATCTTTGAGCTCTATGGGTGGTAAATCGGCATCTAAGGAGGGAGCTATTGCAGGTGGTATTGTAGGAATAACTGCAGGAAACAGTCCTAAAATTGTGTTTGCAGAATCGACCTACACTATGAGCGGAAGCATTAGCGTTTCGAACTCAAGTATTCAGAATCATTGGTTCCAAACAAACGATTACGTTGGTATCGTATATCAAGGCGGAATTATCGGAAAAATGCCATCTCAAATCGATAGTAAGACAACGATTTCAAATATAGTTATATACCGAAACAGTGCAATGGTCAAGTCGAGTATCGATTCCGATAAATGTGCCGGAGGAAACTATTACGGAATGCTTTGCGGTTACGGTGACACCTTTAGCAATTGGAACGGAGGTAACATTTGGGTTGTAGGAAACATCAACGGAGTTAGAATGCTTTCGACGCTTAGCGGAAGTAATGTGGTTGAGAATAATTCCTATGGGCTGGTACACTCCCTGAAAGTGTATGGCGGTGGCTATGTTTCGGCACGTTTTGAAACGAACGGATTGATCTTTTATGCATATGCAAGCACCTCTCCCTTTTATGGCTGGTACAATAGCCGCAGCAATATGGAGAGTGATAACAAATATCAAAATAGCGGCGAAATAGGAACTAAGAATGAAGTTATCAATGCCCAAACCAATCAAACAGTAAAAAGAAACTTTTTTAAACCAAAGGGCACCTATAGTCAAGCACAGAGTATTTCCTGTTTATTCCTTACTACGGAGATAAAAACCGCAGGGAATATGGTACAGTTTGCAAATGAAATGAATGCAGGATATGGTAGTGAGTCTAGCTATGACAGTTCAAGTACATTGAATTTCCCTTGGGTTAGCGTCAAGCTTGTTAATGACATTACCTTTACCAGCGGTATGCCCTCGATTATTTCCTTCAAGGGAAGTTTTGACGGGCAAGGTCACACGATAACCTTTGCTTCCTCTTCAACAATTGTTGGAAGAGGGAAGGTTGCAATGTTTAAGAATATCGAAGACGGTGCAAGTTTTGTAAATACCAATATTGTATTTGCAGGTGATATATATGCCGGAGAGCAGGACAGCGATAACCTTGACGAAGAGACCTATGCTGCAGTCCTTGCCGCAAAGAATAACGGAGTAGTTGAGAATATTAACCTTGAAATTTCTCAAGCAAGCGTACTTAACGTATATGGTTCTAAGGCAATGGCGGGTGGTTTGATATGTATCAACGGTGCTGACGGAGATTACGCTTTAAGACAAATCAACGTGACTATCGAGGGTAAAATCAAAGTGATTGGTTCAAATGTAACCGTTGGTGGATTGGTTGCGAGCAACGATTCCACAAAGCCTTATACCATGATTAATTTGTATGCAAAAGGCGAGCTGGTGGGTTCTATGGTAAGCACTTCGGGTACTTCGAAAGTCGGAGGATTATTCGGTGATACAACGAAGGATATAAAAACAGAGAATGTTGTAGTTAATATCAGAGATTATTCCAACTACAACAATAGTGTTTTAATGAACTCTTGTAAATGCAGTCAGCTGGATTGTAACGATATAATTGCCGATCTAGAGGAGGTAAGGTCTACATCGAATGATTGGCAAACTAATGCGAAGAAAAATCTAGAGGAGATTAAAACCGCTTATGCGAAATTAAATGTTGCAGCACGATCTCAATCCTCTTATGATGAAGTAAAGGGTAAACTTGATAAACTTGCCGAACTCGAGGGTATTTCAAATAGAGAAGACTTAATATATGCAATCGATGAAATTATTGATGCTATGAAGCTGTTCGACTGTTCAGCGGTCTGTTCGGATTGTTTGCAAACTTCTACGGCTTACGCTCTAGTTGGGAATATTGGTGCTAACGATTATCAATTCAGCAATACTTGGGTAGTAGGTTCCTATAGTCAATTCCCCGACGACGATGTTGACCAAATCGGCGTTGGTACCAAAAAGCTTTATTTCTTGGAAAAAGGTGACAGTACCGAAATCGCAACAAAAACATATGGCTTAAATTTGATTTATGTCAAAGATGGCAATGCAACCTGTAATATGGATATCTCTTCTATTGATGCAGATAACATCGTATTTACGATATCCCTTGATACTACAAAGGTATTTACAGGTTGGTACACCGACTTCTCTAATGAAAACATGGTAGAGCTTAAGGGCGAGGGCTTTAAGCCCGGTTCAAGAAGCGGTGCTATCTTCTATAGCAGTGTAATCGATTCTGTTATTGCAGATTATCAGACCTTACTGACACTTGCAAAAAGTACCAATGCAGGACAATCCTATGAGGGGATAACTTTTAGATTGGGCAATGATATAGTTTTCCAAACAAATTATGTTCCGATAGGTACACTCGAACATCCCTTTATGGGAACTTTTGACGGTAAGGGTTACACCGTAACTATTAGCAATCAAGGAATCACCGGTTCACAATTCGGTCTCTTTGGAGTTATCGGCGTGGCAGGACAAGTAAAGCAGGTTAGTGTTATTTACACCGGATCTTCTCAAACTTTGCCCGATTCAAGCGTATTCGGCGGAATAGCAGCGTTCAACTATGGTGTTATAGGGCAAAGCAGTACATCTAACAAAATCACCGTAACCTATGATTGCAGCATTGAAAGAGCTGTAACTGCAGGCGGAATAGTCGGAATTAATTATGGTACAGTCCAAAATGCGGAGGTTATTTTCAACGATAATGGTGGCAGTGTCGGTCAAATATCAGTCAAGGGTGCCGAGGGTGAAAGCATAGAGAGTATGGGAACCGTTGGCGGTGTTGCCGCAATAAACAAAGGGGAGGGACTTGTAAAGAATGTTATTATAAGGTATATACAAGAATATTCCCTTATTACTAACAGAATAGCCTTGAGGGCTTTGAATAAAAATCTAAACTATGTCGGAACTTATGCAGGCGGAATTGTTGGCTTTAATCAAGGTGCAATATATAGCTGCGTTGTTGAAAGCACTGCGGATAGTGAAGATATGACAATTGCTAAAGCTGAAATCGGAAAAACCGGTGTACTAATCGGGTATAATGGCGGTGCAATCGATTCATTATGGGCATTGTATTCCTTTGGAGAATCTCAGCTGAACTGTGTGCCTTATGGTCATCCTTTAATTTGTGGTGATTATAGTGATTCCGGTAATACCTTGGTTAAATACGGAAAAGGAAGTGTATCCATTGAGCTTTATGCCAACAATGATTTACAACCATTAGGCGGCTCTATTATTTTCAAGGCAGATGAGGGTACTGTTCCCTTTTATAATTATACCTCTTCACTGACCGAGGATAGAGTGGTAAGCTCTGCAGAGGGCGGAAGCGGACAGAACCTTGCCCCCAAGGTCGGTGACAGTGAAAATAGCGGATTGAGCGGAAAGACTTATTATGCGGTATTCGTAAGAACCGAATTAAGAAGTAGAGAGGAATATGTTGAATTCGCTAAAAGTATTAATAACGGTTTTAAGGCATATGCGAACTATATTGTTAACCTTTCGAGTTCCACAAGTATTATGCTTGACGGAAATAATATGAGTGTGTTCCCAACCATAGGAAACGATACAAACAGGTTCTATGGAAGCTTTAACGGAAACGGTTACTCGATTATTTATCAAAATGCCTCTTCAAAGCTGACACCTGTCTTTGGTGTAATAGGTGAAAATTCGATAGTACAAAATCTTGTTGTAGAGATAAGAGCCGGTTCTACTTGTTCAGTGCCGTTGGAAATCGAAATCGATGGAGAATCGAAGACTGCTTTAGGCTTCTTAGCTTGTGCCAATTACGGAACGATTAAGGATATTACAATCAATTCAATAGGAAGTATTTATTCTGTATCTCTAGATTATGCCGGTGGTGTCGTAGGTTACAACGCCGGGGTGATTTATTCCACAACAGTGACATTGGATACCCAAAACAACCAAGGACAAGAGTGTGCCGGCACCATAAACGGAGACTATGCAGGCGGTATTGTAGGATATAACGAAGGAGTTGTCGGGTCCGATAGACTTGATAGTGTTAAGCTTATAATGAATAGCGGAGACCTGTCTTCTTCCGTACGTGGAATTACCGCAGTCGGAGGAATCGCAGGTTATAACAGTCAAAACGGTATTCTGAAAAATGTTAATGCAAAGATTAGCGGTACCATCGGAAGTTTGCCGATGAGCGAGGATAAGTCAAAATTTGTTTGGAATAACTCATCGCTTGTAACCAGTGAAGTTAGTAACTTTGCAACTAATGTCGGAGGAATCGTGGGTATAAATCAAGGAAGTATTTCTTCTGCAATTTGCTATACCTATCAAGACGCACAATTCCCTGTTAGCGGTTCTGATCAAAGCGGAAACCTTGGCGGTATTGTCGGGTTAAATAAGGGCTCTGTCGGAATGGCTGACGAAAGTGTAAAGGTGTACTTCAATACCGATGTTGAAAAGGACCTTGCAAGGACCTTCGGTGGTATTTCAGGGAAAAATGAAGGAGATATAACAGGCTGTGTCGTTGAGATTAGATCTACCGTCAAGGCGATACGCTATATCGGCGGTGTCGTTGGACATAATCAACCGGGGACACTTTCCAATACAGAAGTGACAATTGCAGAGAATGCGGTTATGGCCGCTCATGGTGCAATCACAAGAGTCGGTGGCGTAATCGGCTATAATCTCGGCTTGGTGAATTCTATTGAAGCGGTAGTAGAAGGGATTATTGGTGCGGAGGATTCCGGATTTGTCGGAGGCTTTGTTGGAGTTGCGGAGTCTGAAATAAGGGATTCCTTTGTGATTCTAAACAATAAGCTCAAATATGGCAACACCTCTGTTGTCGGTCTCTTTGCAGGTGATTCTTCCTCATTTACGGTTTCTTTACTTAATTCCTGGGCAGTTGCAAGCAATTCAGACCCTCTACCAAGCTGTGGAGGAGGAGATAAAGGGTATAATGTCCTAAAAATCGTCGGTAACTCAAAGGTTAATGCCCAACTGGTAAAGGACTTCGATGTCGTGAATATTAGGTTTACCGCGAACAGTCAACAGGGTACGACATTAAAGTGGTACTCCGATATTTCAAGGCTTGAGGGTTTCGGTTCTTCCAATACGGTGTTCATTCCTGATAGAAGTCTAAATAACGCAACTTATCATGTTTGTTATTTTGATTTAGAAATAGATAATGCCGAGGAGTTTTTGAACATATATCAATTTGTTAATGCTTACGATCTCTTTAACGGTGTAATGTTCAGATTAAATTATGATTTAGTCATTGATGCGACGATACAACCGATAGGCACAAAACAATATCCTTTTAAGGGAGTGTTCGAGGGAGCATATCATACCATAACCATAGAAAAGGGTGGTATTGCAGGTAATGAATATAGCGGATTATTCGGCTACGTTGACGACTGTGCTATTATTCGTAACTTTATTTTAGAGATTAAAGACGATGTGATAGTGGGTTCCGGTATGAGCAAGGCACAAGGGGCTCTTGCAGGACGTTTGGGAGGAACCGTTGAAAATGTCGGCATAAATCTTTTGAGTGCACCTTATAGCCTGAAGGCAAGTGCCAACGTTGGTGCATTAGCCGGAGAAGTATCAACAAATCTTGAACTAAGTAATGTATGGTGTATTGTGTATAACAGTGCTGTTAAGTATGGTAGCGTTTATGAAAACGGCAATGAAGCTGATGACTTGGAGCTCAACATCATGGCTGTACTCGGCGTAGGAAAATACACTCTTGCTTTCGAGGAAACTTCAAGCGAACCGAGGGCATTCCTTTTTACCGTAACCGAGGGCTTTGAATACTATGATAACATATATTATTCGATCGGTGATTTAATTACAATAACCGATATGGCTGATCCGAATACGTTTGGAAAGGTGGATGATAGACCTGATGATAATAGTATTACATATTTATCGGTGATCGGCTTGAAGGGTAACGTCTTTACAACGAGCTTCATAGACCTTGTAATTAACAATCAAGAAGACTTTATTCGTTTTGCGTATAATGTAAACACCTATGGCGATAATGGTGCAAAGTTCACCTTTAACCTCACAGGAAACGAGCTTGTAATCGATCTTTCCATGTGTCCTCCGATAGGAACAAAGGAGCATCCGTTTACAGGTATTCTTGACGGCAGTGCAGAGGTGAACGGCGATCGTACAAACGCTTGCTATACGATAAGAGTTAAGGGTGATCTCACTAGCTCCGGTAATGAATACAGCGGATTATTCGGTTATGTTGGAAATGGCGCAGTTATTCGCAACCTCATTGTTAGAGCGGATAATCTCGAGGAAAACCCGTCCTATCAGGGGCAAACCATTGGTGACAAAAAGAGTATATATACAGGCTATCTCGCATCATATCTTGAAGGTACATTGGAAAATGTTACAGTCGTTATCGGAGATGATACAAAGCTTTATAATATAAACCAAGATTCCTTAGGCGGAATAATAGGCGTTGTAGGTCAAGGAGCCAAGATTGTCAACACTTGGCTAATTCTTCCCGAAAATAGTGAATACAGTGTTATTGGAGGCTATTACGATAATAGCATACATAAGTACTACGATAACCTTGCAAAAGATTTCGGTATCAAGCTTCCAAATGTTATTTATCGTTGCGGAAAGGGCTTGATGGACATTAATCTTGAAAGAGTAGACAATAAGCAAGACTTTAAAAAGGAGAATTTAATGTGGCAATTCTCCCTGACGGCTTTAGAAAACGGTGAGCCGGCTTACGGCTTTGTTAAGAACGGTGAGCTGTATTCCTCTTCAAATAAGGCATTGGGAGAGCTTATAAGCAAGTATACCGATGATATTTCAGACGAAAACTATCTGGCATTATTCCTTGATGATGAAATCGGAAGCTTTGAAGATCTCCTTCGCTTGGCTTCTCTTACAAATTCTAACAGACGCTACGAGGGAGTAGAATTCATTCAAAAGAATGATATCGTAATAGAGAACGGCTATACTCCTATCGGTGGAAGAGTAAATCAAGAGGGCTTCGGTACGATGACCGATGTCTATAAGTATGTTGAATTTATTGGTATCTATAATGGAAACGGCAAAAAAATTATTATTCCCGAGGATGTAACAATTGACTCCACCTATGCAGGTATCTTTGGTATTTTAGGCAATAAGGCAACGATAAAGAACCTTTATATCGAGGTTAGCGGTAGTATCGGAGTAAACAATGGCGACTCGGCGGCATCAACGATTTATGCCGGTAGCTTGGCAGGAGAAGACAGAGGGGCCACTCTAGAGAATATTATTGTAGTTATTAATAAATCTGCAACGCTTAATGCGACAATGGACACCGGCAGGGTTGCTTATAACAGTTCTCTTCAATACGATGTTCACGGAGCTATTGAGAATATAGATCAAATCAAGTACGCTAAGAATGTATGGGTTTTAGCATACAATAATAAATACAACTTTAATAAGAACAATGACGAGCAAGATTTCTATGATGGAACCGGTGCTTTTAGAGAGGGTAGTTTTAATGGTGGTATAAATGTAATCACGATAATTGCTGCAGGAGAGCTAACTTGCGAATTCGCAGATTCGAACTATAATATTAGGATATCTAATCTCGATTATAACGTTAATGAAGCAAGAGAGTGGTATTCTATTATTAAGGGTAAAAAGGTTGATTGTAGCGAAATTAAAAATGACACCTTTACAACAGATGTTAGTGATAATTGTCGAATCATATATGCATCCTTCTTGGAAAGTGAAATCGGAACAGTGGATTCCTTGAAGAAACTTGCCGAGGACACTAATAAAGGCTATGATTTATACGGACTAACTTTTGAACTTGTCTCAGACATCGAGATAACCGCAGATAGCGGATTTATCGGAATAGGCGGAAGCGTTCCGTTTAATGCAACTTTTAACGGAAATGGTCACTCCATAATTCTTTCTAGCGGAGCTGTTGTTAAGGGGAAATATGCAGGTATTTTCGGAAATGTCGGACAAGATGGAATTATTAAGAACGTTGTATTTATAATCAACGGACAACTTGGCTATACAAAGTTTACCGATGCCGAGGTTCAAAAGGGCAACCACAACACATTCTATGCCGGAGCACTTGCATATGTACAGGGCAAAGCGGAGAATGTGATTATTATTGGAACTAACGCTTCACTTGAAAGTCTTAATTCGGCAAATCAAGGAATTGCCTTTGGATATGATGTAAGAAATCTTCACACCAATGTATGGCTTATAACTAGTTCGGAGAATTCCTATGCATCGTATGGTGAGGTTACTGTTGGCGGTGAATCAAGTATAAACGTAATGCAAGTTATAGGAATGGGCAGGCTTGAGGCGACACTCCAAAACAATGGTGAAGAATGGTTCGTTAAGCTTTCAAATGCATATGATGCAGAGAAGGATTATTCTATAAAGGGTTGGTATTCCAACTATTCAAAAGATAATCAACTTTCAGAAGCATTGGGCATCAATGCTGCCGGAACCTCAATTGTTGCCGGTGACAACGGATACCTCATTCCTAAGAGAGAATTAATAAACAGAACCTATGAGGTCGTAATTATTAACACGATTATAACCGATGCGGATCAGATTGTTTCAATTGCAAAGGACGTAAATATCGGTGGTTATACCTATGAGAATACAAGCTTTTCTATAGGAAGCGATATTCTAATAACCTCCTCCGATTATCAGTCGATCGGTACTGAAAAGACAATGTTCATGGGTTCCTTCTCCGGTAGTTACAATGGCAATTATTATACCATTTATTTGGACATGAAGAAAAAGAATGTTGACGAGAGTTATTCTCAAGTAAACGTTCCTCTCTTTGCTTACAACAAAGGAACCATAACCGATCTATCCGTTCAGCTTAAGGGTGATATGGTTATGAACAACAGCGTGGTAGGTGTTATTTGTCAATATAACTACGGAGTAATATCTAACTCGTTCGTAAGTTTCGATGATAAGGATATAGACGTATCAGGTTCCTATGTTGGCGGTATCGTCGGAATAAATCAAGCAGGTGCAACTATTAGCAATTCAATTGTAATTATTGGTGAAAAGACGACCATTGTCGGAAGATACGCTGCAGGTGGACAGGTAGGTCAAAATGATGGCTATATATATGGAAGTACAGGCGGTGACAATAGCGACTTTTCCTTATGGGAGACATCAAGGAAAGATCAATTAAAAGGAATTACCGAATACGCCGGTATTATAATCAAAGGGCGTGTTATGGTTGAAAATTCAGAGACGGGAATAACTCTTTATGTAGGCGGAGGTATAGGTCTTTCTCAAAACAGAGGGTACATAAGCGGCTTGATTCTTCGCTTGTATGAAGGCGGAAGTGTTTACGGTGAAGGCGATAACGTTGCAGCGGGTGGCATTGTCGGTAGAAGTAGCGCAACTATACGTAATACCGTTGTAATGACAGACGGCGAGGTTAATGCACAAGCCACAACTTCAAATGTGGGATACTTTGCAGGAAGCATTCAAGGTAGTGCCAATAACAGCTGGCTTGTATATCAAATTCCCTCCGACATAAAAGCTATTGGTAACGGTTACGAGTCGGTAAACTCTTTACAAATCAGTGGTAATGGTGTAATAGATGTCTATCTTGACAGTAATAATAACATAATCTTTACAAACATAACGCCCGAGGGCGGTGCAAGCATCGACGGTTGGTATGTAAACAACGGTGTTCAAGTAAACGATTCCGTAGGTAATGTTTATGATAACAATACCTTTAGGCCGAATCTCACTATAACGGGAAGAACGGTAAACGCAGTATTTATTAACACGGAAATTCGTACCGTTTACGACCTCATTGTAATGGCTAATACCGTTAATGGTGGTTTGTTCTCAAAGAATCTGACCTTTAAATTAATGAACGATATCACAATTACCAAAGATGATCCGTTGACGGCATGTATCGGTATTTATACTGAAAACGGTGCATACGGTTTTAAACATGAGTTCCTAGGTCAAGAGTACACTATTACAATCGAGTCCGAGGGAATGCTTTCTCAAGAATATATGGGAATCTTTGGCTATGCAACGTCTTCTGCAATTATAAAGGATCTAAGTGTTGTTTATACATCAGGCGGCTTTGGTTCTAATGCAACGCAGGCATTTGGCGGAATTGTAGGTATAAATGCGGGCGAGATAACGAATTGTCAGGTCACAATAGAATCGACAGCAAGCCTAAGCGGTGTTGTTGTGGGCGGTATTAGTGGTTCCAATCAAGGAAAAATGGATAATTGTAAGGTTTCTTGTTACGGCTTGATGGAGGCAACCTCTGTAATGGATTCAGACAACAAATCGCCCAACGCTTATGTCGGTGGTATCAGTGGTTCTAACTCCGGAGATATTTCGAATATTGAGATAATCCTTGGCAATGGTAGTGAATTAAAAGCTGTTTACAAAGATAATGCTTCCGGTGCAACATATGTCGGCGGTATTTCGGGTTCTAACAGTAGAACTATAGAACATTTCTATATTTCAATTGAAGTAGCGACGCTTCAAGCATTAAGTAGGGTAAGTGCATATGCAGGTGGTGTTGTCGGTTCCAATATCGGCTCACTTGAATATGGTTATGTAAAAATCGCAAGTAGTGCTATTAGCGGTGATGTTTCCGGTGGAATTGCAGGTGCAAACAGTAACTATTTGAGAAACATTGTTGTCATGGTTGATTCGACAAGCAATATGAAGGACAGTGCGGTATATCAATTCCATAAGACGGAGGCGTCAATTGCAATCAATGTTTGGACTTACAATGACAATAGCCGACTTAACTCTTCAATATCGCAGATCAATAATATGACCTATAAGGATGGTGAAAGATTGCTTGTAGTTCACAATGATTATCAAGAGATTGTTGCCGGAGGGAATATTGTTTTCTATGCAAGCTTTATTGAAGATGACGGAATAACGATGTATGCCGATGCACATACCGACTTCTTTGAAGTGTTATACAAGGAGAGCTATCTATATTATGGTGTAAATCCCGAAACAAATAAAAATGCTCTTGTTTTGGCTTCTCCTATTGATGCTCAAACAATATCTGTTAAAGCTGTTGTAAGAAGAGAATTCAACTCACAAACGGAATTGAAACTACTTTCAAAGGCAGTGGCATTTGATTGTCAGCCAATATCGGGCGAGTTTACAATCGGCTCACCTATAACAATAACCGATGAATTTACTGCAATCGGAACCGAAGATCATCCCCTTTCAAGCAGTGTAACCTTTAACGGCGGGTATAATGAGATCACCTTTGCAAAAAATGAGAGTGGAGAAGAGATAATATATGGTAGTGACATAAAGTCACTGTTTGGTTATAGTAATGCAATAATTCAGCAATTTGCTGTTCGTTATGAGTATTCATTGAATACTGCGAATTCTGCAGGTATTTGTTACAATAACAGTAATGGCGAAATATGGAACTGTGTTGTTTACTTAGAACAAGACGTAACAGTTACCTATCCGATTGCCTTTATTACAAAACTTAACAAAAATAACTGGGTTATTGGGAGAATGGCGGCAGATGGAAGTGGTGTTATAGGAAACTCTCAAGCTACCTCGGGTTACGGTGCGATTGTAATCAATGGTAGAGGCGACTTGGTTATTAACAATGAATCCGGCAGTTTACGCTTTACTCCTACGCCTCAAGAGGAGGGTGTGAAGTTTGCAGGCTTTAGCGATTATGATATAATATGCTTTAATGGAGAATTCCAAACCGATAGTGAGATTGTCCAATATAATACATATAGTTTTACAGCTGAATTTATCAATAGCAAGCTGTACAATAAATTGGATCTTCTGGCATTAAACAGTGGCTTAGCAAAGGGATACGGACCTTTCTCCAAAGGAGAAGAGTATACATTGGAAGATAATATAGAGGTCTCAGCCTTAGAGATAAACGCACTTAGCGAGTTCTTAGGCATTTTGAATGGTAACGGATACACACTCACCATCGGTGGCTCTACAGATATCAAAAACGCGGTGTTTACAAAGCCTCAAGAGTCGACCGGAAGAGCAAGTTATAACAATATAGTTTTCGATATCAGATCTCTTGACGACAGCTTGTTCTTATTTGACAAAGATACAGGCATTTCTCTAAACAACGTGGTAGTATTGAATGATAAGACAAATGCTTGTCTTAATAATACAATCGGCGATACCGGCTTGAATATTAATAATGCTTTCATTGTTACAAGGAACGAAGAAACTTTTACTAATGCGAATAACAATAGCTCGAAGGATGTTGGTGTCATTTATCTAACAGGCGAAAATGGATTGAGTTTCTCTCTTATCGTTAAGAACAACCTTACCTATCTTGCGGCAACGGCAAACGAGGGCGAAAACGAATTGTTTGCCGGATGGTATTTGAATGGTACGGATTTTGTTTTAGATAACGGAAGTGCGGACAACAATACATTGATACTCGTCGGTAAAGGTATTTATCGCACTGAGTTTATTTCTACATTTATTGAAGACGCAAATGATATCGGAGCCATACAAAAGGCTGTCTCGAACGGATTTGAATTCGAGGGTGTCTCTTTCTTCTTTAAAAACTCTCTTGAGGCGACATTAGCAGAATTAATCGGCAACGATAATTATTACTTTAAAGGAAGTATAGAGGGCGACGGCTATACATTGAAGCTCAAAGGTGATAAACCTCTATTCGACTCATTTGGCGGTGAAATAAGAAATCTGATTATAGATAGCGAAGGAGTTGCTATAGCTAACGATTTGAGCGGTTCTGTATTAGAGGGTGTTGTATTTATTTCTTCGGCAGGTGTTCCATATATCTCAACGAGTGATGTAGGTATTATTGATAATGTATGGTTGATATCTAAAAATCCTTCACCGGATAAACATGCTAGTTATAAGGTGTCCTATGGTGATAACATTACTATCAACGCAAGCATTAACGAGAGTGTAGTTACAATTAAAGCGATAATCAACGGCTTAAGTGAATCCGTAGATCGCTTCATAGTTTGGGATTTTGAAAACAGTGCGTTTGTCAACAACGACTATGATTTCATTAGCAGTGATATTGATTGTGGCACCTATAATGTAAGAGCAATCAATGAGATAGACAGTGCAACAACCTTTGAGGCTGCAAAAGTAGCAATAGAGAATGGATACAAGGGAAATCTTTATTTAACAAATGATCTTGAATTCGAGAATAACATCTGTATTGATAATTATTACGGTACATTCAACGGAGTAGGGCATACAATAACTATTAATGCAACAGATGATACCGTGATGTTTAGAAACGGTATCAGAGTGGAGAATCTAAGAGTTATTGTCGATTCTGACAAAGCTATAAAGGCAAGTCTATTAACCAATCAATCCAGTGGAATTGCAAGCATTTATGGTAGCATTCTTGAAGTAAAAGGAAATGCAAGAGCATTGGTGGATAATAATGTAGCAAATGATAATTATTGGATTATAGAAAGGTTTGATCAAATTAAGCGTTATGAGGACATTTCTTCTTTTGGAACTGCCAATCTTTTAGGGGTAAACCTTGGCAATGTAGCTGCTGAAATAAATGCGTCGGTTATTTCCTTTACAGTACAAGAACAAGAAGACAATGAACTGAAATATATAGGCTACCGTAGTTCGACGATATCCTCTACGGATAGCACAATTAATGTTACCGCAGAAAGTAAAGGAGAGGTAATTCTCGTTTATTATGTTGATAAGAACCTTTCATCTGTGGAGGATTGGAACAATCTCAACGATGCTTTAACAAATACTGATAATAGCGGCAAAGGATTGGAATTTACACTGACCTCTGATATCGAGTATACCTCTGAATGGAGCACTATTGAATCTTTCTCGGGTATTTTGAACGGTGATTATCACTGCATTGTTATTGATTCTCCCGATGGGTTTAATGGGCTTATCAATTTAGACAACGAAGGAACCCTCGAAAACTTGGCGGTAGTTGTTAGAGCTGTAACCTCTTTGAAGATATTCTCCGATAGCGGAAATATAGAGAATTGCTGGGTGATTGACTATAGCGGCAATATAAAGGAAGAATCTAGAGCTAGAGTTATAACGGTAAAGCGAGGTGGCAATATACCTGAAAATGGAGGCGAAATCAAGGTTGTCAATAAAGACGGATTCCTATTCGAAAACAAGGATTTATTGGAGTATAAACTTCGTAATTGGAAAGATACCGATGGTAAGTCCCTTGATTATAAAGACGGAATATTCTATTTTGAGAACAAGGAATACGATGGCAATGTTACCGCCGAATTTTTCAGTTGTTATACCGTATACGTTAACATTAAGGGCATTGACGGAAACCTAAAGAGACCGGATATAACAGAAACAAAGTATTATTGGTCGGATGACGAAGGCAATGATGAGCCGAAAGTTGTAGCGAATGCAACGGAAGGCTATCTCTTCTTGGGCTATGATTATGATGAAAAACTTTCGCAATCGGGAGCAATAACTGCCAAAGACGTATTATCTCTTAACATCGATGTGTCAAAGTTAACCGAGTCTATCGAAATAACTGCGAATTATGTTTTATTGACTACAAGCTGGAAAAAGACGACATATGGAGAGTATACGCAAGAAGCCCTCAAGAGTATGTTGTATCGACTAGACCAAACAGACGATATTGAAAGTGCAGGTTTTAAAATCAATTACTCTTTAGCTCCTGAGGGTGATACCATAGACGCAGGCAGCAGTGCACGATATCTGCATGCAGGCTCGTACATTGTTTCCTTTACAATTAAGACGAAGGATGAAAATGAGACCAAAGTGGGAATGGCTTCCTTTGGATATACGATAGCCAAGAGACAATTACAATTTTCAGATTTGACATTTGAGAAGAAGTCTTACGATACTACCCCTTATGCAACAATGCTTGGTAAGCAATTGGTTGGCTTTATTGAAGCCGATGCGGCGGAATCGATAATATCTACTCTTGATTTTTCAAATATAAGATTTGTATACGTGAACCCCGAAACAATGGGCAAGACTGCCAATGCCGGTAACGGATACTATGTAATGATTGAAGAAGGTTCATCTTTGAGTGGAACTTCTGATAAGAATTATCTACATGTAGATTATTCACTCCCGGAGGGCATTATCTATCGTTATGTCGAAAGAGAAAATGAACTTGTACAACTCGAACCATATACCGTTAGTATAGAAAAAGCGGATTTGATTCTTTCTATCGAGACAATAACGGTTGATTACTATAAGCAATTCCTAATTGACAATGACGGTAATCCCTCCTTTAACATCGATGAGTACTTTAATGCTTGCTATAAGTTTAGCGGAATTCAAGGCTCAGACGAGGACACTGTAAAAAATGCAAGGCTGCTTGTTATCGAAGGGGATAACGTTCTTTACAATGAAAATGGTGAGGCTACCTATGTATATAAGATAAAGCAGCCGGGCGATTATTCGATTTCTGTCTTAACGGATGCATTATCTAACTACAACCCGAAAATAGAGGGCACAGGAGCACGATTCCGTGTTGTTAAGTCGAGTGTTAATGTGGTCATTGAGAATGTTGATCGCCAATACGGCGATAAGATCGGAAATGTCGATTACAAGCTTTATCCTAAGCTTGACGAGGGCAATATTTCAAAGGATAATATCATAATCGATGAAGATGATTATGAAGCCTTTAAGCACACTTTCGGAGTAACTCTTGATTATCAGAGCTTTGTAAAGACATATTTCTATGTGGATATAACTATTGACGGTGTATATAAGACAGAGGGTAATAAAGAGACTGTCTTTGACCTCCCTGTTCCTCTGTTTAATGGCGAAGATACACTCAGAGGATACGGGCTTATAGTACGCTTTACTGCCGACAACCAGCTGTTTGAACTTGCAAACGATGATATACAGTCTGTTTATGATAAAGAAAACAGAATTGAGTATCTGATTAAGCAGGACAAGGTGCTGAAGATAATACCCAGAAGCATCTCTGTAATGTATACAGGTGTAAGCGGAAAGGTATTTGCGGCAGCAGAAGGAGATTATCAACGCAGTGCAAGGGCTGTTAATTCCGGACTTGTCAAAGGAGACCTCTTTAATGTAAGCCGTATGGTCGGTGAAACTGTTGGAACTTATACATTGAATATCGGAGTTCAAAACTCTAATGGAGACGATGTATCGCATTACTACGATATTGATTTCGTAGATGGAAAAGCCCCGACGTACACGATTAGGCAGAGAGAAATTAAGGTACAGCATAGCGGAAACAACTATTATTACGGTGATGATTTATCTATTATGAAGTACTATATTAATGTCTCCGACGAGGTTTTAAACAGAATATCGGAAATCCTTGGTGGTCACAAGGAAAAAGGCACAAACGAAAAACTTGCTGAATTAGGAATAACTATTAAGCTCGGCTACTTCGGTGATGAAATCCAAAATGTAGGAACATATACTTGTGATTTTACGTATTCCGCAGTTAATGAGCAGGTTGCGGATTCTATTAAGTTCGTATTAGATGAAAACAACTCTTCATATACGATATTGCCTAGAAAACTTGTTGTTACTACCATTGATTATGAAAGAGCATACGATACCACAAAGATAATGAGTTTTGATAACAGAGAATTGTTCACGGTTGACGGACTTACTTCTAGGGATTCAAAATATCTCGAGGTTGTTGCACAGGACTACAGCGGAGTCATACAAGCAGATGTCGGTGCATATTCCTTTAGACCGATTGGATTGAAACTACAAACAAAATCTGCATATTCTGAAACGCAGTACGGATATCTTGCCTCGAATTATGTTATTGACAAAATTTACGATGGCAAATATACTATAAAAGCAGTAAAAATTCCGATTTTGGGTAGTGTAGGCTATTATGACGAAAGCGAATGTTTCATAGAACCCGACGATGCATACTTCGGAAATATGAAGTTGGTTTATCACTTCTCACTAAAAGAGGAACTTACAGGATATTTAGGAGAAATGTATGCCGCAGACAACGTTGCTGAAATGACTGACAAGGGACAGAGTGACTGGTTGGTTAAGAACTTAAGACTTGCATACAAGAGCTTTGATCAATTCCCGATGGGAAGTTCCGTCCAATTCGCATTCTCGGATAATACGAGTGCGGTTGACATAAATACGGTTGCTTTGCGTAGTTCGGATAGCAATATTAAGATTGAAGGAAAAGGAAGCTTTACTGTCGCATCAGTAATTTTTGTAGCCTCTGACTTTGTTTTAGAGTCACAAAGCGGAAGCGGAATTGTCAATATAAGCTTTAAGCTGAAGGCATTCGATGCTTTTGATGAAGACGAGGAAATAGAGATTTACGAGTTTATTAACGAGGTTACGGTTGCATCGAACGAGAGTTTTGCTATAAGCGATAACATAAAAGTTATGTTTAGCGTAATTTCTTACAGTGAGGGCGAACAGTGCATCTACAGCCTTTCAACCTTAGTCAACAATCTCGGAGTATGGGAAGCACCGGAAAGTGAGATTTTGAAAGTTTTACGTGACAGTTCGTTGAGTACCGCAGGAGTGGATAATTCCTTTAGCGATGAGGTAAGTATTAATTATACTCGTGCAGAAAAATTCGTATCGTTTATTAAGAATCAGACCATTGTATTTGTTCTATGCGTTGTCGCTATAGTAATTGTAATAGGTACGATCTGTGCATTATCATTGATACTTGTACGTAGAAGACGAGTGTCAAATGCTGCAGAAAGAGAGATTGACAACGAACTGATAGTTGAGAAATTAAACGCAATTGAAAAAGCCGAGCCTTCGGATACAAAAGAAACGGATTGCGAGGAATAACATTTCCTCGGAGTCTTGGAGGATGATATATGAAAAAACTAATTACAATCGTTGCAATAGTAATGATATTGGCAATGACTACCACAACCTTTTTAGCTTGTAACAAAAACGAACACGAGTTCGATTCCGATAAGCTTAATGGTGGCGTGCTGGATGATAGCTTGGAAACCGATATGGATAAAAGTGAAAGCTTAGCATCTAAGGACTGGATGGTTATCCCTGACGCCGACGATCAAGAGAACTTGAAAATTCTTGCCGAGAATTTATATACAAATGCAAATCGGCTTATGAAAAATCTGAAGTATAGACAACAAAAGGTATATGCCGACGTTACAACGGATGCGAAGATCGGTTTTATCTCGATTTCAGTAAAGCCAAAGCAATATAATTGTACCGTTATAAATGGCAATGAAATGTATTATATCGAGTGTCAGCAAGACGGCAATTCTTTAGCTCCTAACTATATGAACATTACATACTCAAATGCTACCTTGAACAAAAGCATTGTTTGGAACGGGGGCGACGATTGTAGCTGTACTGTTGACGATAACGGCGTTTATATATATGCAGCAGATTTATCAAGTGGAACGGACGGTGAGATAACGGAAGCACCTTCCTTTACAAGAGAACAGGATTATGTTTATTATCAAACCTCTTTTGTTATCAATAGGAATACAGTGCAAAATGTGACCATTTCACATAATGACGAAGAGGGATATTATTCCTTAGATTTTGATGTAGATTTATCCGAGCGTTCGACCTACGATGAACCGATTAAGGGATTGGAGGCGAATGTTGAGGATGCAAAATATGAGTCCGTGCATGAGCATATTGAAATATGGGATTCGGGATACTATAAGTTTTTTCAATCTGTTGATGTTTGGTCCGGTAAAAAAATAGTTAACCTAACCGCAACTCTTGATTATAGAACATATTTTTCGTATTACAAAAAAGATTGTCAAATAGATGATATGTTTGCTATCGATGAGATGAGAGCCAAATTGAACTAATAAAAATATAGAAGAGGGATATATGGGTACAAAAAAGAATGTAAAGGATAAAGTAGCTTTTATCGCAACTGCCGGAATACTTTTAGCACTGATACTCGTTTTCATGCTAATTCCGATGAGCGTGTTCGGAGTTGTTAATTTAGCCGTTGTGGCTATTATTGCCGTCATTATTGCATGTCAACATGTGGGAATATGGATGGGTTTATTTATGGGCTTAGCTTTTGGTATAGCAAGTCTGATTTCATCCTACACAACGGGAGCGGGGGAGTTGTTGGCCGTTGCATTTCAAAATCCCCTTATTTCAGTCGTACCAAGAGTTATAGTTCCTATTACCTGTTATTTTTCCTATGTTGGGATGAGGAAACTGTTCAATATTGCATATGCAAAAAAGAAGAAACAATTTGACGAAAAAAAGGCGAATCATATGTCAATCGTGGTCAGTTCAACGATAAGTGCAATTGTTGCTGTGACGACAAATACTGCATTGGTAATGAGCTTGGTATTTGCCTTTCATGGTGGCGAAACCATAAAGGGAACGGTTATTGGGTTGCCTATTTTGATTACCACGTTATCTGTCAATTATCCAATTGAATTGGGAATATCTGCAGTAGCTTGTCCATCGATTCTTGTAGGATTGAAACACGCTTTTAAAACAATGAATTCCGATAAACTTGCCCCCACATTTACTACTCAGCCCGTAGAATAGCAATGCTGTCAACTTTAGAGAAAAACTTAATGTATGTAGAAATGTGGTTCGGTAAATCAACCAAGTATTCCAATGACAAAATCAAATGGAAAAGCGTCAAAATCTTTTACTGAAAATCTAAACATTTTTGTAAAAGATATCCATAGATGTTATACCGAGCGAAAGGAGAAAGTCTGTAGTCGAACTCTAACTGCACGACGCATTTGTGTCGGTATCTCATCCGTATTATTGTACTAACAAAGGGGCACTATAGGTAATACTATAACATCAAACCCCTTACGGAGTAATACCTTGATTTCGGTATCTAAATCTTCAAGTTGAAGTAATGCACTAGTATTGGTGTGCTCCCTTAGTTCTAAATAAAAAACAACTATCGCCTTTCAAATCGGCCTTAGTTGTTTTTTTTGATAAAAGTATTTTTATTGAAATGTTTATTGCTTACTTGAGCTTATAAACCACACTCTCATAGGGGCGTAGTGTCATAGTGGATAGAGGAAGAGTGTCTTCGTAGTTAGAGATGATTAGCTTACAATCATTAAAAGCAATTTCTTTTGGTATTTTGAAGTCTACAGATTTATTCTTGAAATTGCAAATAATGAATAGTTTTTCACCTTGATAGCTTCTTTCGAAAACATAAAGATTCTTATCCTTATGATAATATTCTTTATAGGTTCCGTTTCTAATGATATGGCGTGTATCATCTCTTTTTCTTAGTTCAATAAGTTTTTGGTAGAACCTGAAAATTCCGTTTTCTTCGGCAATACTTTCTTCAACATTGATTTCTGAGTAGTTTGGGTTCGGTGCATACCAAGGTTTTGCTTCGGTAAAGCCCGCATTGGGAGCGGCAGACCATTGCATTGGCATTCTTCCATGGTCTCGAGAACGTCTGTTCATTATAGGAATAAAAAGGTGCCTCACAATCGGAATAAATCTTACCATTTTCCAGATATTCAATGCAAGCTTATCGTTCATTTGCTTTACGCTTTTGAACTTGAAATTAAGCATACCTATTTCTTGACCTTGATATACGTAAGGAGTTCCTTGTTGCATATGAAGGGAAATAGCAAGCATTTTTGCTGCTTCTTTTCTATGCTCTCCGAATTTTCCCGTAAAGCGACCAAGACTTCTAGGCTGGTCATGGTTCTCGTAGTAGAGGGCTATCCACCCCTTGCCAAACATTCCCTTTTGCCATTTTGTAAAGATACTTTTCAGTTTTACAAGGCTGAATCTTGAGGGTATTACTTGCATTTTCATATCCGATTCTACATGGTCAAAGAAAAAGATTGTGTCCAACTCATTTCTTGCTTCATCGGTATACTTTAAGCCTTCTTCGAGAGTAACGTTTGCTGCCTCTCCCACCGTCATACAGTCATAACGAGAAAGAACTTTTTCATTCAGTTCATGCAGATATTCGTGAATGTGCGGACCATGACAAAAATGCTCGTCGCCGCAAGCAATGGGATTGAATTTTCCATCGGGAATAGTCCCATCATCGTTGATTCTTTTGCTTATATATGTGATTACATCACATCTAAAACCATCTACACCTAGGTCGAGCCAGTACTGAACTATTGCTTGAACTTCCTCTCGAACTTTGGGATTGTCCCAGTTGAGATCGGGTTGTTTTTCTGCCCATAGGTGCATATACCACTCTTTGGTTGTTTCGTCGTATTTCCAAGCAGGACCACCGAATCTACTTGTCCAGTTATTTGGTGGACGTTTTCCGTGTTTACCACGTCCCTTTCTCCAAATATAGTAATCTCTATACGGATTGTCCTTGCTTTTTTTGCTCTCTAAGAACCACTTGTGTTCGTCTGAGGTATGATTTACTACAAGGTCCATAATAAGTTTTATTCCTCTATCATGAAGTCCCTTGATCATTTCTTTCCAATCTTCCAGTGTTCCGAATTCGTCCATGATATCCCGATAATCGCTGATATCGTAGCCGTTATCGGCGTTTGGTGATTTATAGCAGGGTGAAAGCCATACTGCAGTTATTCCCAATTTCTGTAGGTAATCGAGCTTTTCGATAATACCCCTTATATCTCCGATACCGTCACCATTTCCGTCATAAAAGCTTCTAGGGTATATTTGATAAACAACGGCGTCCTTGTACCAACGTGTTCTTATTTCATTTTGTTCAGGCATACCACCCTCCGAGTAATAAAATATATAATATTTTATCATACAGACCTTGTATTGTCAATATTGCTTTTATTTCTTCTATATATGGTGGCTTTATGATAGAAGGTTGTTTTAATCGAAGAAAAAAGCCTTTTAGATATATTAATAATCAACAAAACTTTGCGTAAAGGGTATTAAAAATAAAGAAGGGGTTGTTTATTTTTCTTTACGATGATATAATATATAATTATGGCAGGACATCATTTAGGTAACAAGACAAAATCTTCACTTTCTATACTCGGACTGGTATTCATCTCATTTGTATGGGGTGTAGGTTTTGTTGTTATGAAGGATGCTGTATCAGCCGCCGCTCCCTTATATGTTCTTGCTTTCAGATTTGGCATTGCGGCATTACCATTAGTTATTATTTTTTTTAAAAGCTTTTTAACGGCAACAAAGGGAGACTATCTGAGGGGATTGCTTGTCGGACTTGCAATAACAGCAGCATATTTGTTTCAGGCATACGGAGCTAAGTATACGACTGCTAGTAAGAATTCACTGATTACGGCTAGCTATACCATATTTATACCATTTATTGCTTGGTTGTTATTCAAGCGTAAGCCTAAGATAACGAGTATATTATTTGCGATAATTGCCTTTGTGGGTATAGGATTTATTTGTATTGATTCCTTTGATGAGATTAATATCGGGGATATTTTTACTTTGCTCAGCGGTCTTTGTTTGGGTATTCAAATGGTTTTATTGAGTGAGTTTTCCAAAAAGACAAGTCCTAGATTTTTGACGGTAATGCAGTTTGTAGTAGGTACAGTCATATGTTTTGCCTTTGCACCTTTAGAGGGGAGTTTCCCGACATATATGTTCACGGATTTTTCTCTGCTTTGGAGAGTATTATTCTTAGGACTGGTTTGTACTCTTATGTGTATACTCATACAAGGGGAATGCCAAAAGCATTTATCCGTAACGATAAGTGGTTTAATAATGTCCTCGGAATCTCTTTTCGGTGCTCTTGGCGGCATAGTTCTTAATAATGATTCCTTCACTCTAATGATGATTATAGGAATGGTTTTGTTGATAATAGCAATTGTCGGCGAGCAGTGTACACCTTTGATTATTGAAAGGATAAAATCAAAACATAATACTCCTATTGAAAGTGATAGCTTTTCAAATGACGAGGAAGAAGGGGCTGTAAGTTTAACCGAAGAATCAACCGACACACAATCAAACAAGAGGGAAAAGTAGCATTCGGTGGACATATTTTTCTTTTATTCATCATATTTTGCAAGTCGAATTCAATATATATGAATAATGGCGAAAATTCATTTTTTATGTACGGCATTAATAAACGGAGTGGCACGGAACGCGTATGACCTTATAGAGGGTGAAAGGGTCGAACTTCTTTTATTGGGAGGGGATAGTGATCCTCTTTTAACAAGTTTATATTTTAAGAACGGTGTTCCTTTTTCACGAGGTTGCGTGGTAATGAAGGGAGAACATGATTATTATTTAAAGCGAGAGAAAAGAGTGGATCGAATATGGCAAGAAAGCTTTACGAAGGAAGGAGAGGAAGTTTTGGCGACGCTTTATAGTGATAGACATGCAGTACTATGTGTTGATTATAAAAGTAACTTCGTGAATTATCCCTTGGAGTGTAATATAAAAGAGGCAAGACTAGCCTGCGACATTTTTTGCAATAACATATTGCTATTTGCAAAAAATGACGACAGAACAAGAATTGTAGTGATGAATGTCATGTCTTTAAAGGTTATCCTTGACACGTTGTGTGACGATTATTCCTTTGATGAGAATCTCACATATACGATAAAATACAATGATATTGTTAACCGCAGAAAAAGAGTTATAATCGGATTTAATGACGAAGGTATTATTCCTTTTGAAAAAGTGTTCGAGTGTGAGGATGTGCACGTGAGCACGCCTGCACAGATGAAGTTATCCTTTCTTCAAGGAATGAACGCAGAGGATTATGATTATGCGAAAAAACTATTATCAGAGGATATGAAAGAGAATTTTAGCGATATTATAGACTTTCTGGGTACGGGTGACGATGTAATTCCTTTAAACGACAAAGAATTCTTATACGGTGATAGAATAGTTACCTTCGAGTGTGATAATGACAAAATAACAGATATATCGGTGTCAGAGTAGTATCATCTAATTAAATTGTTATTTTTTAGTATTGATTGACAAATAAGAAAGCGAATTGTCACTTTATCAATAGACTTGTAATAAGCGGTCCTTTATGGTATAATACTTTCAAGAGGTATACAATGAATAACGATGTTTTTTTTAAGCTTTTAGATAGTAGGGCAGTAGCCCCGTATATTGCTACAGACGGGTCTGCCGGTGCGGATCTTCATGCATTATGCGATGGCACTATTTCAATAAGTCCCGCACAAACGGTATTTGTTCATACGGGTGTTGCAGTGGCAATTCCAAATGGTTTTGTTGGTTTGATTTGTGCCAGAAGCGGCTTGGCAACCAAACAGGGCTTGGCTCCCGCAAATAAGGTCGGTGTAATAGATAGTGATTACAGAGGGGAGCTTATAGTTGCTCTTTATAATCAGTCAAAGGAAATGAGATATGTTTCATATGGTGATCGCATTGCACAACTTGTCATAGTACCCTATCTTACTCCGAGATTTATTCCTGCCGATAATCTAGATGAAACCAAAAGAGGAGAGGGTGGCTTTGGTAGTAGTGGCGGAGTAACCTCTCTATAAGTGTTGTAAAGACGTTTTCTATTTTATTACATTTTACGGCACTAATTGCAAAATTACAAAATGTAATATGAAATTTGTCGAATGATAAGTAGTTTGATATAAAAAGTAGTAAAGCGCATTGCTATGCCCTTGCTCTGAACACAAAAACCCTAGGCGTTGTGCCTAGGGTTTTGTACTATAGGTGTTACATTGTATTTTGATTATTACACTTCTTCTTCGCCGTCTTCGCCGTTCTTAACTAGAACAATACGAGCAGTTTTGACAAAGTTTTTAACAGATTCGATGCTACTTAACGCAGAAGCTTTTGTGGTGTAGGACTCACCGACATAGGTTACAGTGTTTGATACACGAAGAATAAAGCGGTATCTCTTATATTTATCCATTTCAACAAAGAAGGTACCGAGACAAACGGCTTTTCTGAAGTTCTCGATGCCTTTTTTAACGGTGATTAGGTTGGCATATAAAACACTTGTGTAAAGAATTTGCTTGTTGTTTGCAATTAGACAGAATTGATAAGCACCGTCCTCATTTACAGAAATTTCAAAGCTTCCGAGACGAGGAAGAAGAGCGTATTCTTGATTGAGAGCTTCCCAATCAACGTCTTTATCCTTTTTGCTTTCTTGAACAACTTCATTGTATTGTTGAAGCTCTTCTTCTGTAGGATCTACTATAACGATTTTACTGTTGTTTGCAAATCTTTGAACGGACTTGATGGCTTTTTCGCAAGCAATCTTTGAGGGGTAGTTTGGACCTTGATATCTCTTGTTGAGAATGAATCTGTATCTTCCATACTTATCACCGCTCACATGGAATTTTCCTGCTGCAACGGTCTTTTTGAAGGTATCGATACCTATTGCCGCCCCCTCAACGGAGGTGTACCCAAAGCTTTCATACAAAATTTGTCCGTTATTGGCAGAGAGAGTAAAGCAATAACCTTGGAGGCTTAACTGAATAGTGTATTTTCCGATAGCACCCTTTTCAGCTTCTTCTTGAGGTACATTGTTTTCAATGGGTTCATTTACTACATTTTCTTTTTCTTCAGCTTTCATTTGTTCATTCTCCTCTTGTGTATTTTGAAGGATTGTATTATCCTCAATTGGTTCGTTATTTGACTCCTCGGAAGCGGACTCCTCTCGGATGGGAGCCTCTTCATCTGATTGCTCTTCAACAGGCTCTTCTTCAATAGGTTCCTCAACAGAAACCTCTTCCTCTTGTATTGGCTCTTCTCTTGCTATTTGTGTATCCTCGACTTGCTCCTTGACGTCTTGTTCTTTGTCAAGAACACTTTCGTTCTGGGCATTAAGAACCGGTGCGGGTTCTTCGGATTTTTCCTCTGCCGAACTTTCACAAGAGTCGGCTGCAACTTCTGCGGCAACGGAGGTTTCATCACTTTCAATAAGGTTTTCTTTTTCGGCTTTAAGCTTTCTAAGCTTCGAGTTTTCAATTGCGAGAGCAATGACTAAGATTATTAGCACTACAGCGGCAATGCCTATGACGATAAATTGCCAAATCTTAAACGTCATACTTCCGAGTTCGACTTTTTTATTGAAGAAATCGGAAAGGCTTGCAAGAATAGGCAAAAGGGCGGAAAACAAGTTAATCATTATAAAGAACCTCCGAAATATGCTTTTGAAATCAGCTTTTATTAGTTTTTACTAATATATTTTAACAATTAAAAAGACCGATGTCAATGCTAACTAAAATTTTTTATTGCTTTTTTTGAGAATCAAGATACTTTTTTGTCATTCTTATGTATAGCTCAGATAGCTTTAAAACATATCGTTCCTTTTCTATTGACGAAAGTCTATCGTAAACGTTTCTTTCTATTAATAGACCGAGTGGGTTTAATACGACATGGTCTGAATTGAGAATGTCTACGGCGAGTTCATAGACTCTTCTTTCTTCTTTGGCGACACTAGGTAGTAGTGCTCTATCAAGGATTGGTTCTCGATAACCGTCGAGCATTCTCAGTTTCGCTACTCTTGCCATTGCTTTTATCGGTGATTTGTTCATATTAAGTACTTCCTTTTTCGTGATATTCTCAATAATAAAGCATACACGATGAATTATTTCGTCTTTGATGGTAAAAAGCTGTCTTGCTTTGTCGAAGGGAAACAAAATCTCACTTATTCGCAATTGCAATAAGGATGTTGATGTGGTATAATAGCCTTGGAGATAGTTATGGAAACCTTTTATAGATTGATCCCGTTAATAGGAGAAGAGGGGCTGGAAAAGCTTGCTCGCTCCAAGGTTATAGTATTTGGATTAGGTGGCGTAGGCGGATACGTTGTCGAGGCTCTTTGTCGCTCGGGTGTCGGTTCTCTTGTCTTGGTCGATGACGATGTAGTTAAGGAGAGCAACATAAACAGACAACTTATAGCACTGCATTCCACCATCGGGCAAAACAAGACCGACTTGTGGGTTGATCGTGTGAGGGACATTAATCCCGAATGCAACGTTATCGGCATCACGCAAAGATATTCAAAGGAAAATCGGCATTTGTTTGATTTATCCCGCTTTGATATAGTTGTAGATGCTATCGACTCAGTAGCGGATAAGACAGATCTTATTTGTTATTCACAAGAACAGGGAGTGAGAATAATATCCTCTATGGGTACCGGTGGAAAGCGGGGTACAGCCTTTAAAGTCGGTAAAATTGAAAAAACAGAGGGGGATAGGCTTGCAAAGGTTATGCGTAGAAATTTGAAAAACAATAACACGGACTTATTGACTGTGGTATATTCTACGGAATGTGGCAATATAACTGTACCGGATAGCGGCAAAAGGGTTCCGTCATCGATAATTTTTCCTCCGGCTGTAGCAGGGTTGACAATTGCTAAAGAGACTGTAGAACGCCTTCTTGAACAAGAATAAAGGTAAAATGAATGCGGTTGTAGAGAGAAAGGTAAAAGAGCTTCCTGATTCCCCGGGAGTATATATAATGAGGGATATGGAAGGTACGGTTATTTATGTCGGAAAAGCAAGGAATCTCAAAAACAGAGTTCGTAGTTATTTTAATTCCGGCGTTAAAACCGAAAAAACCTATGCTTTGGTTGATAAGATTGCAGATTTCGACTATATTATCTCAAATAGCGAGGTTGATGCTCTTGTGCTTGAAAATACCTTAATAAAAAAATATAAGCCTCACTATAATATTCTATTAAAGGATGATAAACTATATCCCTTTTTGAGGATAGACCTTAAAGAAAGATATCCTACCGTTTCAGTTATTCGTAGATTAAAGTCGGATGGGGCAAGATATTTCGGTCCATACATGTTAGGTATTAGCGCGAAGCAAATGATTGACTTGCTTCAAGCAGCTTTCCCGATTAGGCGTTGTGTAAAACCTCTAAATACTTTTCCCAAAAATCACCGACCTTGTTTATATCATCAACTTGGAAAGTGTATGGCTCCTTGTACCGGAGAAATAAGTGAAGACGAGTATAAGGAAATGATACTTAAGGTAATCAGCTTTTTACAAGGAGATTATCGAGAAATCGAGAAACTGTTAACTCAAAAGATGCTTGCGGCATCCGATCTTCTTGATTTTGAAAGTGCTATGGAGTACAAGAACAGACTTCAGCTTTTAGACAAAATGACTCGTTCACAGGTGGTTGCCATTCCAAAGGATTACAATCTTGACGTTTTCGGGGTAGCCTTCGGAGGAATAAGTTCTGCTATTGCTATAATCTCGGTACGTGGCGGTAAAGTCGTTGCAGCGGAAAAGTTTTATTTACCGCAGGCACTTGACAAGGAGGATGGAATTTTTCAATTCGTTTATCAATACTACCAAACAAGACCTATGATAGCGGATGAAATAGTCTGCTCCTTTGAGATTGATGAAGCATTAAGGGAGGGGCTGAAACGTTTTGGAAAAGCCAAGGTTATCACTCCGAAATCAGGTGTAAAAAAACAACTTGCCATTATGGCAGACGGAAACGCAGATGAATATTTGAGCCGTTCTAACGAGTTAACCACAAGGAGAGAAAAGATGACCGTTGGAGCAGAGGCACAGCTCGCAGAAATATTGGGACTTAAAAGTATTAATCGCATTGAGTGTTATGATATAAGCAACATCAGCGGAACAGACAAGGTAAGCTCCATGGTTGTTTTCGAGGGTGGAGAGAAAGCGGGTGATCAATATCGTAGATTTAAGATAAAAACCGTAAAGGGTGCCAATGACTTTGTGTGTATGAAGGAAACCCTTTCGAGAAGATTTTTAAGATACGAGGAGGGTAAGGATAATAGCTTTTCTAAAATGCCCTCATTGTTGGTTATCGATGGCGGTATCGGACAGGTCGAGTATGCTTTATCTGCACTTGAAGAACTCGGTTATAACGTTCCTATAATCGGACTTGCCAAAAGAGAAGAAACGATTGTTCTTCCCGACGGAAGGGAGATTAGTCTTGAAAAGAGCTCCTTTGCATTGAGATTATTGCAAAGGATCAGAGATGAGGCACACCGTTTCGCAATAACCTATCATAGGTCACTGCGTCATAAGAGAACTCTTGAAAGCAAACTACTGGAAATAAAAGGCGTGGGCAAGGAGTGCGTGAAAAAGTTGTATTCTCATTTTAAGAGCTTCGACGATATAAAAAACGCTAGTGAAGATGAACTTGCCAAAGCTGTCGGGAAGAGTTTAGCAAAAAAAATATTCGACTACTTTAAGAACGAGTAGCCGTTTTAGCGTCATCGTAAAGTTGTTAATATATTCTTTCCATATTAATTAGCTCCATATCAACGATGGATTTTTATACCATAAGCCGAAAGACGTTTTGTATCTGAGGTTTACTGTAGGAAAGTTATTTATTTCAATTGTTAGAATGCACTTGAAAGAGTGCATTTTTTGTGATAATATATAATAGCCGAGGAATCGGTTGTCTTAAACAGAGGTGTGTAATGAAGTACAAAATGATTGCCTGCGATTACGATCAAACCATATATTCGCATAAGTTGGAGAAAACCCCTGATATTGTTGTCAGCGCTATAAAAGAATATATTTCAAAGGGGGGCATCTTTGTTCTTTCCACGGGAAGAATGCAACCCGCTATCGAAGGTCGAGCAAGGGCTTTGGGTTTAAGCGGTGACATGATTTGCTTGCAAGGAGCAGTATGTGTCAATATTGACAGCGGAAAAGAGGTTTTTTCTTTTGATCTGACACACGAGGATACCTTTGCAGTAACGTCTTTTTGCGATAAAGAGGGTTGGATTGTTCAAATATATGTGGGAACAGATATGTGCACGCAAAAACCCAACCCGGTATCTGAAAGGTATGCACGGATTAGTGAGATTACTCCGATATATACAGGGGTACCGATTTCTGAATATGTGCAAAAGAACAATCTTCGTTCCCATAAGCTATTGATAATTACCGAGCCGGACGAAGCACAACAAAAGTTGGAAAAATTAAGAACAATGTTTCCACATCTTGACATCTCCATGTCAACTCCGACTTATATCGAGATAGTTGATTCAAGTTCGGGAAAGGGCAATGCCGTTAAAAGACTTGCTAAGCATTATGGGATTGACATAGAAGAGGTCGCTTGCTTCGGTGATGCTACTAATGATCTCTCCATGCTTAGAATTGCAGGGCTCTCCTGCTGTCCCTCGAATGCGGAGGAGGCGGTGCGTGCCGCTTGTTTACATGTCTTTGAAGATGTATCGTTAGGCGGTGCTGCCGATGTAATCTTAAGGATAGCAAGAGATGAGCTATAGAAGTTCTCCCTTCGCATATAATCTTTTATGAGTAAATTATTTTGCGAAGAGCTTTTACGGCAATTATTAGAAAAAGGAATATCGATCGAAACAGAGGTTAGCGGACATAATATGTCCACCTTTATGTCCGGCGGCTTTATTGATTATGTGATTTATCCTAAAAGTCTTGAAGAGGCGGTGTTTGCTTTGCAAATACTTGAAGGATATGAGTATCACGTGTTAGGTAACGGGAGCAATTCCTTGATAAGCGACAACGGGCTGGGAGTCGTTCTCTGTACAAAGCGGATGAAGGGCATAACGGCTGAGGACAATAAAATAATCGCCAATTGCGGAGAATCTTTAACATCTCTTGCAAGTGCCGCACTGAAAAGATCCCTTCAAGGGTTGGAGTTTGCGGTAGGCATACCCGCAAGCGTGGGTGGTGCCGTGTGTTCAAATGCCGGAGCGTTCGGAGAAGACATGGCAGGAATTCTTGAGAGTGTTACCATATATAGTAATGGCAAACTCGTTGAAAAAACTCCGGCCGAGCTAAAAATGCGTTATAGAAGCTGTTCACTACATAACGGTGTCGTGTTGAGGTGCGTCCTTTCTCTTAAAAGCGGCTCTAAGGAGCTTATCGAGAAACGAATGAGGGATAACCTCGCTTATAGAAGAAACACTCAACCTAATGCCCCGTCGTTGGGAAGTGTTTTTAAACGAGTTAACGGGGTTAGTCCGGCGGTATATATCCAAGGTGTTGGACTCAAGGGTGCAAGGATAGGGAACGCGCAAATAAGCGGAGTTCATTGCAATTTCATTGTTAACCTAGGAGGTGCGACTTCACGGGATTATTTGAGATTGCTTGAACAGGCTAAAAACAAAGTTTACGAAAATTACGGTATTGTATTAGAGAATGAGGTTAAATTAATAAAGGATAGCTTGAGATGAGTGAAGAGAGAATACTAAAGGATGAAGAAATAAAGGAAGAAATGCTTAATAAGGCGACCGTATCGGCAAAGGAGGCTGAAGGTTACCTTAAGGGTTTTTTCCACGTATGCGGAGAGATAAGTAAAACAAATAAGGGCTTATCTTGCTTTTTTACCTTTAGAAACACATATTCCGCAATGCTTTTTTGCCAATGTGTCCAAACCTTATTTGATTATCACCCCGAATTAGATATAGTAAAGCCCAGTGACGGGAGGAAAAACCAAAGGATAGAATGTGCAATTCCTCAATTCGTAGGAGTGAGAATTCTCGAAGAGGTTGGAATTTTAAAACAAAAGCGGGATGGCGAGTATATCTTTGCTCCGGTCGGGAACAAGGTATCGGACGGAATAAGAAAGGCATTCTTAACCGCCGTTGCAATCGATTGCGGAAGATTTACCTATTACGGAGATTATAAGCTTGAACTTGTCTTACCCGATGAAGATTCTTGCAGATTTATAAAGGATATGATCGAAGGATACGAACTCAAGTCTAGTGAAACAGATGACGGAAGGCTCGTATTCAGAAATGAAGCGCTCTATAGATTTCTTGCGCTTTGCGGTGCGAATTCAGCCGCTTTAACTTTAAGTAGCTATTGCGTTGAAAAGGAAGAAAGGGCAAATATAAATAGGACCTCAAATTTTCAAACGGCAAATACCGACAAGAGTTTGACAGCTTCGGCATATCAGTATTGGGCAATAGTTACCCTTAGAGAGAAAGGTAAACTGGGATTATTGCCAAGCGTTTGCATACGGCTTGCCGAGGTTAGAGAAAGGAACAAGGAAGCATCTTTAGGCGATCTTGCGGCTATGCTTGGAATTAGCAAGAGCACCGCCTTTCACAGAATGAAAAAGATTACCGATTTAGCAGAGGAATACAGATAAAAATGGAAAACAAGAACAAACAATTCGTGCACTTGCACGTTCATACCGAATACAGTCTTCTTGACGGACTTGCCCATATCAAGGATATTTTCTCGTTCTGTAGAAAAATGAACATGCCGGCAATTGCCATTACAGACCATGGCAACATGTATGGTGCGATGGATTATTTTCATGCCGCACAGAATGAATTCGAGTCGGTTGTAAAAAAAATCAAGCTTGAAAAGGCAATCGAGGAATACGAAAAACGGCTAAAAGAGGATCCCGAAAATGCAGGGCCTAAGCCTAACAAAGATGATATCGTTTTTGATAAAAAAATAGATCCTAAAATCTACGGAGATCTGTATATCAAACCTATTATTGGTTGCGAGTTTTATGTGGTTGAAAATATGCATGAGCGTGGCGGAAAAAACGACCACCTTGTTTTGATTGCAAAAAACGATGTAGGATATCATAATCTTATGAAGCTCAACACCTTAGCATGGCTTGAGGGCTTTTATTCAAAATGGGCAAGAATCGACTTGGATTGTTTAGAAAAATATAAAGAGGGATTGATTTGTCTTTCTGCTTGTATCGCAGGAAGAATTCCTAGGCTGATTATTGACGGAAGGTACGAAGACGCAAAGGCATATGCCATACGCTTCAAGGAAATGTTCGGTGAAGATTTTTATTTAGAAATTCAAAATCACCGTTTTGTCGAGGATGGAAGAAATCTCGAACAACTTGCCAACATTGGAATAATCAGATTGTCAAGAGAGCTTGGTATAAAGCTTGTTGCTACAAACGATGCACATTACATATATAAGGAGGATGCACAAAGTCACGACGTACTTTTGTGTATTCAAACAGCCTCTTATGTCGACGAGGAAAAGAGGTTAAGGTTTCCTAACGATGAATTTTATTTGAAGTCCTATGACGAGATGGCGGAGCTTTTCCCCGAACAGCTTGAAGCATTGGATAATACCCTGGAGGTAATGAATAAAATAGACCTTCCTATGCCTGAAAAGAAGCAGCTGTTGCCGCCATTTGACCCGGGTAACGGACAGACTCCTGCTGAATTCTTAAGGAGTATGACAATCTCGAATCTGTATAAGAGATATAAGAATGTTACGGATGAGATACTTGAAAGGGCAAATTACGAACTTTCGGTAATAATTGACATGGGTTATGTCGAATACTTCCTTATTGTTTGGGACTTTATTCGTTTTGCAAGAGAAAACGATATTCCCGTCGGTGCAGGGCGTGGTTCTGGTGTAGGCAGTATTGTTGCTTATTCGATAGGAATAACCAATGTTGATCCCTTGAGATATCATTTAATTTTTGAAAGGTTCTTGAACAAAGAACGTGTATCTATGCCCGACTTCGATATAGACTTTTGTTCTGTCGGGAGAAGTAAAGTTATAGAGTATGTAACTCAAAAATACGGAAAATCGAATGTAACCCAGATTATAACCTTCTCTACGCTTGCGGCAAAACAAGCCATAAAGGATGTTGCAAGAACATATAGAGTACCACCTGCCGAAGTTGATAAGATAACGAAAACTATTCCTACAATGCCCGGATTATGTTTGAAGGGTGTAATGGGCTGGTATGATGAAAACGATCCGAAGGATGTTGAAAAATACCATAAAATGAAGAGTCACGACGTTATCGAGCTGTACAAGACCGATCCTACCGTTAAGATGATCATTGATTTCGTGCAAAAGCTGGAAGGCACTCCGAGAAATACCGGAATGCACGCGGCAGGAGTCGTTATCTGTCGTGATGACGTCAGTTTGCACATACCTCTACAGCACAACGATGGAATCGTAACAACTCAATATCCCAAGGATCAGGTTGAGGAACTAGGCTTGTTGAAGATGGACTTCTTAGGCTTAACCAACCTTACCGATTTGAAGTATACAAAGCAGTACATTCTGGAAAACAGAGGAATAGATGTTGATTTTTCCAAGCTAGGATACGAGGATCCTGCTGTTTATCAATTAATTTCCAGTGGTGAAACCGATGCGGTATTTCAACTTGAATCGGGCGGAATGAAGCAGTTTATGCGAGATTTGGCTCCAAGCGGAATGGAGGACATTATTGCAGGTATCTCTTTATATCGTCCCGGTCCCATGGATTCAATTCCGACGTATGTTGCAAACAAAAAGAATCCCGACCAGATAACCTATGTCGATCCGAGACTGAAACCGATTTTAGATAACACGTACGGAGTCATAGTTTATCAAGAGCAGGTTATGCAGATAGTTCGTGAAATAGGAGGTTATTCCTTCGGTAGAGCGGACATTTTGCGTCGTATAATGAGTAAGAAAAAACAAAAGGCAATGATGGAACAGCGTAGCATTTTCCTATACGGTCAACCGGGAGACGGAAAGAATTCTCCTGTTGAGGGAGCGATAGCAAGGGGAATGAGCAAAGAGGTCGCATTAAAGCTTTTTGATGATATGACAAGCTTTGCGAGGTACGCTTTTAATAAATCGCATGCAGCGGCTTATGCGGTATTATCCTATGAAACCGCATATATGAAAAAGTATTATATGCCTGAATTTATAACGGGTGTATTGAATAACCGTACTAAGGTTAGCGATGATGTAGAGAAGTATATCGGCTACCTTAGAGATCATGGTATTCCTGTGTTGCCACCCGATGTAAATAAGAGTAAAACTCTCTTTTCGACGGATAGTAAAACAGTAAGATATGGCTTGTCCGTAATAAAGGGCACCGGTTATGAGGCATCGGAGAAGATCGTAGAAGAACGTGAGAAAAATGGTCCGTATACCTCCTTTAGTAACCTCCTTGAAAGACAAGAGATAATGCTAAACAAAACGACTATCGAGTCCCTGATTATGGGTGGAGCGTGTGATTGTTTCGGGCATACCAGAGCAGCTTTAATGCGATATTATGATCAAATTACCGCCGGTATTATTCAGGACAGAAAGCACAAGGCACAAGGGCAGCTGTCACTCTTTGACGGATTCTTGGAGGATGACGGCGGAAGCAATGAAGAGCTTATCAAAGAATGTGAAGAGTTTGAGAAAGGCTATCTCTTATCTGCGGAAAAGAAACTTCTTTGTGTGTATATGTCAGGGCATCCCCTTGATGATTATAGAGAAGCGTACAAGAATATTCCCTTTAAGCTTGAGCAGTTGAGAGAGGAACACTCGGGTGATTCGGACGAGATGGCTGCGGCCATGGGTGATTTCGGCAAATATGACGGACAAACCGTAAAGGTCGGAGGACGTATTGCCGATGCGGTAAAGAGAACGGATAGACGCGGAAATGAGATGTGCGTAGGCATTCTTGAAGATTTGGATTATCAAGTTGATTTGGTGTGCTATGCAGGACAATATCAAGCCGTAAAGCAAGCAATGGTCAAGAATAACATCGTTTTGGTGACAGGTCGACTTAACTATCGTGACGGTGTCTACTCCTTGGTTGTTTCCTCCTTGACTGACTGGGTTGTGAACAACAATGCTACTGCTCAGAATGGAGCACAGCAAAAGAGCATTGGACCCAAGACGGATTTCACCAACAAGATATTGCTAGTAGAAGTTTCTTCTCAGTCCTATGCAAATACCGTTGAAAGACTTTTAGCCTCCTATAGAGGTAGTAGTGATGTGTACTTTAAGATGAACGGACATTTCTATATTTTCTCAAATAAGGCAAGCTATTCTGACGAGCTTTTAGAGGAGCTTTATGCCCTCGTCGGAAGAAACAGTGTTAAGCTTATGGATAGAAAGAATTAATTGTAACGGTTTATAGGTAAAGATTGCTTAAAGAGTTGCAGTTAGTTTAAGGTTTTGTTATAATATACACGAAAAAAAGTTGCCCTACGGGCAAAGGAGTAATTATGAGAATTGCTGTTTTAACATCGGGCGGAGATGCTCCCGGAATGAACGCTACAATACGTGCGGTTGTACGTTATGCAGGATATAATGATATCGAGGTGTTCGGAGTTGAACGTGGTTACAGAGGTCTTGTTGACGATGATATGCATATGCTGTCAAAACGTAGCGTATCGGGTATAGTTCAACGTGGCGGTACAATGCTTATGACTGCACGCTGTCCCGAGTTTACCGATTATAATGTAAGAAAAATTGCAGCAGAAAACTTGGCTAATCGTAATATTGACGGATTGGTTGTCATTGGTGGCGATGGCAGCTTTAGCGGTATGAATGCTTTGTATAATGATTTCGGCATCAAGTGTGTAGGTATTCCCGGAACTATTGATAACGACCTTGCCTACACCGATTATACTCTTGGTTTCGATACTGCTGTAAATACCGTTGTTGAAAACGTAAATAAACTGCGTGACACTATGAGTTCACACGAAAGAGTTGTTGTCGTTCAAGTCATGGGTAGAAGCTGTGGAGACATTGCACTCTATGCCGGTATTGCTTCAGGAGCTGAGATTATATTGATTCCTGAGCGTACAGTTGATTACGATGATGTTGTAAAGGTGTTGAACAGAGGAAAGAAAGCCGGAAAACAATCTGCAATAATAATGGTTGCCGAGGGTGTTGGCAGCGTAGAATCTGTCATTCACGAGTTTAAAACACGTGCTCCCGAGATGCATTTTCGTTCTTGCGTTTTAGGGCACATTCAACGTGGCGGCACTCCCTCTATGGCGGACAGAACATTGGCTGCACAATTCGGTGCAAGAGCAGTAGAACTCCTATCTCAAGGAAAGGGTGGTTTGGTTGTCGGAATAAAAAATAATAAAATAATAGAGCTCGGTATAGAAGAGGCTTTGTCTATGCCTAGCAAGTTTAATGAGTCTTTATACAAGCTTGCAACAATTTTGAGCCTATAAGACTTAATTCAAGGAGGATATATGAAAAATTTAGTTGGTGCAATGATTTTCGGTCAATCCGGTGGTCCCTCGTCTGTAATTAACAGCAGTGCGGCAGGTGTTTTTATCGAGGCTTTAAAGCATAGCGACAGAATAACAAAGGTATATGGTGCGGCACATGGTATCAAAGGAATTCTCGACGAGGATTTTTATGACATCGGACAAGAGGATATAAGAGAATTAGAGCTGTTGAAAAATACACCTAGCTCCGCATTAGGTTCTGTACGTTATAAGCTTAAGGCTCAAGAAGTGGATGAAACCGATTATAAACGTATTTTAGAAGTTTTCAAAAAGTACAACATTCGTTACTTCTTCTACAATGGCGGAAACGATAGTATGGACACCTGTAATAAGGTTAGCAAGTACTTACAAAATGCAGGTTATGAGTGTAACGTAATCGGTGTTCCAAAGACTATAGATAACGACTTGTGGGGAACTGACCACTGTCCCGGATACGGTTCGGCTGCAAAATATATAGCAACCTCCATTATGGAGTTAAAGCTTGATTCCACGGTATATAACACCGGTATGGTATGTGTTCTCGAGGTTATGGGAAGAAACGCAGGTTGGTTGACGGCTGCGGCACAGCTTGCTTCTTACAAGGGATTAGGACCCGATTTGATTTATTTACCTGAAACTCCCTTTGACGTCAATGAATTTGTTGCTTCCGTCAAGGAGGTATGTGCAAGAAATAATAATAAATGTATGGTCGTCGTTTCCGAAGGCATTAAAACCGCTGAAGGCAAGTATGTAGGCGAGTTTGTAGCAAGCAAAACAGATTTATTCGGACATGCGCAATTAGGCGGTGTAGGATCAATGTTGGCTGATATAATCAAGAATGAACTTGGAATTAAGGTTAGAGCCATAGAGTTTAGTTTGTTGCAACGCTGTGCGGCTCACCTTGCAAGTGAAACTGACGTAGAGGAGGCATTTGCATCCGGTGCTTATGCAGTAAAGGCAGCAATCGACGGAGTTACGGATAAGATGGTTATCTTGAGCCGTAATGATGATAACGGCTACCATTGCGAATCCGCTTTAATGGATGTAGCTTTGGCGGCAAATACTGAAAAGAAAATCCCCGAAGAATGGATTCTTCCCGCAGGAAAGGGCTTAACCGAGGATTATGTAAAATATGCCCTTCCTTTAATTCAAGGAGACAGCAAGGCACCTTTAGAGGATGGACTTCCCAGATTTGCTAAGCTCAAAAAGTGTCAGGCAGGTAGAAAGTAATTAGGCAATTTGTCAGATTTTTTGTTTTAGGAGAATTATATGAAGCAAATTTTAGTTACAGGTGGAACAGGCTATATCGGAAGTCATACCGTTGTCGAACTTATCAACAATGGCTATGAGCCGATTATTATTGATAATCTTAGCAACAGTAAAGAGGACGTTGTTGACAAAATTGAACAAATAACAGGTGTTCGTCCAGCTTTTTACAAGGTTGATATACTTGATGTTGACGGAATGGCGAAGGTTTTTTCTGAACATAATATAGACGCCGTTATCCATTTTGCAGGTTTAAAAGCGGTTGGTGAAAGCGTTAAGGTTCCGTTAAAGTATTATAACAATAACATTACCGGTACAATTCGTTTGTTAGAGGTTATGAATATATACGGAGTTAAGAATATAATATTCTCCTCTTCCGCAACGGTTTACGGTGATCCTGCAACTGTACCTATAAAAGAGTGTTTCCCAACAGGCGGTTGCACTAATCCGTATGGAAAAACTAAGTACTTTATCGAGGAGATATTGAAGGACTTGTATATTTCCGATAACAGTTTTAATATTGCATTGCTTCGTTATTTCAATCCTATCGGAGCACATGAATCGGGATTAATAGGTGAAAATCCTAATGGTATCCCCAATAACCTAATGCCGTATATTACCCAAGTGGCAATTGGTATCAGACCTTATTTGAATGTATTTGGCAACGATTATGATACTCCCGATGGAACCGGTGTTAGAGACTATATCCACGTTGTAGATTTGGCAAAGGGTCATTTATGTGCATTGAAAAAGCTTGAAGCAACCGATAATGGTGTTCACATTTACAATCTCGGTACAGGCGTCGGTTACAGCGTATTGGATATGGTAAACGCTTTCTCCGAGGTTTTAGGCAGACCCCTCCCTTATAGAATCACGGAGCGTCGTCCCGGTGATATTGCCAAGTGTTGGGCAGATCCTTCGTTGGCGGAAAAAGAGTTGGGCTTTAAGGCACAATACGATTTGAAACGTATGTGCGAGGATAGTTGGAGATTTCAACAAAAGCTAGATAAGGAGTAAAATCCTTAAGGTGCTATGGCGAGGGTATCTCCTTGCCATAGTTTTTGTAATTATAAGTGAAGCAAGACGATATTTTAGAATTGACAATAGCCGATTACGGATTTAACGGAGAGGGTATAGCAAGGCTAGACTCCTTCGTTATTTTCGTTCCTTTTGCTTTAGTAGGGGAGCGTGTTAAGGCTAAGGTTAAGCATGTAAAGAAGAGTTTTGCTTATGCCGATCTGTTGGAAGTTTTGATACCATCAGAGCATAGAGTTAATCCCCCCTGTAATAGGTTTACACGTTGTGGCGGTTGCGACCTGATGCATATATCCTATCCCGAACAACTTAGAATCAAGAAAAAGGTTTTTGAGAATACGATAAGAAAGAACTACAAAGGCGATTTTATCATAGAAGATATCGTGTACGGAAATCAATTCGGGTATCGCAATAAAATGGCTTTGCCTTTTGGTATAACTAACGGAAAAGTATCTGTCGGTTTTTATAAAGAAGGAACGCATAAGGTCGTTAGCATAACAAAGTGTTTTTTGCACGAGAGCTGGGCGGAAAAACTTATCGCCGTCATTCTCGATTTCGCAAATAAGTTTCATCTTTCAGTGTATCAAGACGGAAAAGGGTTATTAAGACATTTGGTTGCGAGATTTGTGGATGGTTTTTTATCCCTTTCTATTGTGGCAAACGGACAATTACCGCATACGAAGGAATTGAACGAAGCGCTAAAGATGGCTTTTCCCGACTACGCACTTTATTTGGTTAAGAATACCTTTGATACAAATGTTGTAATCAAGGGGGATATTTCGTTGATTGGCGGAGCCGAGCATGACATAAACATCAGAGGATTGTCATTAAGCATCAACCCCTATTCTTTCTTGCAAGTCAACGATTATATCAGAAATAGACTATATGACCATGTCGAAAAAGAGGTTAAATCGGGTGTAGCTTCGGTTGTAATCGATGCATATGCCGGCGTCGGTATTCTTGGCGGTTGTTTGGCAAAAAAAGGCTCTAAGGTGTTCAATATAGAGATAGTCAAGGAAGCCGTTGAAGATGGCATTAAGCTTGCAAAAAATAACGGAATTGAAAATAACGTTGAGTTTATTTTAGGCGATAGTGCCATTGAGCTTCCCAAACTTGTCGATAGAATAAGAACAAGTAAGACACAAGTCGCAGAGAGAGTCGTTCATATATGGGACGAGTACTTTGATTTGATCGAGCAAGGAAAGAAAAAGTATGAGTTAAGGCTCCTTGATGAAAAACGTAAGGAATATAAGGTTGGAGAAAGACTCTGCTTTGTTTCAAGTAGTGGTGCGGAACTACTTTGCGAGATAACCGAGCTTCAGGTATATGATGACTTTTATGAGCTCTTTTCTAAGTTGGGCTTAAAGGATACCTTGACTAACAGCGACATGACCATAGCGGGTGCCGTTGATAGTATGCAAGAAATCTATTCTAAAGATAAACTTGATAAATATAAAGCATTAGCAATCGGAATTAAACCAATAGATATGACGCTAAGTGTTGTTTTGGATCCTCCTAGAAAGGGTTGTGACGAAAGGGTTTTAGAGGCACTCAACAAGGTGAATCTTGATAAACTTGTGTATATATCCTGTAATCCTGCAACTCTTTCAAGGGATTTGCAGGTATTATCAAGGGCATACGAGGTTGTAAGTATCACTCCCTATGACATGTTTGCAAACTCTGCACATTTGGAAAGTTTGACGGTGCTTAGGAGAAAATAAAAATGACCATAAACTTTTTTGCAATTTTGATATACCAAAGGCAAAAGAGTGGTATAATAGATAAGATAAAGTGATTTTTTGGATAAGTCCATAAAGGAGATTGTTATTATGGTAAAAGTAGATGTTATTTCAGGATTTTTGGGAGCAGGCAAAACCACTCTAATTAAAAAGCTATTTGAATCGAATTTGGCTAAAGAAAAGGTTGTTTTGATTGAAAACGAATTTGGTGAAATCGGTATTGACGGTACATTTCTTAAAAATTCCGGAGTTGAAATAAAAGAAATCAATTCCGGTTGTATTTGTTGTTCGCTAGTTGGCGACTTTGCTTCATCTATGAAGGAGGTAATCGAAAAGTTTTCACCTGAGAGAATTATTATCGAGCCCTCCGGCGTCGGCAAACTTTCTGATATCGTAAGAGCTATAGAGGGTGTGGATGCCCCTCTTGAGTTGAATATTGTAGCTACAGTAGTTGACGGTGGAAAATGCAAGATGTATCTAAAGAATTTCGGTGAATTCTATATTGATCAAGTTAAGCAAGCAAATACTGTCGTAGTAAGCCGTTCTGACAAACTTTCCGATGAAAAAATAGAAGATACCGTCAATCGTATTAAAGAACTTAATCCCCATTGCACGGTAATTACCACCCCTATAACATCCCTTGATGGTGGAAAACTTCTGCAAACTCTTGAACAGGGTGAAAATGTTATGAAGGATTTCATCGAACAACTGAAAGCAGAACATCACGAGGAAGAATGTCATTGTCATCATCACCATGATGACGAAGAGGAACACGAACATCATTGTTGTCACGGACATCACCATGAAGACGAAGAAGAGCATGAGCATCATTCTCATCATCACGACGATGAAGACGACGAGCATGAACATCATTGCTGCCACGGACACAATCATGAACATCATCATCACCATGGTCACGATGCAGACGAGGTATTTTCAAGCATAGGCATTGAAACGATTTATTCTTATGCTCGCAATGAATTAGACGCTATTTTATCAAAGCTTAGCGGAGAGGATTATGGCATAGTTCTTCGTGCTAAAGGCTATGTGAAGGCTAGCGATTGTAACAATTGGTACTATTTTGACTTTGTTGCAGGTGATTATGAGATTCGTGAGGGTGCACCTGAAATTGGTGGAAAAATATGTGTTATCGGATCAAAGCTTCACGAAGAAGAAATAAAGAGGTTGTTTAAATAATATGGATAGAGCTGTACCTACAATTATAATTTGTGGAATTTTAGAGGCAGGTAAAACTCATTTTTTGAATGAAGCTATAGCCGAGCAGACCTTTATCGATGCCAAAGCCAAGGGGCTCATTATTCAATGCGAGGAGGGCGAGGAGGAAATAGACTCTGCAATAATGAGTGCCGCTAATACATCATATATCACCGTTGATGAGGAAGACTTTTCAGATGAGTGGCTAAAAGAAAAGATTTTAGCTTATGACCCTGATGTATTGTACATAGAGCATAATGCAATGTGGGAAAACTTTTCCCTTCCTTCTTGGATTAATGTTGCCCAGACGATAGCTGTAGTAGATGCATCTACCTTTAGGATATATCTTAACAATATGCGTCAAAAGTTTCAATCTATAATATCCAAAAGTGATTTACTGATCATGTATCACTGCGATGATGAAAAAGAGGCAACATATGCAAAGAGAAATCTCCAAATGTTGAATCGGAGTTTGAATTTCTTACTTTTTGATTCTAACGGACAAAGCGTTACCTTGGAATCCGATCTACCTTATTCCTTATCTACTTCTGTCATCGAGCCTAAGCCTGAGGATTTTCCGATATTACTATTTGATATGCAAGAAAGTCCTGACCGCTACAACAATAAGAGATTGAAATTGTTCGGTAAACTTGTGTCCAATCCGACATTGCCTAAGGGGTACTTTTTAATATCACGTCGTTGTATGACCTGCTGTGTAGAGGATATACAAGATTTTTACATGATTTGTGATAATAAAAAGAATAAGTGTAACTATACTGACGGAATGTGGGCAAATATATCGGGTGTGATTACCTACAGAGTTGATCCCGAAGGTTATCCCATTCCTTTTATTGAGATACAATCGGTTGTTCCCGCCGATAAACCTCTCGAGGAGATTATCGGAGCATCTGCAATAAATCAATAATAATGCGGTAGATTGTTACCGTATATGTGCCCGTAGTTCAATTGGATAGAATATTCGCCTCCGACGCGAAAGGTTTCGGGTTCGAGTCCCGACGGGCACACCATTAAAAATGATTAGTCTTGATACAATGAATAAAAGGTGTCAAGACTATTTTTTTATGCTTTTTTAGTGGTTTTAAGGCTAAAATAAGCATATTTCAAGTGAATTTCCATCAGATTTTACGGTCTGGTGGATTTTTTATTTGCTTTTGTATTAAAATTGTAGCCTTTCTAATGCTTTTTTGTAGTAGGTGTTAGAACGATTACCATAGGTAGCAGAACGATTACTAGGGGTGATAGAACGATTACTCGGTAAAAAACGGTGTTAGAACGATTATTCCGACACCCCTATACTTTTTTGAAAACATTAAAAAACCATTAGTAAATATCACCAAACCGATTGAAAAAATTTTTTATTTGTGTTATAATGATACTAACATTTCTAATGAGGTGATTATAATGGCTGATGTTAATATGCTAGATGATAAATGGGTGAGTTTAGAAGAGGCCGCAGAATACTTAGGAGTTAAGCCGATTACTATACGAGATTGGATAAAAAAAGGCAATGGAATTCCAGCACATAAAATAGGAAAACAATGGAAATTTAAACGCTCAGAATTAGATGCTTGGGTTAAAAGCGGAAATAGCAGTTTTGATAGAAAAAATTAATTATTATAAATTATTTTTTTAAATAAATAGATAAACGAACTGATGTTTATTTTTATAAATTGATCAAGCAAATTATAATTTTATAAGGAGGAAATAAAATGTACCGTATAGCTGTTGTTCAAAATGGAATTGAGATGCAACATTCAGGATATGTAGATGCTATTTCTATGTATAAACGGTTTTCAAAAATAGGACGTGAGAAAGCAGAGTTTACTCGTTTCTCGGGAGTTAATATTCGTGATTTGTTTAATCAAGGAGAAAAATATCTTTTAGATTTTGATGCATTAATTTTAGGAACAAATGCTACAAGTGATGATGATGTATATAGTGTTCTCCGAGAAGAAAAATGCAAACAATTATTGTCGGATTTTATAGAAAAAGGCAAAGGGCTTTTAATATGTTCGCAAAAAAAATATCAACCGCAAACATTAGAAGAAAAGAAAAATGAATATAAAATTTCACTTGATGCAAAAAACGACGATTTCATGCGAATTATAGAAGACACGGGCAAAGGGGAAATATATTATTCTATTACAGACTGTTCGACACACCAAGTTTCCAAAAGGCGTCTTTCATCAATTTTGCCATCTAGATATGAATATGTTGTTGACGAAAGACCAAGCTTTGAAAGTTCTAGTGATGGGCAAATAACATTATTCAATGAATCACGAATGACACTTAATCAAAAATGTCTTTGCTGTTTACCTCATCAAATCACAGAAGAGCTAATTGATAGGCGATGTCAAAATAATTCTTTTCAAAAACACTATTACAGAGATACTATACATCCAATATATGATTCTGCCTATCAGCCAGTACTTGTTGACAATAAAATTCCTATGCGTAATATTTTAATGGTTGCTGTTCCTCAAAAAAATGAGAGAATTGTTGTATCTACAATGGCGCTAGATTGGGCCGGACACGAAGAATTATTGGAAAATATTATTAATTATTTGACAAGAGGTATACCACATACTGCATTTGTACATAAAAATGATTATAACAATAGTGAAATGAAGATTTTGACTTTAGAAGCAGAATTAGCTAAGATTGGGAATATGGAATATTGTAGTATGGAGGACTATCTTGCTAATGCTGCTTGGCATTCATTAGTCGTTTTTTCACCAGACTATTATGAAAATGAAGTCTTGGATGCATGGCGTATTATAAAGCAAAACAATAGATTTACTAAAGTCTACCATTATCGAAATATTGAAGATGAATTAATCTTGGTAAAGTATTCAAACAATACATATATAGAACAACAGAAAATGGATGTTCTTGCGTGGCTAAACAGTAAGCGTGGAAAACGATTGTGGGATAATAGTTTTTGGAAGACTTTTGATGTGGCACGATTGCTCTATTTAATAAGGGATGAATGTTGTACATCAATTATTAATCAAATCGTCGAAGCAATTATTGATAAAGATGATAAAAACAGATCACACTATAAAGCAAATGGTAGTTATGATGGGGTGCTGGCACCTTCATGCGGAGTTTTAGAACTATTTCACTGGGCTAACAATGACCAATGTTATGAGAAAACTAAAACATATCTTTTGAATAAATATTATGAAGAAGAAAGCTCTCATAACAAAATGTTTATCATTAGATCTTTCTATCGCTCTAATGATCCAGTACTATTAACACTCTTAGATGACATCGTATTCGATAGTTTTCCTGCTTTTCATGATATGATAGATTTAGATCTATGTTTATATGCAGAAATTGCCATCATTTTGTATAATAATTCAGAAAAAAACAAATCAATAAACAAACAAAATATTATAAATTTAATTGAGGAACTTTTGTCTAGGCAAATGCAAAATGGTAAATGGGATAGTTTAAGTAATACAGGGACAATTTTAGTCTTTTTATTACAAAATTATAATGTTCTAAAAAACATTTTAAAAGATTCATATGAAAGAAAAACCTTAAATCAGATTAAAGAACAAGTTGATAGAGGCATTACTGCAATCAAAACAGCATATTCGCCTAAATATTTTAATTGGGAAAATAATATTGTAACTACCGCTAATTCATTGTTAGCTTTATGTTTATATGATGAATGTTCTGGCTATAGGTCTAAAGATTTTATAAAAAACTTTGTTGATGAGAGTCGCGCTGCTGCGAATTATAATGCACTTAATTTAGCTTTACATACACTTGATGGTACAATAGATGATTTAAATACAAGTCTAAATGATCTAACCATAGCAAAAACTCGAATCAATAAATTGAATGTAGATTGTAATCGTCTATCAAAGCGATTATATATAACTGGTATGATTGCCGGATTTAGTATTACATGTCTTTTGTCTATTTGCGTTCAATTGGCTCTAAATGTTCCTGATGAATTAATAAGTATAATTAGTGATGTCTTTATGTGGATTCCTGTAACTGTTGGTACAGTAGTTCCTGCTATTGTATTTAATATAAATAAAAAAATAAATAGGCTTGGAGATAATAAAGAAAAGCTAACAATCAAAAATAATAAGCGAGGTAAACAAAAATGAAAATTACTCAAGAAATGTTTGATAAGACATGGCAGCAAATGAATGAATGCGGTTTAAAGATGGATACACTAATAATTAAAGAGGGAAAATCTCTTTTTAAACATGTGTTTACTAAAACAGAAAAAAAGATAAATATTCGTTCTTTAAGTAAACCAATTACATGTTTGTGTTATGGCATTGCAATTGATAACGGGATTTTCCCTAATGGATTAGACGAACCAGTATATCCATATTTAGTAAAAACACAAAAAATATTAAATTATGAAAATGTAAAATATATTAAGCAATGGACAATAAAAACTTTGCTTACGTTAACGATTGGTTGTGAGCAAAAAATGCTTGATAGTAAACATTTACCATTAATTGAGGGGCAAAACTATGCGGATGTTGTTTTGAATGCTCATATTAATCATATGCCAGGTGAATTTTTTATTTATTCTAATGCGCCAATGTATATTGCATCTGTTGTTTTTCAAAATGCAACAGGTGAAAAATTAGCCGATTTCGCTAATCAACATCTATTTTCTCAAATGAACATTGAGCCTATTTTGTGGAAAGAAAGCCCTCAAGGCTATAATATGGGGTGTACGGGTATTGACATGTATGCTGATGATATATTAAAAATTGGTGAATTGATTCTTTGTGGTGGCGAGTATAATAATAAAAAAATTGTATCAAAAAATTGGATAGAAGAAATGCTAAAGCCACATGTTTTAACGCCATCTATGTATGATGAGACAAGAGTACTTCCTAAATATGCTTATGGCTATAATCTTTGGATATGTAAAAATGGCGTTGCGTATTGTGATGGAACGGATGGCCAATATTTAATTATTATTCCTAAAAAGGATATGATAATTGTTACAACTGGTCATCAAGCGAATATGAAGCCAATCACAGTTTGTTTAAAAGATATTATAAAAAGCGGAGAATAAAAATGCGATTAGATAGAATTATAAAAGATAAAGAAAGATCTTACATTTATATGGAAAGATATGTAAATAATGGTTCTCCAAGTGGATTTGATAGAAAATATACATCATCTAAATATACTGCACCACGTGGGAAATCTCCTAATTTTAATCTTTTAGTGCTAAGATTTGACGAGAGTATTGAGATAAAAACAATTGGTGAAGATATTGATATTATTGACGAAAGATGTGTTTTTTGTCATCCTGATAATCTTAATGATGCAATTTTTAAAGATATGCATGAACATTTTGATATTGTTGGCTATGTTCAAGTTGCACCAACTGCTAGCGCAAGGACTGTTAAATTGCTAGGTACAGATTATTTTGTTAAACTTGATTATATGGGATTTCTTGGTCGTATAAAAAGAAATCTTGATTATCAGCATTTATTATCAGCATATGAAGTAACAAGAGATATGTGTAATGGCATTGATAGTGGAACATATAATGAAAAATTTGGAGTGTTAAAAGAAAATAAGGGGCGCGTGGCATATTTGCCCCTAAAGGATGGAGGCTTTTATGAATTTGGATATCTTATTAGAGAGGCATATCCCCATCATCGCTTGAATGATAAAGAATTGTATTTAATTCCTGCATTTTCTTTGTTTTCAAAAGATTTATATGCACCAAAATACAAACCAATTTTGTTGCAATTATATGAATGTAGTGGTAAAAACATCAATGATTTTGCATTTAATGACATTTTAGGGCCAATTATTGACTGTTATTTTGATGCACTTATAAATCATGGGTTTGGAATAGAAGCACATGCGCAAAATACGTTGGTTGCTATTAATTCAAAATATCAAATAAAACTTATAGTGTTTCGTGATATGGAATCTGTAGATAAGGATTTACCACTAAGAAATTATCTTGGCGTATTGAGTCCCATCGATGCTTTAAAATATAAATGTCTTCGAGAAGATGATTATAACTATACAATTAAACATAGTTTTATGTTTGATTTTAAACTTGGAGAATACTTATTGTCTCCTATAATTGAATTATTATCAACAATTAATGGATTTGATCGTTCGGATATTATTGTGAAAATAAAAAATAAAAGTCAATCATACATATCTAGATTACCTGATGGATATTTTCCAAATGCTTGGTATAATTATGAAAATCGCCAATTTAACGACGGAGAAAAACGCCCATATATAAGTAATAATAATCCTAAATATCGTTAATAGCACTACACTGCACTACAAAAGTAATCGTTCTAACACTTAGGGGGTGTCGCTTTTTTACCTTGGGGTGTCGGAATTTTCAAGTAGGGGTGTCGTTTGTATCAAAATAGTAATGCAAACACATTAAAAAGATTAGTCTTGATACAATGAATAAAAGGTGTCAAGACTATTTTTTATGCTTTTTTAGGTGTTTTTAGGTCAAAATTGGCATATTTCAAGAGAATTTCCATCAGATTTTATGGTCTGGTGGATTTTTTATTTGTTTTTGTATTAAAAATGTAGCCTTTCAAGTGACTTTTATCAGTAGGTGCTAGAACGATTACCCTAAGTAGCAGAACGACAACCTTTGGTTCTTGATAGTTGAACAAGCAGTAGTCCGTCACGATAAAAGCATAACATTCAAATTTACAAACACAAAAGAAATAACGATAGCAGTCGAGTAAATGACTGCTATTTTTTTAATTGAATATTGTTGATAGAGTTTTGAAACAGTTACTAAGCTTATTTTG
>CAZLNZ010000002.1:0-164067 GCA_964561145.1 uncultured Christensenellaceae bacterium
TTTTTACATTCATTTTTATCATTTGAATGCTTTACCAATTTATTGCACCACATTCCTTTCGCTCAGTATGACATTTGGATGCATTCCCTTGTAATTTTTCCTTTTTTAGTAGCAATTATTAACGCTTATGTCTGTTGTTTTTTTAAGGATACGGCGGGAGACGAGCCACCCGCCCTACAATGAATTAGAAACCGCAGATAAAGCCTGCCCTGTGTAAGGGGAGGTGGATTGTGACGTAGGAACAAGACGGAGGGGCTGTAGCCAAGGCACTTGGCGTAGTGTATTATCCGAGCATCCGTTTGGAATAATGCGGATTAGATACCGACACTAAAGTGTCGCCCCTTCGGGGTTCGACTACAAGCTTCGCTTTTCGCTCAGTATGACATTTAGATGTATTATTTGCCATGTTTTTTTGCGGTTTTAAGCATTCGCCTTACTTTCAACATTCTTTTTAAGCAGCCCTTTATCCTTCAATAAGGATAAGATACCGATGTTGCACATCGCCCCAAGGGGTTCGACTACAGAAATTGATGTCAATTTCTTCCGCTCAGTATGACATTTAATGAAAATCTTTTTATAAATTGTCAGTTTTCATAGTAGTTTTTTTCGATTTTTTACATTCATTTTTATCATTTGAATGCTTTACCAATTTATTGCACCACATTCTTTCGCTCAGTATAACATTTGATATGTTGTGCTAAACATATTTACACCAATTTCTTCCGGTCAGTATGACATTTGGACATATTGTACATGCATTTTTTACACCATTTTCATATAACGACAAATCATTTTGAATCGAATTTGCTTTCATTATTTAAACTTTTCTCAAATTGGCATAATTGCTTTTTTTGAGATTGGTTGAAAACGCTTTACAAAAGTATAATTGTGTTTTATAATTATCACAGTATAAAGAAAACCTTGCTTTTTTCGACTTAAAGAAAAAAGCCAATATGACCAAAAGGAGGCTAAAATGAATTCTTACGAACTGATGTACATCTTAGACGGCTCTCTCGAAGACGAGAAAAAGGCTGCTTTGTGCGAGAAGTTCTCCAACCTCATCTCCACCCTCGGTGGCGAGATCGTTGGCGAAAACAAGATCGGTCAAAAGAAATTTGCTTACGAAATTAACTTCCAACGTGAAGGATATTACGTAGTTGTAGATTTCAACATTGACGGAGAACAAATCGCTGAAATTCAAAGACAGTTAAGAATTACCGACGGCGTTGTTCGTCACATGGTAATCCGCAAATAGGAGGCTGATATGAATAAAGTTTTACTTATCGGCAATCTTACAAGAGATCCTGAATTATCAAAAACAAGCAACGACCTTTCCGTTTGCAAATTTTCCATCGCAGTAACTCGCCGTTTCGGCAACGAAACAGACTTCTTCACCATTATCACCTGGAGAGCTCAAGCCGAGAACTGTGCAAAATTCTTACGCAAAGGCAGTAAAGTCGCTATCAGCGGTACCATTCAAACCCGCTCCTACGACGCAAATGACGGCACTAAGAGATATGTTACAGAGATTGTAGCAGACGAAGTGCAATTCTTATCGACTCGTGGCTCCAGTGATGAAGATACTCCCGTAATCGGAGATATGAAGCCCGTTGACGATTCCCTTCCTTTCTAATATCGAGGTGTAGAATATGAATAATAAACCAAATAATGACGAAAAGGCTGTAAAACGCCCTCCCAGAAAAGTATCAAAGAAAAAGGTTTGCCAATTCTGTATCGAAAAGGCTGACTATATCGACTACAAAGACGTTGCTAAGCTAAAGAAGTATATTTCCGAGAACGGAAAAATTTCTCCTCGCCGCTCAACCGGCGTATGTGCTAAGCACCAAAGAGATCTTACCACAGCTATCAAGAGAGCTCGTAACATGGCTATCCTTCCTTTCAAGGGCAACGTTCGTGGTGAGTTTTAACTAGTAAAAATTCAAAGTGAGAGAGAACCAAGCGTTCTCTCTTTTTTTTATGCCTTTCATCTACTCACGGCATTTATTATCGAACCTTTATCATTTTGACATATGAAACAATATTCCGATAATACCTTATATCATTCCGAAAAATGGTTGTATAAATTCAGTACATTTTTTTGAGAAAACATCTAAATGATGAAATTAAATTTTAAAATATCGAGAGTTTTTACTAAAAATCTAAAAAGAAGCGCGGATAATATATCTAAATGTCATAATGAGCGGAAGGAATGTGGTGCAGTAAATCAATAAAGAATCCAAATTACAAAATAAAATGCGAAAAAATCAAGAAATATTACTAAAAATATGATAATGGTCTAAAATCATACATCTAAATGTCATACTGAGCGGAAGGCGAAGCCTGCAGTCGAACCCCGTAGGGGCGATGTGCAGCATCGGTATCTCATCCTTATTGAAGGATATAGGTATGCTTAAAATGAATGTTGAAAGCAAGGAGAATGCTTAAAACCATAAAAACGCAGCAAAAAACATATCTAAATGTCATACTGAGCGGAAGGCAAAGACTAAAGTCGAACCCCGTAGGGGCGATGTGCAGCATCGGTATCTCATCCTTGTAAAAAGGAGGAAGCAACGCTAATGTATTACATTTACATCCTTACCAATGCAAACAATTCTTCTCATATATGTAAGCGTAATCAATGACTTGTACCGCCGAATCCAAGAACTCAAATTGGGATAATTGGGGTTCTTGGATAATGGATAACAAGAATAAGATACCGATGGTAAAATATGACCTATAGCGATTCTTTGTTTGTAAGACAATAAGGATTAGATACCGACACCAAGGTGTCGCCCCTACGGGGTTCGACTTCAGAAATTGTTACCAATTTCTTTCGCTCAGTATGACATTTAATGAAAATCTTTTTATAAATTGTCAGTTTTCATAGTAGTTTTTTCGATTTTTTGCATTCATTTTTATCATTTGAATGCTTTATCAATTTACCGCACCACATTCCTTTCGCTCAGTATGACATTTGATATGTTGTGCTAAACATATTTACACCAATTTCTTTCGCTCAGTATGACATTAAGAAATTTTCTTTTGGATTATTATCGGTTTTTTAGTAATAGTTATTGTTTATTTATTTTGTTTTGTAATTTGGATTCTTTATTGATTTACTGCACCACATTCTTTCGCTCAGTATGACATTTGATATGTTGTGCTAAGCATATTTACACCAAATTTTTCGCTCAATTTGACATTGAGATATTATGTTGCTATAAATTAATATTATTTTAGTACCGCTTTTACTTCAATCAATACAAGTTTTCTTAAGACCAACATTGCCTATAATATAAGGATGCTTCAAAAATGCAATAGTTATTGTGCTAGTTCGTTTTTTGTGCTATAATCAATATATGAAAAAAATATTGTTCTGCTTATTTACAGTATCTATATTAATTGTGTCGATTTTCTTTGTCGGATGCGATAATACTACAACGATCACCCCATCGGACGATCCTGTATATGTACTCTACTCATTCAACACGGAAGGTCTCTCTAAAGTCGAACTAGAGCCAAGAAGCCTTCAAGTCGGCAAGGAGGGTGGTGTTTTTTATATCCCGACCGATTTCACAAATATTGACGGATATTACGGAGCCTGGTTTACAGATGAGGCAAAAACGATTTTATATAACCCTACAGATATTGTAAACGAAAGCATTACACTTTATCTTGGATATGCCCCTCAAAGCTACAGCGTAACCTTTATCTATGATAGCAGCCTTTCCTTCACAGGAGAATTCCCTTCCACGTATATTCACGGTGAAGAAACATCCCTTCCCCAAATAAACCTTGGTGAAGGTTATCAAAAAGAAGGTAAATGGGTATACGGTACAGGGGATAAGGATTACTATACCTCCGCTATTCCCAAGTCTGCAATGGGTGACCTGGAGTTAACTTTTGTAGCACAACCTATCTATTACCATATCTCATACAGCACAGGTATTTCCGATGTCGAGTTTTCGGAAAACGACAATCCCGTCAAATACGACGTTACCATGGGCGTCTATACCTTAAAAACACCAAAGGCAGAGGGCAAAGTATTCAAGCATTGGATTCTTAAAAGCACCGACGGAAAAGATGAGCTTAACAATACTGTCATTACAGAGTTAAGTATGGATATTTTTAGAGAGAGATTATTTATATCCCTCTTCGCTGTTTGGGAATGAACGCACCTCTCTTCGATTGTTTAATTAATAATAGCTTATCGGAAAAAGCATCCTTCCACATGCCGGGACATTCCGGAGGAAGCGATTTTTTAGATTCTCGTTTATACTCCGTAGCTCCTATTGATATTACAGAATTATCCTTTTCCGATAATATGCTTGACGAAAATGGCGTTATTCTCGAGGCTGAAAAGCTTTGTGCAAAAGCCTATCACGTTCAACACAGTCTATTTTTCACAAATGGTTGTACATCTGCAATATTTACTGCAATTGCAGTACTAAAAAGGCATGTTCAAAAAGTATGCGTTATCGGCAACCCGCACAAATCGGTCATCAACGCACTGGAGCTCTTCGGATTAAGTTATACCATCGAGGAAACAGATATTCCGTCAGAGGCATTTATCGTTACCACGCCCGACTATTTCGGGAAAATCACCGATTATTCTTATCTTAAGGGAAAGTATCCTTCTTCGATAATTCTTGTAGACGAGGCACACGGTGCACATTTTGCATTTTCTAATCTATTACCGAAAAGTGCAACAACCTACGCCGATTTAGTGGTCAACAGCATGCACAAAACCCTCCCGGTTTTCACAGGGGGTGCTCTACTCCACACCACAGATGGCTTCTTTGACGATGCGTGGGAATTAAGAGGATGCATTCACTCAACAAGTCCGAGCTACCTTGTAATGGCAAGTATGGATTATGCAAGAGCATATCTTGAGGAAAACGGAACTCGCTTATACTCCGAGCTAAAAGAGAAAATCGACAATTTATCCCTTCCCAAGGGATTTTCAATAAATGAAAACGACGATTTTACAAGACTTGTCATCAAAACACCTAGCCATACCAACGGATATGCTGTCAGTCGTGCATTGGAAAAATGCGGTATCTTTGTTGAAATGTCGACCTTTGATAAGCTCGTGCTTATCATTACCCCCTTCAATATGGATAAACTAAAGCTGTTGAAAAATCTTGACGAGCTCCCTTTATTTTGCGATAATAGAATAAATCTTAATCACTTAATCGGAAAAACCGCATCGAGAGATATCGGGCTCTATCCACCTTCGATAATCCTTGTCAAAAAAGGAGAAATTATAGATGCCGATAAAGTGGAAATAATGGAAAGGGAATACCCCAGAGTGTTTGGTATAGACTAATGGAAGAATATTTGTTTAATATAATAAAAAATACCATAGCCGCTAAAAGTCTTGCTCGTGATATTGAAGCCAACATAAGTAGGGCTTACCTTTTCACTTCCGAGGACACGCTTGCCTTGGACAGCTTTCTATTGTTTGCAGAACTAAAAACCTACTGCGATAAAGTGTGCCTAGCCTGTTCGGAATGCAAAAAAGTAATCGAAGGCACAAAACCCGATATAAAACTACTGGACGCCGAAGAAAAGGTTGCCGTAAAAGATATCGAAACCATCATCGAAGATGCTTACCTTGGAGCCTTTGAGGGCGGAAGCAAGATATATGTTATCAAAAACTTCAATAAATTAAGCGATGCAGCACAAAATAAGCTTCTAAAATCTCTGGAAGAACCACAAGAGGGCATTAGCTATTTATTGACGGCTAGCTCCGTCTATGGTATACTTACAACGGTGTTATCACGTGTTAAGCAAATCTCCCTACCAAGATTTTCTAACGATGAAATAAGGGTATTTCTTAAAGGCAAAGGTATTGTCGATAACGGAGAAATATCCGCTTGTGCAGACGGAAATGCAAGCCTTGCATTGAAGCTCGCCTTAGACAACGAATTCTTCTCCAAAGCAGAAAGAATCGCCTCTATCATTAGAGATATAAAAGGCAGTGTCAGTGTTCCGAGATTTTTGAATGACCCTATTTTCAAAAATCTTAAAGAGGCTCTTTTCCTCGCAGAAAGAGTTCTGCGTGACGTGCTGTACGTTCTCGGTGGTGTCAATTTTGCAGTAACCTTAAAGGGGTTTATTCCCATATACGAAGAGATTGCAAGCAGCTTGACGGTTAACGCTATATCCAGAATAATGAATGAAATTACCGTATCCGAACAAAAAATCGGTGCAAATTGTGCAAATATAAATATTATAGATTGCCTGCTATTAAAAATTGCGGAGGAAAAAGCAAAATGCAAAAAATAATAGGAGTTAAATTCAAGACCAACTCTAAGGTTTATTACTTTAGCCCTCTTGATGAAATATTTGAAGAAAACGATTATGTTATTGTCGAAACCTCTAAGGGCTTGGAATTCGGAATAGTCTCAATACCCAATAAGGAAGTTGATGATAAGGAAATCAAACATGAGCTCAAACCCATCATTAGAAAAGCTACGGAAAAGGATAAAAAACAAATCCTTAAGCTTAACGATATGAAAAAAGAGGCTTTAAAGGTTACCGCTCAAAAAGCAGAAGCTCGTGGCTTAAAAATGAAAATAGTCGATTGCGAATATGCCTTCGACGGCAAAAAGGTTACAATCTACTTTACCGCTGACGGAAGAATCGACTTTAGAGACCTGGTCAAGGACCTCGCCTCTGCCTTCCATGCAAGAATCGAATTAAGACAAATTTACGAGCGTGACGATATTCGTATGCGCGGTGCCTTAGCCCCCTGCGGCAGACCTTGTTGCTGCAGTTCCCATCTTTCAGATTACGAGAAAGTAACAATCAAAATGGCAAAGGTCCAAGGCTTATCCCTCTCCCCCACAAAAATAAGCGGTATGTGCGGAAAACTGATGTGTTGCTTAAAGTATGAAAGCGATTACTATATGGAAACGGCAAAGACAATGCCTAAACTTAAAAGCCGTGTCACCACGCCCGAAGGTGAAGGAATCGTAGAACAAGTGGATATGCTCAGAAAAGAAGTCCTTGTGAAAATTTCCAAGGGTGATGATGCCTATTCCTATATCCGCTACCCCGTAGAAAAAATAATCGGAAAGGACAAAATCGACGTCAACGCCACCGACCCCGACGACAACTCCGACGAACTCCCCAACGAGGAGTAAATCCAATAAACAATTTATCAAAAATAACAGCAATACAAAAAGCGGTTTCCCTTAATGAAACCGCTTTTTCTATACACGTAAGCATTTTTTCAGGCTCAATGCCAAGCTTTTTATAATTCCGCATTACCGGCAATAATACTTGCTATAATCAAAACCCAAGATTGAATTTTCAGACTTACGCTTTTTTTCGATTTTATACAAGTATTCCTCTTTTACAAAATCATAATATATACCCACCGTTGACAGAGAGCATACAACCCAATGATAAAGATTACTACTTACTTGAAGCCTTCTTACGATGCTTTGCTGCTATTACAACACACAATAGGCTTATTACAAGTAATGCTATAACCCCTGCAGCTCCGTATATCACATAACTCGGCAAGCTTATATTATTAGCCGTTACACTAAAAGATGTATTCGCAGTTCCGGTTGAAGCTATAATCGAAACCTCATACTCGCCAACATCAAGAGTTTCAAGATAATCCGCTTTAAGTTCAACAATAACGCCATCTTCTTCCTTTACCACGTAATATGAAGGTTCAAGCGTGCTTCCGTTTACTTGAACTGCAATAAAGTCCTCAATTGCGGCATTCAAAGAGAACTCGATTGCCGAGTTTGACTTTTGCGTCCAGCTTATAGCTTTCTTGTCAACTATTTCAGGCGGAAGCTTGTCAATAGCCTCTGTATACGTATCACCACAATGACAAGTATATGTCATTTCTCCGTTTTCCGTAGATGTAGGTTCTTTTGTTATAGCAGATGTGTAACTATGTCCTGTTGGCTCTATTTCCTGCTGATCGGTAATCATTCCACAGACAGTACATTGCTTATATCGTTCACCTGCATGAGTACAATCCGATTTAATGCCCTCAATCCAATCTCCGGGAGTATGTCCTAATGCATGAATCGCTATTTTTTCTCTACTCAACTCCTCTCCGCAAATCAAACAATAACTAACGGAATCATAGGAACCATTAACATCACAAGTTGCGTGTTTTTCGTTTTCCTTCACCGATTGTGATCCAAGGTGACCTTTTGCTTGAACATAGGTATCAATGTAGCTATCTCCACAAGAGCATGTATGAGTTATATAACCTCTTTCGGTGCATGTTGGAGAAGTTACCACTGATGTATAACTGTGTCCTGCAGCCGGAATTGTTTCTGTTTCGTAATAGTCACAGTTTTCACAATCATGTCGCTTCGTCCCTGTTTCTGTACACGTGGCATCATCTACAACATACCATTCACCATAGCTGTGTCCGAGTGCAGAAATTACGAGGCTGGATAATTCGTTTTTATAGGAATCAAAGTCCCTATCGCAATCTGAACAATGATAGTGACCGAAAGTTCCTTCTTCAGTACATGTTGCAGGAACTTCATTAATCCAAGCACCATAGTCATGACCATGAGTTTCACGATATTCTATGATTTCTCCACATTTGGAACAAACCCTTCTTTCTATTTCGGATGTGGTGGAAGTAACCTCTGACACTACCATCCATTTTCCTGGCTCATGCGTGCAAACGCTCATAGCAGATGATGACGAGGAATAGTAAAGTGTGACTTCATTTGAAATAGCAATGTGTCCGCATTCCGAACATTTGAAGTAATAAGGTTTACCATCGTCATAGCCGAAAAACAAATTAAGTACAAATCTAATCAATTGTTGAATCCAGCTCTCATCGGCATAAATCTTTTCGAAACAATGTTCTTTCATCGGGATTGATTCGGTGACTGTGTCACCGCAATGGCAAGTATAAACCATTTTGCCTTCAGATGTACATGTAGCACCCTTTTCTATCGCTGAAGTATATTCATGACCGAGAGAATCGATTAATTCACTTTCAGAATATCCGCAGGAACAATCTCGGTGCTTAATACCGTCAACAGTACAGGAAGCTTCTGAATCTATCACCCACTCACCAAAGGAGTGACCGAGTTTATCAACATAATTATCCTTATAGGAATAACCACAGTGACAAGTATATAAGTCATAACCGCCTTCATCACAAGTAGGATCAATTGTTGTCTTAATGTATGTATGTCCGTTGGGTTCGGTGTAATCGGAAGCATACCAATCGCCGCAAACAGTACAGATAAACATATAATAGCCACCAACAGTACAAGTCGCATCAACCCAAATTGGCTCTCCGTATGAGTGCCCCTTCCCATTATGGGACCACTGAGCAACAAAGCTTATGTCACTATTTACAGTCATTCCTTCGATAAAACCGCCCCATCCAACAAATGTGTATCCTCGTTTTTCAGGCACAATCGGAACAAGCTTTGTACCATAATCAAGCTTCTCCGAATGTAATACTGTACTATTATCGGAATCAAAGTATATAACATCATATTGTCTTGTAACCTCCGATACAATAAGCGTAGCTGAAATATCCACCGAAGAAGTTGCCGGGAAGGAGTCAACGACGCCATCGCCATCGATATCCCAACCATCGGCAACATAATAATGATCAACCGCATCTTCGAGCTTTATTGTAGGTATTCGTATAACCTGATCTGTTAGGAATATCTCAGAGGAGTTAATTGTCCCATCGGGATTGTAGAAATCGACATTAATCCAGTCATCACCATAAACCACCTTATTGCCGTTTGACCAGTTTGTATAGTTATCATCCCAACGCACGTCCTTTTCGCTATCGGAAACATATATGGTAACATTTGAAATCCCATCAAAGGCCTTATCCCTCATATAAACACCTTCAGCTAAGACAACGTTTGTAAGCGTTATTGGAATATCGCTTGCAGAATATCCAAAATATTCATATACATAATGATTAGTTGGCATTTCTGTAACAACCAAGGTTACAAGGTTTGTTAAGTTATTCTTCGTGAGTACCCCCGAATGGTTACCACCAATAGTCAAATGTCTCAAAGAATAGCATTTTTCAAAAGCATCATCATGGATGGTCACTGTCCCTTCACGCACTACAAATACTCGAACTGACGGATTCACCTTAATTAGGTGATTGCCAATATACAGAGCACCATCCACCCAGTTGTTAGGCTCATTATAATATGCAGTATTAACAAATGCCGATTCCGCTATTTTTGTCACACTATTTGGAACAGTAATATTTAGGAGACTACTGCAATTGCTAAATACGGATTCGCCTATAGTAGCCAATTGGCTATTATCGCCAAATGATACAGTCGTTAAATTGATGCAACCATGGAAAGCATAAGCTTCAATAGATGTTATACTGTCAGGTATCGTAATACTTAACAAACTAGTACAGTCGCAAAAAGAATAGTCGTCTATGGATGTAAGACTCGAGGGAATAATAACATTTTTTACACAACGCATTTTATAAATCTCATACGTGTTGCCATTTATCGCCTCGGGGAGCGTTACATTGTCATTATTTCCGAGATAAGAAATAAGTTTATAGGAACCTCCTTCTAACATAAAGCGAAAATCGTCCTTAGTATCGATATACGTAAACCCATCTGAACCATCTTTATAAGTCTTATTGCCTTCTTTGTCAATGATCATTTTAGCATAGTAGGCAACGTAACCATTATCAGAACTCGCTATATTTAGCCCTATCTCGCTATTGTTGCATATTTTATAAAGATTACTGCAACCATAAAATGCCCAGGCTTCAATTGATTTTACACTAGCAGGTATTGTCAAACTTTGCAACGACGAACACCCCAAAAAAGATCCTTCGGGTATAACTAACACTGTATTATCGATAATCAAGTCAATGATTTCAATTCCATCCTCGTTCATTATATGCACTTTTTGTGTTTCATTATTTATTGTGCCATTAGAGAACATATTTGAGGTCAGATTGTTAAAAAGTGTATCTTTTGAAATGTAAATATGTGCATTTTTACAATCAGAAAAAGCACTAAAACCAATCGATGTCACACTATTTGGAATAAAAATGCTTGTTAGCGATGAACAATGACCAAATGCGGATGCACCAATAGTTGACACTCCATTGGATATTGCCACGTGTTCCAAAGATGTACAACCTATGAATGCCCACTCACCAATGTTTGTTACTTTATCGGGAATTCTAATACTCGTAAGAGCACTACAATACCCAAAGGTAGCATAATCAATTGATGTTAAACTATCTGGCATTGTGACGCTCGTAAGTCCACTGCAACCAAAGAACGCAGATTCGCCAATAGAAGTCACTCCATTACAGATTGTTGCGCTTACTAATGCTTCATAACCTGAAAAAACACCAGATGAAATATGTGTTGCGTAATTTATAGTTATATTAGTCACTAGTTCATTTCCTATGAATAGATTTCGAGCATACCCCAATGGATTCGAATCACCTCTACCGAATGAAAGTTCAACCCACTCATCTATAGTTCCTCCGTAATAAACAGCATCCAAACCTACGCAATCTGTAAATGCATTATCGTCAAATGAGGTTACACTAGCAGGAATTGCTATACTCTTTAAGTTGGTACATTCAGAAAACATAAAACGATCTATATTTGTAATAGATGAGCCATCCTCAAATGATATCTTTTGTATCGTTTTATTCTTATAAAAACTTAGCGAAGTAACTGTTGCAGGAATTACAACTTCTTCCACATAATCGGATATATATATAATTTTTGTTTTATTCTTGTCATAAATAACGCCATTATTTGCTACGAAAGATTTGTTATCATCGGCAATACTTATTAAAGCATTACAGTTTGAAAACGCATAATCCCCAATAAGTGATAAGCCATTACCAATACGGATACCGTTAAGACTGGTACAGTTATAGAAAGCCTTATTTCCAATCGTGGTAATACTGTCAGGGATTATTATACTTGTTAATGCAGAACACCCATAAAAAGCACGATTTCCAATTGAAATGACACCTTCAGGAATTGTTATGCTTTTCAACGGGCTGACGCTATATAGAGAGTAAAAAGCATCGTCGTCTATTGTATCAAATGTGTTTGGAATAATAACATTTTCAGCTCCCACCATTCGGTAGATTGTATATGATTCACCATAGATATCATTTGGAAGAGTTACAAACTCTTCCTCACCGAGATATGCTACCAGCTTATAGGTATTGTATTCGTATTTAAAACGAAATCCATCAGGTGTATCAACAATGATACTAAACCTCTCTCCTTCAAAGTATACGCCACTATTATTGTAGACAACACATAAATTATGACACTCGAAAAATGGGGACTCTCCAATTAAAGTAACGCTATCAGGTATCGTTACACTTGTTAAACTATTACAATGACTGAAAGCAAAACCACCAATTGAAGTAACACCTTTAGGAATTATTATGTTTGATAAACTTGAACAACCTTCGAAAGCACTTTCGCCTATAGATTCTAAACTATTAGGAAGCACTACTCTTTTAAGTGAGCTACAACCGCTAAATGCAAGACGATCAATGGATTTAACACTCGTCCCCTCCTCAAATGATACTTTTTGTATAGTCTTATTTCCCTTAAAACGGAACGATGTAACAGTAGCTGGAATAATAATTTCAGTAACATAATTGGAAATATATATGATTTGTGTTTTGCTTATGTCATAAATAACTCCGTTTTCTTCAACAAATGATACATTCCCATCATTTAGAATAATCTTAATCGTACCTAACGCTGTATAACTGTATTCAACACCACCAACAAAATGCCTTTTTTGTGGCTTATGATTTATTAAATCAAACGCATATTCAGCAATTGAAATAACAGTATTGGGTACAGTAATACTGTCTAAATTACAAAATGCAAAAGAATAATTTGGGATATGAGTTACGCTGTCGGGTATAACAACATCTCTTAGCTCATTGCCATTATCATCAATAAAATGCAAAGATGCAAAATTTGTTTTATTGTAACGTGACCATTCTTCACTTTCGCAACTAACATTAAGCCATGAACTTACATCCTTTATATAAATGTCCTTAAGACTATCTACAAAACTGGAGCCCAGATATGTTATTGTAGAAGGAAGATATATCGTTTCTAATCCATTCAAATGATTAGCTCCAAGTGTTAGCTCTGTAACACCATTTGCAAGATTTAATGTTCTAATACCCACACCAAAATCGTAGCCATATATCACCGTTTGCATATAATTCGAAAAATCATACAGCTTAACTTCGTTTACAAGGTCATAGGTTGCTGTGGTACCATAGAAAGCGTAATAGTATATATCGGTAACCGTATCAGGAACAACAATTTCGTTAATATGCTCAAGTTCGTAGAAGGCATAACTACCTATGGCGGTAAGTTCGCTATTGATGATTACGACTTTCAAGGATTCTGGGACATAGGTTGCATTTGCTTGATAACCGCCGGCACCGAAGATATAGCCGAACCAGGTGATATCTGTATTTTCGAAAGAGGCGCCGATAAAGGGAAGGGTTATTTCTTCAAGGTTATTACAATCTTCGAAAGCACCTATACCGATAATGAGTTCTTTTGCATTTGTATCGGGAATGGTCACATTAACAAGAGAGGCACCAAGGAAAGCATGGCTATCGATATCTATAACGCTATCGGGAATAACTAAATCTTTAATGCCGGTATAGGCAAAGGAATAGCTATATATGCCTTTAACATTGCTAGTCTTAGAGATAGGGAGAGATGTAAGCTTAGTACAACCATAGAATGCGAAGTCTGAAATCTCGACTATGCCACTAGGAACAACTATTTGATTAAGTGCAATGCAGCCATAGAATGCTCCTTCATAAATGCCCTTTAGTCTAGAACCCTCTGCAAAAAGAACCTTCTTAAGTCTCTTAGCATAAGCAAACGCATAATAGTCAATTGAAATGACAGAGGAAGGTATGGTTATTTCGGTCAAGTGCTCCGCACCGAAGAAAGCTCGATAACCAATAGAGAGAATGTTTGACGAAGGGTTAAATAAGACTTCCTCAAGCGATGACGCCTCGAAAGCTCCGAAGCCTATTATCTCGACGCTTTGCGGAATGGTTAATGTTCCGCTCTTTCCTGCAGGTACGACAACCAACTTTTTACCGTTCTTTGAAAGGAGCAAGCCATTCTCGGTTTTATAATAGGGGTTGTCGTTATCCACTGTAAATGAGGTAAGATTATCAAGGGCAACTAAAGCAAACTCCTCTATTACCGTCAAATTCTTAGATATAGTAAAGGACTTTAACCCGGATTTATAGAAAGCACGTGTGCCAAGCCAAGTTAGATTTTCACCGTAAGAAATGCTTTCAAGATTTGAAGTCAATTCAAAGGCTCCGTCGCATATTTTTGTAACACCGTCGGGAATGATAAAAGATTGTATTTTTGATCCATAGAACATCTCGATAGGTATCTCGGTTATGGTTGTTGCACCGTCGATAGTAACCTCGCTTACAGAACTATTGCGGAATATAGCCCTACCAAGATTTGTCACAGATGAAGGAATCGTAACGGATGAATTAAGTTTCTTAGTTCCTTCGAATGCCGACTGCTCTATCACTTTAAGGTTATTAGCGGAAGAGAAATCAAGCGAAGTAATCGGAGTATCTGCAAAGGCTTGCGTTCCTATAAATTCAACTTTAGAAGGGATGGAAATAGAATTAAGAGAAGAATAATAAAACGCATTCCTTTGGATAGTTATTAGACTATCGGGTAAAATAACATTGTTTATAGTTGAATATGCGAAGGCACTGCCACCGATCGTAACGATATTACCACCAAGATCGAGGCTATTAAAATCAATATCCGAAGCTATTCCGCTGTACTCTAGTATTGCAATTCCACCTGAAATTAAGCTTGCATACCTATAATCACCGCCGGTCACAACATTAGTTACACCAAGATAATAGCCCTTAATACCTCTATCCCAATCCTCGTCAAGATAATAGGGAAGGGTATCGGCAGCAAAGTATAATTCAAGGTTTCCGCTTGTCTGCAAGAATGCATATGAGCCGATATGCTCAATACTTTCGGGAATTGTAACGGAATTAAGATTTGAACAGCCGTAAAACGCATATCTTCCGATATTGGTTGTACCATTTGGAATAACCAAACTCGTCAAGCTTTCACAGAAACGCAAAGCAAAGTTATCAATATTCTCAAGCTTTGCATCACCAAAATCAATCGAGGTAAGCTTTGACATTCCCTCTAATCCGTGTGCCTGTACACTAGTTAAGGCAGATCCGCTTTCAAATGTGATAGATTGCAAATTGCTTGCACCGTCAAACATATATGCACTAATCGATTCAAGTTTACTATCCTTTTCAAAGGTTACACTTGAAAGTAAAGAACATCCTATAAATGCCCCCTGTGCCATTGTAGATACGCTCTTAGGAATTATTACAGATGTGATACCCGAGTATGCAAACGAACCATAGCTGATTCTCGGTAGAACACTGTTTTCGCTGAAAGTCAAATCGCACATCGCCATATCATGAAGGAATGCATAGCGTCCGACCTGCATTACGTTTTTTGTAATCTCCATTGATCTTAATGACGACATATAAGCAAACGCATATTCCTCGATGTACACAACATCATCGGGTAATGTGACATGTAACAGGTTGGACGAACCATAGATCGCCGCAGCGGATACGGTTTCTGTTCCGTCGAGAATTGCATAAGTTGTTCTAGAATTTCCCGCAGGATAGGCTATAATACGCTTTCTATCCTTAGTGTATACCACACCGTCTATGCTCTGATATGCAATGTTTTCATCATTAACAATAATGTTTTCTAGGTTGTGACAGGAAGCAAAGGCACCTGCTCCAAGATATGTAAGATTACTAGAAAGTTTTATATCGCCAACAAGCGCCGAATCGAGAAAAGCGAAATCGCCTAGTTGAGCTAGGCTGTTCGGCAAAGATATCTCGGTAAGAGAATAGCTGTTAGCGAAGGCATAGGACCCAATCGCTCTGAGGTTGGAATTCTCCTCAAATATTACGTTTGAAAGAGACAGACAATCAGAAAAAGAAGATCCACCTATTACTATTAATGACTTGGGAAGCTTAATGCTTGCAAGAGGAGTTGAACAGAATGCATAGTTACCAATGCTTTGAAGCTCACTGTTTTTCCCAAATATCACTTCCCTTAAACCTGAGTTAGAGAACGTATAATTTCCGATATCGGTTATTACTTCGGGAATGGTTATGCTCTTTAGGTTACCGCATGCGGTAAAGGCTTCATCGCTAATTGACGCAAGTTGTATATTCTCTCCAAATGTTACATTTGAAAGATACGCACTGCCGCAAAATACACCTTTACCTAACGTATTCACGCTATCGACAATACCAACCGATGTAAGGCTAGAATACATAAACGAATACGTCCCGATTAATGATGTATTGTTAAGATCAATGTCATTGATATTAGTGTAAGCAAAAGCATATGCATCAATGATGGAAGTTTCATCAGGGATAGTATAGCTAGATTTCAGTGCAGACGGATAAGCAATAAGCGTGCTTTTGGTGGAGTTGAAAAGCACTCCGTTTATACTTGCATAGTTGGTATTTCCTTTCTGTACGTTTATATTCTTAAGGGAAAGGGTACCTAAAAATGCACCTGTTCCTATACTTTTAACGCTTGCGGGAATTTCTATTTCGGTAAGTTTAGAGCAATAAGCAAAAACTGAAGCACCCAATTTCTTAATACTCGGTGTGCCTTCGTATATTATAGCGGACATTCTTATATCGCTGTAAAAAGCACCCTCTTCTATTTCGGTAACACCGCAAGGAATACTAATATCAAGCAAATTAGAGCAGTTTCTAAAGGCATAAAGACCTATATGCGTTAAACCGAAAGGTAAATCAACCTCCCTTAGGTTTCTCTCTCCGTCAAAGGCAAAATCTCCAATCGAGGTAACAGGCTTTCCGTTTATATATTCCGGAACGGCTATATATCTTCTACGACCTGTGTACGAGCGTATCTCCATTGTTCCGTCATCGAGTTCCACATAAGTAAAAGGAATTCCATCCTCTTCATTTACCCATTTTGCATAAACGGTAATATTTGAATAAATCGCATCCTCGTACCAAACGTATTCTTCGGTATAATAGGGATCATAATACCATCCGTCAAATATAGCATATATTCTTTCGGGTTCAAGAACTTCTTGTAATGTATGCCCTACTATAAACAACCCTTCTGTATCATCGAGCTCGTTGGTCATCATATCGTAAGTGATAGTTCCCCTTTGTTCGAGAACAAGCGCCGATACGTCAATAGCACCATAACCATAGTAATAGTCGTGTCCGAGATCACCGAGATCATAGGAAGAGGCTATAAGCAATTCTTTAACCCTATCAAATGTTATGTATGGATCTTGCGACAAAAGAAGGGCTATCGAACCTGCCACAAGAGGAGATGCAAAGGAAGTACCGTTTATAGTATCATATCCGCCATCGTTTGCGGTGGTGTATACCGTACCCGGAGCAACTATATCAACGTTCTCACCATAGTTAGAGTAAGAGGCAAGCTCCCATGAATCGTCGGATAATGCACCGACACCTATAACATATTGGTCGGCTGCAGGATAACAAAGTGTTGCCGTACCGCCATTGCCTGCTGCAGCAACACAAATAATGTCGCTATCATATGCAAGCTTTGTGGCTGCGGAATATGGATTAGTACCATATCCGCCAAAAGACATATTTACAACCGATACATCACGCTCGATTGCATAATAAAGACCGAATACAAGATCTGAAGTTCTTGTAAAGGCACCGAATTGATTACATTCCGCCTTAATTACAAGAAGCGTGACCTCAGGAGCTACACCTACCATTCCGTTGCCATCCATCGAGGCTGCTATGGCTCCCGCCACAGAAGTACCGTGTCCGACAACATCCTCAACCAATGACCAATCGTAAGAGCCATCGGCTAAAGTATAATCCTTTACGATTTTATCCTCCGAGGCATTATAGGAATATTCGCTGATACGTCCGCTAAATTCCTTATGATCATAATCGATACCGGTATCGATTACCGCAACGGTAATACCCGACCCCATCGTTTTATTCCATATTGTAGAAAGATTTAGATAATCCAAGTACTTTTGTCTTTCCTTTTCATCACCTTTCGAATCATTGGGAGAAACGGGGACTCTATTACCGTCATCATTATGAAACTTAGTTATACTTGCTTGCCAGTCGGTTTGAAAGGAAGATATGTACTTAAGATAAGCATCATCGTTATAAATATCCTTTATAGTTCTCCCGTCAGAAAGGGTAAGTGTAGCAAAAGAGCCATCCGATGTTATTCTAAGCTTTGCACCTAATTCATCCGCCAAAGCTGTCGCCTCGGCTTTCGATGTATTGTTAAGCACAATAGAGTTTTCATCGTACTCTCCGTCACGCAGTTCAAGTTCCGTTAACCTCTCGTTTCTAATATCCTTCGGGTTGACATCGCTATTATTGTTTACCAATACAACACCGATAAATGCAGAGATTAAAGCAACAACGAGTATTGCTATTATAATGGTACGACCTTTTCCTATCCTAGTCATTTTTCACTTCCTCCTATTGACCTTCTCGATCAAAACTTACTTCCGTTATACAGTATATATAAATAAAAAAGTGCCGAACACAAACGGTACGGCACCTGTAAATTTGCACCTTTCCGCTTGCTGCGACACAATTTACAGAATACTTGATGAAAAGATATGTAACGCGAAATAAGTACACTTTTACCAAAGCATACTTTTCATCAAATAATATTCCGTTGTGTCGCATTATAATTGTACCACGATTTTCCCCCTTTTACAATAACATTTCCCTTATTTTTTATAAATTCCAGTACAATTATACAATGCAATGGCTTAAGTATTTAGATACCGATGCAAGTGAGGTGAAGAGTGAAAGCGGATGAGATACCGCTTTGCATCGCCCTTTCAGGGTTCGACTGCAGGCTTCGCCTTCCGCTCAGTATGACATTTTAGATGATTTTGGGGTGTTTATTTGGTGTTTACATATTATATTGCTGATATTTTTCTGTATACATTTTTGTTGTTCGAATTGTTTTTGAGTTAATTATACCACATTCCTTCCGCTCAGTATGATATTTTAGACAAGGTTTTAGTGAGCTTATGGCGTTTCATACAATCTTTTACCGCAACAAAACATACGGCGGGAGACGAGCCCCCGCCCTACAATGAGATAACATTATTACTGTGTTAGCAATATATCCTGATGTTCTTTTTTTCATATCATGGAATTACCTTTGATATGGATGAGATACCGATGCTTTGCATCGCCCTTTCAGGGTTCGACTCCAGGCTTTGCCTTCCGCTCAGTATGACATTTTAGATAAGTGGCAACTACAAGTTTAGCACATACGTGCCATTTATACCGCATAAACGGCTGCAGCTTTACAACGATGCGGAGTAAGCCTTGCCCCCGCCCTACAAACCGATACTCAGATAAACATGTTGCTTTTTCACCACAGAAACGGCTACAGGGGCGTAAATGGAGCTGTCAAGGTGCGTAGCGTATTGACTGAGGGATTGTAGCCAAGGCACAGGGAAAGTTATATATTAAGCAAAAAGAGAGGTTATACTTCGTTAGACGAAATATCCTCTCTTTCGGGGTAAATGCACGTTTTTAATGTGCATCGACTAGATTAGATTAATATCAAAAGAAGGTGGATCTTGCTTCAGCCTTGATCTCGGCAGAGGTTGCAAAGGGGATACGTGTGGTATAGCCTTGCTCGGCAGCAACAAGCTTTTTGATATAGAGGGTATTAACCTCTTTGTTCCATTGAGCTACAACATCGTTATAATGCTCTCTTGCTGCGGTAATTTCACGTTGTAGATAGGAGTTTTGTTGCATTGCATCCTCGATTTCACGATGTGCCTTTAAATCGGGATAGTTTTCCATAGCAACGTTTATAGTTCTGTTTGCCATTTCAACACTATCGTGGAACTCGCTTCTCTCGGCATCGGTCGCACCTGCACCGCCACGATACGCAGCAATTTTGGTCATGGTATCCTTATCAAGATCAATTGCCTTGTCGAGAAGTTTTGCACAATTCTTGAGTATCATTACTCTTTGCTCAAGATAGTTATCTACCTTTGAAGCAGCTTGCTGTATGCGTTGTTGTAAACGCTCGAAGTGTGCCTTTGCTTGTGCTTTTTTGCAAACAATGATTATTCCTCCGATAATAGGGGGTAAAAACCACATTCCGACGTTAAAAAAGATTTTCCAGCCCTTGCCTATTTCAACAGGGAGCTGTTTTGCAATAACGCTGACGTCTCTTCCTTCATCAAGAACCGGAGCTGTCATTTCATCTAAGGGATTTGCCATAATATATCCTCCATTTTTAATATTTTATTTATACATCCGAGCCTAATAAATCAACCTTAAGGTTGTGTTTAATGGCACTCGATGAATCTCGTGAGTTATTGTAGTCACCTTCTAGTTCTACCATATTGGCATATGTAGATTTTGATACAGGAACATACTCTATCCACCGCACAGGAACGTCATGATAGTAACCGTCGCCGCCGAAAGTCGGAATGTAACTTATTCTTTCACACGCCTCGAAGGCATTTGCTATATATAATATATTATCTACATTACCCTGCTTTTTGACAAGAGCGGATTTTATTATCGATATAGTATCTCCGTTTTCGGGAGCTAAGCCCGAAGATATCGCATTTCCAAGCACTTCCGCCTCATAAGAGGTATAGTTTCTGTAATAGCTGTCCCTATAAATATATTCCCTTGTCTTATATTGCTGATATAAAGGAATTGACATTATAGGTGCAAGCTCGAAATATAGGTTGACAAAATACTCGTCGTTAAACTTCAAAAAGGCTTCACGGCATAAAGCTAAATCATACAGCATATACCTTTTCGAATCAACTTCAAAGTCCCAGCCTTGAGTATGCTCACTCCTAATAAAGTTCAAGGTATGTCTCTTCTCAAAATAGAAATCATCGCCAAAAGGCTCGGGGGTTTTCATAAGGTGCAGCATATTCTTCTCGGCAAGAGGGGTGAAAAGCAATCTGAATTGAACCTCATCATTTCTGTTTGTTGCCCCGAAAAGCATTTCAAACTCAACATTGCTAACCGAGGTAAAGTCCCGTCCTTCTTTTAAGGCTTCGTTTTCAAGCTTACTCAACTCTTTCTCGTACTTTGCTACCTTTTTATCAATTTCCTTTTCCGTCATACGCTCCGCATGAGAAGGTTTTCTGGAAAAGGTTAAATCGGGGGCAGCCTCGTTTCCGTAGATCAGACGAGAATAAGTATCATAAAGAGGCTTTGGTTTTGTAACACTTGCCGTAAGAGTCTGTGATTTATGTACAACCTTCGCTTTGCCTTCGCTATCATAAGTGGTTTCCGTCCAGTGAATCACAATACTGCCGGTATAAGTCTGCCTGCCCCAAGACTGTCTGAGCCTTCTTTCCTCAATAAACGGATTTCCCAGAATCTCTCCAGAGATTATACCTATAGTCGATTCGTTTTCCTTTAGATTCTCCTCTAAGCCGAATTTACTTTTGAGCAAATCAAAACGACGCATGTTAAAATTATTATCAAGCTGTATTATGGGAACGGTTTGCCTTACCAACTCGGCAGTGGCACTATCACGAAAACGAGCATAAAGCGGACGCAATTGATTGTAACACTCGTCCAAGAGCATATCCGCCTTTCTTTTCATTTCATCGGCAGAGCCTTGCAGTTCCTGTATTTTAGGGTTCAGTTTCTTCTTTATTACTACTATTAAAGATATCCCCAATGCCAATCCCGCTATTATTAACGGAATACAAACATAATAATAAGTAGAAGAGGTTTGAGAATTTTGTATAAGGATTATCAAGGACAAAATACTTACAATAAATCCTACTACGGCAAAAAAGGTTGCAACGCCCTTCTTCGATCTTTCCTTACGGAGGAGCTTGCTAAGAGCATCGTGATCACTTACTGCCTTGCGGTACTTATTTGAAGTTTCCTTATTCAATTCCACATCGACACGTGAATCCCTCACCCAACCATCAAAAAGCTTTTCCGCATTTTCTCGGAAGGTAACTTTAAAGCGAGCATATTCTTTTGAGTACTCTAGTGTTTCATCTGCCATAATTGTTTCTCTTTTGTTATATTATGAATATAGTTTCAATTTCTTTGATTGTAAACCATATTTCGACAAAAACAAGCATTTTTATCATTTATTACACTACTACTTAACCACAAGGCTTATTATATACAATATTCCCGATATCACGGGTTGATGCAGCAACACCACCCATAAGGTGTTTCTTCCGAAAAAGCACACCGCTCCCTTATTCACGTATTGTAACTTAGGCATTAACGACTTCTTATCGGGATATACAAATGGAGCTATTGCGCACCCGAACATTACTTTGTGTAAATGTTCAAGCAACGGGAAATAGTCACTCGATCGGAAATTGTCCGCAAATGCCGAGTGCAACCAAGCCAAGGAGTCGTTTCTTGTAAAGGAAGAGGCGTATCTGGAGGATTCTATGTTGCAGAATAAGAGATAACTAACTATTCCGACCACCAAGCATGCTGCAGAAATAAAATATTTTCTCTTGTCGGAATCCTTTATGACGAGGCTAAAAATAACCTCAATAATCGTATATACCGCAACAGCAGTTGCAAGCATATGCAAAACACCATATCTTACCGTAAGATCTCCGCCGAAAAGAGGACCCGCAAAATAAGTTACAAGGGTGATAAGCCCGGCACATATTGCTATTTGTATAGTTCTTACAATATTGTTTCTTGAAAATCTACAGCTCTCTCCGCAAAGTGTGAAAAATATGCAAAGGACAATAGGATGAATAAAATCTCTAACAGAATTGTGCACACTACCAAAGGATATATCATAAGTTTTATTCAAGATAACCATTGAGATTACGGCTATTGCAATCATTGCTACAGCCAATGAATAATTGATCCCGACCTTCTTTATTTCTTCGGAATCTAGTCCTGTCCCCTTACTATGTTTTATGTACTTAACAATGAAAGAAAGGATTATCGCAATAAAAATAATCGATAAAAATATATACTCTGCCAGCTCTATGGTAAAAGAGGGAAGCTCTACGCCGTTTCTATAAAAATCGGCAACCCCGTATAGTCCCTTTAAAAAACTGTTAGGCGAATTTCTCCATGACCAATAAATGTCGTAAACGTCATAGAAAAAGTGGTCTACACACATCAACAAGATGCATATTCCTCTCAAAAAATCAAGCTCCCAAATTCTTTGACCCTTTCTCTTGGTTTTTTTGTCTAAAACAACAAGCTCGTTCATTTAAGCTAATCCTTAGGTTCCACCCTCAATAACTTGATAGGATTTGTACCATCGTCAAGGTATACCACAAACCTATCGTCATACTCCTCGATTAACAGCTCGGGATGATCGTCGCTGTGATACACATATAACGGATTATCCTCCTTACGTCTTTTTGAAGGAATCTTATCCTGAGCATCTCTTATCTTCCTACCGCAACCGTCGGTTATGGTAGATAAAGGCTTTTTAGAATATGTTTGTACAAATATGATTATAGCAACAACAACACATAGGGCTAATCCTATATAAAACATTATCGTTAAAGGGTCGGATAGATTCTCAAACTCGAAGCCACCACAGGCAGACAATATCACTCCTACGATCAAATGGAAAAAGGGAACATACAAACCAAAATATACGATGGTTTTTGCAAGTATTACTATCACCTGCTTTACAATCGTATATACCAACTTTAGAACGCCTAAAATGGCAACTCCTATGAAAAATTTGCTTGCACTAGACTTATCCGCCATGGTACCCTTTATCGGTAAAAAAATTATTGACAAATAATTGTCATTTTACCAATACTATTATATTGTATATCCTTTTGTAGGGTTTTGTCAATCCCAATATTTTTCTTGGGTCGAAAAATAGTATACATTTACGGATAAAATGACTTGTTTTTATAAATTACTACCCCAAAAGAAAAAAAAGGAATACTGTTATCCAAGTGATATTAATTGTGTTGCAAAGGGTTACAAATATTAACACAGGGCACAAGGATGAGATTACCGACGGGAAACAAAAAGTGAAGAGTTAAGTAGGATGAGATACCGACCCCAAGGTGTCGCTCCTTCGGAGTTCGACTTCAGGCTTTCGCCTTTCGCTCAATATGACATTTAGATGATTACAGCATTAATTTGATATTATAATATTATATTTTACCATATAAACGGCTGCCTTGTGTAAAGGGAGCTGGATTGCGACATAGGAGCAAGACTGAGGGATTGTAGGTGTGGTACACACCATAGCGTAAATATGGATACGGCGGGAGACGAGCCGCCCGCCCTACAATAAGATAAAATTATTGCTGCGTTAGCAACATATCTTAATGTTCTCTTTTCATATCATGGCATTACCCTTAATATGGATGAGATACCGATACTCTGTATCGCCCCTATGGGGTTCGACTTCAGGCTTTTGCCTTCCGCTCAGTATAACATTTAGATGTATGATTTCAGACCATTATCATATTTTTAGTATTATTTCTTGACTTTTTCGCATTTTATTTTATGATTTGAATTCTTTATTAATTTACTGCACCACATTCCTTCCGCTCAGTATGACGTTTAGATGATTACAGTATTGATTTGATATTATATTATTACATTTTACCATATAAACGGCTGCCTTGTGTAAAGGGAGCTGGATTGCGACATAGGCGCAAGACTGAGGGATTGTAGGTGTGGTACACACCGTAGCGTTAATAAGGATTTTGGTGTAAGCCTTGCCGCTCAACAATGTATGAGGTTTAAGCATTGGCAATTGCTTCGTCTCCTGAATCCAAATAATCTTTTATTCCAAGAAAAATAATATAGGCAAGCTTCATTCTATAACCCTCATCTAAAAGGAGCTTTTCGTCCTCAACGTTGGACAAAAATCCGCATTCAATCAATGCCGACGGAGCATTGGTATTCGCAAGGATGTAATAATCGCCGAAAAGCGATGGAAGTTTCCTATTAATAGTAGGGTAATTTAAACTCCCGTTAATTCTATCCTGTAGAGTCCGTGCAAGATCCTCATCTACTCCTTTGTTGAAAAAAACTTGAATCCCTCTCCTATATGGAGAGGAGTAAAAATTGCTATGGAGAGAAATAAACAGAATCGGATTGCTGTCATTTATTATCTTGACTCTTTTATTCATATCCTCCCTTTTAGTATCACCTAAAGCTTTATCCGAATCTCGTGTAAGAACTACCGTAAAGTCTTCCGCCTCGAGATAGCCCTTTAATAGAGAAACCATTTCAAGATTTATATCGCTTTCCTTAACCCTTGATGCTACCCCACTAACACCACCGTCATAACCACCATGACCGGCATCGAGAACTATTACTCTTTTATTAATGGAAGATGCGATCACCGCCATCGGAGTAAGGCTTGCAAGAATAGCAACAAAAAGAACTATTATTACCGAATTTTTTCTAAACGTTACAAACATACCCCCTCCTTTTTTTTATACATTTAAACATTTGTATAAAAATCTCTTCAAAAACCTTCAAAAGCTTAGATTTTGAGGGGTTTTTGTCGAAGTGTCCAAATTTTCTCATAGTTTATTATGCACTCGGTGAATAATTACGCACTTTTGAACAGAGTTTTGCACAATTATCTGTACAAAAAGATAAGTTATACACCGCTTGAAATGTACATATTCAAGTATATTCACATAAAAATTCATCTAGAAGTTTCCTCCGGATTATTTACAAAATATGTCAAATTTTTCTTTTGATTCCTAATAGATTGTTTTCTTATAAGAGTTTACCTTTTTTCCTCATGAAAAAAATCTCTTCGATTAATACTCGAAGAGATTTCCGGTATCGGTATTTGATACTAAGTCACTTTATCGACTTTATACAATCGATACGGTCAGACTAAAGCGTCACATCCACCCCGTATTGTTTTTCTTATACTCCGCAATCATCGCATCCGCTTCGGAGACCATTTGCTTAATTTCCTTTTTTGAGAGAAGGGTGGAACCGCAAGCCTTGTCGTGTCCGCCGCCACGATAGTGCTCTGCAAGGGTATTAACCGTCATAAAACGAGAACGAACACGAACTCTTATCGTACCATCGGGACTATCTATAAAGGCAAGCCATATCAAAGACCCCTTGATGCCGTCAAGATAGGATATTACAGAATAAGCTTGCTCATCGGAAAGCTTGAATTTGCGTTTCATAGCATTGTTAACATAAATATATGCCACTCCGTTCGGCGATATCTTCAGCTTCTTATAAATATATGACTCGAACTTAAACAAAGAGAAGTCATCGAGATTGAGATTGGCATATATCCATTCGGTATTTATCCCGAAATCCAAAAGAGCACCTGCCCTTCTCATGGTGTCACCGTCTACCGAACTAAAACGAAAACGTCCGCTATCTGTCACCATTCCGGTATAAATATAGGTGGCCCCCTCACAATCGAGCTTGAGTTCATCACAAAAGGTAAGCCAAAAATCGGCAATCATTTCACAAAGAGAGGACCTTTCCTCCTCAACCCAGGTGATGTCACCATAAGAGGAATCGGGTTCAATATGGTGATCTATTTTGATAACCTCTTTTCCCAAACTGAACTTTTTATTTGAGATACGGTTTTCCGTTGCGGTATCACATACGATAACCAAGGCATCTGCGTATTTTTCATCGGGTATGGGTGCATCCTCTCCCCCTAAAAAGGCAAGGTACTCGGAGTAATCGTCATTAATTACCAGGACCTCTTTTTCGGGATAGGTCAATTTGAGAATGCGTGCCAAGCCCTTTGTCGAACCTATAGCATCACCGTCGGGACGAAAATGCCTTGTTATGATAATTCTATCGTATTCCTTTATTTTATTTAATATCTGTTGTTTGATCTCAAGATTCATTATATCAATTCTCCTTTAACCACAAGCTCATCAAGTTCGGCAAGCACTCTTAACGCCTCGTCTTTGTTTTGAAGTGTCGCTCCGCTTGCCTTAAGATGTCCGCCACCGCCATGGGCTACAGCGATCTGATTTATGTTATGGTTCTTTGAACGAAGCTCACATAATACGCCATCCTCGAACTCGGTAAAGTTAACCCATATGTCAACATCCTTTATTTCCGCCATCACACCGACCATACCCCTTGAAATCGCTTGAGGTTCCATTTCAAGTGCTCTTACTCGTTCGATAGGAGTATAAATATAGGCAACGTTCCTCTCGGTGAAGCGTACGGATAAAATAAACTCCGCGCGTTTCTTAATATTTTCAAAGGTATCAACGTACAATTGATTGTAAATACTGGAGGCATTTACGCCCTTAGAAAGAAGAAAACTCGCTATTTCAAACGTCCTGGGCGTGGTACTATCGTAACGGAAGCGTCCGCTATCCGTTGCAATACCCGTAAAGAGTGCCGTTGCAGAGAAGAGGTCAACCTCTAACCCCCATTCTCTAACAAGATATGCTATCAATCCCGCACAGCTTTCAAAAGAAGTATCGTCAATATCGATATCGGCAATATCCTCAACAAAAATATGATGATCGATTCTTATCGTTTTTTCAGCCAGGGTATAGCGATGGTCGCTAATCAAAGATTTTGCGGAGGTATCCAAAACTATAGCAAGTGCGTTTTTATATACGCTATCCTCTATTACATCCATAACACTTCCCTCCATAAAGGAGAATCTTCTGGGATCATCGCCTACCGCATATATTTTTTTATCGGGAAAGTTGAGAGAAAGCACTCCCTTTAAACCAATCTGACTTCCCATTGCATCACCGTCAGGATTGGAATGACGATGAATTATAATCGTATCGTATTTTTTAATCTCTTCAAAAGCCTTGTTTATCATAAGTCACCTATGCATATCATTCTAGTATAAATATAACATAAAAAGGCAGTCTCGTCAACTGCCTTATTTTCCAATTAAGCTCTAATACTTTAAGAGGCGATGCTAATTTTAATAGAGGGAACAACACCAACGTAGGTAGAATCGACGTCATAATAAGAGTTTATCGTTCCATCGAATACGACTTGAGCTCTCTTACCACCGACACAATAGGGAGACCGTGTCCACCAGTAACAATCATCTGCGCCTTGTATCATTGCATATGGCGTTAAATTCTTTAATCTTGCACTATTATAAGATTCCGGTGCGGTATTACCATAATATGCGGTTAGCTCCTCGGTGCTAAGAAGAAATACTCTATCCCTTGTGTCCTCACACGCATATCTAATATTTGAATACAAGGTCCCCTGTGATTCAATGTCATTTGACACATTACTATTTTGTATGATCTGCTTTTCCAATTCGGTAAAGGCGGTATTATAAAAGCCACTATTAAGCCAATCTCTTATGCTACTTTTCGCATAGTTATTCGGATATTTCACTTCCTCATCGAAATAAACGTTTTCACTGCTCGAGTTAAATTCTCGGCTGTCAAGAATCATGTTACTCACAAGCAGCCATTCTCCGTTTTGACTTGAAACAATCTTCCATTCAATCGGGTCAAATCTAAACCAATAGACTCTCCTCAAATGAATGCCGTTATCGCTTTGATATTCCCCACTGTCGGGATTAGAGGAGCTAACGATAGGTCTATACGCCTCAAGATAAACGCCACGATACTTGCTGCCGTTCAAATTAGTATCCTTGTACCACATGTAATCACTTGAAGCCCCGTCCACAAAGTAGCCGTAGGAGGTCCAGCCTGCACTGTTACCGTTATTTGGAAGTCCTTTTACAGAGTCATTCAAAGCATCCAATATATCGACATCCTCAACTTCCGATTGAGGATAGCTTCCCATAACGATAGTGGAGTTGCTATAAGCACTAAATAAAGATATTCCGCAACGCATACAGTATCCGGTGCTACTTATAAGGTGTGCGATTTCACCACACTCGGTACAAATACAACCGGAATCGGGGGTATGTTGGGTTTTTCCACAGTTAGTACAAACACAAGACTCGTAATTATGAACTTGTTTTCCGCAGTTAGAGCAATTACAATCGGAATCCAACTCGTGAATGGTTAGTCCGCAAAGAACACAGGTACAGCTTCCGTTAAGTTGATGTTCCTCGCACTTCTCAAAATCGGCGTACAAGGTCTTATCTCCCGTGCTTCCTTTTTTTATAGCCTTTATTTGTTCGGACTTATCGGCATCGGCATACCACCCTTTGAAGATATACCCCTCCTTTTCCGCATCCTTCAATATAACAACACTCTCAATGGTATAGACTTTCGGATTGGAATGTTCTCCGTCCTCCGTCTCATAATGAATTTCATATTTAGTAAGATCGAAATGAGCATAAACCTTCAGTTCCTCGCTCATTGGCATATACATTAAAGAAAAAATAGAAAGTTCTAAATCAAATGTCTCATCATCCCAATACCAACCCTCAAAGGAATAGCCCTCTTCATCACAGGACGGATCCTCGGGTATAGTTCCCAACGTATAATAGTTAACCCTTTTGCGAGCGTATTCTTCTCCGTCAACCATAAATACCAATTCCATGCTTCGCGACTTTGCTCCGCCACAGGCAACCAACAAAAGTGTCGTCAAAAGAACAATCACTATAACGAGTGTAGCTAATATCTTTTTCATAAATCCCTCTTTATTGCATCAAAATATACAGCGGATTTTCCGTTGATAGTCTTATTATAGCTTTTATATGCAAAATAGTCAATGTTGATTTCCGAGAAAATATACCATGTTATTGAAATAAAATAATACATGAAAAACCAAAAATATTAAATATATTGACAACAAAAAAAGGTGGCTGTATAATAATGTCACAGGTGTGACGTAATACTGACAAATAACAAAGGAGATTCTTTAATGCCTCGCAATTTTTTGTTCACGAAGGAAGAAATATTGAATGCCGCTATGGACTTAACAAGAGAAAAAGGGTTTAGTGCAGTTACCGCAAGAGCATTGGGCACAAAGCTCGGAACATCTCATCGTCCGGTCTTTAGCTATTTTGAGAATATGGCCGATGTACAAGATGCCATCATCAAAGAAGCCATGAAGCTGTACTTAAGCTATTTAGAAGAAGATATCGCCGGTGGTAAATATCCGCCATATAAGGCTAGCGGAATGGGATACATTCGTTTCGCAAGAGAGGAAAAAGAACTTTTTAAACTACTGTTCATGAGAGATCGTAATATCGAAGATAAAAACAAGTTGCCCGAGGAAACGGAAATGATAATCGATATTATCTGCCGTCAAGTTAAAATCACTAGAGAGCGCGCAAAACTTTTCTACCTCGAAATGTGGGCTTGCGTACATGGCTTGGCAACAATGATCGCAACAGGTTTTTACGATTGGAGCGAAGAGCTTTGCAGTCAAACCCTAACCGATATGTACCAAGGCTTAAAATATAAATACGAGAATTAATAGGAATTGGGAGGAATATATGAAAGCTATCTGCGGAATCAGTTGTGAAGATTGCCCCGGCAAAGAAAACTGTAGGGGATGTTTTGAAACCAGCGGTTGCCCTTACGGCAAACAATGCTATATCGCAAAATATATACTAGTAGGAGGAATGGATAACTACGTCGCTTTTAAAAAGAAATTGATAGCGGAAATCAACGAATTAAGACCCGACGGAATGGAGGAAGTAACCGAGCTTTATCCTCTATCGGGTGAATTCGTAAATCTGGAATATCCCCTACCCAGCGGTGAGAATATAAAATTCCTCAAGGAAGATGAAATGTATCTCGGAGCACAAGTAAGAAATATCTTCGATGACGACTCTTGCTTCGGAGTAATTGCAAGAGAAAGCTTTATTCTGCTATGCTCCTATGGCGTAAACGGAATAAATCCCGAAATTATTATTTACAAAAGAAGGGGCTAATGAGTAAATATACCTCACTTTGGGAATACATAAAAAACAGCAAAGAAGATAACCTCGAATTAACGTTTAAGGAAATCGAAATCATTATAGGGCAAACAATTGACAATTCCTTTTTGTCATATAAAAAAGAATTGACAGAATATGGCTATAAGGTCGGAAAAATCTCAATGAAAATGCAAACAGTCACCTTTGAAAAGACTACGAAACCGATTATTCTATATATTTACGGAAAAGGCGGAAGTATAGCGGAAGCAGAGCATTACAAAAAGATCTTCACCGAAGGCAAAGTTATCGGATTCGATTATAAAGCCAAAACCCCCATGACGGCAATAGAAGAGTTTCCTCTTATTTTTAATAGTATCCCATCAAAGGACAGGGATATAATCCTTATCGCCAATAGCATCGGTGCTTATTACTCGATGCTTTCCTTGCCGCAAGAACGTATTAAAAAAGCATATTTTATCTCCCCTATTGTAGATATGGAAAAGTTAATTATCAATATGCTACAATGGGCAAATGTGACGGAAAAAGATCTAGAGGAACAGGGGGAAATACAAATAGCTTTTGACGAACCACTGTCTTGGAGCTATCTAAAATTTGTTAGATGCCACCCGATTCGTTGGAATGTCCCCACTGAAATATTATATGGGAGTAAAGATAACCTAACCTCGACTCAAACCATCTATGATTTTTCACGAAATCACAACGCAAGACTTACCGTAATGGAGAACGGGGAACATTGGTTCCATACCGAAGAACAAATGCGTTTTTTAGATAAATGGATAACGGAATGTAAAAACAATGAAGAAATCAAGATTTAAAATCGCCAAAGCGTTTCTATGCTTTTGGACAATTTTTATTGGGTTTGGTGCCGTGGCGGGGGCAGTCGGAATGCTGGTAGACCCTAGCGGCAAAATTCTGGGGATGGACGGAATGCTCCCTTATTTTCAAAAACTACCATTTGCCGATACCTTGTTTCAAGACCTCACCTTTTCAGGCTGTGCTCTGCTTATTGTAAACGGAATAACCAATTTGACTGCAGCAATCTTATTGTTTAAGAATAAAAAATGCGGAATTGTCTTGGGCGGAATATTTGGAATAACCCTTATGCTTTGGATATGTATTCAATTCTATATGTTTCCCTTTAACTTTATGTCAACGATATATTTCATATTCGGTTTTTGCCAAGCTTTGACCGCATTTATTGCCTACGTATTCAAAAAACAAGAGACTTTTTCGGTTGATACGTCACAATACAAAAACATAAAAACCAACAAAAACGTTCTTGTTGTTTACTTCTCAAGAATGGGATATGTCAAGCACGTCGCATATGAGACCGCAGATATGCTCGGTGCCGATATTTACGAAATAAAGGCAACAGAGAAAACAGAAGGAACTTTGGGCTTTTGGTGGTGCGGTCGATACGGAATGAACAGATGGGAAATGCCTATAGAGAAAATTGATATAGATTTATCCTCATATGATGAGGTGATAGTTTGCGCCCCAATCTGGGTATTTTCCCTGGCAGCCCCGATTCGCACTTTTTTAAAGGAGGCTAACGGTAAGATTAAAAAAATAAGCTATATTCTTGTGCACTTTACTAACGGCAAGTACTCAAAAGCTGTAAAAACCGCAGATGCACTTGTCGGACTACAGCACAACAGCTCGGCAAACGTCCGTTGTCGTGCTTCAAACTTTAAAAAGCTTGACTAAACACAAAAACAATTAGCTCTTATAACACAGTAGGAACATTTCAAAATGAATACAAGAGCATTTTTAAGATATTTCTACAACCATAACAAACATAAATCAAAGCTTAAGTGCAAATATGAGAACTAGCCATATATAAAGGAGAAAAAATGAAAATACTAGTATTAAACGGAAGCCCTAAAGGAAATCAAAGCGATACCTTGCATATAACTCGTGCTTTTTTAAACGGGATGAACGAGGTCAACAATAATCGTATCGAAATCGTCAATGTTATCGATAAACATATCGATTATTGCAGAGGCTGTTTTTCGTGCAAAAGAAACGGTGGTGAATGTGTCATTAAGGACGATATGAAAGGACTGCTTGAAAGAATACTCGATAGCGATTTATTGATTTTCAGTTTTCCGCTATATTGCTACGGAATGCCGGCACCGCTAAAGGCACTCCTTGACCGCACAATGCCACTTTCCTCAATGGCAATGCAGAAGGTCGGAGACCGATTTCTACATTCCGCACAAGCAAACTTTTCACACCTAAAATATTTAATGATATGCGGCTGCGGTTTCCCAAATTCAAAAAACAATTTTGAGCCTGCAATCGCACAATTTAAACTTTGCTTTCCAAACGACCATACGATTATAACTATCCCGGAGGCTCCTATGTTCAACGTGCCGGAAGCCGAGAGTGTAACAAAACCAAAGCTCGCTCTTGTTCGAGCAGCAGGTATAGAATATGCAAAAAACGGAAGCCTACACGAAAAATTAATAAGAGAACTATGTTCTCCGATGATACCCGAGGAGATATATGCCAGTATAGCCAACGGAACATAATAAAGGTTGTTAAAGATATTTTTGTCAGCTTTAAGACCGACAAAATGTCGAAAATAACTTTTTGTGTAAACCTTAGGATCGACATTTTTTAAGCCTATAAGTTTGTCATTTCTGCTGATATATCGGATTTTTCCATAACGGTATAAAGCACTGTAGTATTATAAATATTCTATTGAACGAGTTAATAAGAAAAGCGATTTTTACTCGAATATAAAAATCGTTTTTTTCGTTATATCTTTGAAAAGAAAATGCAACACGGTTTTTACGTCCGTGTTGCATTTTCTCTAATATCTTTAAGAGAACCTACGCAAATTGACATTTTTGATATGCGTTTACGCCTATTTTAGCTCTATTTCAATACCCGTCTCATACAACGCTTCAACAAAATAAGCGTAGCTTTCAAGCTTCGGATGGATATTATCGGTTTTTAATTGGTCGAATGTCATTATATCCTCTAAGTCAATATAAGTTATCCAGTAATGTGCCGACGCCCAACGCTTCATTGCTGCGTTTGTTTGCTTAACTATTGTATGTGAGCCATAAATATCATCGTAAGCACGATCGGTTATCGAATAGAAATAGATATTAGTGTTCGGCATTTTTCCATGAAGAAGATTGAAAAATCTTTGAAGATTTTCCACGGTTTCTTCCGATTCGGTATGATCATTGTAAATGTTGTTATTTCCGACATTTACCACTATGTTCTTGGGATTGACACCCTTCAAGAGAGAATTCAATAACAGCAATTCCCAAGTTTGAGAAGTTGTCCCGCCGATACCGAAGCAACGTGCATCATAAGAACCGTAATAGGAGTAAAAGTCTGTCCAAAAATATCTCATATCAAAGAAGGAATCACCTATAAACAAAGTGGTTTTTCCGTCGGTACAGAACTTATCCCATTCATATCTCCAATTAGAAGCAGCCGTGGACCACCCTTCATTCTCACGCATATAGAAATATCCCTTTCCTACCGTTCTATCAATAGTTTTTGCCACCACATAAAACTCGGTTTCGTGATTTCCCACACGTGCGGTTACATTAACCTCACCCTCTGAAATCGCCGTCACATAGTTATTCTCAATAGATATAACATCGGAATCGAAATCATAGGTTACCTCTTCGCCCTTGACGCTTTCATCTAAAAAAATAGTCAATTCACATGCCGGGTCACCGACAATGGCTACAAGGTTATCTACCACTATATATTCTTTTGCAGGTAGTACGATCACTTCAAAGGTCGTTTCACATGATGCCGAGATTGCCCTTACGGTATAAGTTCCCGCAGTATACCCCTTAATTTGCCCATGCTCGATTAACATCTTAGAGGCATCATATTCATATGTAATAACTTCTGTTTTAGACGGATCGCCAAAGGTAATCGTTAAAGGCTCGCCCTCTTCCAAAGCATATATTGTAATATCTTCGATATCAAGAGTCTGTTGAAAAGTCTCAGAGCAACCTATAAACAGCGTTAATACAATAATTAACACTAAAAGTAATGAACAATTTTTAATCCCTTTCTTTCTCATCAATTAATCTCCGTATAATTAATAGATTGACCACTAATCGGATCAAAGATTTTGAGTTTATCCAGGTCTAAAGTTAAAGATACGATTTCTCCACTCTTTACGACCTCGCTGACATAACGTTTGACTATGATATTAGAGCCAAACAAATTGACGTGCATACAGAAATCACTTCCAAGCAATTCTACCAAATCGACCTCCGCTTCAATAGGCTCGGACTTATTGGCAACATTACAGTTATTTGTGAAGTAAATGTCCTCGGGGCGAATTCCTACAAGCACCGAGGATTCGGACAAGGCACGATATTTCTCCAAGTATCCCAGTATCTTTTCCCTGTTTTCCTCGTTAAGCGGACGCTCCTGCTTTTTCTTTTTCTTTGCGACAGTAACCACCTTATCGCTCTTAGCAGCGGCAGTTGCCGAATCGAATTGCTTAAGAGTTCCCGCTATTGCTAAATCCGTACCGTTGATGATATCGATCATATGATTTATAGAGCGAATAACATCCTTTACACTACCCCTTTGAACCGTTTGTAAAGACTCCTCTCTAGCAGCCTCATCAAAACGAATAAAGCCCTTCGAGTGTGCGAGCTCAAGCATTTCAGTCGATAACGACGTCATTCGATTCGTCAATTCCTCAGTGCTCAACCCCTTGCAATGTTTTTTAAACTCCTGCAATTTTAATATCAGTGCTTTCTCTTCAACTAGCTCAGACTTTACATTAAGTTCCTCAAAGAACTTCTTACGTTTTTGCAAAAACAGCTCATATTTTTTAACCAATTCCGAAGGAATAGGAACAAGCTGTTCCTTATTTCTCAAACAACCCTTATCTAAATCCACACGTATTACATTCATCGGCGGATTTCCGATAAATGTAGCCACAAAGACGTTTGCCGGATTGTTATATACTTCAATGGGAGAGCCAACCTGCTGGATAACGCCCTGGTTCATTATAACTATCTTATCCGCCATAGTCATAGCTTCCGTTTGATCGTGTGTAACATAAATGGTGGTTGCTCCTATGTTTTTATGAAGCTTTACTATCTCACTTCTCATTTGCACACGCAGTTTGGCATCTAGGTTACTTAAGGGTTCATCCATCAAAAAAAGCTTTGCATCTCTTACTATTGCACGTCCCAATGCGACTCTTTGCATCTGTCCGCCCGATAGTTCCTTGGGACGTCTGTCAAGGTAGGGACCTAAATCCAGTATTTCTGCAGCATCGAAGACCTTCCTTTTTATTTCTTCTTTAGGAAGCCCTCTAACCTCCAAACCGAAGCCCATATTGTCAAACACTGTCATATTGGGATATAAGGCATAGCTTTGGAATACCATTGCTATATCCCTGTCCTTGCTTTGCAAGTAATTTGCCAACACATTGTCGATATACAGTTTACCCTCGGTTATCTCCTCGAGACCGGCAATCATTCTAAGTGTTGTAGACTTGCCGCAACCGGAAGGTCCTACCAAAACAACGAATTCATTCTTCTTTACCGATAGGTTAAAATTAAATACAGCCTGTACTCTATTACCGTACACCTTATTGACATCCTTTAATTCTACAAACCCATTCACAGAATCGTCTATAATTCTTTTATTATCATGCAAAAATTGTTCTTTTGCTTCTTTAACAGTCATTTTCTCATTCATAGTCATTCTCTGTTAACCTTTAACACCGGATGAGGCAACACCCTCGATTATTTGATTTTGAGTAAATACATAAAGCAATATTATGGGAATCGCACTAAAAATTGCACTCGCAAGATTTAGTCCTATGGTATTCGCCGTCTTGCTCTGCGATAAAAACGCAACGCCGACTTGGAGCGTCCAATTATTCATATCAGATGTTCCCAATATTATCTGCGGCCACATAAGATCGTTCCAACTACCAAGGAAGCAGAACAATCCTTGTACAAAGAAAACCGATTTGCCGACAGGCAATACAATACGTCTAAAGATGCGGAAATCACTTGAACCGTCCATTCTAGCCGATTCTATAAGATCTTGTGGGATACTTATGAAAAATTGTCTAATTAAGTACAAACCGCCTACACCGCCAAGACCGGGCAATATCAATGCCCAAAGGCTTTTTGATAAGCCCATTCTCGAAATGTTTGCCATTTGAGGGGTTAGTGTTGCTATTCCCGGGATTACCATTGTCGCAATCATACAAGCGAATAAGGCATTACGTCCCTTGAATTTCATAAACACGAAGGCGTATGCGGCAAGTCCTGCGAGAATCAAGTAGAATGCCGTATTACAAATAGCTACGATAAAGCTATTGAGCATCCATCTTGCCACAGGATACTTATTACCGTTATAATCCGTTTTATTAAATAAGTTGATGTAGTTTTCAAAGGTAAAACCGTCACTTGGAATAAGCTGACCGGGATTATTGGTAAAGGCATCCTGTGAGGTGAAACTACCGAGAATTCCCACCACCAAAGGAATCATCCACACTATGCAGAAAATCACAAGAAAAACAAAGGCGTTAAACTTGAAAAGATTCTTTTGGAAATATCTGCCCAATACGTTTGATGACAATTTACGCTTGCGTTTCAATGCAAGCACTACTAAATCCAAAATCACCATTCCTACGACTATAACACCGAGTATTATCAAAGCAATCAATAAAGTCTTACTCATTACAAGCCTCCTTGTCAGCGTTATAGACTGTAGCCTCAGCCCTGCTCTCTATATATTCCTGATACTCGAGCTGTCTTTTCGTTCCGCTCTTACGCTCTTTTGTAACAAGCAGTTGAATTGCCGTTACGATTCCGATTATTACACCCAAAATAAGTCCCATAGCACTCACCATTCCGTAAATGCTATAATTGTTGCCGTTAGCTATTTGATTCTGTAAATACCACATAATAGACATTGTGGAATAATCTGTAGTATCGGAAATAGGACCTGCATTGGTCAACACATAAACCTGACCGTATAAGCCGAAATAGCCGATTATCGTATTAAAGATACACAATATCATTTGCGGCTTTATCGCAGGTAGGGTTATGGAAAATGCCTTCTTTAAGCCGCTACAGCCGTCAACGGCAGCTGCCTCATATAAGCTTTTATCCACATTCTTAAGCCCGGCATTAAGTATAATGAAGTTGCCGCCCCAACCACCCCAAAGACAGAGCAGTAGAATTACAAACCAGGCAAGCATCGGATTGCTGTTAAGCCAGTTTACGCTCACACCGAACCACTGGTTAATATATCCGAAAGAATGTCCGAAAAGTGCGGTAAACATTATGCCGCTTGCACTGACTGGTAGTATCGAAGGTAAATATACTATCGATCTAAATAACTTATAACCCTTCGGCTTAGCATTGACACAGATGGCTATAAAAAGAGGTATTATTATAGATAACGGGACTATTACTGCGGCAAACAACGCAGTATTTCCCGTAGCCATCCAAAAGTTTTGATGATACGTACTGCTTGAATCGAATAGAATCGTTGCAAAGTTTTTAAAGCCTCGCCATTCGTTCGACGAAGGATCGGCTATAGAGTACTTAAACAAAGACATATAGATTCCATAAAACAAAGGATAGACGCAAAACACCAAAAAGAATATAAGATGGGGTGCGATAAAAATAAACGCCAATCCGTAACGCTTTATGAAATCTATACGTTTACTCCGCTTCAACGCATATTCGCTAACCGTAGTAAGTCGTTGTGCCATTATAGCTCCTTTTTCGCAGCAATTTCTTGCATTGCTTTTCTATAAGCTTCTTGAATGAAATCCTCAACTGTGCCGGTTTTAATTTCAGTCAATGTGTAAATATAAGCAAGCTTTAACTTCTCATAAACTTCGCTGAAATAGGGGGTATTTCCGAGCATTACAAAATCCTCGGGATCTCCCATATATTGGAGATAGTTTTTATAAGCAGAGGATGCCTTGTATTCGGGTTTTTCCAAAATAGATTTACATGCAGGTAAGTGTCCGCCTGCCATGTATTGAATTGCGTTTTCGGTCATATATTGCGCATACAATGCCCCTGCCGCACGCTTTGTCAAACTTGTTACCGTCTTGGTTACCGAGAAACAGTGACCTACACCGTAAACATAGTTAGCACATTCGGCATTAGCATCCGTTGCAAAGAGTCCCGACAAGCCTCTAACGGTTAAAGCCTTATCGTTAGCATCGAATAAGCTATTATACTCATTCAATCTGCTTTCTGCCCACCAAGGTCCCTCGCAAGCAAATATCGCATAACCCTTATTCAAGTTTGACCATAAGGTATTAGCATCACGATTCTTGCCGATATACTTTCCTTGCCAAGAATCAAAAGCGGAAAGTACGGTTTTTAAGCCTTCGCTCTTATTCCAAGCAGGTTCTCCGTTTTCATTGGTTAAGCTTCCGCCGTTTTGCAAAACTGCCGTTTGAGGGAACCAACCCGATTCGATATTATCGCTACCGCTCATTTCAATAGGATAGAAATCCTCGTCCGCAGATAACTTACGCCACTCTCTGCTAGCGGAACTGTTTTTATCGGCGGCACGAACCCATAATTCACCTGCTTCCTTTTTAGCCATAAGTTCCTCGCAGCACTTTTCCAATTCTGCAAGAGTCGTAGGTATTGCCAAGCCGTTATGCTCCAATATATCCTCTCTTATAAACCATATTCCGCTATGAACGTCGAGGGGAACGCCATATAAGGAATCGCCTACATAGCACTCGGAAATAATATTGTCGAGATAATTATCCGCATTAAAAGTCCGATTAATGGCTTTATAGCAATCATCCAATGGTACTAGTAGATTGCTATCTACCAAATAGGTCAAACGTTCACTGTGGAAAATGATAACATCTGGAGCATTATCGGGATCGGTGTTGATTGTATTTGCAAGCTGAGTATAGAATAAACTCGTGCTTATCGAGGTTATCTCTGCAGTCAAACCATTCTCGCTATAGTAATCATTAAACATTTGATTAACCAAGTTCAAATAAGCGTTATCCGGTTCACCTATTACAGACCAAACATTAAGTCTAACGTTATCGAATATAGGATCTCCGAACTCGTCAAATTGCAAGCCGTCGGTATCGTCAACTACCGGATCGTTAACAGCAGGCTTACACGCAATAAAGGTGAAAACCATCGTTAGACATAATACTATACTTAAAAGAGCTGCTATTATTCTTTTCATATCGAATTCTCCTTATTTTCCAATTATTTCAATCTCTCCCAAGGCAAAATCAAACTCGGAAGAAATGGTTATTACTATTCTATCGGTTGTCAATTCCTCATCCAAAAGAATGTTGAAAGCACAGTGAGGATATACGTAATCGCTGTATTTCTCACTATAATACCTAGTGTTAAAGTGTGCATTGACAATACCGTTGCCGTTGCCAAAATCAATTTGCTTTATCGTATCGATTGTCTTTGAGCGATCGAAGGAATTGTATATGTTTATAGCTCTGACCGAAACCGGTTCACTAAAAGTAATTTCGATGCTTCTGGTGCCGCTTTCAAAGGCTGCCTCACGTCCGTCAGGCTCCTTTGTTCCGAAACGACTGCTTGTATAGTTGTCGGTTAAATACTCGATATTCTCACCTTCGCCTTTTACTACCGCACGGCTTATTATATTGGAATATCCGCTTATATCACTAGGGGTATTCTGTAAGGAATAGGTGGGACCGTTCGTATACGGCACACCGTCCTTGTCAAAATAAATGTAATCGATAGACAAGCAACGCCATTCACCGTGTGAGCCCTCTCCCCAGTGTCCTCTTGTATAGTGTGCGTGATAAGCAAACATATATTGTCCGCTAGCGGTTTGGAAGATTGCGGCGTGACCCGTTCCCGTCATAAAGTCAACATACCTATTTGCGGTATATTTTCCTGCCTCATCGGGAACACCTAAAAGCATATTTTCAAGATATGTATCGTTGGGCTTTTCAAAACCGCCTAAAGGATTGTCGCTTACAGCATAGCCAACCGCATAGTTTATATCGACATAGCTGTTTGCGCAATAGGTCAAATAGTACTTTCCGTTTTTCTTAAGCATATAGGGTCCCTCAAGACACTCCATGCCCGTTATAGCATCGAAAGAAGGTGACCATCTCTCCCAAGCAATTTTGGGATATTCATCGGTATATTTCTTGTAGCCGGCACAAAGAAGAGGGGTAAGGGTTGAAATATCCCAGGTAACCGCATCCAACATTTTTACGCCCCAGATTTCCGCAGTTGCACTATCTGTAGCCATTTTGCGATGATCTTCATCGCCCCCTCTTAAATCGAAAGAGAAATACATATATAACTCACCGTCATCGTCTTGGAATACCGTCGCATCTAAAATGGTATTCTTTTCCAAGCCTTGGAAGGGCGTGTCGCTTAGAGCAATCGTATCACCAAGAGCATTGGTCCCGGTGAATTGTTTAAAAGGACCATAGGGGTAATCTGACACGGCAACACCTATTTGACAATGGTCCGTTCCATCGTCATATACATACTTTGCCGTGTAGTATAGATAGAACTTATCACCGATTTTTTGAATATCGGGTGCCCATAGGTTGCTTCTACTCCAGCTTCCCGATTCGGGGGTGAAGCAGTCCGGCAAACGTTCCCAATGCGAAAGATCTGTAGAGCGGAAGCAATGGAAAGTGGTTGTTCCTCTCGTTCCATATGCGTAATAATAGCCCTCGTGATATAGAATAAAGGGGTCACCCATATCGGGGAAACCGATGGACGAAGCGGTTTCGTCAAAGTTTTCCCAATCATTCAAATAATACATACTAGTATCGTATGAATAAAGATTAGGATCGCTATTGTCATTAAAACCAATTGTGTTTTTCAGATACTCGTGATACTCAATCTTATTTGAGTTATCCGCAGGTTTTTCTCCCTCGGGTATTTTTATATCACAAGCGGTAAAAAGACATAGGCAAGAAGACACTACAAGAATAACACAACATATGAATAATAATGCTTTCTTCATAACTAATTAATCTCCTCGAATTTTACATCGGAAATAGTTGCACCTGCAGAAAACGTTCCGATTCCCGGCGTAAATACGGTGTTGTCATCCCACTTGTCGGGGAAGCAAAGGGAGGTATTGCTTTCAAATACCCTTTCATCGTTGATATACAATTCGACTCTGTCATTTTGTTTGACAACCTTAATTCTATTTTCTCCGTTAAGAAGATCAACGCCCTCCGGCATTTCATATTCCTCCCAAGTAGCATCGTCCAAATTGGGACAGAAGGTAAGTTTGGGAGCATTTGCGGTTCCTTTTATAACAAATTGTAAACTTGCGGTTTTGCTTTCAGAACGCAAATAAACCAAAACTTTACTGTCATAAGCTCCGCTTGAATGCATAGGCTTTATATCCGAAAGGGTAAACTCAATAGAGAAATCGCCAATAAAGCTCTTTGAGGATTTTAAACCGTTTTGGAAATCATTCACAGGAGGCCAGTTAATATCACCGGATGAACCGAAATTCTTTGAAATCATAGTATACGAACCGTCTCCGTTATCCTTAACGAATGCACCCAATGTGTGCTCAAAGCTCTTTAATAGTTCGGCATTTCCAACAACCTTGATATCGGATATGGTTGCTTGAGAACAAGCATATATTACAGGATATACATCACCCTCGATATCGATGTCAGCTATCTTAACCAAGCTTCCGTTATAGATTATACCATATCTTGAGCCGCTACGAACAATCTGTAACGTACACTCGGAAAGAGATGCCGTCGAGCAGGTAAAGCTCTCACCGGAGGAACCGGAATTTATGGTCATAGTCTTATATCCGACATTAACCAAAATATCGGAATAGCGAATGTATCCGTTGTCGGTTAATCTTATACCTACGTTTCCGCTTGCGTTTGAAATTGTAAAGCTAATAGTATATTCGTTTCCTCTTACCTTGAACGGAACAAAACTTTCTACATTACCGGAAGTTGTAACAACATTGTTTTCTACAATTGCCTCCCCTACAATTTTCCCTGTCTCAAGAATATCCGAGGACGAGGTGGGAAGCTCGACTATAGAGTATGTTCTGCTCGCCTTTACACTGTTATCGGAATTAGCGGTAGCTATTACGGTAATATTGCCGCTTACCCCTTTTGCAATCGTTAATTGTCCGTCTGAAGAAAGGGTTACACCCTCATTACTCTCGCTAAGACTATAACTTACGCTCTTATCAAAGGTTGCATCGGGTAAAACCGTTGACAACAAGCTATATGCTTCACCTGCATAGAGGGTATCGCTTATTCCGTCTATAGTAACACTCTCGGCTGTCTGGAATACATTAAGCTTATCCATAACATCTTCTAAATCGGTCGATACTTCATAGTCGTAAACATAGGTTATCGGAGATTGAGAGAAAACACCGGGATAGGTCGAAATGCCGTCGAATGAAGGACAATCGTAAGCATACTTCGCAACCGTTCCATCGGAGGCGGTAAGTGTGAAGTAGTGCATCGTACCATAACGAATAAGTTCCATTTTGACTGTATTGCAGATAACATTCACACCATCGGGAAGTACCTTCATGATAGGATCTGCTGCGCCTGTGAAAACACGCCATCCTCCGACTACGGGATAGTATTGACGAAGGCGTTGGCTTATAGGAAAGAGACCAAACCATGCCATAACCTCACCGATAGGTGTATTTTTATCGATATTAAAGGAGCCAACGCCAAAACGACCTTGTCCGTCATAGTTAGTATACTCCCCTGTCGGCTCGAAGGTACAAGCAAAATACCAATTCTCGGCACAATCGCTTGTAACCACAATTGCCTGATTTCCGTTTAAAAGAATAATATCCTCGCCATCCACGGGAGCAAGATCATATCCGCCTTGAATGTATCCTTTTTTGTTATAAAAGAACTCTTTGGTTACATTGAAGGTCATCGTTTCGAAAACAGAAGGTTCCCCTTTAAGAGAAAGGGTAACAACGGCAGAGCCCGCACCTACTGCGGAAACATTACCGAAATCATCGACCTCTATTACAGATGAATCGGAAGATGAAAAATTGACATCATCATCGGAACCTACCACACGATACACTATTTTGTAGATACCGCCCATTGTCAATTCCTGAGTTTTTTCTCCACGAATTACAATACTTGCGAAAACATCTACATCGGGTGAAGGATCCTCGGTCGGTGAATCGCAAGCTACAAAGATCAAGCAAATCACAGATAAGATCAATAAGATGAAAACAAGTGCTTTTTTCATAATGTTCTCCTTATAAATTAATCGTAGCTTGTATTATTTTACAAGCAATAACAAGTGTATGTCTTATTTTGGACACTCAACAAAGCCTTGCCTTAGCAAAACTTTGCTAAAAACCCATAGCGTTTTAACGTTTTCGGGCAGGGGCATTAATTAGCCCCTGCCTTAGATACGTTTATGCCTTATTGATAATCACCATTACTCTGCGGCTACTGGAGTAATTACAAAATTGGATACTGTAACAGAGCTGGAAGAATCTCCGCCCATTGCATAGAATCCGGGAAGGGCATCTGCGTTGAAGTTAAAATTATCTACGTTAGCAATCTGCTCGTTATTGATAACTAATCTTGCGTTGTTTCCGCGAATCTCTATTCTGACGCTTAGATTAGATCTGTCCCACGAGCTTGAATTTTCGGAATCATAAGCATGTTCCCATCCGCCCCATGCACTTCTTATTTCACCTTTACAAATGTTACCGTTATTACAAATAGTTGCCTCTTGACCTTCATTGTAACCATATACGAAACAGAGTTTAACGTCACCTGTTGCTTGACTGAAGTCAACATTGAAGCTGATATCGCAATCGCCGTTTATTTTATCGGTAAAATAAGTTAATACACCTGAATAATAACTATGGTCAAACCAATCCTGTCCTTCGAAGGTTAATGTAAAACCGGTATCCGATACATTAGACAAATTATCGTTATTGGTAACAAATCTTTCGGTGCCAAGCGTTGATACATCCGATTCAACCTTGATATCCGATACTGTTGCAACGGTTCCTCTGTTTGTACTGATAATAACGGAATGCTCATTATAAACATCGCCTTGAGCACGAATAAGCGTTTGCTCGGGATTGCTTGAATTACCGCCATCATAGAAATGCAATTGTTGATATTCGCCGTTCACTTTAAGATACCAGGTATATACACCGTTAATACATTCCACCTTAAAGGTATGTGCCTCTGCGGTATTATAATCGGTAAAGAAGGGAGTATTGTTCCAACCGCCACGGTACCAGTTTCCAGTATTTGTAAATGATTCGATTCTAGCACCCTCGCTCTTGTACGCAATATAGAATTGGTTGTGTGAGCCGCCTAAACTAATCATCAATTTGGGATATTCTGCCGTTGTCGCATAATCGGAAACGGTAAATTCTATTGAGAAGTTTCCGCGTATTTTTGTTTTAAGCTCCGCATAGTACTCGCTACGTGCTTGAGCCTCTTCATTACCAACGCCTTCCTTTTCCGCGATATCGAACTTGAGTATTCCGTTTGCAACGTCTTGAATAACGCCGCCTTTGGAGATAGCAAGATCTGTATCTTGATCACTGGGTTGAGAGCTAATCACAACCTTGATCTGTGATACGAAATCGCCGACAATTGCTTTGATAACAAATGAACCCTCTGCATCACCTGACAAGGTAACTGTATGATCGTCGTTAAGAACAACCGATCCGCTTGTTACATTAGCATCGTCCAATTCCACTGTAGCTTGAGCATCGCCGTATGTTTTAACAACATATTGTTGTGTTGTCTTGCCTGCTTGAGCTGCATCGCTACCCTCTATCAATGCAAACTGAGTGCTGATAGAAAGGTTTTCAACGGTTACACTACCTTCGTCACTTTCAATGCCAAACGTATAGAAACTCAAAAGATTGCCGTTAGATGCTGCATATTCGCCGATTTTCTCATTTCCGATATAGAAAACGAACATATCGTTGATGCGTTGAATGGTTATCTTGGTTGTCTCATCGGCAGGTATTTGCGTTGAAGCTTTAGGTCCGTTCCAGTTACCGGGATAAATCTGTCCTTCGAAGGTCGTTTTGTTGTTCACATGGAACTCAAAATTAGCTCCTCCGAAATAGGAGTTACCGATACAAATTGCAAGTTTTGCATCTGCCATTGCTCTTGAGAACTTAACATCGAGTGTGATTATATAATTACCGCTTACTTCTGTGAGATAGCAAACACGTGTTTGATTGTTATCCTTTGCTGCCCAGTTATTATTAAGAACTGCAACCTCAAAGCCCTTTTCTGTTAGTGTGGTATTTCCGTTAATGACATAATATCCGTTTGCAAATTCCTCGGATTGAGTCAAAACAATATTTCCGATATTAGCAGAAGTTCCTTGTGCGACCGTAAAGGAAATTTTACGTTCAAGCCCATAACTCTCGGGATTGCATACGGGAGTTCCGTCGAGCTTAACCTCTGCACCGTCGATGTAAATGGAATATACACCGTTTGCTACAACAATCTTATATGTATGCTCATTGCCTTCAGCCAAAACGCCTGTGCCCTTGACCGTGCCTGCTGCATACTTATCTGCACCATAATACCAAACGTGTGCCTCAACCTCTGCACCGCGGAATGCAATACTATTATTTGCACCGCCGAGAGAAACGATCAACGCACCGGTTTTGCCGTCAGCAACACTGTAGTCGGACACCTTAAATTCCAAGGTATAATCGCGATTAACGCTCTTGAGAAGCTCGGCAACGTAAAGTGTGTCAAGTGCTTTGTCAAGATTCAGATTGGCATTATTAAAGTTTCTATCGACAGGGAATATGATTCTTTCAGCTTCGATATCCAAGCCTACACCGCCGCTTACCTTAATGTTCTCCGATTGTTTTGTCAATTCCTCTGCAGAAATTTCAATACGAACCGATTGTTCCTTGCCGCCGATACTAGCCTTTACGGTAACATGTCCCGCTGCATCGTTAGCCAAAACCAATAAACCGTTTTCACTGATAGATGTACCGTCTTGACCTGCAGACATTTCCAACTTATCCAAGCTCCATGCAACAGATCCGCTTACCTCATTAGAGGAATAGATCTTGGTTGTAAACTGTTGTTGAGAGCCCTTCTCTAATATACTTAAGCTAGAGGGGGATAACTCCAATTTTGCAACCTCGATGCTTAACTCGTTCTTTGCATTATCGATATCTTCCTTCTCATAGCTTACAGAGAAATCGGAAACCGTCATCATTTTTTGTTGACTGTATATACCGGGATATGTTGCAACATCCGTCAGGCTTTCATCGTGATAAGTTCCGCAGTAACCGCCGATGCTATACCAATAATCACAGCCGTCACGAACAATAACGCACTCGATCTTGCCGTCGAACTCTAGATTTTGATAATTGCCGACAGTATAGACTTCATCGTATGCGGGATTCCAACCTTTGTAGAAGTTACGAATGTAAACGTAATATACACCTTGCTCGTCTGCTCCGTGTAATCCGAACCACAAAGCAAGATCTCCGTTATCAACGAAAGAGCCTATACCGATGGATTCGTTGTTAGCAACAACAGATTTTATCTGGAGATAAGTCCTGAAAACGTACTTGGTATCGGCTTTGCTTACAACCAATGTGGCTTGACCGCCTGTAATTTCAACAGTGCCGTTATCTTCATTTGTAAAATCAATATCACCACGTCGAACGTCTCTTGAGAAGAAAGCCTCTTTTACAACGATCTTAGCACGAGCTACAACCTCGGGATCGCTAGCAAGAGTTGCTACCAATGTAGCTTCGCCCTGTTTGACAGCGGAAACTTGTTTGGTCATAGAGCTTACGGTAATTGCATCGCCTTCAACCGAAAGGTTAACCTTTTGACCGCTAACTACTGCACCGTCCTTTTTAACAACCGTCGGCATTGTAAAGGATTCACCTACATATACTTCCTTCTCTGCAATGGAGAATGCAAGAGAATAGGTAGGAACATTGATATTGATAACAACCTTTATATCGGAATTATCTTTCAATGAGATTTGCACCTTTGCAGTACCTGATTTAAGAGCCTTAATGCCGTCACTTTCGCTGTATTGAACAACATCTTCGCCCTCGATTACGGAAATCACAACCTCCTTTTGAACCGCTTGACCGTTTTCGGTAACAGAGTACTCAAGGATTTTGGAATCTCCCTTTGAGATTTCTACATTAGTACTCTCAACGCTAATATTGTACTCTGTGCTTGTGTTATTGTCTTTACAACCGACAAATACTACAAGCGACAAAATAACCAACGTCAAAAGTAGAACAAGTAAACGTCTCTTAGCCATTGTCATTCCTCCTAATTTTTATAGTAGCGTTTTGTTAAAGAACGCTCAAACTTAATTTTTATATCACCGAAGCCGATATCCTTTGCTCTGATTCGATTATCGAATATCGCCTTTTAGGGGGCCGAGTACACGCTACGTAAAACCCGGCATTATGTTTTTAGGTTATCGTTAACATATCATGAAAAATATTAACTATCCTAATTTCTCCTTTTAAATCCTATTATGTTGTTTCTCCTTCGAATAACCTTACCGCTTGATACTCGGCAAGGCGAACACCGTTTTGCAAACGTTCTACCAACTTTGAAAGGATAAATTCCGAGTATTTCTCTTTATCCGCTCCGATTGTAGTAAGATTAATCGGAAGCACAACTTCTTGCTGAATATTGTCATAACCGATAATCTTGGCTCGCACGTCATTGGGAATATCCTTCATTTGCTTTAGAATGGTAATTGCAAATACATCGTTGAAGCAAAATATTCCTAACGACGGATCTTGTAACGCTATTTCCGCAGAAAACTTCTGCAAATCCTTATGTGTCGTGTTATACTCCGTAAATGAATAACCATAACTCTTCAAGGTTTCTCCAAAGCCCTTTCCACGATCTAACACACAAGACATATCATCACCGAGGTTAACATATACGAATTTAGTGCAATCGGCATCGATAAGCCTTTGTGCTGCAAGCGATCCTCCGTATACGTCATCGGTAGTAATATAATCCAATCCTTCATCGGTTGTAGATCTTCCGAGTATAACCAAAGGAATACCGCAAGCTTTGACTACATCGCCTAAACCCGACTCTCCCTCTAAAAAGCTGATAACCGCCACGGCACCATGAGATATCGCCTTACGATACGTCTCATTAGTAACAACATGCTTGTCCGAAAAAAGCAATTGTAAAGAATATCCGCATTTGGCTATCTCTTTACGCAAGTAATCAATCATTATGGAAAAATAGAAATTGATTAAGCTATCAAACACCAAGGCAATGCTTCGTGCCATTCCCGTTCTTAATGCCTTGCCTGCATAGCTTGGAATATAATTCAATGCCTTAATTGTATCGAGAACCTTTCTTCGAGTTTCCTCGGAAACATAACCGCTGGAACGAATTACCCTGGAAACGGTTTGCGCGGTCACGTTTGCTTTAATGGCAACGTCTTTTATTGTAACTCTGTCCTTTTTGTCTGCCATTATTACTCCTTTAAGAAAACCAAATCAATTCCTGTTCTAACGATAACTAAAACGGATGAACAACAGGATATGTCATCGTTAACATATTCTACAATCACATTGTATCACAAGGCAATATCGGTATTCAATATATAATCAATAAATTAATTTTTCTTAATAAAATGTTGTCTACATCATCGATAAATAATAAGAGAACGAGTTAAAACAAGTTTTTCACATAAGAGGTAAATAAAAAAATAGAAGATAAACTCTACTATATCGAGATCACCTCCTACAATTTACTTTTTCAATCAAGATTTTGTAGATTCTTTCCTATTTTAGCATGAAGTCTTTGGTCAATTTATACAATTTCTCATTGTCAAAAACATAGGAGGAATGATTTTCTCCTTTCAATATATTAAGCGTCGCCTTTGAAAGACTTTGATAAATCAGCTCCGTATGCTTTTTTGCAATCATATCCTTTTCTCCCGCTAAAATAAGAACTTCGCACTTGACGTTATTAAGCTCCTCCGCCTCGATATTCGGCTCTTTTAGCATCATATTAATTCTTTCGTCATGAGAAAGAGAATAGGCTAGTTTATACATAAATCTAATGCTTCCTTTAAGCCCCTTAGGGAATATGTTAGCACCGAGAATTGCCAGTTTTTTAAACTCAACCCCGCGTATTGCGGCAATCAAAGCTGTAATTCCGCCGTCGGAAAAGCCTATCAAAGAGACGTCAACCAAGCCTTGTACCCTTATAAACTCCATAAGATCGGTAGCAAATATTTCATAAGAGGCTTCTTTTCCGCCACTTTCGCCATGTCCTCTGGTATCTATGGCGTATACCGTAAAGTTCTCAGAATAAAGCTCGATTAACCTATCAAAAACAGAATGGTCCTCACCGTTTCCGTGTAACAGAATAAGGGGATCACCCTCGCCTCTTTTTACATATGCCAGTTCTACTCCGTTTACCTCGCACTTTAAAATATCACTCATTTTCAAGCTCCTTTATTTTCTTTAATAGAATATCCTCGGCAAGAGCACAAAGACCTGCACACGGACGTTTTTCGTAATACTCCTTTGTTCTCTCTTCGGGATTGCCGCCACGCTCTTGCACATTCAAAAGTTCGGCACAACGAATTGCTCCCGCTTTTTCTCTGAATTCCTCTATAACCTCTCTAATAAAAGCATAATATCTTGCCTTTTCCTCTTGATTCACCTCTTGCGGTGCAAAGAGAATATCCGCAACAATTACCATACCGCTGACAGCTCCGCAAACCTCTCTTTCGCGTGCAAAACCACCGCCGAAACCATAGGAAAGCCTGAAAAGCTCTTCTTGGGATATCTTTAATTTCTCGGCAAAGGCACAGGTAACCGCTTGGGCACAATTATAACCATTTTCAAACAATTCTTTAGCTTTCATCATGTTTTCCAAAACCATTATAACAAATTATATCGGCATTAGACAAGATTTTCTTTACAAATCGATTATTGCATACAGTTCTTCATACCATTGCGATGGGATTCTTTGTAAAAGCAATAAAAATGCGGAGGAGATACCGACACTTCGTGTCGCCCCGTTGGGGTTCGACTACAGAAATTGGTACCAATTTCTTCCGCTCAGTATGACATTGGGAAATATCCTTCCGGATTATTGTTAGTTTTTAGTAATAATTCCTGGTTTTTGCATTTTATTTTGTAATTCGGATTCTTTATTAATTTACTGCCCCACATTCTTTCGCTCAGTATGACATTTATATTATGTTTTCTCCTTTTTCAAATTATAAAACTGTCATTTGAAAACTTTTTGAAATTATTGTACCACATTCTTCCACTCAGTATGACATTTAGACATATCCTTTTAGATTGTTATCGGATTTTCAGTAATAGTTCTTGGCTTTTTGCATTTTATTTTGTAATTTGGATTCGTGCCGTTTTATAAAGGTTTCAAGTATTGGTTTGTTGTACTGTATACCATTTTAGTTTTTCCTTAAAAAGACGGCGTTGCATACGTCGATGACCGATTCAAGAAAAAAAACATCCGTTCTTTTATATAAATCTGCCTTAAAAAAATTATCAAAGGGCTTTACCTTTGATAATTCTTTTTCTTGAGTTATGCTTCGTATTTAAAATTAGGAATGGTCAATGTGACAACGAGTCCTTTTTGTGCTACAAAGGTATGATTGCTTACGTCTTCATACCAATAACCGATCTCTACTCTTTCCCAATTCATTTTTTCAAGAACCTTAAAGCTGATCTCTTCACCTTCGTTGAACATTTTTGTAAGCTCGAAAACATTGCCGTTTTTGTGCATTTCCTTTGCATTTTTAACTTCCCAAGCACCGAGGTTTGAAGTGTTTCCGCATATATACAATCTTCTTACAGGGTGCGGAGTGCTTACTACGAATTTTACTCTGCATTTTGTTTCGTGTTTTTCCATTTTCAAAACTCTCCTTATTTTGTTATTTATTTACGATTATTCTTAATAATATATGCTTAATTTGTTAAGCTGACTTATTATAGCCTTTAAAAATCCGTTAGTCAAATAAAAAATGTATTATCGATTATTAACATACCGTTTTTTTACCTTTTTATTTTGACATCAAAAAAACTTTTTCGCACATATTTACTAAATTAATCTTCGATATTGACGCTACCCTTCTTACGGTATATAATAATAACATTGAAATATTCAATCGACTATAAAGCCGTTCGCTTTATGTTGTTTCCTCATTTTTGGTTTAAAAAATGAGAAAAAGGAGAGATAAAATGAAAGAGTTGAAATTTATTACGTTAAGAGAATGCCCGGAACTCAAGATTTCCGCCGCAGAGTGGTTTCACGGTAAATGGTATGTACCTACCGAGGCATATCTCGAATGCATGGAGGCATATCTAAACGGAAAAACGGAATATGGCTGGTATCTATGTCTAGCTAACGATAATATTGTCGGTGGACTTGGTGTTATCGAAAACGATTTCCATGATAGAAAAGATTTAACACCAAACGTATGTGCCGTATATACAGAAGAAGCCTTCCGATGTCAAGGTATTGCAGGGACGCTGCTAAAGATGGCTGTTGAAGATTTAAGAGCCAAGGGGATTACTCCTGTGTACCTTGTAACCGATCATACCAACTTTTATGAAAGATACGGTTGGGAGTTTTACTGCATGGTAAACGGAGACGACGGACCTACAAGGTTATATATACACAAATAAATAATGCGAGGGCTTAAGGATTAGATACCGATACCGGCATATCGCTCCTTAAGGAGTTCGGCTACAGAAATTGGTACCAATCTCCTCCGCTTAACATGACATTTATACATAAATCCACTATTAAGTTGCGGCTTTTAGCGTTTATTTGGCTGTTTTGTTATAGTCATTTTTAGCCACTCACATTGCCACAAGGGAACAATTAATTCTATGCTTTAGTCGGTTCAACAACACTTCCCATAAATATAGGAAGCTTGTTTTCCTTGTCTATGATTAAAAACATAAAGGGTTTATCGAGTATGATCGGAACCCTTTTTATACGCTCCAAGCAACACCTCATTGCCATTATAACAATAGATACAGCGGAGGCCTTTAAGCCCTTCTGGCTAACCTCTAATTTACATTTATGCAATGCCTTGCTTACATAGACATTATAGCCTCTAGGAAAATCGAAGCCCTTTGAGAAATTCGCCTCACACTCATCGAAAATACTTTCAAAACCTATTGCCTCAAAGGTTTCCTTCAACTCGCAAGAGTATTCGATATCAAAAACAGGAATAGCCGTACTCACACTAATAACCTCTTCTTCGGTAGAGGTTATTTTGTTACGCAAAAGATTTGTATATTCAATATAATCAAAAGACGCTGCGTACTCCGTCAAACTGCCATTTGGTAAAATACACAATAGCGATAAATCGGATTTCTTTAGCTCCAACTCAAATGCCTTTGCTCTTTCCGATTGAAAATAATAATCAAGATCTCTGTATAGATATACAACGTCAAGTTTTTTGCCGTTCGAATTAAACAGCCCGCTATCTACATTACTAAAAGGAGTTTCCCACTCCTTCTCGTACAAGATGGTATTAATCAATAGGGAAATATCCTTTGGACTTAATTGTTTGAGAAAACCCTTTATTTCACCATCGGTGCTTTTCTCAATTAAGGAATTAATTCTATCAAGGGTGACCTCATTAAAGCTATCCTCTATAACAGTCGCATTAAAACGTGACCTAAGCACATCAATAAAGGCGTTTTTAGCCTTGACAGCGTTATTATTATTAACTGCAATGCAATTAGCCAACTTTAATCCACTCTCTCTTTTAAGACGGCAAAAAGCAGGAACAACATCGGGAACAGTGTCCAACTCCTCATATGAACAACCGTCCGCACCTTCCTTTAGCATCGAAAGAACGAGTAAAATAGAAAAAGGAGAAAAAACCACATTTTCTCCCCCGTCTATAAGTTTATTGCCAAGCGATATCGAAAAATCAATAAGCTCTTTCATTTTATTTAACCTCGTTTATATTCAAAGTTATATCACGTCTCGTCAACCTATAATTGCTATCGGCGGCATAAAATTTAATAGTGTAAATCCCGGGAACTTCACTAAAGGGATAAAAACCCGTATCATCGGGTAACAGCAAAACCCCCTCTTGATCGTAATATTGAACAACAACCTCAATACTTATAACCTCCGTATCTGTAGTCAAGAAGGCTTCGGCATGAATATTGATTCCCGTCCCTGCATTCTGCGTTATCGTATCTCTAAATATGGTGTTCTCACCATAGCGAACCACTACATCGTCAACAGCCTTTTGCACTATCTCGCAATTAATAGAGATGCTTCCGTTAAATTTCTCGGTATTTACGGCAACTATAGTTTTATATGCTCCCACAGACAATATACTGTCTAGACTCAATTTATTGTCATTCTTGTCGAAAACAGACACCATTATGTCCTCTAACGTAAAGAGTTTATCGGAAGAGTCGCTTGGTCTTATTTGCAAGTCTTCGATATAGTCCTTAACGGTATAGAACGGACTATACTCCCTTGTATTAGGTCTGATATATTTAAACATATCATCGGTCAAAACAACATAATTGTTATTTCCGCTATTTATAACCTGCTCCTCGCCAAGTCTTTCTCCCAAACCTTGAAGAACATTGAAAAGCTCAAGCTTAACATTACCGCTTCCGTCTCTTGTCCATCTATAGCAAAGCCCATACTTATTATCAGTGTATTCCTTCGCAGTAACCGTTGTATATACGTATTCGGCGGTATTTGCTTCGCCTACAGCGGTATAACCAACATCGAAGGTTATTTCCTCCGATCCTATGATTAATGCTTCCCATGCTTCCTTTTTGAGGAGTTTAACGTATTCGCTATCTCCCTCTCTCTCTTCAAAATCGGTAAAGTTTGCAACAAATTCGTTATGCGAATATATAATGCCGTTAAGAATATTTTTACAAACGGCTTTTTCACTTGCACTAAGCAATTCCTCGAGTTTTTTACCCTCGCTCTCAATTATCAGATTTTTAACAGACGCAACAAACTCCGAGTAAGCTTTTAATATTATTTTTTGAGAAGCATAAACGGAATATCCGCCAATTGCTTGATAGCCGCCTGCATCATTTCCCACATAAACTGTCACATTATTTGCAATCAAGCCTCCTCTAAAGCTTACAGAAAAGTCTGTGACATCATATTTCATTGTCAAAGAGTAATAGCCATCGTCATTTGTAAACTTCACCAAAACACTCTTGTACGCTATAAGACGACCTTCTTCCATTGCCATATTTTCACCAAACGGCATAGAGGAGTAACAGTCGACTTCTATACGTTTTATATTGCTTCCGTCAACACTTACGCTCTCAATCTTTCTACTCCTTACGGTTACGGTAACGGGAACGGAGAGAGTATATCCCATAGGCGTATTAAAACAAGCATAGACGGTTTTTGCACCACCCTCATAAGGAGTAACATCATCAAATTGCGTACAATCCCAGAAATCGATTTTAGTGCTGACGCTTTGTCCCTTATATGTAAACACCAAAACCGTAGGATAGGAGCTCTGATCCAAAACTGCAGAAAGATACGGGTCTACGTCATAGAACAATTGATTATCTATGGTATACGCCGAGCCCGACAAAGATGAATATATACTGTTATTTACATAGGGTATACCCGATAACTTCAGATCTAAAAGCTGTGATGCGTTAATCTGAACGGGTACATTCAAGAGCAAATTTCCGACCTTCGCTTGAAGCGTAACTGTTCCCGACACCTCTTCTATAGATTTTCCCAAAGACATTGCTTTGTCGTAGAGCTGCCGAATTTGCTCCAAACCAAACCATTCATCGACCGCAAACATGCCGCTTTCTACCATATTGTCATCATAATATAAATAGATTCTACCTTTGCAGTTTTTGTCCGAACAACCGCAAACGGCAGCGTGTAAGCCCGATTCCGAGAACAGGTCATTAATAACCATTTGCCTTTTTAGACTATTATCCTCTTCGTTTATCAATTCGTTTATACCGATAAGGGATAGCTCGATAACATTTTTACTGTTTTCCAATACAAAACGCTGATCAATCTTTTTATTATCGTTATAATAATTCTCAAAAGCGGGGGCTATAAAATAATTTTTCGGATTGGAGCTAGCGATCCATATATTAACCTCTGCCATTATTTGAGAATACGCCAATCTTACAGTAAGTGTGCCGTAATATCCGTTTTTGCGTATACTCTCCTCATTATTCTTGAGGGGTGATAAATCCCAGTAAAGAGCCACCTGAGTATAATCGCTATCACCTTTGAATCTTACAAGAGCACTAACAGGATAGGAGTCCTCCTCCAAATAATCAACAGCATTAGGATCTAATATAAGAGCTCTTTTTTCTCCGGAATTAGGCTGTTTATAGTATACGTCATATTTACCAGAATCTTCTCTTGGCGAATATCTCTGCGTTGTAGTATCTCCTTCTTTCGCTTTAATAAACAATCCGTTACTGGAAACATACTCTCCGTTATTATCCGCAACGTAAGAGTATAAAGAATCGGTTTTCCTATCGACACTTATAACCGAGGTTTTATTATAATCTTCAATCTTGTTACCATCCTCGTCTGCAAAACACCAATCCTCTACGATTCTTTGCATAAAGGACATGGTCAAAGAAATACTCATATCGGCAATATAACAAGAATCGGAATAACTCTTATTTTCATCTTGCCATATCGCCCCTTCGTTCCAATCGTCAAAGTTCCATTCAAGTTTTTGAACAATCGACCCCGCCTCTAGAGCATACTTGAGATTATTGTATTCATATTCGAATTCATCAAAAGTCAATCTGACAGCATTAGGATAGATATAGGAATAGGGATCAAGTTTATCCAAATTAAAGGAAATATGCGTTAGATATTTTCCGTCTTCGATGAGGCTTTTACAAATCGCATCGTTTATGGGCGTAAAGGTGCCGTTTTCAAGTCTTCCGAGCCCGACTTCGGTCAAAGGATAACTTCTTGCGACATATGCAAACTTAAAGCGTTGATATCCGCTTATATCATCACCGATTACCACGGCAAGATTTCCGCTTATCGGTGTAATGGTTGACAAGGGAACGGTAACAGCATCGATTTCCCATTTGACTGTCGTTATTTCAACCTCCTTGCTATTGTCAAAACGTCCGATTATTGACTTTGAGAGAGAAACACTCGAGTCTAGCGACCTCAATTGCATCGGATCGATAACAATCATCCCCAAGGTATCGGAGTTCGCATTACCTTCAATAAAGAAAGAACCATAAGTTATTTCATTTAAAGTAATCGATTTTATAATTTTACTTGTAACGGTAATTGTTGCAGTTAACCTCGTGGGCATTCCTAAGCAATCGACAACAATTGCATCGATAGTATATTCACCCTCTAGGCTGTAAAGCTTTTCATCTAATGCTATTTTCAACGCACTATCGCCATATTTGTTACCATCGCGATTCTTTATGGAATTATTTTTAATCGAATCTATATCCCAGTTTAATCGGTCAAAAGCGATTTTGTTTCCCGTGCTCGTTAACAGATAAAGGGTCTTATCCCCCGTCAATAAATTGCGGTTATTATAGGTCGACTGATTAAAAGGATCGTCATCTGTAAACGCGCTTATTGTATAGAATTTATCCTTATTCTCAATCTCACTAACCTTCTCACCTCTGAGCGTTATCTCGAATTGCTTTGAGGTAAACAATTGCTCATTACCGAAAAAATCAACGATGGCAGGTGTCACAAGATACGAGGGATTTTTATTTTCTTTAAAGCAATCCTCGCTAAATCTTTGTCTTGTAGCACCGTTACCATAATACCAGATCACCGGCTTAATTGCGGTTGTATTTGAGATAACATAAATCTTGTTAAAACAATTATTGATTATTTCGAAGGGATCAACTTCCGTTTGATAACGGTCAAATATAAATTGGTTATCTTCGCTCGAAATATAATCGGAATATGCCGCACTCTCTACCACCTTGATATCGCTTGCATTACCGCAATCGACATTAACCGTTGTATAAACCTTTTGTCCGAACACCTTTACATAACAGCTTACTTCAACAATTCCCTCGCCTATTTTGGGGGGATTATCACAATACCACCCACCGAAGTCCTCGGACAAAACACTTAACTTTTTATCACCCTCGTCCGTCCCGATTGTAATATCCAATCTTTCGGGAAGATTATTATCATCATAAATAGATACCTTTGAGGTTGTAGGCTTTACCTCATATGTTTTAACGGCAAGGCTATCATATCCGATTGTGAAGGAGGAAAGCTTTAAATCAATATATTTTCCACCACCGAATACCGCTTTAACCTCATTCCCACCGAGCTTTACCGATAGGGACACCATCCCCAGCTCTTGAGGCACACACTCGATCAGAAAATCGGGAAGGATAAGCTTTATTCTATCCAACAACACATTCAAACCGTCCTGGTTAAACTTGAAGGTCACACTGTCACTGTTATTGGTTATTCCGATATTGGCAGGGCTGTCCTCGACAGGATAGTTTCCGTGAATAAAGTGTGCGAATTCACCATATCTCGAGGAGGTGCGAAGTTCTAGTTTATCCACAACATCGATTCCATTGATTGTTTGCATAACATAGAGATATTTTGCTTCCTCGCCTCTATTGTAATAGTAGAAAGAACAAACGTTTCTCCCATCCGCATTCAAAAAATCGAGACGGAAAATCGAAAGAGCACCGCTGTACGAAAGATTTGCCGAGAGCTTAAAAGAATTAATGGAATCGTCGGAAATATCGATCTCCTTTCCCGTTAACGAATAAATCAAGGACTCAACCAAGGCATTGTTCTCAATCCCGGTGAGGTTTGTCGAAATACTTCCCTCTATGACGGGAGTAATGGTCGAAATTTCATCGAATGCCACACAAAAAGATGTCCAGTTTGGTTGCACTACGATATTTTCCCTACCAATAGAGGGCTCAAGTGCCGAAATGCTAGCAGATATACCTGCCGTCGAAAGACCGACGGTTATACCCTTAAAGGAGGAGCTTTCCGTGTTTATAGATATATTCAGCTTATTCCAATCTATAGCGGGATTGTAGCCCAAACTATCGAACACAAGAGGCAAAAGCTCATTCCCGACAACAATATCGGTGCGATCCTCGTTCTTATCGATTTTCGCCAGAAGCTTAGCTATAGCCCCCGCTTTATCCACCGAAGAGATTTTCTTTCCTTCGGTTATTATTCCCAGTGATTCAATGAGCTCAACTATCCTTTTCTTTGTTAGAGATATATACCCGTTAGTCGTGTTTTCCTTTCCGATTATGTCGGTAAGGTCGAGATAAAGGATTTCATCTTTATAGTAAGCGGATATTTCCTTTTTATTTTCGCCTATATCATAAAATCTAACAAACCCCTCAAAGCCCTCTGCGGTTTTATTCGTAGTTATTTCAAAAAGACACGGATAATCAACCAAAGAGAGGTCAAGCGTCGCATTCATGCCCGAAATCGATGTGGCTATACTGTTAGTCGATGAAAGTTTTATGTTCATATTTCCGCTAAGACTTATGTTGGCAAAGTCATAGTGCGTATAAGAAGACAGGTTCTCGGCAAGTATGACAGGATATGCTGTCAAATCCATATTTTCCTCATACGCAGTTAGCGTAAAGTCGTGTACATCTACGGTTTTTCCGATTACGGCATCGTTTTTGTAGTTATATGAAGCACTGTCGAAAAGCTGTTCTGCTCTCCTGGTAATTGTTTTCACCTCAACTGTTCCCACTCCTTTCGCAAGTTCCTCGAAAGATTTTGAATTAAGAGAAAAAATACTCAATAGCTCATCGACATCAATACCTATAGAAGCGGTTGAAAGAATGTTATCCAAAGCATCATATACGGCATTATAGTTTACAGAAAAGGTATATATTGTCTGTCCATTCTCTTCATCTACGATAAGATTGTTAAAAATGTCTACTAAAAAAGATGGAATAAGATTTGATAATTCATAAAGCTTGCCCGATTCATTTTGTTTGCTGTTATATAGAACGGCAGCAACACGTGCAAGATTAAAATCCTTTATTGCTACTCTGCTAAAAACAGGGGGATAGTTTACATAAAGAACGCCTTCCTTATAATAAATCTCCATAAGGGACTTAATAGCTCCGGAAGAAGTCTGTTGACTAACCACAAAGGAAAGGACACTAAGTTTATCCTCCTTTTGGTTCTCCTCTGAAATATTAATTCTTGCGGCTAAGGAAAAATCAACAGGATAATCATGGGTTGAAGATAAATAATCGGTTGTAGCAGAACTTCCCTCAAGCGCAACATAAATTGCCGAAGCACCTGTTAATCCGGAGACGTTTTTGACAGAGGTGCATACAGCATTAACACCGTTAGAAACGTCTTCATTAAACTCTCCGTTTACTGGTTCCTCCTTTATTGTATTCTTGCAACCTACAAAACAGAGTATTACGCATACCAACAATGCAATAACTACTACAGAAAATCCTTTTATCTTCATATTTCATTCCTCCTGCACCCTGTGGTGAGTAAGTTCAATAATTCACATATACGTCAGCATGGCTTCCAAGACCATGAATGTAATTGAAAGCTCTTATGTGCCTTTTCACGCCATCACGCACGCATGCACGCACGTGCACACGGTATGATATTATAGTATATAACATTGCTTATGTATTTGTCAAGAGCGGGTTTCCGTCCCCTCTTACACCACTAACCTACAAACTCTATTCCCCTCTTCATGGAATGTAAGAAGCAATACCGGGTTTCTGCGGCAGGAAACGACGTCCGACTTTTCCTCTAAATAAAAGACGATTTAAATTAGACATTCCTTCGGTGTTAAACCATAAAAAAGGGCACCGTAGTACCCTTGGTTATGATTTATCATAGAATTTTTACACAATATTTCAACAAGTTAACCAAACTTGAAAAAATATCGAAAAGAAAACTTGAATAAGCTCTAAAGCAAAGCAATCCCCAATATATCGATTTTTCTATCTATAGATCAATACTTTTGATAATCCCTTTTAAAACATTGGCACTGGTCTTCAATTGTTTCCTTTCCTCTTCGGTCAAGGGCACATTAATTCTACCACAGATACCGCCTTTGCCTACAATATTTATCGTGCTCAAGCATACATCCTCTATACCATACTCGCCATGAAGCATTGAAGAGATTGTCATTGCCGTATTCGAGCCGTTAAGTATTGCTTTGCAAATATGACAAACGGTTGAAGCTATCGCATAAAAGGTCGCACCCTTTCTGGATATTACCTTCGAACCCGATCTTCTTACATACTCGTTTATTTCGGGGATGCTTATTTCCGCACGCACTCCTTGGGAAGACTTAATACCTTTAGAATACTCCAGCAAGGACAACCCCTCTATTTGAACCAAAGACCAGGGAGTAAAACCCGAATCGCCATGCTCACCGAAGCAATAGGCATGAACATTGGTAACATCGATATTACAATACTCTGCAATTCTTGCACGCAGCCTAGCGGTATCGAGAATACAGCCCGAACCGATAACCCTGTTTTCAGGAATCCCGGAAAGTTTTACGAAAGTATAAGTCAACACGTCAACCGGGTTGGAAACAATAATGTAAACGGCATCCGGCGCACTCTTTGTAATATCGGGAATAATGGATTTTTGTATCTGTATATTAGTTTTTATCAAATCGAGCCTGGACATTTCAGGTTTTCTTGCTATTCCCGAAGTGATTATAACTATATCGGAGTCCTTTGCATCGTCATAATTGCCGGCATATACCAAACAAGGACTATCATAAGCAAGTCCTTGCCTTATATCAAGAGCTTCTCCCATTGCCCTTTCCTTATCAATATCTATAATAACTATCTCCGAAGCTAAACCCCTGCAGGTTAATGAGTAAGCAATTGTTGAGCCGACCTTACCGCTTCCTACTATGGTTATTTTATTCATATTGTTAACTCCTTTTTATACTTTGTTAAACATATTTTTATTGATGTCATTATATGCAGATATCGAGTTACATTTTCCGATAGATGACAATTAATAGGGGCAACGCACCTTCAAACCGTTTTACCACGACACTTTTTTCGAATTATAACTAAAAAAGTTTTTTATATTTAAAAATGAAAGTGCAACACGCATATAACTTTGTATCTACACATATTGCACTTTTCTTGTAATGTCAATTATTTCAAATACTCCGGGTTAAGGCACTTTAACTCGTCAAGTACAAACAATCCGTCTTTTCTTATCAAAACGTCATCGAAATAGATTTCTCCACCGCCATATTCCGGGGTTTGAATCTGTACTAAATCCCAATGCACTGCACTATGATTTCCGTTTGGAGCATCATCATAGCTGTTACCGGGGGTAAAGTGAATACTTCCGCTTATTTTTTCATCAAAGAGGATTTCACCCATGGGCTTTGTAACATATGGATTTATACCCAAAGCAAATTCTCCAACATATCTTGCACCCTCGTCGGTATCGAAAATCTCATTGATTCTGTCGGTATAATTTGCAGTAGCATTGACAATTTTTCCGTTTTCAAAGTCAAGAACGACGTTTTCGAACTTAACACCCTCTCTCATACTTGGCGTATTATAGCTTATTCTTCCGTTGACGCTATCCTTAACAGGTGCGGTGTACACTTCGCCATCGGGTAAATTCATCGTGCCGACACAGGGGACTGCAGGAATACCCTTGATTGAGAAGGAAATATCGGTACCCTTTGCTACAATTCTTACCTTGTCCGTTCTATTCATCAATGCAACCAATGGACGAGTAGCAAGCTCCATTTTACCGTAATCGAGATTGCAAACCTGAAAATAGAAGTCTTCAAAAGCCTTTGTGCTCATCGAAGCCTGTAAGCTCATTCCTTCGCTGGGATAACGTAAAACAACCCATTTTGTATGAGGTAAACGAATATCCATATGAACAGGCTTTGAGAATAAAGCATTGTAATCGCGCATCTTACCGCTGTCAACGTCCGATAACTCAAAGGTATTTCCGCCTCCACGCACGCCTATAAAGCAATCCATATCGGACATGAGAGCCGCCATATGCTTTGCATGCGCCTTGAATACTTCTTCATTTCCGTTATTGATAATTTCACGAAGTATGCGTTGGTCCTCTAAATTAACGAAGGGAATACCGCCCTTTTCATAGACAGCATTAACCAAAAGGTTCACAAATACATAATCAACGCCTACTGCATTAATCAGCACCTTTTCGCCCTTTTGACAATTTACACTATATCCGACTATATTGTCGGCTAATATTTTCAATCTTTGGTCGTACATAATATTATTTGATCACATCAAAGCCTGTATATTTGCGGAGAACTTCGGGAACGGTTATTGAACCGTCGGCATTTTGATATTGCTCAACTATTGCGGGAATAATTCTGCTGGTTGCAAGACCGGAACCGTTCAAGGTATGAACAAACTCGTTTTTACCCGTTTTGGTGTTACGGAACTTTGTGTTGTTTCGACGAGCTTGATAGTCGTTGGCATTAGATACAGAACTTACCTCTTTATAGATACCCATAGAAGGAATCCATACTTCGATATCGTAGGTGCGAGCCATACTAGCACTGCAATCACCTGCTGCCAACTTGGAAATGCGGAAGTGCAAACCTAGTTTTTCAACAATGCGAGCTGCCTTGTTGACAAGCTCTTCAAAAGCCTCCATCGAATGCTCGGGGTGAGCATATTGTACCATTTCGATCTTATTGAATTGGTGACCTCTGATCATTCCGCGTTCCTCGGCACAATAGGAGCCGGCCTCTTTACGATAGCAAGGAGTATAAGCAAAGAATTTCATAGGAAGTTTGCTTTCATCTATAATCTCACCGGCATACATGTTAACAAGTGCGGTTTCAGCGGTAGGAAGCATAAAGTGTCCTTTCTTTCTGTCAACATCTGCGCCCTCGTTAATCCAATAAACCTCATCTGCAAATTTGGGAAATTGACCTGCACCGAAGCCACAATTGTAAGCCAACATATGAGGAGGAAGAATGAATTCATATCCATCGGACAAATGCTCTTCAACAAAGAAATTAAGCAATGCCCACTCCAAAATAGCACCCTTCGAGCGGTAAAGCCAATATCCGTTTCCTGCAAGTTTAACACCACGTTCATAGTCAATGATACCTGCGTTAACGCAAAGGTCATAGTGGTTCTTGGGGGTGAAACCTTCGAACTTTGGCTTTTCTCCAACGATTTTTATAACTTTATTATTTTCTTTTTCACCCGGTAAAAGATCGGGATCCGGAGTGTTGGGAAGACGAGAAATAAACTCGAAAACCTTGTTCTCAAGCTCTGCGACCTCCCTATCTGCCTCTTGGATTTCATCACCCAAGGCACGCATTTCCTTAAATATTTCATCAACGGGCTGACCTGCCTTTTTAAGTCTGGGTATTTGAGAGCTAACGGCATTACGCTTTGCCTTTTTCTCTTCTACCTCAGCCATTTTCGAACGACGTAAAGCATCCCAACTCAATAACTCGGTAAAGTCAACAATACAGCCTTTCTTAGCTAAAGCTTCTTGAACCTCTTGGGGATTGGTTCTTATTCTTTGAATATCTATCATAAAGCACCTCTTTAAAGATTATTCTTTTTTTAATTATACAGCTTAAGACGATTAAAATCAATATTTTCTTTTATCTTTTCCAAAGTAAAGCACTTTTTTACGCAATACTCGCATTGGTTTATCTCACAATCACTGTTAAGAAATAAATAGATATTAACATTGCATCGACAAAAGCAAGTTTTCTAGTTCAAACAAGGTACAAAAAAGCTTTCCCACTAAGTTCTTTCAGGAAAGCTCTTTGGTTTTTAGAATAAGTAGTATATCGATTAATCCTATTTTGATGGTATTATCTTCTTAAACAGGTTTACGATAAGTCGAAGGATAAAAGCGATCAAAACGTCTATAACAGAGAAGAATACACCTAGCAGCAGACAGCTGACATAATAGATTCCTCCCAAAGTCATGGCACTTGTCACCATATTCATAACCCTCAAATCCTTGAGAGAAATAAGAGCCGTTATAACGGGAATTAAGGCAAAAACGGCAATGGTTAATAATACGCTGGAGGTGGAATGTGCTATATCGGGTTTGCTCAAATTCATATGAAGGGAGATTAATGCACAAATAACGACATATATCCACCATTTCCAATTTATAAGGGATTCGAGGGAAAACATTTCTTGAACAAAACATGCTATTCCGAAGAATACATTCAATCCGCTAGCATCCTGATTAAGTATCTCGCTGATTGCGGCACCGAGTCCGAACATTTGCGGAATTAAAAGATACTCCAGCAGCAACATAATACCGGAAATAAAGAGTATCGGACCTATTCCTATAAAGAAATTACCGAACTTTTGATAGGGATTTTTGGGATTATAGGAATGGGAAACATAGCCTAGTGTACCATCTTCGGAATTGGGCTGAAAAAGCTTGATTTTTGTAATTTTATGTCCAAATATCACACAGAAAAAGGCATGTCCCAGCTCATGCAAAGGCGTACCTATCGCACCGGTTATTATGCAAACCTTATAAGCGGCACTACCTACACATTTATAAAAGGCTTTATTCAATAACGCAACAAGAAAACCGACCAAAATCGTAGAACCAACCCATAAAAGCACTTGCGTAAGAGCCGCAAGAAATATATTTAAAACAATTTCACCCGCACCCATTTTTATTCTCCTTCCTTTGTTTATTCGTCAACTTCCGAATATGAATAGATAATACTACTGCTATCGGAATTCAGTTTTTCTCCCTTTGCAACGACTTTTACCAAATAATCACCCGTCCCAAGCTTTATAGAGGTTTCCGTGACATTACCCTTTAATTCCTCGTTAACATATACATCATATGATTTAGCACCTTCTACTACCTCCCAGCTAACAATATCATCAACTATCGAAAGCGTAGGGGCTTGAGGTTTAAATACGGTTAAACCGGCTTGAGCGACGATTGCATCTTCGGCAATTGGCATTACCGTTATTGTAATATCGCCTGAACAATTTCCCAAATCGTAGTTTGTAGAGGCTGTTTCAAAAGTGCTATTTCCAATTGTAACTCTATAGAGTAGTCCGCTATAACCGCTCCAATATATCTTACCGTCCGAATTAATATCAAGGTCGTTTATTTTATAGTAATTAAAATAAATAACACTCTCATTACTGCGAATATATCCCTCCTTTGTTGCATATAGGGTAAATGTGTTGCTTAAAGCAAGCTCACTTTCGCTCAAGGTATAAGAACAGTCTTCCGATTCAAATGCAACCTTTCCGTTCAAGGAACAGACATATTTTACATTATCGCCGAGAGAAGTCCAGCTTATATTGTACCCCTCTCTACTTATGATAGGCGTATTAAGCATTTTCGTGCTTAATGAAACATCTTCAGAAGAAACGAAATCGTCACTCTGTGACATCAAGGTGAAGATGTTGTCTTGTTTCATGTCGGAAAGAGAAAAATCAACGCTAGAGCCGAAGCAATTAATAGACGCTCCACCGTTTAAGCTATACACATACGATATTATTTCGACGCCGATGCTCTTATGGTATGCCAAATCGGAATCGGTATATGACCAACTAAACATTGTACCATTTCTCTCTATAGAAGGAGGGGCAAGCTTATATATTTTTGCAGAGCCCTCTTCGGAAGAGACAAAACCTTCTGCAGTGGCAACAACTTTAAACTCATTAGAAGAATTAACGTCGAAATATGCCTTTGTGTAGGTATAGCTTGTGCAAGCATCACTTCCGCTCATCCCATTGAAGGAATAGTAATAAAAGGTTGCATTCTCAACACCGTTCCAGCTAATGGTATAATCAGAGGAAGAAGATATCCATTGGGGGCTCGGCGTTTGCAATTTGGTTACCGTTAAAGTGTACTTTTCCGATTGCAAAACGTTCTCGCCCTTAGATATAATAGTAAACTCATTATCGCCGATCTTAAAATCGGCTTTTGTTTTTTCAATACTTAAACCCGTAATTTCTCTTTCATCCCCGCCATTAAAGGTGTAACTGTACTCGGTTGCAGAAGAAACGGCTTGCCAATTGATGCTATAACCGTCCTCTATGACTGCAAGCATCGGCGTAGGTGCCGACAGTCTGATTACACTACTAACCACGCTGTCTGAGTCGATATAGCCTTCACGGCTTGCAAATAAAGTGAATACATTATTGCCCGCCATAAAGTCGGTTAAATCGTAACTCTTAGATAAATCCGTAGTACTTCCGCTATCCAACAGCTTTAAGTTTTCTCCGCCTTGCAAGGTATAGCTATAAGTCAAGCCGCTTGTCGATACCATCCAATTAAAGGTCGTGTTTTTTCTCTCCAGTGTAGGAGTATCCAGCTTATTAACAATAATAGAGGATTCCGTAGATGATAAAACATTATTCCCTTTAGCCGTAATGATAAACTTGTTTTCTCCGCTATTAAAATCGGATTTTTCATAAATAACCTTTGTGCCTTCTGTTTCAGACACATCACCGTTAAAGTTATAGGAATAAGTCGAAGCACCGACCACCGCAGTCCATTCAATTAAATATCCGCCATCAAGTTTCGACAAAGTCAAGGAAGGCGTTGCAAGTCTAGTTACACTATTATCGACGTCGTCGGAATCAACACACCCCTCTCCTCTTGCAAATACCGTAAATATATTTTCACCCGTCTTAAAGTTCTCCAAAGAATAGGTCTTTGCATTCAATTGAGTATTTCCGCTTCCGAGGTTAAGCCTACTATCAACATTATATAAACTATAATAATATGTCAAATCCTCTCTTATATGTGTCCAATTAAAAGTTGTGTTGTTTCTTGTAACCGTAGGTGCGGATAGCTTATTTATAGTAGCAACACCCTCTTCGGAATCAACAAAGCCCTCTGCCGAGGCAATTACCTTAAACTCATTGGAAGAATTTACATAAAATTTGTCCTTCGTATAGCTAAAGCTTACTTCCGTAGTGTTTCCGCTAGTGCCATTAAAGGAGTAAAGATAAGAAGTTGCATTCCCTATGTTTTTCCAACTTACGGTGTATTTGGAAGAAGAGCCGTTCCACTCGGGAATAGGTGCTAAAAGCTTGGTTATTGTAATATCACCTTTCTCTGAATCGACAAAGCCCTCGGCTGAAGCCACGATCGAGAAGAAATTATCTCCGTCACTAAAGCTTGATTTTGAATAATTGCAACTCAAGCTCGCAGTCTTGTTTACTTCCCCATTATTAAAGCTACAGCTATAACGATATTCCACACCATTACCTACACTGTTCCAATTAATAGAATATCCTATAGAAGAGGTACCCAATTCGGGTTTCGGTGCTTGTAGCTTGTTAATGATGAGAGATGCTGTTTCCGATTGCAAACAACCATCTTTAACGGCAATTACTTTGACAACATTTTCCTTCACATTAAAGCCGGATTTATAGTAATACTTATCAACCTCGCTAATAAGCTCTTCTTCGTCGTCATTAAAGGAATAATTGTATCGTACACCATTTCCTATACTATCCCAATAAACCTTGTATAAATCACCGTCAACGATCCATTTGACTTCGGGAAGGGACAGCTTTTCTACGGTAATGGTAGCATCGTTAGAATCAACCCAGCCTTCTTGAGATGCTACCAATGTAAAGATGTTGTTCCCGACATCGAATTCTTCAAGCCTATAATCCTTTTTTAACCCGCTTGTCGTACCGCCGGATATCTCATTCAAAGTATAATTATACTTCGTGTTCTCTTTAACGTTATTCCAAACAAAGGTTGTTCCCTCTCTTGATATAATCGGTGTATCCAGCTTGTAAATATTAACCGATATTTGATCAGAACTTATACAGTCCTTTGCAGTGGCAACAACAGAGAAGATGTTTTCTCCTATCTTAAAATCCGTCTTCGAATACGTAACATAGTTACCCGCTGAAGAGGTCGTAATATTATTAAAGGAATATGTATAGCCATCTGCATAGCCTATCTCCCTCCAACTTATCATATATTCGGAGATAACAACGCTCCAATTAATAGCAGACGCCTCTAATTTCCTTATTGTAGAAATGGCATACGGAGATGGAAGATATCCCTCCTTTTCTGCCCTTACTTTTATGAAGTTTTCTCCGACTCCGAATTGAAGTTGGTTATAATCGATTCTTACGGTTTTATTGTCAAGTTTTACTGCCGAAGCATTATTGAAAATATATTGATAGCTAGCATTGTTAGAATTCAAATTCCATCCGAAATAGCTGCTATTAGAATCCAAATTCCATCCGTTTGAATAACTATTATGATTTTTTATCTCCGGTGCATCAAGGACGATATACTCGTATTTGTCAGACCATTCAGATGAAAGAAAATTCACCCCGTCACCTATAGCACGAGCCTGCAAATAATAAACGCCCGAAGTCTCCGATTTTGGAGTAAAACTCCTTTGAGACCCTGTTAATATCTCCTCGCCTTGGAAGCTATCGCCTATAAAGCAGTAAGAATTTGCAGTACCGGAAAAATTTGTTATCTTATAGTCAAATCCGTCGAGTTCGATATTATCCTTTTCAAGAATAGGTATATCAAACTTCGTAAAGATTAAGGTGTTGGATTTTTGCGAAATATAAAAGGCATTTCCTTCGCTTTGTCCGGTACTCTCGGCACGAATTGCAATGCTGTAACCACCTGCGACAAGATTGTTTGCATCGAAAGAATAACCGTTGTTTTCATTATTAAAGCTATATGACAAGGCAATCTCGCCATTATACATGGAATATCCGCTTGCATTGGAAACGCCCTTCCAGCGAATAATGCCGTTTTCAATGAATATGCTAGGTCTATCAAGGCGAGCAACAATGAATTCCTCGGACGGTTCGGAATCGAGTACGGGAACACCGCCTGTGCTTACTCCTTTATAATCGCCTTTAACGATAATCGTATATCTTATCCTATCAGAGTTTTCAATATTGCCGTAAACCCCTCCAAAACCTACACTCTTCACATTATCAAGTAAAGTTCCGTTTCCGATAACATCGTATCCTGTAATATTTGTTTCACCACCGTTTTGCCACTTAAGAGTTGAATTCTCAAAGGTCAAGCCATAGGCTTTAGAATTCTTCTCAAACCGTAAAGTGGTCCAAGCAGAGGGCACGGATTCACCTTCTGAGACTTTACGATATTTCAAATAATATTCACCGGCATCGAGGGTGCCGAATGTATACTCTGTTTGACCGATCTCAAGACAAGAAGAGATTTTCACCTCTTCTCCCTTGAATAATCTCAGTTCAACCTTTTGCTTGAATTGCTCATACGAAGGAAGGGAAAGAGTGGTAGTGTTCTTAAACTCAACCTTGTCCATTACCGACAATAGAACCGTGCTTTCGGTTATCACCTCTGAAGATAAATAGAATACCGACTTAGTATTGTCCTTCGATGCCTTAACCGTTGTTTCAAGCGTAGAAGTATTTCCCACAGGGCTTGTAGGTATAAATGATATCGTTCTAAAGCTGTTTTTGATTACATCGAAAAACTCCTCTCCATCGGAATTATTTTTAATTTTAGTGTCATCAACATCAAAGGTAACACCTGCATCTGTAGAAGAAATGGTTAAGGACACTCGTCTTGTTTCATTATCAATTGTCTTCTTAACAGAGGGAATTGCCAATTTGATAATCGTAACCGATTGTTCAGGGCTATCATAATACTCGCTATTTTCTGCGACAGCTTTTAAGGATAGAGTGTATTCACCACCGGTTTCCATGTCCTCATTGCTGACGAATTCCTTCTCGGCAATTGTATATATATTGTTATTCTCTCCCAATTTAGAGGAATCTTGTGAGTACTTCAGACTATCGCCCTTTAAAATCGACAAATAATAGCCCTTACTATTACCGACGATATCCCATGCAACAGATATACTGTTTTCGTTATTATCTTTATTTGTCGAAAGACTAAAGGTCGGCTTATTAAGAATTTTATACTCTTTAACAAGGGGCACAGAGTAATTGTTCACAAATTGAGGATACGAGGTAAGGGTTACCTTGTAATTTCCGCCCTCATCAAATTTAAAGTGATTATTTGTGGTTGAGGTTTTCTTTATGATTTCATTGTTATTTTCTTCAATTATTAAATCATAGGAGGTAAAGCCTGCCTCCTTTTCCCAGCTCAATACGGCACTTTCCAATTTCAATTCAGGAGTCTTCAAATATGCCACGGATTGTTTTTCGCTTTCTTTTGAGGAAAGACGAATGCTTCCCTCTCCGTTTACGGTATCGGCGGTTATAGTGTAATAGAAGCCCTCATAATTACCCTCGGGGAAAATCTCTTCTATTGATAACGGAGTTTGGAAAAACTCATTATCGTTTTTTTCCGCAACAATGCCGTCAAGCTCCTTAAGCAGATTATCCGAAGCGTCGTAAACCTTTATTGTATAGGTACCGTCGGAGTCTCCTCTCCACCGAACAATACCGTTTGAACCATCATAAATAAAGGTTTCATAATTCAATGGATTAAACCTGTTAACTGTAATACTGTCAGACCAAAATGAATAATAAAGGGCATTAGAATACTCATTTCTTACCCTTATAGATATATTTCTTATACTGTCGGTCAGCTCTATAGAAAAGAAATTTTCATCAACACTAAAAACGGAATCATCGATTTTAACATCGAAGGAACCCGTTTCCGCCCAAGAGAATATAACCCCGTTTCCTTCGACCTTGGCTGTAATCTGCTTATAATCTATTCTATTCTTTTGTTCAAAACGCTTTTTATATAAAGTTTGTTCTCCCTTGCCGTCGTCCTTTTTAATTTCGACATCTCCGCTCAAAATTGCATTAGTCGTAAAACTCGCAACTCCGTTTGAGATTATAGGCGTGCTTTTTTCGACGTTAGTTACCTTTATAGTGTAACTAACACCCGTTTCGGCAGGCCACATAAAAGTAATTTGATTCGAATCAATATCGGTTTCCCATGTCAAATCGGACAAACGCCACTTTGCATAAAGGGAAATATCACTATTAACGACAAAGGGAAAGCTCACCTTCTTTGTTAACGCCGCATCGGAGTACCAGCCCTCTAATGTATAAGAATTCTTTTTTGTCATTGGCGACTCGGATAAAACCGATGTTTTTATACTATCGAGAGGACTACCTCCGTTAACATGAAATTTTACAATATGGTCACCCGATGCTTGAGCCCATCCAGCATATAGTTCAATATCCTCGTTTACCGTATAGGGAAAAGTAACCGGCTCTCCCTCGTACTGCGGATTGGTGTACCAACCCAGAAAAACATAACCGTTCTTGACGATATCCGGTATATCCTCTGCAGTAATTACACTTAGGGTTGTGCTAGTTATGTCGTCCCCGTTTTGCGGGTAAAAAGTTACTGTAAAGGATTCCTTTGAATTATTACCGTCACATGCTACAAAACAAAGAGAAAGCGTTATCACCAAAGTGATTAACACAATAATAACTGTATTGCCTGTCAACTTCCTTTTTACATCGGTAAACATAATTATTATATTATCATGAAAAACAACGCCCGTATATAGGGTTTCGGCTGTCGAGAATATTCCCGACAGCCTTTAGTTTTTTTTATTTCGATTAGTTAATCTTAAATACTTTTTCTGCGGAGAATACAGAATAATCGCTGAATTTCTCAGTTGCATCTCCTATTGCTATAATGTAAACCTTAATGCTATAATCGACTCTCTTTTCACAGTAGTCACTAAAATCAATACTTACACCTTGATTATTAGAACCGCTTAAGAAGACCTCGTCAGTCATTATAGCCTCAGCATCTCCAACCTTGTAAAGCTCGTATCTTACGGCATACCTTGCTGCCGACACATAGCCTTTAAACTGGATTTCTTTTTGCATTCCGTCTCCGACGAGAGTAATCTCGGAAACGTTGTTCAAGTAATTGAGAGTTCCCGTGCTGCTACAATACTTACTGCTTAAATAATACACGGTCGTTCCCGGTGCATATACATAGGATCCGTCATCGTTTACTTTATCAACACCGAAGTAGTTACCTGCATAGGCGACCTCTATAGTACTGGTTCCTCTTGTTGCATCCTTATAGACCAAAATGTTATCGATAGAATATAGCGTAGTTCCGCCGATTCTAAAGATATAACCATATCCGTGTTGATTGGGTTTAACATTTGCCTGTATAGCTATTTTTCCTTCCTTGTTGAAGGATATCGAGAAAGCTCTTCCGTCTACAACCTCAGGTGCGTCCATTTCCTTGACCATTTGAACGAAACGTACCTTGTTGGAGGAAATTGTATGATCTCCGTTTTCGTTTATAGCTCCGTCCGAGCCGGACACCCAGAATTCAACAACGTTTCTTCCTGCCACGGTAAATCTAGGAGTAAAGGTATACTCACGCTCTCCTACCTCTCCCTTTCCGGCTTTGGGTTCTACGGTATATTCGTTTTCACCGATCTTAATATTATACTTTGTCGCACCTACAATTTCCTTCCAGTAATATACATCACAAAGCTCGGTATTAGCTGTCCCATTAGAATAATCGTCTGGAGAAACCTTTTTTACCATAACATTCATCGAATCAAGCTTTTTGAAGGTAAAGACGTCGGACCATTCTCCGTCGAACAGAGAAACGTCATCGCCCTTTGCTCTGATTTTTACAGAGTATTCACCATTTGCCCAATTTGAAATATCGATACTTGTATTCAACGAGATTTCGGTTGAGCCGTTAATTTCGGCTTCATATCTTACCGCATTTCCTACCGAGTTCCAACTGATATAGTCATCTGTAACGCTGATTCCGCTGGTCACGGCGAGTTGCCTAAAGGTTACAATACTGCTATTTTCAGAGTCAAAGCTATAAAGTTCTCCCGGTTGAAGATCTTTGCCCTTGTTACCTAGAGCTACTATTGTAACAGCACAACCGCCTTCATTGATCTGATTGTAATACTCGGGGGCATCGTCTCTGAGACCGAAGCTAGGTTCTGTAACGATATAGTCATTACCTACCGTTCCGTCACCAAAGGAGAAAAGTACCTTGTAGCCAGTTGCTCCTTCCACAGGAGTCCATTGAACGGTACCGTCTACCATGCGAATATCCTTGGGATAGTCAAGTTTCAATAGACTCAAGGTTGAGCTAACCTCACTTGACAAAATAATGGTTTGATTTTCATTATTTCCATTGGAAAACTCAAGAAGCTTCGGGTTGCTTTCCGTATTGCTTTCTATCATAGCCCCCAACTCGCTTTGAGCATAGACACTTATGGAATGCTCACCGCTATCAAGGGTATCGGAAAGTGATATACTACATTTATCTTCATTATATGTGCTTCCTGCGATATAGGCAACATATCTCTTTATAGCCTCGCTACTATATCCGTTATTGCTTCCCTTGATTTTCTCACTAACGGGAGCCGGCATTTCCCAAGTTATAGTTCCGTTTGCAGTGATTGCGACATTTCTGGGAGTTCCCAGCTTAACCATAGAGAATTGGACCTTTTCTAAAGCATCAAGAACAAGACTTTCACCGACCATGGCTTTATCGGATATCGTCTCAATAGAAATGTTATAGGTTCTCTCATCATAGGTATAGGGATTGGGAACTATAAATTCATTAGAGATTGTTGAACTTATTTCAACACCGTCCAACTTCAATACGTACTTGAGTTCGAGCTGTTTACCATATACGGGCGCATTGATCTTCAATTTGAGATAGGAGGATGTTGTATTTGTATCGGGTACAAGGGAAAGTTCCACAGAAGGTATGGCACCCAAACGGAAGACCTTAAATGCGGTACTGTAACCGCTTGAACTATACCCTATATCAGCCTTAGGAATTGCCCTTGCAACTATCTCATATTCACCTGCCTCATCGAAGTAAGACCTAATGGCATTATTCTCATCTGTATAAGTTACGTCAAGACCAAAGGATATGCTCTTAGCACTTTGATACTTAACAAGTGGAGACCGAGTCTCGTCATCGATCTTGCTAACCGTAATTTCAATTTGGTCGGTGTTATCGCCTGTGATATTGTCGAAAATAATCTGACCGTTCTCATAACGAATAACGGGGGCCTGAAGCATTCTAAAGTAAACAGCATCACTCCAGTTTCTATCATTGTAAATATAATCCTCTTCAGGTTCCGGACGAACCTGAACATATAAGGATTCCGAATAAACGTTGACGATGTATTCGGTATTATAGCTTGTATAAATCTCAGAACCTATCCTTATCGAATATTGTTTAGCGTTATTAACAGGGTCAAAGGAGATCTTTCCGTCAGAAACCTTAACATTGCTTACTCGATCCAGTTTTATATACTTTCTAGCACCGCTAACCAACGAAGAATAACAATCCGCTTTATCTATCACGGCTTGAAGTCTAACCTCCATTCCATTCGTAAGATCTAAATCGCTTGCAGAAACCGAAGTATCGAAGAATGTGGAATTTGTTTCAAACTCGACATCGTTAATCCATATCTTATAATGGGGATCTTCACCGTTAAAGTTGACTGCAGTCCAATTAAGCTTGGCGGACATTGTACTATTGTTCTCGTTTTGCTCAAAGGAATAATTGCTTACAACAGGTGTGGAAAGAATGAGTGCACTCTTCTCCTCACTCCAATCGGAATAATAAAACTCGTGATCGTCAGAGATTCTGGGACGAATGGTTATGGTATGAAGAACACCGCTTTCGCAAGCATAATTTGTTTCCCTTGTAGGAGCTACGTGTTTGTTATCGATAACAACATCGTAAACAATATCACCGTAATCGGCATATTGGGTAGCACTTTCGCTCCAATCGAATTTCCCATCAACAACATTTACAGAGAAAGGAGATATCTTTTTAAACTTAAAAGTTTCATCTACCTCGACTTCTTTGCCCTCCGCCTCAACGGTAACCTCGAATTCATCATTCTCCGCTTCCTCCTCGTTAAGGTCGACTATAACCCTTCCGTCGGAGACAGACACGGCTTTTTTTGCCTTATTAACGAAAACCTTATAGGAATCACCCACACTGTCAACTATTGAGTCGAGATTCCAAGAAAGGCTTCCATCGCTATAGGAAAGTCCTGTAAGGGGGACCTTCGTGGTTTTGCAACCGGTAAGAATACCGATAGCTGCGGTAATAAGTACTATACTTAATAGGATAACTAAAAACTTATTGATTTTTTTCATTTCTCGTCTCCCCCTCACTAGTTATTAATAGTAAATGTCTTTGTGGTAATTTGACCTGCAATTATTAGATTTTCAGGTTGACTTTGTACCTCGATTATTACGCTAACCCAATATGCATTTTCCGGTATGCTAATATCAATAGAAGACTTTTCACCGGATGCCATTACGGTTACTGTTTGACCGCCTGCAACCTCATCGTAGCTAACCTCTGCCTTCATTACTCCGTCGACCTCAACCCACTTAACGGAAGCCGTATAGAAAGAGTATGTTATCTTATACTCAACATCCTTTGCACTGTCAAAGCTTATGTGGTACCCTCCAACCTCTTCGGTTTGGTCCAAGATTACATTATCATAGGAGCTTGCGGCGATAACCCGTATTGTCTTAGACGAGGTGTAATCGCTGTCTAGATAATACACCAAGTTTTCATCGCCATTCTTTACGATGCTACCATAGTTATCACCTGCGGCACAGATCTTAACCTCGAAGTTTCCTGCATAGCTAGCAGGGACATCTAAAACGGCAACACTGTTGACATCCTTTTCCACAAAATAATCGACTCCGCCAATATTTACGTTGTAACCGCAGCCCAAGTTATTAAACTTGCCGTTCTTGTTTATTGTAATACGGAAATACTTATAGCCCGACTCATCTTCAACGCCATTCTTTAAGGTTATAGCACTTATTTCAAAGCAATCATCGCTAGGGGTTTCAAGCTTTGCCATTGTTAAGCTATATCTATAAGCGAATGATGTCAATGTTGTTTCCTCGTCTCCGACTGCCGAAATCTCTACTGTAGCAGTATATCCGTTCATACCGAATATAGCAGGATTATAATCTGAAATAGAACCTCTTTCCACGTCCGCTTCTCCGGTAGTCTCGTTTGTGAACACCAAATAAGAGTTACTATACTTATCAACAAGCTTTTTATCTACATCATAGACGTTGATTGTAACTTGATAATTAACTGCAAGAGTGACGCGTGACCAAGACATGTGACCGGTATTCTGATCGACAACAACCTCGGGAGTGGCTAGTCTTCTAACGTTTAAAGCGTTACTGAAATTTGAATCGATATAGTATTGACGAATGTCCGCATCAATTGTGTCCTCATCGAGATAATTATTTCTAATTCCCCTGATACGGAAAGAATGAGATATTTGTTTACCATTATATTTTGCATAATACTCTTCGGTAAGGTTATGTCTAAAAGTATTTTGCTCGATTGCGGCAATTCTCTCTTCTCCGTCATAAACCTCATAAAAATCCGCATAATCGATTCTACCCCAGCTTACACACTCTGCATTTGCTTCAACGGTCGAAGGATCATCTAATCTCTTTAAAGTGATTGTTTTAGAGTACTCTGAATCAAGTACATATACATTATTCTTTGCCAAAAGATCGCCTACCGCCTTAACTACGAATCTAACGGGAGAGGAGGCGGGAATAAATTGAGCATAATCCTCAACATTAAAGGAATTACCGAGGGAATTATTCTCCAAGCCGATGCTTTCGGTATGATCGCCTATTGCAATTTGATAGGAGCTAGGATTGTAAACATAATCGTCAGCCTCGAAGGGGATATAATCCCACACAACGGCAAGATTGGAATCATTCTTTTCTACTCTTGCATTGGTAGGAGTGGCAAGTTTAACTACGGTTAATGCATTGGAATAGTTACTGCTTACGATAATATTGTTATTACCGAGTGCGGCAACATAAACCTCATATCTTCCGGGTTGTGTAATCTTATTGGTTACATCGAAAGTTGTATCGTAAACGGTATAGACTTGGGATAAATCCGAAGGCTTATGATGCTCTGTGCCCGATTCGATGCACTTGATGTAAATCTTGTATCCGCTGTTTTGATTTACGGCATTCCAGGTAAGATTACCGTCTGCACCGATTCTAATGTCAGAAGGTGTAGCTAACTTCGTAATTTCAATTGCTTGACTAAAGTTACTATTTAGAACCACAATTCCTTTTTCCGCATCGTAAGACTTTGTTTCATCAACTTTAGCATAGATATACAATGTATCCTTTCTTCCGCTTGCACCTGAAATAAGTGTGTTTATTGTGAAGTACTTATCCCAGCTATCATCCTTTGAATCGATGATATCTATGGTTCCGAATTCTTTATTTTCTGCAAAATCAATACTTCCGTCCTCTTCTTGACCGATATATTGACCATCATATCTATGAGAAATCTCATAATACGTAGCGTAATCTACAGTGTTGAAATAGAATTGTAGCTCGGGATTGTCAAAACCCGCGCTTGCTCCGCTAAACTCCTTCGAGGGGTCTGTTCTGCCGGTAGAACCCTCACTAGCAAAACCATAGGCTAAAGCATCGGAATTGCTTATAACGGTATATCTTTCGGGAGCGGGAAGAACGATTATCTTAATAGAATTACTTGCATTGCTTCCCTGCCTGTTATTAGCATCAGAAGCCTGATTTGTATTATAGTTTGCATAAACACATACAGAATACTCTCCGCTTTGTGTGGAATTATCTTGATTGAATGACCAAATAAGCTTATCGTTTCCGTCAAGGGAGATAAGTTGAACCTTTTCTTTATACGTCAATCTAACGGAATAACCGCTTGCGCCGGGTACAGAATCCCATGCAATCGAATTTTCGCTCCAACGAATTTCGGGAGCAGAAATCATGACGACCAAGACTTCCTCCCAACTGGAGTAGGAAACTATATCGCTCTCCTCAACCGAGTTGATTTCGGGACGAACAGCCACCTTGTATTGAACCGTCTGACGATTTTCCAAAGGAATAAGTGTTCCGTCCTCATTGGTATAGGTTTTTGCATAAATCTCTTGTAAGCCGTCATAGTAAGGAACGGTAACAGTGGTAACCTCATGAATGATTACATTATCCTCGGATTTTTCTTCTGTAACTCTAACATTATATTGGGTAGCATTTGCATTAGGAACCCAAGAAACCGTGGAGTACTCTACCCTTAGATTATCGACGTCATCAAGCTTTGTGAACTTACGAACGGCAGCCCTTGATGACAAAATGTCATTTGCTAAATTTCCCATCGAAACAACGGTAAGAGAGAAAGTTTCAGGACTCTCGAGATATACATAGGTATGAGGCTCTTCGGGATCGGGGTTTGCATTTTGATTTTTGAAGGCAGCACCGTTTATGTCCACGGTATCTAAAGATAAATTATCCTCTTCACTAACCTTAAAAGAGGTTGCGCTATCTGCGTGCCAGGTTATTAAATGATGATCGGGATCATATTCAAAATCGTGAGGTGTTTCCAAAACAGTAACCACCTTCTCCGTCCATTTGGAATATGTATTCTTAACAGTACTTGCAGGTTTTACCTTAAAAGTACATTTACCTGCTGCATCCTCACCGATAGGGAAGGAAAGACTCGAGCTTGCATCATATTTTGCCTTTACTCCGTTGAAATCCGTTTCATAGTACTCAACGTTGTTTGACGGAGCATTCCAACTAAAATGATAAAGACCTGATAAACTTTCTCTATCACTTACAAAGACTTGATCGATTTTCTTGAGATAAGTAAAATCGGCTATTCCGTTTGTCTCTGCATTACAATGCTCCTCATTGTTTGCACACGCCAAGATGGATACGGAAAAGTTATCTTCTCTATCGAGGGGCATACAAGTAACTCCGTTTCCGACCTCATATTCTACACCTTCGATGGACACCTTGTAGCTTACGGCACCCTCAACTGCATCCCAAGACAGGGTTTCGCCGTCGTATTGGATACTCTCTCCGTCGACAGGATCTAAGGGAGTTGGTCCTTTATTGTCTTTACAGCCTACAGAGATGATCGAGCAAACAACCAAAAGTGTGGCAATAATTGCTATGATTGTAAATTTGTGTTTCATTTGGTTCCTCCTATACCATATAGTCAGGTTCGCAAAAGCGATTATGTTATTTGGGTTGATTTATATATAGCCGATTTATATCTTAAAGAACACCTTTAAGGCTTATTTTTTACAGTAAGAATATTGCAAGGAAAATTTCAATGATTGCAACAAGGATATTTAGAAAAGACAATGCATTGCAATATGGACGAAGGGTATCGTCATAGCCTTTTTTGCGTATGCATACAATGAAAATCATCAATACCGAAAAGACTAGTACAACAGCGGCAATAAGTATCGTCATTATCTGCGATACACACTTAAAAATTGCCAATATTACTACGGTTATTAATCCTGCCAAGCCCAAAAAATTGGTTGTTAATGCAATGCCACCGTAAGATTTTCCGTTGACTTTAACTAAAAACGTTATAAAGGACAGCACACCGAGAAGGATAATCGGCACAAAAAGAGCAAGTAATATCTGCCAAGTAAGGGATACCCTTACCTTGTACTCAACAGATTCTATAGAGTAAGCCTCTCCGCATACACCGTTAAAGCTTGAAAGACTATCTCCGTTATATCCGATAACGCCTTCGCTAACACAAGGGAAGTAATCACCGTACTCACTGTAGAACTCGACTTTAATATTCTCAACCCTTCCGTAGTTTGCAACGATAAGAGCCTTATATTCGCCGTTAACGATACGATAATTAGAAATCGTAAAACCTTCCCCTTGCAATTCGCCATAGAAGGTGTTAACAGGAGTAAAAGAAGCACCTTTCAGGTTGATATTTCCGGCAAGTCTGTATTTTAATACGCTGCCGTCTAGCCCTCTGAGTTGTTCCTTCGTTGTCAAGGCATAAGTGTTATCCAAACATTGGTACAAAAACTCTCCGCTCTTAAGCGTAGGCATTGAATTTGAGGCAAACTGCCAAAGCACACTCTCGTTACCTAGCAATTCCCTTTGCCAAGAGCTTGTCAATGCTTTAGCAGGAGTAACTCTTATTATATTCTTATTAGAATAGGTGGAAATGTCGTCCTTTTGGTAAACGTTATCAAACCTTCCGCCATTACTGTCATAATCGTCCTCCCAAGACGATACACCATAAATAGAGCAATCTGATAAAGAATAGCCAAGATAACCGTTATTATTTCCTACCAATCCGCCTGCAGCGGTACTTCTCGCTTGTATAACATCAATGGAACCTTCAATGATTGCCCTGTAAATATTTCCGTAGTTAATACCCACAGCACCGCCAACGTTTATTCTACTCTTCGAGCTAATACCGTTCATGCTACCTTTAAAGAGCACGTTTGACAGCAACCCTTCGGTCGAAACCTTTCCTGCAATTCCACCGACATTAAGTAACTTATTTACATCCAAATTGATTCCGATTAAACCCGTAGTAAAGGAAGAGGCAATAACACTTCCCTTTTCAAGTGAACCGACGATTCCGCCAATCGAGGCATTACCGTTGACGGCAACGAGGTTAATATCACCGATAACGGTTACACCCTCTATTATTCCGTTAAGCTTACCTGCCACGCTTCCAAGATATACAGCCTGAGAGGTGGTCGAGCTCTTTATACTTATGTTTGACAATATAAGATTACGAACCGTGCCCGTAACCGATGAGAAAAATCCGTAGATATCTTCGTTGTTTTGTGAAATATTAACATTTTCAATCGTATAGCCGTTACCGTCAAAAATGCCCGAGAACTCTCCGTTCAAGCCCCACGGCCGCCAGAGCTCACCATTAAGATCAATGTCCCCCAATAAGAGAAAATTCGCTTTAGTGTTCTCTAAAGCATACTTTAGCAGTTCTTCTTTGTTTGATATACCGATATAGACGTTGCCCGACTGATCCACATATTCATATTTCTTTTTGTTACACCAAATACACCCGTAGTTAATTTGTGTTATTTTAGGTGAAATAGCCGATTTTGAAGAGGTGGACCAGCTATGCTCCTTTAGTTCCTCCTTCAAATAATCCTTTTTGGTGGTTTCACATACACTGCATTTGGAGAGAATATAGCCTTGGACACAGGTCGTCTCTTGGGTATAGTATTCTTCAAAATTATGGTCACCTATCACATTCTCGATCTTTTCAGTGTTGCAGACAGAACAGGTATATTTCACCTTGCCGTATTCACGACAGTTACCTTTATTTTCAATCACGCCTTCGCCGAATGTGTGTGCCATAGTCGGTTCTATTATGACCGTTTCGCAAACACTACAAACTTGTCCCTTACATGCGGGATAGTTTTCTTCGTAGGTATGCCCTTTAATCGGGGTTTCGGTTCCATCAATAATGTCCTTTTTTGTAAAACCGCACTCTTGACAGGTTGATATCTTGAAAGAATATCCTCCAAGTACGCAAGTTGCCTCTACGACTCCCTCGGTTACAACAAATGTGTGCCTGTGAACAGTCTCACGTTCCTGAGGAAGTCCGTCGACATATGTCCAATAATTTTTACTGTCAGGATTATCTTTGTTACTATCGACATAAAACCAGATGCTGTATTTTTCAAAATCCAAACCGTGATTTTGTGTTATAGATGTTGTCGTAACGTCTTTTCCTAAATAGATCTTCTTCAATGAAGTACAGCCGCTAAAGGCATCGATTCCGATCGATATAACGGAAGAAGGAATCACAATAGCTTCAAGAGAAGCATACTCCTTAAATTGTTCTCTTACTATTGTCTCGACCGTGTCGGGAATTATAATCAACGTTCTCTCAATCTCGTCACCGCAGTGATCGCATTTTTCCGTTTTGTCATACCAGTTGGTAACGGAATAGCTGTGGCCTTTAGGTTCTGCCCATTCTTCATCGGAAGCATCCTTTGTATCGAGGATCTTGCCGCAGACCTCACACACGTAAGCATAATAGCCAGCCTCGGTACAAGTGTTGTGTGGGACGACTTTAATCGGATCTGCTTTTTTTGTATGGGTGGCATTCTCGTCGTCTATAGCGTGCTTTTTAAAAACTGCAGTAAGAGTGATTTCCTTTGTTGTCTGAGGTCTGTTTGCAAAATCGAAGGGAATCTTTTCGTCATCCGCTTGCCAGTAACTGAAAACCATACCCTCGGGAACAACCCCCAGAGATCCATCCTTAATCTCTTGAGCATAATCGTAAATAGGTCTACCGTATTCAATGTCTTGATAATATTTTTCTCCGTTGAAATCATAAGTTACGGTATATGTATTATATGCCCATTTAGCATATATTTTAATTATCTCATCTGTATTTGAAAAGTCACTGTCAAAATACTTTTCGTTAAAAACAACGTCGCCGCCGATATAGACGCCTCTATCGTCGGTTATTTTATACCCGCCCTCTTGCTTGGAGTACCAGCCTTGAAACTTATAGCCGGGACGCACGGGCTTAGGAAAAATATAATTAATAGCTTCATTGTACTTGAAAGTACCGGGAACAGTCGAATCGGAATCTCCCTTTTGAGTTAGTTCTTTATCATCTGCAACACCATAGTCCAATTCAACTTTAAAAGTTTTTCCTTCGTAGCCGGGACGAACTGTTAGCTCGGCTTCGGTACGATTCCAATTATCGAAGAAATTCCCGTCTCTATCGGTGATATACACCTTTTCCTCTCCGTCCTCTATATAATAACCTTTAAAATCATACTTGTCCCTTGATGCGGGAGGGAAAATACTATCAACATATGAGTCAAAAATTGCGATGTATGTATTGTTGGTATTTTCTATCGTGAGCTTGGTATAATAGGCTTTAGGTGTTAGTTTGATAGTATCCGAACCAAAGATTTCAAAAAGCTCCGCTCCGTCAAGCTTAAGAATACCGCCGTCACCTATAACCTCTCTTTCAATCCCTTGCGAGTCCTTTCCGACCCAAGTATAAACATAACCGCCATTAGGAGCTACTTTAAGAATTTCGTCACCTTTTTTATAGTCGCCCTCTTTGCTATCGATGTCGGTTTTAACCTTCACATTGTCTAAAACTTCATTATTCTCTGTAAATAATTTTAAGGTAACATATTCACCAACGCTGTTTTTATCGGTGTCACAGGCAACAAAAAGAGATGTGAGCACAATAACGCTTACAACAATAAGAACGATGAATATCCAATCTTTTCTCATCAGCAACTCCCGATTGCAAAGCTTATTATATTTCCCACAAAAGAAAAAAGCCTTGCGTTTTCAGTTTGTATATAGTCGTTTTTCCCCTATTAGACAACCTATAATTGCAAATTATCTTCCACTTTTCGCAGTAAGAGTCGTTATTTTCTTACGCAGTGCAGGAGTATCATAGTTTTTATCAAGACGCCATTCCCAATTGCCTCCGAGAACTCCGGGTTCATTAATTCTGCCCTCTTGATCAAGCTCGAGATAATCACCCATAGGTATTATAGCGTATTCCGCAATACTATTCAACGCCATTTTTATCATAGCGGTAACGGCACTTTCTCTAGGAGATTTGCGAGACTCTTTTAAGAAACGAGCTCTGGTTTCGGAATCCAAGCTCTTATACCACTGCAAAGAAGTATACGAATCATGCGTGCCGCTATAGACAACACAATTTCCGTTTTCATACATACGAGGCAAATACTCTGCATCATCCTCGAAAAAGGCAAATTGCAACACCTTCATTCCGGGATAACCCGCTTCTTGCAATACCGCCTTCACATTATCGTCGATTTGACCTAAATCTTCGGCAATTACACGAACTTTTCCCAATGCCTTGTTGATTGCATTAAACGGTTCGGCACCGACACATTTATACCATTGTCCGCCACGAGCAGTCTTATCACCAAATGGTATACCATAGTATGCCTCAAAACCACGGAAGTGGTCTATTCTCGTGACATCGAAAAGTGTTGTCGCTGCTTTCATTCTCTTAATCCACCAGCTATAGCCGTCAAGACGCATCTTCTCCCAATTGTAAATAGGGTTACCCCAAAGTTGACCGTCCTCGGAAAAACCATCGGGAGGACAACCTGCAACAATTGTCGGATTGAGATCTTCATCGAGAAGGAAATAATCGGGTTCACACCAAACCTCTACACTGTCATAGGCAACGTAAATGGGCATATCTCCTATAATCTCAATACCCTTACCGTTGGCATAAGCCTTTAATTGCTTCCATTGTGTATAGAACTCATATTGAAGGAAAATCCAAAACTCTCCCTTTTTATCATACTTTTTGTGAAGCTTTGCTAAATCGACGCGGAACTTTTCGTTGCGTGCCCAAGTATTCCAAGAATTATAATCGTTGCTTTCCTTGATCGCCATGAACAATGCATAATCAACGAGCCAGTTTGCATTCTCTTCTTTGAACGCCTTATAATCCTCGTTGTTGATATCGAAATTGGAAAAAGCCTTTCTCAATACCTTGTATCTCTCGTAAAACATATAACCATAATCGATTCTGTCGGTATCATGCTTTGCGTTTTCCAAATCCTCCTCGGAAAGGAGACCTTGTTCCTTGAGCGTGGGAAGGTCTATATAATAAGGACTTCCTGCAAAACAGGAGGGTGACTGATAAGGCGAATCACCGTAAGAAGTAGGATTAAGAGGTAATACCTGCCAATAATACTGCTCGGTATCATATAGAAAATCAACAAACTTACGAGCCTCTTCGCCGATGGTTCCGATTCCGTACTCTGAAGGCAAGGATGCTAAGGGCATCAATATTCCGGCTTTTCTCATAACTTTTCACTCCTTGAATAAATCGAGAATTAACCCTCGATATGTAACATAATAATATTATAATATTATTTCCGAAAATGTCAAAGCCTTCTTTGGCAATTTTAAAATGTTATTGACAATATTTATTCTAAAACTTAGCACCGTATTTCGTTTTAAGCTCGTCGTACGCATGATTGTCTGCGGATAGCAATCGAAGACGTAAATCGAAAACGGAATCGCTACGTTTTTCGTCTCGATGACGAGTGGCGAAAAACTTCTGCCGAAAGAAGTACATACTGCGGTTTTTTAGCTTGCAATTTGTAAATCATTATTCCTTTTTAGTTTGATTTTCCGATACAAAAGAATAGCGCTTATTACATCTGTTATGAACATGCAATGAAATATGCCGAATACAAAAGCTTCTTTTTTTGAAATTATATTATTCTTTGACGATTTTATTATAGAACTTATTCCGTACACGGAAGAAGTTAACATCAAAAAACAGTCTGTAAGAAACAAAACAAGTACGATTAGCGGAGAAACGAACACGAGGGCAGGTACAACCATTGCCGCAAGAAACACGACTCCTATAACAAATACACACAAATAGAATGGGATATGAACAAGTTTGATTATCATATTATAAAATGCCAATTTAACCGTAGCGGTCTCATCCTTATACGTGATCGCATTTAGTATATTTACGACATAGACAAGTAAAGTCAAAATCACATATGCAAACAATAAAAGCATGTAGATATTATCGTTTAAACTGTCAGGCAGAACTACAAACAGTGCAAACAAATACGGCCACACCATTAAAATAAAGGGTAAACATTTTCTCACTCGCATACGACCTCAACCATTTTTTTCAAGTATATCATAAGCTGTCAGCTTTTTCCACAATTATCACCGATTTGCCGAGCATAATTCAGAAATATACTCTCGTAAAACGCAATTGCTCTGCGGCACTTTAGACATTACCGCGATTACATTTAAACGGCAAAACGTATAAAGAACGTTTTTACGAATTTAAACCATTCTTGCAACAATGCCCCAAGGCGGAGTAACCTCCCTGTTATTGATAATCCACAATACGGGAATACCGTCGGCATACGTCTCTTTCGGCCAAGGAGCATATCCGTCGGTTATAATCACAATAAGGGATATTTCAAGATCCTTTAGATTTTTTCTTCGATAGTCAAATATCTCTACAAAAGAAGTTCCGCCGCCACCTAGCGAAGGTATTTGATTGATTTCCTCTACAGAAGAAAAAGGAATTGGTCTTGTAACGAAACTGTCAAAATAAGAAAGGAATCCCTCGAAACTTGCAAATTGATATATGGCATTTTTTATCTCGCTCACCGCCTGAGATAACTCTCTTGTGCTTACACTGCCCGAAGCATCGACAGCCACCCAAATATTTCTTAGGCTTGCATCCGTCTCACTAAATGAAGGCAGGATAAAAGAAGAGTCTTGGAACCTTCTATCGGGAATTGTAAAGGAATAGTCGATAATTTCTTCTTGAATAAAGTTATTGAGAATAACTCTCCAATCTAAAATAGGGGTGATCTCCTTTACGACTCTTGAGGCAAGCAAGGAGCTGTTTCCCCACCCCTTGTTCTCCCTACTCATTACCTCGAAGGCATCTCTGATGCGTTGTTTCCAAACGGCAGACTCTTGAGCTCCTTTGTCGAAAGTACCCCATTTCGAGTGATCGTCACGGAAGCCTCCCGTAGATGTATAGCCATCATCTTCGACACTACCCTTTTCCGCCTTTTCCTCTCTGATTCGTCTCATTTTTTCCTTTGCAGACGCGGATTGACTACCTTGAGAATTCTGTTCGGACGAACCGTCGGAGCCAACGCACCCCTGAGGAAACATCCTCATTTTAGACATTTTCATCTTCTCTGCTCTGTCAAACAGCATCTCATAAACCTCTTCTGCGGTAAAAAAGCGTCCCTCTTTTCCGTTAGGCGCAATATGCATCATTTTTCCGTATGCCTCGCCAAGGTCTATCTCATTAAAACCGTATTCCCCCATAATGGTGCTGTTAACGACAATGTCGCAAGCGACATTGAACAGATAATGATCATCGTCAACACCCCTAAAACAGTGCCCTAAAACAACATGCATTACCTCGTGAAGTGTAACATAATACAAGCCGTCATCATCGATTTTCGAGCAGAAACGCGGAGAATAATACACCCTTTGTCCGTCGGTACACGCCGTTGTTATTCCGTCATCTACGGCAAAAATAAGATGCTGTGCCAACAAACCGAAAAAAGGATGTTCTGTAAGCATTCGAATTTTCATCCGAATGATACGAGATGTGAGCTCCTGTACGGAAAAATCTTCACCTGTTGTTGAATCTTTCGAGGTAAGGTCCGTCATAATTACTTAAAAAGAGAGGGGTGCTTTCTTATCCAATCGGCAAAAGCGGGAATTCTAAGAAGAATCAGCTTGGCATCTTGGGAAACCTGAACAAGCTTGGTGAAAAAAGTCGCAGTAAAATCGGGAGGAAAACCGTAGGAATACAAGATACAATTGGTTAACGCCTCTCTTTTGTTAAGGTTTTTGGAAAGATAGCTCATCATCAGCTGTATCGTAGCATACAAAGCATCCGTTCCCTTTGGCACGAATGTACAGACTCCCTTCTTTATTTCCTCTAAATCGGGAATTTTCATGTTCAATTCACACCAAGAGCAAAACTCGCAAGCAACACCGTCTCCTAAAAGTCCTGCTATAAACGGATAGGCGTCACGTGTGTTAGAATACCCTTTTAACAATATTCCGCTTACACGATCCCAAGAACGAGGCGTAGCAAATGCCACGTCATCCTTTGTAGGGTCAAAGGAGCATAAAAGATCGGGACGCACCTTAATAAAGGAGGTTACACGCCCGTCAACGCCGTTAGAGTTCGCCCAAGCAAGCCAAGCTTTGCTATCGACGTCGATTTCAAAGTGACACAAACGGTTAGCCAATGCCTTGGGCATTTTATATGCTACAGACCTATCTACAAGTCTATTTCCGGCAGCAATTACAATACAATTATCGGGAAGCTTATGTTCGCCTACTACCCTATCCAATGTAATCTGATAGGCGGCAGCCTGAACAGAAGGGGGCGCAGAGGAAATTTCATCAAGAAATAGGAAATTAATTACCGAATCGCTCGGATCCATATCAAAAATCTTGGGCTTCAACCAAACAGCAAAACTTTTAGTCGAGTCGGCAACAGGTATACCCCTAAGGTCTATAGGATTAAACAGTAACAGGCGAACGTCGCAAACAACGGACTTTTTACCGGTCAATCGCGAAACCTTGTCTGCAATTTGTCTGACGCCTTGCGACTTACCTACACCGGGCTTACCCCATAGCATAAACGAAGGAAGGGTATCGGGCTTATCGCCGAGATTGATAGAACGAACCAGCAAATCGCTTATAACGTCTACCGCCTTTCCGACGTTTAGTACCGGTATTGTCGAATTATTAACATCTTGTCTACTCATCTTGAATTACTCCTAATTGTATATCAATATAATTGAGCTTGTTGGTAAGGTCAAGTATTTTTTCATCGAGATCATCGTTGTCGGAATACTCTTTTCTATACTCCTCGAGCTGCCTTTCATACTCTTTTATTTGTTTTGCAGTATCGTTTACTACGTCTAATAAGCCGTTAATATAGTTGTCTATTCGTGACATTAAGCCTAACGCAGAGCGAGTACCGTCAGAGTTGGTGGCGGAAATTCTCTTTTCATACGCTCCGCACACATATACTATAGGCTCTCCCGCAATTACAACGGAGGGTATTTTTATATCGAAACCTCTGTAGCTTGCAACGACCTGTCCGTCATATTTACGAGTCAAGTTACAAGCGAAGTCAATCAATTTGATTCCCAACTCCCTGCGATTAACGTGCTCACCCTCTGTGAAGTGCTGAGAACGTTTATAGTCCTTTTTATAGGCATCGAGTCGAGCCTTTGCTGCCTCGATATCACGAGGTAAGCTCCTAAGCTTATCGCCCAAGAATTCCTTACGCTCGGTTCTAACACTCTTAAGCATCTTCAAACGTTCAAGTTCGTTAGAGGTTTCCACCCTCTCTTTAATTTGAGGATTACCGATTGCCAAAGCCTTTATTTCCGCATAATCGAGGACTATGCTGTCGACATCTTCACCATCCCTTCTGTCGGAATTGCCTGCGAGTATTTGACAAATAAAGCGTTGTTTACTCTCGAGTAGTTGCCAAGAGTAGGCATCGAAACTGCCGTCGGTAACATAGCGATAGATTTCAACATAATCGTTAAGATTTCCTTGACGCACCATTCTTCCCTCACGCTGTACCATATCGGCAGGACGCCAGGGAACATCCAAATGATGTACGGCAAAAAGTTTACGCTGTACGTTAACACCTGTACCGAGCATTGCAGTCGAACCTATTAATACTCGAAGTTCACCGTTATTTACCCGTTCAAACATACTAAGACGAGCGTTATCGTTTTTAAACTCGTGTACAAAAGCTATTTCTTCACTCTTAACCCCCAAAGCAACAAGCTCTTTTTTTAGCTCATCATAAGCATTAAACCTTTTACTTGGAGTAGAAGTGTCACAAAAAACCAGTTGGGTTATTTCTCTGGTTTCACCATAAATTCTTGCAACCTCCACGGCACAAGCGTGAATCTTGTTATTCTTGTCTGCGGTTGCACAAGGAACTGCAAGACGAATATCCAATGCAGCCTTTCTTCCGTCTACGGTAATCTTCAATAAATTATCGCTTTCGTCCTCTCTCTCACCGTTACGTATTTTATCCGCACGCTCTGCCAAAGATCTAATATACGCTCTTTGCCGATCACTTCTGGGTACTACAATCGTGTGCTTATTCACAACAGAGGGATAGAGAAGGCTGTCCATCTCCTCCAGATGAAAATCGGCAACTCCTGCAAAAATGTTACTAAGTTCGGGGATATTGTGAAAGCGATTAAACCTTTCTGCAATACGATAATTGCAAGCATCGACATCCATTTCAAACGCCTGCGTTTTTTCTCCAAAAGTCAATGCCCATTTGTCAAAGGTATCTAAATTCAACAGCTTTAGCTCCTTGGGCTGTAGCATTATTTGCATTGCAAAAACCTCGGTTATACTGTTTGTTATCGGGGTGCCGGTAGCAAAAACAACTGCACGCCCCTCCTTTGAGCGTCTTAATACCCTTATTTTCAAGTGCATTTCATCTGCCCTTTTGCTTATCGCTCGAGAAATGCCCAGCGTCATGGAATTTGTCTCTATTGATATGTTTTTAAAGCTATGTGCCTCGTCAACAAATAGGGTGTTGATTTTCAACTGCTCAAACTTAATTCCTGCAGGCTCGGTTGCAATTTCTCTATCCACCTCGGCTATTTTCTTTTGGATATCTCTTCTAAGAGAATCGTACTCAACGCTTTTAGGAAGTGCGGCAAGCTTATCCATCAGCTCTGATTTAATGCGTCTTTTCCCAACAGGAATGGTAGCAAAAGCGGAATAGGAGATTAAGTAAGCGTCGAAATCGCTTTCCTTTGCGATTTTCAATGTCGCCTCTCGGTTTGCAGGATTCATATTATGTCGATCCATTACAAACACGGTTTTATCGGGATAGGTGTCTCTAAAACTCTCCTCCCATTGCTTTAGAACCGCATTAGGAACCACATACATGTTTCTCTTACTTATTCCGATTCTACGCATTTCCATACCGGCACAAATCATAACATAGGTTTTACCCGTACCTACTGCATGTGCCAACAGGGTATTGCGTGATAACAATATCCTTGCAACGGCATCCTTTTGATGCTCATACAGTTTAATCTGCGGATTAAGCCCGGGGAGCTTGAGAAATTTGCCGGAATAATGACGTGCCGTAACCGTTCCAAACTTCTCAAAATAAATTTCCTCTAGCTTTTTAGATCTAGCAGGAGACTCCTTGATCCAACGTCTAAATTCATAAATAAGAGTTTTCTGAACCGCTTGAGCGGCAACGGTTGCATCGCCGTCAAGCACTCTGTATTGCCTACCGTTTTTCTCAACAACGTCAAAAACCTTTATCGGGCGATTATTCAGGGTTCTCTCGTATATTTCCACCGCTTTCATTTTCAAGGTATCGTAACGGCTTAAAGAATTATATCTTACAATCCACTTATTTAAAGCAGAATCATAAGCGACACCATCGGGCAGTTTATATCTCAATGAAAGCAAATTGCACAAAAATTCGTTATAAATTGAAGCAGGAATCCAGGGTGAACCTATTGAAAAATATATATCATCGAAATTGGTAGCCTCGGGAAGCTGTGATTTCAACAACTCAACGTTTCTTTCAAAATAACCTCGATATTTATCATTTGCTTTTATAGCAATTCTCAGCTTTGAAAAGAGATTTCCCGATAAGTATTCGTCCTTAAGTTCCCACCCCTTTAGTATATTCTCATTCCAAACACGAGGATTTTGATAAATAGCCCCATCGTCTTTGAGAATAGTCAGCACCTTTATGGGGTCCAATCCGGTAACTGCGGCTATGTATTCTATATCTACCCTTCCGAGATTTTCAACAGACAAAATCAAGCCGTCTTGAGGACCTTCCGCCAATATCTCATTATCCGAATAGCTATTCTTATAATCAAGAGGAAGATCCATAGAGGTTACCTTCTTTATTCTCGCCTCCTCCTTTCTCTCGTCAAGGCTCTTCTCCTCCGAAGAGCCCTTACCGCCCGACACAAGAGAATCTATCAAGGACTCTAATTCGTCATTGGTTAACTCGTTAAGCCTCTCCTCTTCCTCTTTAATCCCCTGTTCAAAGTCCTCGGGGGACATTCTTTCATTATTGTCTTCCACCTCACCACTTACATCGTCTTGACATCTCATTTCCAAGTCAAAGCTCGTATCCTTATCCGAAGCAACAACATTCGAACCCGTCATAGTATCATTTGGTTTTTCTTTATCCCCGTCTTCACAATACGAAGGCAAATCAAAAGCGAAGGCAAGAGTCCTTGCTTCTTCCTTTTGTTGCTTAAGCTCATCTAAACCTTCGTCCATTGCATTTTCTCCTATATTCGATAACACCTAATTGCTCTTCGGCAAAAACCGTGTATATGAATTATAGAGCCTTTTCCCCAATTATTCAACCTTTAAACTGCTTAAATTTTAAAAACAAACAACGTAAAACCGATAATACCACGAACTCTAACAACAGACCTCTAATACTCACATAATATTCGTTAGGCAAAGGCTTTTTCCTCAACTAAAAGAACACTTTATCAATCCGTTGTAACTTTGCTTATACCTTGCATTTTCACCAACGAGAACATTAATAACTCGGTGACATCATTATTTGAAAACTTAAGAATAAAAAAGCTCTTAAAAAAATGGATTTTTTATTGATCTCACCCCATCCAAGCTTTAGTTTATCTCTCAAATATTAAAACCGAATAATAATTAAAAATAATGAAACTCTTCTATTAAAAAACTATTGTCCCTTTAAATAGGAGATAACACCGAGAACACCGTCAAGTATGTCGGCATACGCTTTGGAGAAGTCCCCCGTATACCAAGGATCGCTAACCTCGGCATTCGGACGATTCGTAAAGGAAAGGAGCGTATAGCATTTTTCACAAGAACGCCCGGAAAAAATCCTCTTCATATTACGAAGATTATAGTAGTCCATACAAATAAACATATCAAATTTATCGTAATCGCTAGGGGCTAGTCTTGTTGCATAATGCTCTTTAAGGGGCACACCTCTTCTTATAAGCTCACGACGTGCAGGTGGATATATCGGATTACCGAGCTCTTCTGCACTTGTTGCCATGGACGTAACATAAAAATCAGTTAAGCCATGAGCTCCGGCTTCCTTTTCAAAAATCATTTCCGCCATAGGAGAACGACAAATATTACCATGACAAATAAAAACGAGTTTTACCATATTTCCTTTGATAAGTTTACAAGAGCACGTTTAGCATCTTCATCTAAAGCACCTTTTAAAGTAACCGTAGAGCCCAACGTTATGTTTTTCGACTCGGCTAGCATATTTTTCATAACCTTTGCAGCCATCGGTGCCCAGCTTCCGTTCTCGATAAAATACACCTCTCTGTTAGAATAATTACGTTCCGTCAAGCTTTCAATAAAGGTACGCATAAAGGGGAAAATGCCACCATTATAAGTTGTGGTTGCAAGAACAAGCTTAGAATAGCGGAATCCGTCCTCGACAGCCTCGGAAACATCTGTTCTTGCAAGATCGATTACAGACACTCTAGGACAAGAATTATCCTTAAGAAGCCCTTCAAGGTAGCGTACTGCTTCCCTAGTATTTCCGTAAACCGATGTATAAGCAATCAATACTCCCTCGTTTTCCGCATTATAGCTAGACCAAGTATTATAGAGCTCGATATAATAGCCGAGATTATCGTTAAGGATCGGACCATGCAAGGGGCATATGCACTTAATATCCAACTCGGAAGCCTTTTTTAAAAGGGCTTGAACGGGAGAACCAAACTTTCCGACAATGCCAAAGTAGTATCGTCTTGCCTCGCACGCCCAATCCTCGTCACAATCTAGTGCCCCGAACTTGCCAAAAGCATCTGCTGAGAAGAGGATTTTATCCTTTTCGATATAGCTCATCATTACCTCGGGCCAGTGAACCATCGGTGCGGCTATGAATTTTAAATTTCTTTCACCGAGTTCGAGAACGTCGGATTCCTTAATGACGATTCTGCGGTTTATAAAATCCTCACCATAAAAGAATTGCATCATTTTGAATGCCTTTTCAGAAGCTACGACTACCGACTCCTTGTACTTTTGAGTGAATGCCAGAATGCATGCGGAATGATCGGGCTCCATATGATGAACAATTAGATAATCGGGTATTCTGTTTTCAGGCAAAGCTTTTTCGATGTTTTCCAACCATTCTCTTTCGTAAGCTTTGTCTACACTGTCCAGAACTGCTATTTTTCGATCAATTATAAGATATGAATTGTAGGACATTCCGTTTTCTACAGGATACATTCCTTCAAAAAGATCTATCTTCCTATCATTAACTCCGATATAAAATATATTTTCATTGATGTTCATATCAGTCTCCTTATGCAACTTAATCCTAATTCTTCGCTAATCTTAAAAGCTTTAGAATAGTTTATCTAAAGAATTCGGGTAAGCCAACTTGTCAACAAGCGATACCCGCTCTCTTCGATTATATTGTAGCATATTTCATTGCCTTTTTCAAAGCAATAGCTTGCGATGTAAAAAAAGTATTTTTTATCGAAACAGGAAAAACACCGGAGAACTTTTTAAGGAAAGCAGCACAAGGAAAATACAACGAAACAAACCAATAAAATGTATATAATTATATGAATTACATACAGAAATCTACAAAAACCATATCGGGCGCAAGGTTCTAAAGCTAAAATAAGCGTCTTTTAAGTAATTTTTCATCAGATTATATGGTCCGGTGTTTTTTATTTGGTTTTGTATTAAAAATGTTCCTTTCTAGTACTTTTCATCAATAAGTGTTAGAACTATTATCCTAGGCAGCAGAACGATTACAAAGTTTACATTGTTAACAGTTGCATTTAATAACTCTACGTACTTATTTTTATCTATCATTTAGTTTTTCACTACAACTTTTATACACTATAAAACTTTAAGGTTATTTCAATAGCACTATCAGTTTGCTTAAGCGGATAAGATACCGACACCAAGGTGCCGCTCCTACGGAGTTCGACTATAGGCTTCGCCTTCCGCTCAGTATGACTTTTAGATATATTCTTTCTAAAGGGCGGCAACGATTAATTGAAAATCTACACTGAGCGTCTCTCGTTACGTCGCTTGCGGCTTTTTTACGGATGAGATACCGACACTTTGTGTCGCCCCTACGGAGTTCGACTGTAGGCTTCGCCTTCCGCTCGGTATAACTCTTAGATAGCTTAATGCTTTGTTGTACCACAAAAAAAGTACCGGATTAAAAAAGGTCTTTCAACTTAAAGAGAAAGACCTTTGTATAAGATTTTACATTAGTTTATCAGACAATAAGAGTGTCTCCGCTAGCTTTAGTCATATCGACGTCCTTTTCAAGGATTTTGTCAAAAAGCTTTTCAACGTTCTCCAACTTAATTGTATTATCAAAGGAAACAGCTTTAAAACCTCTTTCCTTAACACCGAGCATATTAAATACCTTTTCAGAGCTGATAGGCATAATGGGTGCATACATATTTGCGATATTAACTATCATATACAGACAATTTGCGGTAATTTGATCGAATTGCGCTTTGTCCTCTTTTGCAGCCACCCAAGGTTTGCTTTCATCGTAGTAGCGGTTTGCCCATTGAACAACAGAATACATTTCTTCGGCAACAGCCCTTAATTCATTTGCGGCATAAAGTTTTCCGACTTTGTCATAGGCACCCTGTATATAGTCAACGATATCTTGTCCGGGAGTGCATGTAGGAAGAACACCGTCAAATTGTTTTAGAAGATAGGAAAGATTTCTGTTAATAAAGTTACCCCAACCTCCGACCAAGTGCTTGTTGTTAATGTCGATAAAGTCCTTTAGTTGGAAGGAACAATCCTTTTTCTCGGGATTGTATAGAATAAAGAAGTATCTGATAACATCGGGATTGAAGTTGGCAAGAAGGGTATTAACTGTTATTAGGTTACCCTTACTCTTGCTCATTTTGTCATTATTGAGATTGACATATTCACAAGAAACAATTCTTTCGGGAAGCTTGATGTTCTTATCCCAAGCGGAAAGAAGGGCAGGTAAAATGATGGTATGGAATACTATATTGTCCTTACCGTGAACATAGAAGCATGTCGTATCCTCGCTACGAATATATTCGTCAAAGGCGATTCCCTTTTCTTTGGCAGCTTGTTCTCCGGTGGTAAAATAGCCCATAACAGCCTCGAACCATACATAGATACGCTTGTCATCGTATCCGTCAAAAGGAACGTTAACGCCCCAATTTAGACTACGAGTTAAAGCTCTGTCTCTAAGTCCCTGCTCGATATACTTTTTACTTTCATTAATAGCGGTGGCACGCCAAGAAGTTTGATTCTTTTCAATGTTATCGGAAAGAACCTTTTCAAAATCCGTCAAGCGGAAATATAAATGCTTATCCTTTCTAACGCCTGTAGGTGTTCCGCACTTCTTGCACTTTTTTTCCAAAAGCATATCGGGAGTCAAAGAGGTCAAGCATTTATCGCATTGATCTCCGGTTGCAATAGCACCGCATATAGGGCATATTCCTTGAAGTTCTCTGTCCGAAACAAACTTGGAACATTTTTCGCAATAATCTCCGTTTTCCTCTTTTTCGTAGATATACCCGTTCTCATATATTACCTTCAATATTTCTTCAACACGTTTTTTGTGGTAATCACTCATAGTTGCAGAATATTTGTCGTAACTGAAGGCAAGTGCGTTAAAGTTATTTTCAAATTCGTTTGCATAGTGAGATGCGATAACGGAAGGATCAACTCCAAGCTTTTCTGCACGAAGAGTTATAGGCGTTCCATGACAATCGGAGCCCGAAACATATAAAACCCTGTCACCGTTGGCACGGAAAAATCTAGCCAAAACATCTCCGGGAAGGAGAGCAGCAAGGTGACCTATGTGCATGGAATTATTAGCATACGGCCAAGCACCGCAAATAAAAACGTTTTTCATCTATTACCTCATAATACTAAATTATTCTATAAGGAATTATACAACCTTTTTAGATAAAACGCAACAGTAATAACAAAACATTGCAATCCTAACACCAAAAAGCTACAGTAACGAAATCGGACAGTACCACACATTCCTATTGTATGGAAGAAGCTCGTCACTCATACAAATTATAATGCCGGGGGCAACCTGTTTTTTAAACACCTTTAACACATCAAAATTCTTATCTGCATGCGACGGATTTTTAGACTTTTTTATCTCTATCGGATAAAGGTGATCGCCTTTTTCTATAAGTAAATCAATTTCTTTTTTATCCGAATCTCGGTAATAATACAAATCTAGGGCTTTTCCTGCATTATAATAGCTTTTTATAATTTCAGAAACAACATATGTTTCAAAAAAAAGCTCCATCCATGGCTCCGCTTTCCATCGTTTCCGGAGAAGGCCAACGACAAAGATAAGCACAAAGACCTGTATCCATAAAATAAACCTTGGGGGTTTTCACAAGTCGATTAGAAATAGTTGATGCGTATGGGCGAAGTATAGTAATAACTCCGGACCTTTCAAGTATACCCACCCAACTCTTAATTGTTGGAGCTGAGACACCTACCGCCTTTGACCGCAGACCATAATAACCGGATAATATTTTGATGCCTTGATAACCTCGCTTTCAAGATGTCTTTTTATATACATGCGTCGGTATCCTCCTTGAGTTCTCGGGAAAAATAAAGTGGGACTTTATTTTGCACGGAAATTCCGGCATTGTCAAGTTTAAATAATTTGGAATAATGCAAATTATATAATTATGTAACGAAAGATGCCTATTATTTGTACAAAAAAGCTTAGTACCAACTAGACGTAATACTAAGCTCTTAATAGTTTTTTAGATTTACTATGTCTTACTGTAAATTTAACGAAATAATTTACGTAAAACAAGGCTATACTGCGTTTTTATAAAATACTTACCTTTTTATTCAGCCAAACAACTTTCTCCTGTTGCGTAATCTATAATTATTCCGGGTTGAACGTTATAACAATATACGTTAAAGCATATTCCGTCACCATCATCCTCTACGGACCAACCCTCCATCAATACGCCGCTTGCAACAAGATTATTTCCCTCAAAAATAGGGGTGACTCTGTACATTACGTGGTTATTAGTTTCCTTTACATAGTCGGCAACCATATTTTCAAACACAAGATTGCCGTCGATATTCAGATATCTTGTACCTGTTATCAGGTTCTTGGGGTTTGCGTTTTCACCTGTAAGCTGGAAGCCTATCAAGTGACAACGATTGTATAAGTATTTTCCGCTAACGATGTCATATTTTACGGTATGCCATCCCGTAGGCTTTACAGAACCGATCTCGCCTCTTTCCTCCGTAGGCATAGTTTCGATACATACACAAGCCATAGTTACACCGCATCTTCCTAAGGAGTCGAGCTCGCTATAATACTCATAAGGTTCACAAATAATTTCCGATTCGGTAAAGAAGGGAACATTGTTGTTAATTGCGATATATGCAGCTCCGCTATACTCGGGAATATCATCTAAGGATATTACAGTGCTCTGTTTACTTATTACAGTAACAACGAGCGTTGCTTCTTCGAAGGACTCGGAAGGAATATCCGTATCGAATATGATTGTTGTAGAGCCCGCACTTACGCCCGTTATTTCATATGTAAAGCTTGTATCTTCACCCGATACATATTTCACAGTTGCCACTTTTTCATTTGAGCTCGAAACCAAAATATCCTCGGGAATGAAGACATCGCCGCCCTTTACGTTTGCAACAACCTCGATTTTGTCCCCTTCTGTCAACAAGACAGATTCGGGTACCAATTCAATGGAGTCTATTGTTGCAAAAATGTCATCTAGTAAACCGTTAATCAAATCACAGCCAGCTAGGGCAAACAGCATTGTAATTATCAGCAAGCAAATGGCAATTTTCTTTTTCATCTTGTATACACCTCTTTAGTTATTTTTTCATGGGAGAATCCTACGAATTCACTGACCTCGATTAGTTTAAACTGAGAAAGGTCACCCTTAAAGGTCATATCCTTCGGATACGCCCTATTCCATCTGTACACGATAACCCCTTCGGCATTATCAATAATTCTCGACACGTCAATGTTTTCCACAAAACAAATATCGTTTTTCTCGGCAAGGGAAAGGAAATCCTCGGAAACCTGCACCTTGTCCTCTAACGGAAAAATCTTTGCAGTATAATCGTTAATCCAAAGCTTAGTTTTTGTAGACTCCAAAAGATCTTGGAACAATACCCGATCTCTGCTTTGTCTGCGGTTATTGAATGTCATGCCCGATCCGTCATCAAGAGCAATAGCGATAATCATAAGTCACTCCTTATTATATGCTTTTTCTTTAGCATTGTTTTCTTTTTATTTTATCACGGATAAAAGCCTTTTGCAATTTTTAGAAGCCATATAACGGAAAAGCCTTTTGGTCGTGTGGCTAGTGATATTGTTTGCTTCGCAATCAGTGTTATTTTCAGTCAAGCTGAAAGTGTTATTTTGACCTTCGGTCAAAGTGATATTATATTTGCACAAGGCAAATATAGTTGCGGAGCAAAAATATAACAGCGGAGCAATATCACTTTGCGTTAGCAAATATAACTTGCCGCAAGGCAAATATCACTGCGAAGCAATATAACTCAGCACTAGCTGAATATCACTGCGAAGCAATATAACTCGACGTAGTCGAATATCACTCAGCGTTAGCTGAATATAACTGCGTAAGCAATATAACTTGCCGTAAGGCAAATTACACTATCAACCACTCCACCTCTTGTGCTTCGTATGAATACGGGGGCTCAAATTTTGAGAGCATTCCCTCTATTACGTACTCGGGAACAGCATTTTCTCTATTTTTGTTACGTTCCAATTCTGTCTCCCAAGAGGTTTCTAAAAATACTATTTTAACCCTAGCACCGTAGTCTTCAAAAAGGGATATGTGTTTAGCTCTAATCATCTCGGTAATACAGGTGGCATTCCAAATAAAAGGCTGTTTTTTGCGTAAAAAATCACGTGCTCGCTCCTTGCTCTCCACTATTACTCTTCCTTGATTATCTGTTGCGGAAATCTTAAATTCCTTTCTAATTTCATCAAGACACACCATTGGCAAGCCGCTCTTTTGTACATAATAATCCTTTCCGGTTCCGGGTAATCCGCAAAGAAGAATTACCTCACCCCAAGTGGGATCATAAAGATTTCCCGATAATTGGGTTTTTCCCAAAAAGTATCCTCTTTCCGTGTAGGAAGAAGAAAACTCCTTCGGTTTATCATAAATACCAAGATCTGTTGCAAGTAATTCTATATAGGAAATATTTTCAAAATGCAGTTCCTTATCGGCACTAACGCGACCAATGGTGTCTGCCCTTGCAAGAAGGCAAAGCGCTTTTATTGAAAAATACTTTGCGAGCTTACCGAAGGAGGCGATTTTGATATATCTCTTATAATCCTCTTCCGCCAAACTTCCTTTTGACGGAACGGAATGAAAGCGAATTAAGGTACAAACAGACTCCCTTATTTCTTGCTTTTCCTTTGTCCCCGACAAGCCCTCCTTCCACAATAGCTCTCTTGTCATAAGAGAGCCTATAAAAGAGTGATTATACGACCGAAGAACTCCGTCCTCCTCCTTTGTACAAACCACCTTTCCGATATCGTGAAAAAGCGCGGCAAGGAAAAGGACTTGCCTTTCCTTTCCCGCTAGCAAACGATATTCCTCCAAAGAAAGCAGTGCTTCGACAACCATTTTAGTATGATTAAAAACGTTACCCTCTCCGTGCCACTCAGGATTTTGAGGGGTATCCTTCATTCTTTGAACGTAGGGGGCAAAAAAACTGTTTTCAACCACGTTCCAGTCAATACCATGTTTATAATCGGGAATATAGTTTAGAAGCTCACTCTTCATTTTGTGCCAATTGATTGGGTATTATCGGACGATTTTGCCAATGTACGTCCGACTCCGTTATACACTGTGTAAAGCCTCTTCTTACGTATTTAACACGGAAAACAACCTCTCCGCCCTCTTCAACCTTGATATACAAGCCTTCCATGGTTGTTGAGGTATCAGTGCCAATTAGCTGTCTTTCGTAATCTAAGCCCTGTTTTTCGCAAACTTTCTTCAACACTTCGAGATGATTGTCAGTTATATATTTAGAATGTCCGAGAAGCTTCAGAACCGGTTCAATGGTTTTATATTCTCCCTCTCCCAACACGGGAACAGAGTGAATGATTCCTATCTTATCGGTAATAGCCCTTCTTGACGGTGTATCGAGATAAACTCCCTTTTCCCGATCGAAGATATCGAACTCCATAAAATAATCGGGGAGTGCGTCATAAAAGACCGCATGCTTTGCGTACATCCACTCACCGTACATTATATACCTATCACTTAAGGCATCGAAAAGAAGATCGGCATTATAATTAGCCCATTGCTTTAATAAATTATAGTGACGTTCTTTATAACCTCCGACAAGGTAATGGCCTCTCGATTGAATGCAAAGATTTCCATCTCCGTCAAAGGATATACCGGAATTGGCACCATCTATTTTTTCCTCGATTACTATATGCTTCCCTGCTATTTCAGAGAAAGATATTTGACTTAAGTCCTCATCCCCTACCTGCAATCTTGATCCCTCTAAGTGAGGGGTGCGTGGGTATTTTCTTATTTTATAATCCATATTATCTCCTAATAATTACGCTGTTAGTCGTAAAATGTTTCGTCAATCATTCTTCTTACAACTCCGCCTACAAGCTCCCAAGTACAACCTACTTGGAAGTGATCTTGTCCGGGGAAGGTTATCAATTTACCGTTTGCTTTAAGTGCATTCTCGTCTTGGTTGACAATACCGCTGTAAAAGAGTACCTGCTTATCACCGTTTTTACTAGTACGAACGGTAATGTCATAAGATCCGTTTTCGAGGGTTACGTAATCCGCTCCACAGAAGGAGGTTATTCCCGTTCCGTTAACGTAATAGGTATCAACAAGGGTTGTGGAAAACACCTTTTCTCCGTTTTCGAGGGTTACGTAAAGAGAATCATGGTATTCCTTTAAATCTTTGACAACATCTCTTACAACGTACCTGCCGTTTTCAATTATATATTCTCCGTTCGTATCCTTTTGCCAAGCCCAAGGACGGGATTCATAGAAGGCATATAGCTCCTCCTCTGTGGTTATGGCTTTGCCGTCTATGGTGTAAGCTACACCGTCACCGCCCTCTTGATACTGTTTCCCGGAAATCAAAGCATAGGAGGGTAGTAATTGAACAAAAGACGGCATGTTGATGATAAAATCTTGAACTTGATCTATTACGACCTCGAGGTTATCCAACTTAATCAACTTTAGTAAGGAAGAAATCGAAGATAAATCCAATTCCATATTTTGAATTACCGCCATTAGATAGCTTCCGATATCCTCAAGGGTATACAGTGCATCGAAGGAACCGAGGAAAGCTCCGCCCATAGATACATAACGAGCTACTCTATCTCTGTTATATTGATTTTTTGCAAGATACCCCGCAACAATATTGCCACCAAGGCTGTGACTAAACATAACCACGTCCGTATAGTTGTTGTCATTGATAAAATCTTCCAATGCCTCAACGCTTGTACGATTATCCAAACGCCAGTCATAGTTAAAAACAATAAAGTCCTCCTCATACTCGGCATTCAAGTATTTCGAGTGGTCGATATATGCTCCGAGAACTCCGTACTGCGCCTTACCATCAAAGCCGTTTGCCGCCTTTATATTCGGATTATGCGGGACTCCGTTATAGTCCAGACCAACATTCCAAATAAAATTAGATTCATCTTGAACGTTTTCCATAATCGGGTTAAGAAGCTCATTAAATGCCGTTGTCGATTTTACTTGTTCATCCCCGTTTTCATCAACATAAACAATTGATTTTCTGTCCGTAAACAATCGCATAACAACCTTCACACCCTCATTTAGCATCGTATCGGGATTCACGAAGCTGGAAAGATATACATCTTCATAAGGAAGAGGGTCCCACGCTGCGGTATTATCCTCCGCGTCGTACAAGCCACCGCTTAAAAGCGCAGTTACCCATATAATAGCCCTCTTTTGAGGAAGAGCCTCTATCTCGTACCCGCTCTTTTCTCCCTTTTTAACCGTAACAACGTATTTTCCGTTAGCAGAGCCCGAAAGGGTTATCCTTTGAACTTTACCGCTAGGATCGGTGATTTCGACCAGAGAAGCACCGTTATCGGTATAATAAGTATACCATTCGTTGTCAGCTCGTTCCAAAAGAGATACCTTTTCTCCGTCATTAAAGGATATCTCCATTTTATCGGGTTGTTTTACACAACCCTGAAGGGAAGCAAACAGGGTTATGCCTATAAAAATGACAACAAGACAAAGATAAAGCTTTTTCATAACAAACACTCCGAATAACAATACGACTGATTATATTATAATATTGACGGAACGCTTTTTCAAGTCCTTTTGCCGAGGATTTATTATCATCCCTTATAAATTTCTTTTTTCCTGATATGCAAAAGCTATTGATAACCATATTTTTTTATGATAAATTAAAATCAACTTTAAAATATCATAGTTATTGATTAACGGTAATGCATCGTGCTATTATTTTGAAAATCTGGTGGTTACCGAACTTATAAAAGACCTTGAATATCACTCAATTAATTATGATCTCACATATTTTAGAGATAGTAACAATAAAGAAATAGACCTATTCCTTGAATATGAAGGGGCAATTCACCCTCTTGAGATAAAACTCTCGGCCTCTCCGAACAGAAGGGAAATAAAAAAAAATACTCTGTACTGGATAATAACAGCCTTCCTAGGGGGCAAGGCGGAATCATCTGTATGAGTCAGAATGTAATACCTATTGACAAAGATAATTGCTATATTCCGGTAAGCATAATATAACCTAATTTCTTTTTAGATCAAAAGAAAAGCACACTACAATTCATTGATAAATGAACATAGTGTGCTTCTTATTATCGTGTTAATCGAACGGAATCAATATCTCGATGATACTTTTATTGTTCCATATCGATCTTTAATTTGCAACTAAGCCACTGAGCTAGGGCAAATGGCAAGTTGACCTGCATTAGTGATTTCAAATTTTTTGCCGTCAACGGTAATGCTTTCTCCGTCTGCTATTAAACCGTTTCTAGCAAGATCTATACTTTGAGCGGGCTTCGAAGGATCGGACGGCTCTTGCTCTCCATATACATAGATATGGAACCAATGCCAAGGCGTACCTTCGGTTTCAAATTGTGATAATTCCATTCTGAACTCGAGTTTTCCTTCTTCGGTGGATACATTTTCGGCATAATAATGTTTTCCGCCACCATCGGCATGAAGTTTAACGCAGGGTATTGTTACATTGCTCACACCTTTAACCACAACATACGCCTTGTTATCAATTTCTTCGAGAGCTATAGAAGTAACCTCGTAGTTAGGAATAGAGGTGGGTTGTATTGTCAATTGGGTGGAGCTTCCGTTTACGACAGAATAACGAACACCTTCGTAGTCTACGATTTTACCTACGGATATTGAATCGGGTCTAGCAAGGTCTATATATTTATCGCAAGCTTTCAGATCTGCAGGTTCTGCGGTCGCATAGCTATAGATATGGAAGTATCCCCAAGGAGTACCGTCTAAAACAATTTTTGTAAGCTCGAAACGGCACTCGAAAACACCCTTTTCAGAAGAAACGTCATCACCGAACCAGTGATCATCATTGTTTCCTTTTACATGAATTTTCACGCATGCAACGCTCTCGGGATATGTTCCCTTTACAACAACGGTAGGAACATCGGACAAATCGATTGAAACCTCACTAACAGTCACTGCAGGAACGGGTTTTGGCCAGACTACAAGTTGGTCGTTATCTTGTTTTACTATGTAATAAATTAAATCGCCGCAGATTAAAGTAAAGTCGTCACTAATATATTCCCCTTTTATTAAGTTAAATTCTTCATATTCAGAATCCTCGGTAGGGTCTGCAACGCTGTAAGATAATATTTTGAAGAACAACCAAGGAGTATCGGAGGCATCTACCGAAGATAAATCTAAACGCAATTCAAACAAATCTTCATCGGTTGATACATTGTTACCATAGTAATGACGTTTGTTTCCTTCTGCATGAATCTTAAGACAGGCAGAAGCACTAGCACCGCTTCCCGAAACTACTACATAGGGCTTATCCTCGATAACTTTGATTTCAATGTTTGTAACCGTTACGGTAGGAAGAACCTCGGTGTCAATCGCAAAGCCATCGCCTACATTTTCCCATGCACCTACCGTGTATTTAACACCGCCATATGTTAAGCTTTGTCCGATTTCAAGAGTGCTTCCTCTATTTAAATCGCATTTGGCGTCATAATTCTCTCTGTGTTCGGGTTCTGCATCGAGATAAGCGTAGATATGGAACCACCATCTTGTCGTTCCCGACAAATCCGTTGCAGGGATTCTGAACTCGAGATTGTTCTCTTTGCCTTGGTTTTCCCAATATTTCTCATTCTTGCCGGCGTTTGCATGAATCAAAACACATTTGGCAATGCTGTTGTTAACACCCTTTGCAACAATTACAGGAGCACCGTTACTGTCGAGCTCGATTGTCACATCCTCCATAACGATTTCGGAAGTGTTAAGCTTGGGAGCAACTTTAGGTTCGATAGCAAGCTGATCCTTATCTTGAACGGTGTACAAAATACCGTTGCACTCGATAGAATCACCAACCTCGATAAGAGATTCTCTCTTGAGGTCGATTTTCTGAACGTAGCTTGACTCGGATTCGGGATTTTTACTATCATAAATATAAATATGGAACCAGTGCCAGGGAGTACCCTCGGGATTGAAGTCAGACATATCTAGACGTAGTTCGAATTTTCCTTCCTCTGTTGAAATGTTATCACCATAGAAATGAACGGGATTGTTGTCAGCGTGAAGCTTAATACAAGGAATTGTCTTGGGGCAAGTTCCTTTTACTACAACATAGGGTTTATCCTCGATAACCTTTAACTCAATTGCGGTAACCGCTGTTTGAGCAATGGGTTCGGGTTGAATTACAAGCATATCGGGAGCATTATCTAATACTCTAATGGTATATGTATAGTCACCGGACTCATAAACATGTCCTGCATCTATTAAATCGCCTCTCGGAAGATTTATTTTCTCTAAGGCATCAGAATTGTCTGAAGGATTTGCATCGCTATAGGTGTACAGATGGAAGAAGCACCAAGGAGTATTTATAGTGGGAAGTGAATTGAGAGGAACTCTAAAAATATAGGAATCCGTGCTTACAGCTATGTTTTCGCTATAGTAATTGTCCCCATTTGCTTCATAATGAAGCTTAACGCAACCGACGCCATCGGGTATAGCACCCTTTACAACCAAAGTGAGAACCTGGTCTACAAGGTCGATTCCGACATAATCCTCTTCGGGAAGGGGCATACCGTAGTCGCAAACGTCACATTTTCCATCTTTATTACTATCTACGTGATGACCCATAGTACTAGCATCCTTTTCACCATCATCCGGACACTTATACCAGTGATCGGAAGAATCGTAATCAAGCTCCGTGTAGCTATGTGTATGAGCCTCTCCGATCTTGTAACCACAGGAATCGCAAAGTCCGTCATAATTCAGATCTACGTGGTTCTTTTTTGAACCCTCTTGAATTTCATTATCCGCCTTGCAGTATTTCCAGTGTCCCGTTTCATCACTACCGGTTTCGGTATAGCTGTGTGTGTGATCAGGATTTTCCACTTCATCACATGCCGCAAAAGCAACTACAGCGATTAAAACGGCTAATACTACAACTAATAATTTTTGCAGTTTTTTCATACCTTTTTCTCCTTATTATTATTTTTTTATATTATCTCGGAATTATCCTTCCGATAAAGGCTGTTGATTTTCCTTTTCTTGTAGAATTTCCTCGTTGTTTTCTTCATCGTCAACAAGGGTCCAATCGTCGTCTTCCTCTATAACCATATTTCTCTCTACGTCCTCCAAGGCATATAGTCCAAGCTTCCTTCTATAAACAAAGAGGAGAACTGCGGCTATTGCATAGACGATGCCCAGGCAAAGGGTAAAGTATTGAAGGGACAAATCTTTACTCTCTGCAGATATCTCCAAGGGATTATCCAAGTATCTCCCGATAAAGGTAGATCCCTCTTGAAAGCTTTGAGGAAAATCGATCATTTCCGCAATAACCTTCTCGCCATTTTCGTTAGTATAGCTTACGGTTATACTCTTTACTATGTAGGTCTCGTCACTCTCACCGCTTGGCTCGGATACTATGTTCTCTATCGTACAATCAACATAAGTATAGGCGTTTTCTTTCTCTATCGATAAAGCCAGATAAACCGCCCCGCCAACAGTTTGCAGTACGGCAAAGATAACTATTATTATCCAAATAGCTAGGTAAGACCTTCTCATAGCGTGATTGTGACAATAGAGTGTTTCTCTAAGGTTATACCAAAGATATCTCCGTCAACGTCTATGTTTGCATCAACGTCATTGTCCCGCATGTTTAATAGAACAATGACCTTTTCTCCGTCGGGATTAATGTATGCCGTTTGGTATACATCGTTTGTTCCGACTGCCGAGAAGATTCTTTTTCCGTTAGGCTTTATAAATTTTGAAAAGTGTGCTATATGGTAGTAGCTCGGGTTAAAAACTATTCCGCCCTTTCCGTCAAGCATAACCGGTGCTTCGCAGAAGTTACCGGCATGATTGGGACCGCCTTTTTCGTCAAGAAGAAGGTTCCAATCGATATAGCCCTCGGAATAATTATTGAGGTCATTGATTATTTGTCTTGCGTATTTTTCGCCATTGCCCCATAAGCCTTGTTCGACAGGTAGACCCGTTGTAGAGTCGTGAGCAAGTTCCACACAGCATTCCGTTAATAATATGTGTAGCTCGGGAAACAATGTATGTACTGCAGACAAATTGTCAAACTTATCCGAACAATACCAGTGATAGCCTACGCCCCAAACATCGTGAGCAACGCCCTCGATAGACATGGTATCGATTGTTCGACGAAGCACTCTATCTCTATTATGATCCCAAAGATAGAATTTGACATCTAAGCCGTATTTCTTAAAGGTGGGGGCTAGATAATCCCTAATTTCCAAACCTTCTTCGAAAGCGTCAACCTCTCTCGATTCCCACGTTTGAATTGCCTCGGGTTCGTTTTGAACGGCTACCAACGATACGTTAATTCCTCTGTTCTTTAGTTCGACCAAGTATCTTGCATAGTACTCTGCCCAATATTCTCTATACTCCTCCTTAAGGCGACCGCCTCCGACCATTTTGCCGTTACTCTTTGCAAAAGCGGGCGGTGACCAAGGCGCTGCAAAAAAGATTATATTTTCATTTTCCGCAAGACACTGTTTAATAAAGGGAACCCTTCCTTCCTCCTCCTTTGAAAAATCGAAATCGGAAAGATCGGTCTTTTCGGAGTATACATAACTCTCGGGCGAGAAGTCAGAGGAATGAACCGTAAGACGGGCAAGGTTGTAATTTAAACCTTCATCAGAATAATAGGCTTTTACCACCTTTTTGCGTTCAGCCTCGCTCAATTTATTAATGCAATAGATGGTGGAGTCGGTTATAGCTCCGCCAAAACCAAGATGTGTTTGATATGTGAGATTACTCCTGACGATAACGTCGGCAGGAATTCCCGCAAAAGGACTTCCCGCTCTCGTTTCCTCTAATCTTTTTCCGCTAAAAGTGGATTGTACTACTTTGATCATATTTTTTATTTTTTCTCCGCCTGTATAGCAAGTTGCGCTCCGGTACCTTCATAAGCCCTTATGGTATAAGTTACACCGTTATAAACAAACTCTTGGTCTATGGTAAGCTTATCGCCTCTGGGTAGGTCATTAGAATTACCGATGGTTGCATTTCCCTCATAGGTGTAAATATGGAACCAGCTCCAAGGAGTCCCGATATAAGAAAGCTCTGTCAATTCAACTTTAAATTCAAAGTGTCCCTCTTCTTGAGATAGGTTATCCCAAAGCTTCGACTTCTTATCGCCCGACGTTTCCTCATAATCACAATGTAGTTTTACGTCTTTGACTTCTTCTGCTACTGTTCCTTTTACATATAAATAAGGAGCCTTGCCCTCTTCGGTAATAACCCTAACCTCTTCAACGTCAAAGTTATAGAATTGGTAGTTGAGCTTAAGTATCTTGTTCCAAGACTTGAATTCATAAGTTACATTCTTATCCTTATACGTTTGCGACATATCGGCAGTGCTTTCCGATACTTCGAATAAGGAACCCGATCTGGAAGCCAATTTAATGTCATACCAAATACCGGCACCCGATTCTCCGCTCATAACCTTGGATACGTCAAGGGTTGCTTCGAAGGAATCGCCCTTTTGTCCCGATACCTTGTCACCTACGATTTCCAATACTTTTCCGAGTTTTGTGTCCGCACTATACAATTCGACAGCAACGTCTCCGTCACTTGCGAATTTACCGCTTACCTTCAATGTGGGAACGTTATTATCGTTTATCAAAGATACCCTGATGTCGGAATATGCATTTTCGACAGTGGTCAAAGGTGCGCTTACATACTTAACTATCCCGTTCTTTGCGGAAAGAACAACATAATAGTAAGGCATATCCTTATCCGGTGCAATATCGGTTGTAGAGTCTGCTTGCCAAATTTTAACGTTTTTAGCAACAAGTGAGGCACTGTCGTCAAAGGTTGATTTGCTGCTCTTATAAACCGATTTACCGGTAGGATCGCAGAAAGAACTCCAGGAGGTTCCGTTTACAAAGTTATAGGTCAAAACAACGCTTGTATCGGTGGCAGTAATCGACGGTGCCATTTGAGGACGAGTCATAGGTATATAGGCAGAATTATCTCCGTCTACTATAAAGATGTAATATGAAGAATATTTGACCTCAGCCGTGAAATGGAACTTTCCATCTTCTATGGTGTAATCGATTGCCTTGTCGCTTTCTCTGATCTTATCGTAACGTGTGACATAGACCTTTGTATTATTAGAAGGTACGATATCGCTTATTACAATAAAATCATAGGTGCTTGCGGCTAGTTGGGTAATATCGACTTTTGTTATTTCATAAGCGGTATATTTGGTTGCATGAAACAAGTTTGTGTTGACGTTGCCGGACTCATTACAAGCTACAAAGCTTACAAATAAAATCGCAACAAGAGATATAATCAATAATAACTTTAAACTCTTTTTCATTTTAACCTCCTTAACAAACAATGGTTACAACGGATTGAGGCTGTAGCTCAAAGCTGACCTTCTTTCCGTCAATTACGAAGTGAACGGTTTCCGAAAGCTGGTCGGAAATATTTACGGCTGAAATGATTATAGCACCATCTGCTCTATACAAGGCAACAGCTTGAATCTGAGAGTCGTTTGAAGAAATCGATTCCAAAACCTTGGGATAAACACCGTTTATCGCATAGGCAAATTTGCTAACGTGAGCCATTGCATAATAGCCGCTACGCTTGGAATAATAGAATTCTCCGTCTTGATAATCTAAATCAAGAACACCGTAGCATTCGTTTCCGTGACGAACGGGTGTCGGAGAGCCGTCCGAGCGGAGCACATAGTTCCAAAACAGGGATGCGTTAAGACCATGGTTTAACGGCTCTAGAGTGGTATATCTTGCAGCATAGGCAAGATTGTTCGCAAAGTCGTTACTTCCCGAGTGCTCGGTAATCTCTGTCAAGAATACCAATTTATCGGAGAAATTCTCCTTAACGTAATCACAACCATCTGCAACCGTTGCAAGATTTACATCTGAATAACCGTGGAATGCAACTCCTGCAAATACATCACGAGTTTCCTCCTCCTCAAAAATAGCGTTAACATAATCAAGCGCAGTGTCATTGACGTTATGATCCCATCCCAAGAGCTTTACATCCAAGTCCTTCGCATTCAATCTATCGTTTACCATTTGACCGATTTCAAGTGCCTGATACTCGTCAATGGTCATATGAGGATAGTCGATATTGTGAATCATGGGCTCGTTTATCAAGGACAAGTAGGAAATATTAATTCCCTCTGCTTTGTAACTCTCAATAAATTTTACGAGATAATCTGCATAATAACCGTAACAACTCTCTTTTAATTCTCCACCCTGCAAACTTCCGGTTTGCTTCATCCAAGCAGGTGCAGACCAAGGACAAGCTATAATCTGTACATCGGGATTTATCGCAACAATTTTCTTTAATACGGAAATCAAATGAACGTCATGTTCTAGTGAGAATTGGGCAAGTGTCGGATCAACCGCATTTCTATCGCTTAAGTCGTCACAAGTAAAAAATCCGTTCGTTTCTACATAGTCGCTTGCTCCTATAGGAATACGAATCATATTCATGCGAGCACCCTCTTCTCCGAATAACTCCTCAAGTACTTCGCTCGCTACATCTTCAGCACCGTCCTGCTCCAATAGATAAGCACTGGCATGGGTAAGGGTTGCACCGTATCCGTAAAAGGTCTGCAAAGCGTTTTTAGGGTTAACGGTAACGCTTACGCCGTATAAATCGTCATCCTCGGTATATTCCGAAAAAACAAGGGAGGTTTGTCTTGCCAACATCTTTGACATTGTTCCCGTTGTAACATATACATCGGCATAATCCCCGTTGCCTATTGAAACATTGACATCGGGATGTAGTTGGCAACCACAGAAGAAAACTGCGGTAATAGCCAATAAACAAATAAATGCTATTATTTTTTTTAATTTCATATGCTCCTCCAAATTAAAAGAGTATTGTATCGGTGTTTTCCACAAGGACGCTTACATTATCAAGGTCGATAGCCAAGGTTACTACTTGATCATAGGGAAGCCCGCCCTTAACGAACAGACTCTTGGTACCTATAACGACCTCCGAGTACTCTATGTCACCAAAGTTTGCGACGCTTGCAACCCTTGCCTTAACGCAAGGATAGGGTTCGTTTTCCACCGCCAAACGGAGATTATCCATAGATATTTTCATATCAAAAGCTTTGCGGAAGATGTCGCGTCCTAAGCGGTACATCTTTTTATTAAAGTTATAAAAAGACTCCACTTCCACTCCCTCGATATTACAGAAATGCTTTTCTATGAGTTTATTACCTTCTTTTTCTCTTCGTTTGCTAAAGGTAAAGGTGAAGATTTCGCTGTCCTTAATAGCGGAAACTCTCCCTTCCCCGATTAACTCTAGCTTGCTTCCGATAAGCCCTAGAGTTTGTACTTCGTTAAAATCACCCTTTGCATAGAAGCGAACACCCTCCGCTTCAAGCATTGATACCTCCGCCTTTTCGACTTCAAGCTTCTTTACAAGTTTAAAGGGAATGTTTCCCTCGGTTATTGCATCATAGGGAACAACGACTTTTATTGCTCCATCGTCTATACTCTCAGCTTGAAGATTGGAAAGTACGACTTCTCCTCCTAAAATCTCAAGAATATTACCCCTTTTGACTGCATCTACGGTAATTCTCTCAGAGTATTGAGGAAGTATCGTTTTTTCGGTAACGCTATCGAAAAGATGAAGTTCCTCCATATCGGCAAAGAGAGCTATCTCTTGTCCGACAAGATGCTCGCCCGATTTACCATAACCGATAATTTCTTTTTCGTTTGCCTCTGCATATACCACGGTATGAGTGCAAAGTTCCTCGGATACTACAACCTTTCCGGAAAGCTCTATATCGCTTTGCTTTTTTCTTGTAGTAGAAATATGCTCGGGACGTATTCCCAAAATCACCTTTTTTCCGCGAACCTTAAAATCTTCGTCAAGTCGTAATATTTGTTCCTCGTTAAGAGGGAATCGTCCAACCTTAGTGTTAACACAAATATCATCACCGACTTCTATCTCTCCCTCCAAAAAATTCATTTGAGGAGTACCTAAAAAGCCTGCCACGAATTTATTTGCAGGATAACGATAAAGGCTCTTAGGCGAACCGACCTGCATTATTTCACCTGCTTGCATAACTACGATCTTATCACCCATTGTCATTGCCTCGGTTTGGTCATGGGTAACGTAAATAAAAGTTGCGCCGAGCCTGTCATGAAGAGCGAGTATTTCGCTACGCATTTTGTTTCTCAACTTTGCATCGAGGTTTGAAAGGGGTTCGTCCAACAAGAACAGATCGGGATTACGAACGATTGCTCTTCCCAACGCAACACGCTGTCTTTGTCCGCCGGAAAGTTGAGAGGGTCTACGCTTAAGATAATCTGTAAGGCTTAAAAGGTGTGCAACCTCCTCTACCTTTTGTTTTATTACCTCCTTGTCGACACCGTGCATTCTTAATCCGAAGGATATGTTGTCGTAGACGCTCATATTCGGGAAAAGTGCATAGCTTTGGAATACCATAGAAATGTTACGATCCTTTGCAGGCAAACCGTTGACAAGTCTGTCTCCTATGTAAATATCTCCCGAGGTTATTTTTTCAAGTCCTGCAATCATTCTCAATGCAGTACTCTTTCCACAACCGGAGGGACCTACAAACACTACAAACTCCTTATCCTCAACGTCAAGGCAGAAGTCCTTTAGGGCGTGAACTCCGCCCTCGTATATTTTATTTGCGTGAAATAGTTTTAATCCTGCCATACGATTATCCCTTTACGGCTCCCGCTTGAGTGCCGCCTATAATGAATTTTTGTAATAAGAAGAACGCTATTATCATCGGTGCCGATACAATTACGGCACCTGCTAGAGTTGCAGGGAACATTTCAACGTCAAAACCTCCGTTTCTCATAAGCGTACCTAACGACATTGCCAAAGTGTAATTTTCTTCGGAATCGAGTACAATCAAGGGCCACAAATAATTGTTGTAGTTCCACATAAAAGTGGAAATCCCCAATACAATGAGCATCGGCTTGACAATTGGTAAACAGATTTTAAAGAATACCCTAAACGAACCTGCTCCGTCTATAAATGCCGCCTCCTCTATTTCCCTTTCTACAGCCATAAATTGCTGTCTTAATAGGAAAATGTTGTATACGCTCATCAAGAAAGGTAGTATTAACGCAAGAATATTGTCATACAAACCCAGCTCGTTTATGATGATGAAGTTAGGAATAAGCATTACGCAACCGGGAACCATCATAGATGTCAGTGAAAACATAAATATTTTATCACGACCTATGAATCTCATTCTTGCAAAGGCATATGCCGATAATGCGTTCAAAAACAGATTGCAGAAGGTGTTTACAACGCATACAATCATAGTATTTAAAAATACGGTAGGAATATTCAATTCCTTCCAAGCAGTTACGTAATTGTCAAACACAAAATGTATTTGTCCTGCTTGGTTTCTAGGTAAAAAGGAGAATTTCTGAAAGGCAGACGGTTCCTTAAAGGAGGAAAGTATCAACCAAACGTAAGGAACTATGAACAACAAAGTTATAAATATCAGTGCCATATACACGAAGGTTCTCCCGGCTATTTGCTTCGGGCTATAGCGTTTGTCGAATTTAAGCTTTCCGTATTTTACGGGAGCGTTTGGCTCTTGGAGATGAAAATTATCTATTGTTGACATTCGGAAACACCTCCTTTTTCAGATTTTTGAAGCTTAGTCTTAATAAATGTCTTAAGTCTTCCCTGTTTTTTCGAACGAGGCATAGAGTCTTGAGGCATCGTCTTAAATTGTATTGCGGTGAATACTAATATAATTAAGAACACCACGAACGACATCGCAGAACCAATGCCTAGGTGACCATTGGTTATCGATTGCTCGTATACACCGTAAATTACGGTAAAGGTGCTATTCGATGCACCGCCTTTACCTGTCAATAAGTACATTTGCTCAAAAGCTTGGAATCCTCCGATTATACCGGTAATCAAGAAGAAGAACACGGTTGGCATTACTCCGGGAACTGTTATACTCCAAAACTGTTTAAAGCTGTTAGCACCCTCGATTGATGCCGCCTCGTACAACGATTGATCGATATTCTTCATTGCCGAGAGCATAATAAGCGTGTTGTATCCCAAGCCTCCCCATACCGACATAATCGCAAGGGTAACAAGGTTTAATCCGGGTGTACCCAAGAAGTTGATATTGGTGCCAAGGATCTCGTTTATCAAGCCATAGGAGGGATCCAGCATATACCTCCACAGTGTCATTATTGCAACGCCTACGGTTACCGAGGGAATATAAAATGCAGTTTTAAAGAACTTTTCACCCTTGATTTTTGTGTTAAGAAGGGCGGAAACCACAAGAGATAATAAAATATTAAGGGGAACCGTCAATAAAATATACTCAACCGTAACAAGAATCGATTTTCCGAAAAAGTCATACAAGTGCTCCTCGTTAAGGATAATTGATCTATAGTTTTCCAAACCCACCCAGATTGCAGGATTTAGACCGTCGTAATCCATAAAACTAATTACGAAGGCAATAATCATCGGTGCAAGCTGGAACACCAAAAAGTACACTATCAGAGGTGCTACAAATAATAATCCTTTTGCATTTCTTTTAAGTGTTACCTTCGTTTTCTGTTTCATTTTTGTGCTTTATTAATAACAGTTTGTGCTTGTTTCTTAGCATAAGTTAAAGATTCTTGGATATCCTTACCGTCATCGATAATATTAGCAAGACCTTGTGCAAGATAAATATCATTTACTTCGATCCAACCTTTAACTACGGGACGAGCGGAAACGGTATCGAGTTGCTTTAATACAACCGCCATAATCTCTTGAAGTTTAGCGGAATAAGCCTCTCCGGTGATAGGATCGTTTGTACGAACCTTAGCAAATTTCTTTACGGCAGAGAAGTTGTTATAAATTGCCTTATCTACATTTTCCTCTCTCAATAAGAACTTAACAAGAGCCTTTGCATTATCTATTTGGGAAGACCCCTTGTAGATAGCAATATTCTCACCGCCGATATTTGAGTAACATTTACCATCTTTCTCCGCGGGAATAAAGAGTGTTGCTCCAAGATTTTCTTCACACCAAGTAGGATTGCTTGAAAAATCAGTATAGATATCCGAATTATGAGCAAGCACGTACATTATATCGCCGTTAGTAAATGCGTTTGACGAGTCACGAATGGTTTTGGGTGATTTTGCATAGAGATTAACGAGCATTTGTGCAGCCTTAACTCCGTTTGCATCGTCGAAAGTAACCGTTGTACCGTCGATCATTTCTCCGCCTGCACTCTTCAAGAAAGCTTGAAAATACCAAGAAGCGTAACCACCGCTACTTATTCCGCCAAACAATGCCTTACCTGTAGGCACTTCTGTGTTAATCCATTCATTCCAATCACCGGGAACGTTTTTAACAAGAGATTTGTTATATAAAAGAACGCTTGTGGTAAGAGAGAAGGGAACCGCCATTATTTTGTTTTGATATGTTACGGTGTCCACCGCGCAATCATAGAAATCGGAAAGCTTTAAGCCCTCTTCACCCTCTTCTGCAAAGAAACCTGTAGTCAAATCCAAGCATTGCTCTACCCAGTCTGCAAGAACAGGTTGGTCGAGGAAAAATACATCGGGCTTGTTTTTCTCAGTCTTAAAGTTTGTCTTTAACTTTGTATTATAGTCATCCTTTGTTACAAAGGTGATCTTAACCTTTATACCGGTTTCCTCGGTAAACTCGGCGATCATGTTCTTGTAAATATCTTTTGCTTTATTGCTGGTAGGAGCATATACCATTAGTTTGAGAGTGCCATCTGACGATGAGCCACCGCCTGTTTCGCCACAGGCAACTAAAAAGGTTGACAATGCGCTTAAGAGCATTATTACGGTTAACAGGATTGCTATCTTGCGTTTCATAAAAACCTCCGTTTAAGCCGATTCGCCAATTATAAGCGTCGGTAATATTTTTATTTGTTGCGGTTCTTTTCCGCTTATTATTTCCATCAACACGTCTGCAAGTTTTTCTCCGACCTCAAAAAGGGGTTGCTTTACCGTAGTAAGCTTGGGACTTGCTATGTTTTCGTGACCGAAGCCGTCAAATCCTACAACGGCTATATCTTTGGGAACGGATAAGCCCATTTCTCTAATGGCTCTGATACACCCTATAGCCATAGTATCCGTTGCACATACGATTGCATCTATATCTCTATTTCTCTCAAGCAAACGTTTGGTACAATCGTAACCGCCCTTCTCATTGACGTCGTCAATCTCTATAAGATTCTCGTCGACATCTACACTGTGTCTCTTCAACACATCCTTGTACGCATTCAATCTTTCAATTGCGTAATGCATATATTGAGGTGCGGCAACTGCGGCTATGCGTTTATACCCTTTTTCCACCAGGTATTCCACAATTAAGGCTTCCCCGTTATAGTTATCAACGTCTACCCAAGCGGAGAAATCATCACTGTTTCCGTATAGAACTATAGGCTTGTCGATTTTTTCCGATTGAAGCACGCTTGTCTGTTCCTTTTCCGATAATCCCATTACGATTATACCGTCAAAGCTCTCATTCACAGGAAGGGATCTACTTAAAAGAAAGGAATAACCTCGCTTTCCAAGTCTCTCCCCTATTGCCGTAACGGTTTGAGAAACAAATTGCTCGGTTGCGGATAACTCCTTGGGAATGTAGACAAATATAATATTTGTTCTCTTCAGTGCAAGGGATCTTGCAACATTGTTGGGGCGGTAATTGAGTCTTTCTGCCGCTGCCAATATTTTAGAGCGAGTTTCAGGCTTAACCTTCTCGGGACTGTTCAACGCCCTAGAGACCGTCATGAGAGAGTAACCTGTTTCTTTTGCTATGTCCGCTATGGTGTTCATAAATCTCCTTATACAATAATACCGCTTTTTAGCCGTTGGCTGAAGGTTTGCGATCGCCTTTGTCTTCCGATTTTATATTTGCTCAAAAAGGTTTTTACGGAGGTGCCCGAGAATGATTAGTAAAAACTCGGGCAATAGAGAACAAAAATTTAAAAAAGGAGGGATTCTCTTTCTCCGCAACAAAACCTTAATGGTTTTGTCTTATCGTTATTAAAAATGTTAGCGTTAACATTTTTAGATGAAACAACAGAAAAGATATTTTCATCTATTATCATTATTTCACATATTCTCTCTTTTGTCAATACCCAATTTTAGAGAATTTACTGTACATTTTGTGTTGTATAAAACGAAATGTCTCGGGGGATGATGTATGGCTTGCCTTTAGCTCCGTTCTACGTGTTTTTCATTTATCTTACAAGTTTTTGTTTAAACTATTCTCGTTTGTTAAAAAAATCGAAGGGCAATTGAACATTTCCGACTTCCGCTTTTTAGAATATTAGTTATAGTACCTTCTTCTCATAACCTAGGAGTCCTTATACAAGCGTCACTAAAGATCAAAGATCATTGCACGAAAATGCAGACTTTAAAAGTCGATTTTTGCACGAAAAAGCAGAGTTTGCCCGCTTTTCGTACAAAATGTACACTTTTTGGTTGTTTTTTTCACTCCGCGTTTTTCTCCTAATTAATACTAAAAAGGAGTTTATCATAGGAAGGGGTTGGTATGTACTCTTCGGGAACAATCTGTTCTACTCTATCCACAGCCGCCCTTAGATTGTCCATCATCGGAATAATCGTGTTTGTTATATGGAGAGCCTTCTTAGCACTGTCGCTAATTCTTTCCGCTTGTATAATAGCGTTTTCGAGGTTAATAACGTGGTTTTGTATTTCATCCGAGATTGTCGAAATAACGGAAAGAGTATCCCTTTCGTATTTTCGACTCAAAACATATTTTTCCTTTTTTTCCAAGCAATTCAACAACTGTAATGAATATTTGCTTATCATAGGGAGATAACTTCTACGTGTCACGGAAAGCATCGTGTACGCCTCAGTCAATCTATCCGTACAGTAATTACTAATAAGTATTTCCTTACGTGCCGTAAGCTCGGTTTTTGATAATACCCTTTGTCTTAAAAACAGTTCCACATTCTTTTTATCGGTGTAACGTTCTATTGCCTCGGGCGCGCTTTTGAAAAGGCACAGTCCTCGTTTTTCCGCTTCCCTCAGCCAATTCTCCTCGTAACCGTTTCCGTTAAAGATTATTCTCCTATGCTCTTCGATTTCCTCACCTAGAAAGGTTCTCAACGCTACGTCAAAATTGTCGCAGCGTTCCAATCTTTTTGCATATTTCTCCAGCGTGTCCGCCACTATTGTATTAATTATCATAACGGGACAAGAAATCGATGTCGCCGCACCGGGACCTCTGAATTCAAAACGATCCCCCGTAAATGCGAAGGGGGATGTTCTATTTCTATCGGTGGACGCTTTATGTAAGCACGGAAGTGTATCACCACCTCTTTCTACACCACCGCCTGTCTTGTTACAACAGGAAACCTCCTTGTCCAACGCGAAAAGTATATTTGACAGTTCTTCACCGATATATACCGAAATAACAGAGGGCGGAGCCTCCTTTTCCCCTAAACGTATATCGTTTCCTGCATCCGCTATTGATATTCTTAGCAGCTCTTGGTAATTGTCTACCCCTGCAATAATCGCAGTAAGAAAGAGTAAAAATCGCATATTGTCATGCGGTGTATTCCCATAGTCCAACAGATTGATTCCGCTGTCGGTTTTTAGTGACCAATTGATGTGTTTTCCGCTTCCGTTAACTCCTTTAAAGGGCTTCTCGTGCAGCAAGCATACAAGCCCGTGCTTGAGTGCGATTTTTCTCATTAGCTCCATCGTGAGCTGATTTCCGTCGGCAGAAAGGTTTGCCGTATTGTATAAGGGTGCCAGTTCGTATTGAGACGGTGCAAATTCCTTATGTTCTGTTTTAGCAACAATTCCAAGCTTTACAAGTTCTCTGTCAAGTTCTTGCATAAAATCCCGAACCCTATCGCTTATTGCTCCGAAATAGTGTATTCCGCTATCCCTAGAGGATAAAGCGCCGAACAATGTTCGCCCTGTCATTATTAAGTCCTTTCTTTTGTCGAAAAGAGTCTTATCAATCAAAAAATACTCTTGCTCTGCTCCAACTGTAATATCTATATCCCTTACATCCTTTTCCCCGAACAGTTTTAGAATTCGCAACACGCTTTTTTTAAGTGCGGATATGCTCCTTAAAAGAGGTGTCTTTTTATCCAAGGAGGCTCCTTCAAAAGAACAGAACACCGAGGGTAAACACAGTGTTCCGTCCTTAATAAAAGCAGGAGAGGTCGGATCCCACGTGGTATAACCGCGCGCCTCAAAAGTGGCTCTTAAGCCGCCCGAGGGAAAACTCGAAGCATCAGGCTCTCCTTGTATTAGCTCTTTAGCTGAAAATTCAAGAATAGGTTTGCCATTCTTTAGATTAAGAAAACTATCATGTTTTTCAGCAGTTATTCCTGTCATTGGTTGAAACCAATGGGTAAAACGAGATACGCCCCTATCCGTTGCCCAGCATTTCATACCTTCGGCGATTTTTTCCGCCAAGTCAAGCGTTATCGGACTGCCCTTTTGTACCAAATCGTTAAAGCTTTCACACACCTCGGTCGACAAGTACAGATGCATAGCCTCGTCATTAAAGAGGTTGCACCCGAATTCAAGCAGTTCGTTCATTAAAGCCTCCTAAATAAAATTAGAAAACCTTGATGCACTTTTCACGTTCCGCACTTACCGAGATATAACGAATAGGACAACCTGTAACCTTTTCGATATAATCGACATACTCAATTGCCTCTTTGGGCAAATCCTCTTTACGTTTACAATTGGTGGTATCGCAATTCCAACCCTTGAAATATTCGTATATCGGTTTTGCATTTTTAAGGTCATCCCCTACAGGGAAGGTATCTACCCTCTTACCATTAACTTCATAAGCCACGCAAACAGGTATTTTTTCAAAATGATCCAGTACATCAAGCTTCGTTAATGCAAGATATGTTGCTCCCTGCATTTTTGTGCCATATCTCGATGCAACAACGTCAAATCCTCCTACCCTTCTAGGACGCTTTGTTGCGGCACCGTATTCTTGACCTACCTCACGCAACTTATCACCATACTCGTCAAACAGCTCTGCGGTAAAGGGTCCTTCACCTACGCAGCTTGAATATGCTTTTATGATTCCTGCAACCTCATCAAGTTTTCTGTCGGGAACACCCGCACCGATTGGTGCATACCCTGCCAAGGTTATCGACGAGGAGGTAAAGGGATAAATGCCATATTCAATATCTCTTAAAGCACCAAGCTGTGCCTCGAATAGCACGCTCTCTCCCTCGTCAATTTTCTTTTCCAAAAACTCTGTGGTGTCGGTAATATACGGGCGAAGAGGAAATGCAAATCTTTTTACTTCATCTATTATATCGTCGGCATTTATAGGCTCATGACCATAGGAGGTGACAATAAGATTTTTCCATTCTACAATGTCTCGTATTTTTTCCTCCAATGTATCCTCATGGAAAAGATCGCCCATTCTAATGGTTTTCTTCATGTATTTATCGGCATACACGGGAGCAATACCACGCCTCGTAGAACCGAATTTCTTATCACCCAATCTCCCCTCCTCCAAACAGTCGAGAAGTCTATGATAAGAAAGACAAATGGTTGCCTTCGTACTTATTTTAAGGTATTCGGGGGTAATTTCTATGCCCGCATTCCTTAGGCTTTCAATTTCCCTACAAAGGTGTTCGGGATCAATCACCATTCCCGTGCCCAAAATATTAACGGTATCATTGCGGAGAATACCCGAAGGCAGTAGATTCATAATGAATTTTTGCCCGTTTACGATGACCGTATGTCCGGCATTATTTCCGCCTTGATAGCGAGATACTATCTTATAATCACGAGAAAGGAGATCGACCATACGACCCTTTCCTTCATCGCCCCAGTTGATACCAACAACAGCAGTAAGCATATTAATTCCTCCTTTAGCTATGAGCTAGCAGTATATTTCGTCCGTTTTTTTAATCGGACCTTGGTTATCTAAGATTTCCTTTAAATATTGTGCAAAGGCTTCCGCCTGACAAGGCGCAAGCCCTATAAAGTTATTTATATCAAGAAGCTCGTCAAGCTCTTCACGTGTTAGTCTAAAGGCATCATCGTTTAGTATTTCCGACAGCAAATCGGGCTTAGCCCCTTCCAGCTTAATCTGCTTCGCTGCCTCTACACTAAGCTGTCTTATATGCTCATGGAGTTCTTGCCTGTCGCCGCCCTTTTTGACGGAAAGCATTAGTATGTTTTCAGTCGCCATGAATGGAAGTTCTTCCTCTAAATGCCGTCTTGAAATAACAGGATAAACGGTACCGTTCGCAATAATGTTGTTATAAAGAGATAAAATGCCGTCGACTGCCAAAAATGCTTCGGGAATACTTATTCTTCTATTCGCACTATCGTCAAGAGATCTTTCCAGCCATTGGCTTGCAGCGGTCGTTGCAGGATTTATGGCATTAGATATAACAAGCCTTGCAAGGGAACATATCCGTTCACTCCTCATAGGGTTACGCTTGTATGCCATTGCCGAGGAGCCTACCTGCTTCGATTCAAAGGGTTCGTCAAACTCCTTCATATGAGATAAAAGTCTTATATCCGTTGCGAACTTACTTGCACTTTGAGCTATGCCCGACAAAGCGGACAGTATAAAATAATCGATTTTTCTGGTATAGGTTTGTCCTGCAACCCTAAGTATTTTATCAAAGCCGAAATCCTTGGCAATCATTTTTTCAAGCTCTAACGCCTTCTTCTCGTCACCGTTAAAAAGGGAAAGAAAACTAGCCATCGTTCCCGTTGCACCCTTACATCCTGCAAAGGGAAGTAGTGCCAAAACGTGCTCTATTTGTTCCAGATCAAAAACAAGGTCTTGTGCCCAAAGAGTAGCTCTTTTTCCGACGGTTGTAGGCTGTGCTGCTTGAAAATGTGTAAAACCTAAGGTCGGAACATCCTTGTATTTTAAAATAAAATCGTGAAGGGAACTTAGTGTTGCAACGAGTTTTCCTTTTATCTCCCTAAGTGCTTCTCTAAAAACCAAGATATCTCCGTTATCGTCAACATAACAGGAGGTCGCTCCGAGATGAATAATAGGTGCGGCTTTAGGACAGGCATCACCAAAGGTCTTGATATGCGCCATAACGTCATGACGAAGTTCTCTTTCGTAAGCATTCGCCCTTTCATAATCTATTTCATAGATATGAGCACGCATTTCCTCAAGCTGCTCCTCGGATATATCCAATCCTAGTTTCTTCTCGTTTTCCGCAAGGGAAAGCCAAAGCTTTCTCCAATAGGAAAACTTGTTGTCTTGAGAGAAAATGCGTTGCATTTCTTTTCCTGCATATCTTTCGCATAACGGATTATCATATACGTTTTTCATAACAACTCCTTTATTTCGTTGTATTGTCACAGTCAATTCTCTTTTAAAAGATGTATTTACAACACTTTTCCGATAATTGGCAAAACCCTATTCCCATTCGATGGTTGAAGGGGGCTTTGAAGTTACATCGAAGAGTACCCTGTTTACACCCTTAACCTCGTTTGTTATGCGTGTCGAAATAAGTTTCAACCTCTCTAACGGAAGGGGATATAATTCAGAGGTCATATAATCCCTTGTTTTCACCGCTCTTATTACGACCGTAAAATTATAGGTTCTTCCGTCACCCATAACGCCCACACTTTTATCATTTGTAAGAATTGCAAAGTATTGATCGGGATTTTCCTCAGAGGAAAGAATTTCCTCTCTTACAATGGAGTCCGCTCTTCTTAGTATATCGAGTTTTTCCTTAGTAACCCTTCCCACTATTCTTATAGCTAACCCGGGCCCCGGGAAAGGCTGACGTTCGACTACACTTTGAGGCAAACCCAATGCCGAACCTAATCTTCTAACATCATCCTTGAATAAATTTTTCAGAGGTTCAAGCACCTTGAAAGGGACTTTCTTCGGCAATCCGCCTACATTATGATGGCTTTTAATAACTGCAGAACCGTTTCCGCCCGATTCAACGATATCGGAATACAAAGTGCCTTGTACCAGTATTTCGGCATTATATTTCTCGGCTTCCCTTTTAAAGCAGTCAATAAAGAGCTTGCCTATCGCTTTGCGTTTCTTTTCCGGATCGGTTATTTTATTCAATGCTTTGAGAAACATTTCGCCGGCATCGACATTAACGACATTCAACCTTAGTGCTTGAAGTGTTTCGAGAACATTTTTACGTTCCTCCTCCACCATTAAACCGTTGTCCACGAAAACACAGGTCACTTGATCGGGAATTGCTTTTGCAAGAAGTGCCCCACATACTGCAGAGCTTACTCCGCCCGAAAGTGCCAATAAAACCTTTTTGTTTTGAACGTCCCTCTTGATGTCTTCAATCAATCCGTTAACAAGGTCGTCGCTTTCATATCCGCCACGTGCATGACAAATGTTAAAAATAAAGTTTTTAATCATATCCGCACCCTCAAAAGAAGTGTCTACCTCCGGGTGAAACTGCACGCCATAAACATCTCTATCCGCCATCTTAAATGCAGCATTTTCACAGAGTGCCGTTTGTGCGAGTCTAAAGCAATTATCGGGCAACATCTCGACCATATCCGTATGATTCATAAGAACTTTACCATCGGGGTTTAAGCCCTTAAATAACAAATTGTCGATATCGAGAGTACAATCTATGATTCCATATTCACTTTTTTTACAATGAACGACCCTGCCTTTTAGCATATGGCATAAGATCTGCATTCCGTAACATATTCCAAGTATCGGAATACCAAGTTCGACTATTCCTATATCGACTTTGGGTGCATTTTCAAGATATGCGCTATTGGGACCGCCCGTGAAAATAATACCTATAGGCTTTAGTTCAACAATTTCTTCCAAGCTTATTGTATAGGAACGAAAAATATACCTCACTCCGGCATCACGAACTCTGCGAGCAATCAGCTCTTTATATTGACTGCCAAAGTCTATTATAAGTATTGTTTCTTGTTTTTTATCCGTCATAGTTTCTCCAAAGGTCTTTATAACAAGGCAATAGCCCATATACGCAAAAAATTGCGATAACGAGAGCTTCCGTGTTCGCAATTTTATCACGTAGATATTCTACTCTTTTTATACACAAAAAGTCAACCACCTAATGATTTTTAATCGTAATCGAAGTATATTACAGAGAATGAGATGCAGTTTTTCACTATGATGAATTAAGAATATTGATTTTTTTATCATTTAGTGATAATATAAATTATTATAGGAAACGATGATTTCCTTTTTGGAGGATGCTATGAAAGCTTGGGTTATCGAAAGTCCACAGCAAATCGTGCAAAAGGAACAAACCGCAAAAAGACTTGACCATACCGTCAAGGTCAAAATAACACGTACCGCTATTACAAGAACGGACGTTGCTTTTTACGAGGGAAAAGACGAAGACAAGCTTCCGCTCATACCTTGTAGAATCGCAGCAGGCTTGGTCAGTGAGGCGCGAGAGGGCTCTGATTTTCACAAGGGCGAACGTGTTTTAATTTCACCCTACTCCGGAGATCAGGTTTATGGTGCCGACAAGTCGGGTTTTTTAAGAGACTATGTTGTAGTTCCCGAAGCTCAGGTCATACCAACCCCGGAAGGAATCTCCGATGATGAGCTCATGTTTACAGACTACATCGCCTTGGCTATAAGCTGTATTTCGGAAATGGGCTTGCGAGACCACGACTATATTGTTATTATCGGTACCGGTACTTTAGGTCTATTGCTCGCACAGCTTGCAAATTATCACAGAGCTATCCCCATTCTTGTCGGTAAAAACGAAGAGGACTTAGAATTTGCCAAAACACATATGGGATTAAGCTATTGCATTAACAGCAAAAAACAAGACGTTCAACAGAGAGTTTCCGATATTACTTGCGGAGAAATGGCTGACTGCACCATCTTCGAGTGCATCGGCGGAATGGATCCTCAGTTTGCACTATCGTTGACGGGGCACGGGGGAAAGGTTTGCATTGCAGGTTTTTCAGCCTATGTTAACAAGTTGTCGGTTGATATCCGCACCGTAGTTGCAAAACAATTAAGTGTTTTCGGTGTCTCCACCGGAAAGGACACCTTCTTATCCGCGCTAAATCTTTTGGCTACCAAAGCCGTTAAGGTTAAGGATTTCGTCTTTGAGAAAAAGAGTTTTGACGAGGTTGAAGAAATATTCAAAAACCTGAACGAACAACCCGAGTTCGGTCACAATATGCTTATTACGGTAGATTAGTTTTGCGGTATGAGAATGCGTTTAAAAAGAAATCTGGAACAAAGAGAAGAAAATGCTCGTCCCTTTCTTATAGAAGCGGACGATGCGGAATATGATGCACGCAAAGCCGTCTTAGACAAGCATTATATCGATTTCGATTACCCGAAAAGGGACAATCCGCTTATACTAGAAGTAGGCTGCGGCAAAGGCGGGTTTGCTACCGAGTACGCTAAAGCACATGCCGATATCAATTACATCGCAGTTGAAAAGCTTTCCAACGTTATCATTGTGGGTGCAGAAAAAGCAAAGGAAGATAATATTTCCAATCTTAGGTTTTTCCGCTCTAGCGTAGAGTATCTTCCTAGATTTTTAAAAGACCATTCGATAACAAGAATATACATGAATTTTCCCTGCCCCTTTAACAAAGAATCCTATCACGATAGGAGAATGACGGCGGAGTCCTTCCTCTGCATTTATGATCAGCTACTAGTTGAACATGGCGAAATAATTCTTAAAACCGACAACGAGAGAATGTTTGCGTACAGTATCGAGCAAATGTGCAATCACGGATATCTTCTTTCAGAGGTAACCTTGGATTTATATAATTCTCCTTATATAGAAAACAACATCGCCACAGAGTATGAGAGCAAATTCGTTGCGGAGGGTAAACCGATACTACGCTTAAAGGCAACCAAAAGAAATTAGTCCCCAATCAATGTAAAAGAGTCTATTCAAAAAACCATGGGCGTGCATGTATAATGCAATAAGGATTAGATACCGACACCAAGGTGCCGCCCCGTCGGGGTTCGACTACAGAAATTGGTAGCAATTTCTTCCGCTCAGTATGACATTTATATATGATACTTCTAATATTTTTTTATTTCAAATGCTTTTAGTTGTTCGTGTAGCATTCTCGTTTTTTACTCAGTATAATATTCATATTTGATACTTCCAATGTTTTTCAATTTCAAAGGATTTCCGTTGTTCGTGTGATATTCTTGCATTTTGCTCAGTAGGACATTTATGTATGATGCTTCTAATATTTTATATTTCAAAAGCTCTTAGTTGCCCATGTGGTATTTTCACTTTTTGCCCGGTATGATTATTTATATATGATACTTCTGTTTTTCAATTTCAAAGGCTTTTAGTTGTTCGTGTGATATTCTTGCATTTTGCACGGCAGGACATCTCAGAACTTGATGGTATAAATTTGGTTATTATTGCATAATTCGCTTCCATTATTATCCAGGTATACTTTTGTTGTTTGGATGCTTGATTAACATACTGTACCACCTTCGTATGACATTTTATAAATATCCGTTTTTTTATTTTTTAGTAGCAATTTTTATCTTTTATGTCTTTTTTCAACGCTTCGTAGGCACGATAGTTCGTTCTTTCTATAGTAAGCGGTGTAACCGTTATGTATCCGTCAATGGTTGCGTCACTATCTATTGTCAAGTCGTGACGATTTTGGTGAACGCAATACCCCGATTGTCGCCAAGTATTATTACCGAGGTCTATAAACTCATCGGTGAAATATGGTCCGCCCTGTTTGGTTAGCAATATGTCTTTAGGGTTTTCGGGAATATTTATGTTATATATATTGCTGTACTTGAACACATCATACTTAGTAAGAAACTCATAAATTCGATCGAGCGAACGCTCTGCGGTATCAAAATCCCTGACATATGTCGATAAGGCAATCGCTCTCAACCCTCTTGTGCATGCCTCAAAAATAGCCCCGTTGGTTGCGGAATATACAATATCCTCACCGAGATTAAACCCCTTATTAACGCCCGAAATAATAAGGTCGTAATCGGTTTTTAGCCCAAGCGTTGCAAAACGTACACAATCGGCAGGAGTACTATCTACACTATATGCACAAATGCCCTCCATGTAATCCACGAGTTTCACCTCGAAGGACGAGTGTATATCTATTGAATGGCTTTTTCCGCTCTGCTCGAATTTGGGAGCACAAACTGTAACATCTCCAAGCTTTTTCGCCCATCTAGCAACAATTCTTAAGCCATCGGAATTAATACCGTCATCGTTTGTAAGCAAAATTTTCATAATAACATTCCTTGTAAAGTCGATTTTTGTATGTTTTCTCTAAGAAAGATAATATTCAACCAGATATTTTTGAAGAAGATCTCTGGGATAAATAGTATCACCGAGTGATTCCACAACAGTTAGCTTATTGGGTGCATAATCTGAAGAATAGGAATCTACGACAATGTAATAGGTGTCATAAAGTCCCTCTCCGTTGTTAAGCTTTTCCTTGACTTCTCGTCCATAATCTCCGTACGAGATATGATAAGCCGTGTTATCCGTGTTAAAGAATCTATCTCTCAAATCTATGCCCTTTATTGTACATAGAGTCATCGAGTTATTAAAGGGAAATAATGTTTGTAATGTACGAACTGTGACCTCACCCTTGTAAATATTATAAGGCTTTCTGGAATTAATGTAGCCACCACCAAGCACGATATCGTATTCGCCCCATTTTTCTAGTGCAAATTTATAATAAGCCTGTGCCATAATATCGCAAAGCTCATAAGATTTAATATTGTTCGAAGCATAGCCGATAACTTCATCGGGATTCTTAACAAGATCTCTGTACTTTTCCGATAAGGTTTCTATAATATTGTCCTTGGAATAACTCGAATAAACGTTAGATTTTATAACTTCAGTACCTGTCGTAGTTTTTCCGTTTGCGAAATTTATTGAAACGCTTGCGTGGGAAATTCCCGTATTATATCCGCCTGCTTGTATATGATTTACACCATAGCTATCATAAAAAGAGTAGGTCTGATGGGTGTGTCCCTCAAAAACGAGATCTACATATCCGTCCGACAGAGAGGTATCGTACCAGCTAAGATAGGATTGCACCGAGCCGCTTGAAATTTGAGAGCCGCCATCGTGAAGGGAATAGATAATATAATCTGCCCCCTTTTCCCTTAAGGAGGTTGCTTCCTCCTTGACTAGCGTTGTAAGCTCGTCATTAACCTTAAAGTATACATCGCCGCACATGCTCGCAGATATTGAAGAATAACAATCACCGATTGCTCCAATTATTCCTATTTTAGCACCATTCGCTTCCAACATAACGGAGGGGCTGCAATAAGATACCCGCTCATCGGTTTCTCTTTCGTAAACATTTATTGCAAGAAGGGGAAAATTGGCAATTTCCGCATTTTTTTCAATGGCGGCTGTAGACCAGTCGAACTCGTGATTTCCGAGCGTCATTGAAACACATCCGATATAATTGAGCCATTCTGTTGCAAGAAGTCCTAAGGTATTATTAGATTCCGAACCGCCCTGCCAGGTGTCACCGCTGGAAAGCACATAGGCGTTGCCGTTCTCTTGTGCCTTAAGAAGAAATGTCGTTAGCCCGCCAACACCATTGGTACTACCGCTATCAACCAAAGTTCCGTGAATGTCGTTGATTGCATAAAAGTCAAGACTTGCGACAACCGATTCTCTACAAGCATCGCACAAGCCGTCGTCATTGACGTCTACATGATTCTTGTCCTCTCTTTTGTCGCATTCATTATTCATATCCTTTCCGCAACGATCGCAGAGATCATCACCGTTGACATCTATGTGGGTAGTGCATTTATCGGGGTCTTTTTTTTGATCGTTTTCATTGTCTATTATCTTACCACATGTGTCGCAAAGACCATCATTATTATCATCTATGTGAGAGGTACATTCATCAGGGCTTTTTGTTTGATCGCATCCGTATAAAATAAACACCGACGAAAAAATCAGCGTAAAGATAAGTAATACTGCAATTAACTTTATTTTGTTCATGTGTGCTCCGTTAACGTCATCGGTTGGCTAACATTTACCAAAAACCGCATTTCGTTCCTCGTATTATATATATATATTATAAATGGTAAACTCACTTTTGCAAATAAAAATAAGGATGTTTAATACACTGTTATTTGTAAAAAAGCCAAAATCAAGAAAAACCAATTCGAGATAACAATAAGACTTCATCACGGCAAAGGGTTTAATTATCTCCCCCCCTTACCATATGCGACAAATAAATTAATCACATTTTTATATTAGCACTTTATGAAATAAAACACAAGTGCTTTTGCTACAAAAAAGCATCCCCGCAGGAAGATGCTGTTTGGATTTTCAAAAATTATGTAAATAAACGGAAACAAAAAGAGAATAAGTAACAAAGATTTTTTTGAACAATAACAAACGTTAACCATAATAGCATTTATTATTGAAACAAAACTTGAAGAATTTATAAAGAGAGCAAAAGAAATAGGATTAAAAGAGTTTGAAAATGCTGTTATTACATTTACAAACCTAGTTGAATACTTAGTAACCTCAAAACGTATGAAATATACGAATGATTTTACCGAGGGTGTGAATAATAGAATTGGAGTGGTGAAATGTATGGCATATGACCAAAACCATGACAAGTTTATAAATAGAATCGTGCATCTAGAAAAAAATCTCTTAGGCAAGAAAAACAAACCGAAGAGAAAAAATAATGTGATTAAGTTAAAATCTCGCCACAACATTTGGCATTGAGCCAATAATTGATAAATTCAACGAAGGGTAATTACTCTTTAGCCTCCGTATCTATTAAATATAGGAAGTTATTATCTGTAACAATAATGATCACATCGCCGGACGAAAAACAGCGGCGTATGTTTTCACCTGATGCAATTATTTTGTCGTTTGATATAATCTCTTTGTTCTTTTGTTTGATAACAAAATGATTTTTGTTGCTGTAGAAACAAGGGATGGAGGTTTTTTCAATATCGATAAGCCCCTCTTTGTCAATTGTAACAAGGTAAGAAGTATTGTCAAAGATAACGTGAATGTCGTTAGCATTTTCATCTTGATGGGTTAAAACGATTTGACCCTCCGTAATGATATATACGTCGATCACATCATGGTTGACCATATCTACGGTAAGTAAACGACAATCATTTTCTCGACTCTTTGCAACTATACATACTTTATCAAAAACACCGTCTTTCGCATTCAGCCCGTATGCCGATATCACCTGCAATCTTTCATTGAACATCATGTCGCTTAAGGGCATCCCGCTTTTGTATAAGACTACCCTTCTGTAATCTGCTACGGCAACTTGACAGCCGTTATTATAATAGCTTTCGAAAAAATTAACCTTAAACCCATCGGGCAGTATTCTAAACATACGCACATCTTTTGACCACAGGTTGACTGCACAAAGAACTCCGTTTTCAAAAACAATGTGAACGGTATGCTCTTGATAGAAAACTCGTGTCACTTCACCAAAACCTCGTGCGATAGCAAAAGCCTCAACCATTTTGCCGGTAATTGCGTCAAGGATAACTAAGAATCCGTTTTGACAGAGACAAATATAAGACAAATACTCTTGTTGTGTCGGTGAAAAGCTTGTGGCTGCACAACTGTTTTTATAGGATATATTTAGAGTATCGGGAAGGATAATTCTATGACAACCGTCTTTTTCTCCAAATAATCGTCTAAATGCTCTTTCAAATTGTTCCGATGAGGAAATATCTTCGTCGTTTACTTTTTGTAAAGCTAGATAGTATTTCATGAAAGTATTGTCGGAATGCAATACTTTCGCAGAGGAAAATATTTTCCCTTCGATCACAGACGAATAAATATTGAGCTCACTTTTAAGAGATTTCTTCTCTGCACTATATTTAGAGGTGCTATAACCCAAATCTTGCATAGCTAATACCTTGAAAAGCTTAAGTGTTTGCCATTTACCCAGTGTAGTGAATAACTTGTAGAAAATCGCAAAATCCTTCAAAAGCTCCGAGAAGTTTTGGTTAAAACAATCATCGGGAAATTGCTTTATTATCTCAAGAAAATTTTGACCGTCATTTTTATCAAATGTACATTTTTCATCCTTAAGTCTATCAACATAAACCTGTCTGAGCGTGAGAATATGTGCTATCGGTTGACCTTTATAGTGATCTTCCCTTAAAATATCAACCGTGGTTTTAATTACAAGATTGTTTATCTTAAAATGCGAATTGTATTCCTCGACTATATTATAAATAAGACGCAGAGAAAAAGATACCTCCCTTTCAACTTGTATAATATCGGATTCTTTATCGATATTGCGTGTAAGACAAATTGTATCGACAATATCCTTTCTTGAAATTGCAACGGGAGTATTACATAAAAGTTCAATCACACAAAGCATGATATTTTTAATAGCATGTGTGTTTTGTAATGCAACCAAGCTTGTCACATATTTACTTGCGACATCGACATTTTCAAGAGATACAAATGGGTCATATGTGCTCTCGAATGCTTCCTCGAATCTGCTCAAGTAATCGATATCCCCGAACGAAGCAAGCTCGTTTATCATCTTGTCAAGAGTTTCGTAGCATGCAAAGTTGCACAAATAATCTACTATTATTTTAAGGGATAAAATATTGTTGTCCGCCGCCTCTACAACCTTTGACAATTGGGAAGATGTTAGATGTTTTGCTCTACTTTCAAAGAAATATTTTGCGAGTTCGAGAAAAGAGTCCCTGTCGTAATCTATGTATAAGTCGTCGGGAGAAAATTCGACGTCATAAAAATAAAGTTGTCTTGCCCATTTTAATCCCGCAAAACAATTACAAAGATTGGGTAACAGCTCACTTGGAATCCCTATACCAACAAACAGTGTTTCTGTAGAAATCTGCTCGAGATGACTTTTTAAATAAAATAACGACTTTAAAGAATTGTTTAAATCCTCTTTATTGCCGCTGAATTCATAAGCTATAGAGCAAATCAAGTCATTAACGCTATCAATGCCGAACTCCTTGCCCCAAAATCTATAAATAACTCTCTGATTTTTAAGTTGAGATTCTTCCTTTAAAAAATGTGCAATTTGAATCGGAATAGCACTGTATGTCGCAATTCCGATCGATGTATATGCATATTGTGGCGTAGAGTCTAAAAAATTACGGAGTGTTGCTTGATGGCGTGGGACTATCGGATACAACATCAATTCGTTTTGATGATAGTGTTGACGTGATATAATGTCATCTCCTATGAGCGTTTTGGAATCTAAGGCATATTTCTTTGTCAAAGCGATAGTTAACTTTTCAAAAATAACTTCCTCGAGGGACTTGTCGTTTGATAGAAAATTGTCAAGAATATACTCGTTATCCACTTGAACAAGTTCTGCAGAATAAATGCTTTTATCAATCCCTTCTCTTGCCTCAAGTGCTTTTTTCAAGCGTTGAAGCTTTGAGAAATAGCTTTCTTGACGATAGATTGTTTTTATATCCTCGGGTACGGTTGTAAAATCTAAATCTTCTCTCAAGAAAAACATGCAAGTTTTTGGTAATGAATCTAAAAAGATACCGTCTAAGGCTTCTGCAATTTCTAGTTCTGTAGCAGAAAGATTTTCATAACCGGCGATGCTTTTATCAAACATTCCTTGGTTGAAATCTTCAATTGGAGGAATCCAACCATATCTTTCACCGAGGAAACAAATAAAAATAGGATCACTATCCTTTACTCTTTGAAGACAAAGTTTAATGGTGTGATGCAAATCTTTCGCTTGTTCATCGTTTATTCCCCATCGCAAATCTATAATATCAAAAATAATACCACGATCAAACGCCCATTTTTTTACGCGTGGTAAAACATTATAGACCATTAAATTGCGTTCATTGGTCATGTCTGCAAATGTTGAGGAAATAAATGCGGATGCCCGTCTAAAGGTGTTATTCATATGTTACTCCTTGAGTCGAGATTATTATAGCGAAAGAAATAACCCCTTGTCAATACGGAAACTTGTCGGATAACGATCACAAACTTATCATCCTAAAGAAAATAGTACTTTTAAAAAGTTCGAGATACGTCAGCAATGCTAGGGCTTAAGGCAAAATACAAAGTTGTAGATAAAAAACAGCTTTACGCACCATTCGAGTGAATTTATAAAAAGAAACTAAAATCAGATTTATTCCTCGTTTTTGCATTGAAATATTACTTAAAAACAGAAATAAGAATTCGAGTTCGCCATTATATTACATCTTTCGATTATAAATAAACAAAAAAGACATTATCCCCCTTTCTTTTTAAATCGCAAAAAAGCCCCTAAAAGACAAGGTTTGCTATAATTACTTCAAAGACGGATTAATCCGCAAATTGGAGGTTAATATGAACAAGGTTAAGGTTTTGATAGTAGACGACAACGTTAATTACTGCAATGAGTTAAGAGGCGATCTTTCCAAATACGATCTTTTCGATTTATCGATTTGTTACGATGGCGTGACCGCATTAAATGAAATGGAAAGACGCCATCCCGACGTATTGGTATTAGACTTGGTTATGCCAAATGTCGACGGGTTGGAAGTATTAAGAAGTATTGAAGAAAGAAAACTCGATGTAAAGGTTATAGCAATGTCGCTTCCCATCGGGGATGAATTCATAACAGGAGCATTGCGTTCAGGTGCAAAGTATTATATGACAAAGCCCGTAAACGTAAATGCACTTAAGAATCGTATCATGGATCTTTTTGCCGAAAAGCCGCAATCGGTATATCCCCAACCCAGAGCAAGATTAAATCGCTCTATGGACGAACGCTTGGCTAATATCTTTATTTCTGTAGGAATACCCGCCCATATAAAGGGATACCAATATCTTCGTGAGGCAATTAAAATGACGATAGAAAACCCGGATATTATTAATAGTATAACAAAAAGGCTGTATCCCGAGGTAGCCGATAGATTTGATACGAGTGCTAGCAAAGTTGAACGTGCGATAAGGCATGCAATCGAAGTAGCTTGGAACAAGGGGAAAATAGAGAATATAAATCACTTATTCGGAATAAAAGTTTATACAAGCAACGACAAACCGACAAACGGGGAGTTTATAGCTCTTGTTGCAGATAAAATGATAGTTGAGGCAGCGTAAAAGTCTTAAGCGATAACATTATTTTTATTTTAGAACATATATGCGATAGTTAAATAAAATCGAGTAGGAGGTTCTCCTACTCGATCAACTTATTTATGTAAAACATTTAGAATCGGATTTTTTGATACTTATTCCACGCTAGCCGCTTTGTTCCGTTCAGTTATAAATACCTTGATCGTATCGATAATGTTCTCGTCGGTGTCATTTGCGTTTAAGTACAGATCATAATTATCCTTGTCGCCCCAAGTTCTATTGGTTACCATCGAATAATACGCACTTCTTGCCCGATCGGACTCTTTTAAATGCTCGATTGCGGCAGATCTTTCGTCATGATACATCTCCATAATTTTATCAATTCTATATTCTATATCCGCATAAAGAAACACTCTTACCAGATTGTCCTGCTCTCTCAATATATAATCTGCACATCGCCCGATAATTACAAAGCTTTGCTCTTTTGCAAGATTAGTAATTATTTCCTTTTGTGCAATAATTGATTCCTTGTTGACCTCAAGAGAAAGATAGGTCATATATCCGTCATCGCTCTTGTTTATTTCCTGCTCGTACTTTTTGTCTAAGCCTCTCGATTTCGCCTCCATCATTGCAAGTTCTTTGTCATAAAAGGCAATGCCAAGTTTATCCGAAAGTTTTTTTCCGATAACCTTTGCTCTTGTACCGTGTTCTCTGGAAATTGTTACAATCAAATTGCAACCATTGATCTTTTCTTCGATTAATACTTCAATCTTATCTTTGATTACCCTCTTTAAAATAAAGAAAGAGATAACGGCGGTGAGTACCTCTGCTATCGGGAAGGTCCACCAAACGATGTTAATAACGTTTTCCGATAAAGTAAATAAAAAGGCGACGGGAAATACGAATATTACTAATCTTAACGCCGCCGTTAACAACGGCTTAAAGGAATATCTCAATGCCTGTAATACGCCTTGAACCGCCACAGAGAAGCCCATGAAAACGTATCCAATTGAAGCTATTCTGGTTGCCATCTCGCAAACCTCAATCAATTCGCTGGTTGATGTTGCCGTTAAAGCGAATAGTTGTGCTAAGGGCTTTGCTATTATCTCAAAAAGAATCGTTATAATTACGGTTACTATAAAAGTATCGATAACGCCGTACTTGATACAAGCTTTACAGCGTTCCTTGTTTCTCATACCGTAATTAAAGGAAAGAATTGTTATGATGGTATTGGATAATCCAAAACATGAAAAAAGTGCTATTTGCTGTATCTTATAATAAATTCCGAATGCCCCAACCAAGACTTTAGGATCGGCATTGGCTGTACCTAATATGGCATTCATTCCAGCCATCATTATTGAAAGCAAACCCTGCATTATCGCTGCAGATACACCAACCTTATAAATACCTTTCAGTATTTCCTTTCTCGGTCTTATGTACTTAAGCCTTCCGCTTATCTCTTTATTCTTCGTATAATGCAGAATCATTGCAATGCCCAAAGACACAAATTGTCCAAGTACGGTAGCCCAAGCCGCACCTCCGACACCCATTTTTAACGGATAGATGAATATATAGTCGAACACTATGTTAACAACTGCTCCCGAAATCTGTGCTATAGTTGAAAAAAGCGTTTTCCCGGTTGCTTGCAAAAATCTTTCATATATGGTAAAACCTATGGAGCCCAGTGAGAGCGTAGTACATATCATCAGGTACTCTGTACCCATTTCAATTACCTGTTTATTGTCGGTAAAAAGGGAGATGAACCATTTAGAGCCAAACAACCCGAATATCAAAAATACGATATATATGACAATTGAAAGAAAAATGCCGTTCCCGGCCACCTGATTTACCCTTTCGGAATTTCTTTCTCCTAAACTTTTTGAAAGCAATGCATTTAATCCGACCCCGGTACCTACGCCAATTGCAATTATTAATATCTGTATAGGGAAAGCATAGGTCAACGCCTGGTTCGCAATTTCTCCGATCCCTTCGATATTTGCAACAAATATACTATCGACAACATTATACAAGGCTTGTAAAACCATCGATACTATCATCGGCAAGCCCATTTTCCAAAACAAGCCTTTGAGTGGCTCAACATTCATTCTGTTTTGTTTAACTTCTTTCATTTTTTCTCCTAAAAAAAATGTGTAAGTCCGAAATCAATCGGACTTACACACTTTAGATGCTCATTGATAGAGATATTATATCAAATAAACAAAAATTGTTCAAACATTTTTTTCCTTTGGATCGAATCTATACCTTGAATTTATGTCAAGATCCTACTAAAAACGGACACTCTTAGCCTTAACTAATGGTCCAAAAAATTAATTAGGTAGCGGATTTTTTGCATCCAAGCTCCGCCACATATCATACCCATCGCAATAAAAAAGAAACTCCTTAATCAATGGCATGAGCTCCTTTTTTATATACATAAAAAGGAATTATTTAAGCTTGATATCCACCTCTAAGACCCATTCTGTCATTCAAAAGGATAACAGGACATTGTACCTTTATTCCTATTGCATGAAGTTGTAGGTAAGCATAGGCTGTAATGTAGTCACATTTTATGCTACTATCAATATCCCCTTGCGAATATAAACTTACGTCACCGGCAGCGATGATAAACAACTTATTTGCCTTTCTGGAAACAACACCATTGTTCATGAGCAAGCTCAAATCAAGTTTATCACATCCATATTCGGCAAGCTTTTGCACGATCTGCGTTGCAGTCAAACTTACAACCTCAACACCCTCTGTTCTATCAAGGTTAACCTCCGAAGTTTCGGTTACTCCGCACTCCTCGAGCAAGCCCTCTATTGTCATTTGATTGTCGGACTTTCTGATCGGCAACGTTTCGAGGTTCGAAAGTTTGTAAGCAAATTCTCTACGAGCTCTTCTCTCGGTTTCAATTTGTTCCCCTCTAGATCCATTGTTTTCCGCAACAACAACGTCACCCTGATGATTTTCAGGTCTACAAACAACGATTGAAGAGGTTTCTTCTATTATATCATCGACGGTAAACTCTTCTTTATTTTCCATAGCTTCACCATTCTCCTCTATTTCAAGCTCCGCAGAGCCGTTATTATGTTCTAAATCCATTTTATCAACAGTCTCATCCTCCTCGTGTAAGTCATCGTCTTTAGCCTCGGACGAAGGAATATCCCCTTCGTCAAAGACTTCACAAGTCGAATCGCTGTCTTCCGCCTCTTGCCCTTCCACGAGCTCCGCATTCTCCGATATGCTCACAGCATCTATCGGATTATCCGTACAAGGAGAAACGAGAGCCTTCTCTGTCGAGACGCTTTTCTCTCTATTTACATTAGACCGCTTCTGCAAATCGTCAATACCGCCACCCTGTACCTCAACATTCTCGAGAAGCTTCTCATTTATTATGCTACATATCAGTTTTGCATCCTGCATATCAATGCTCCTTACTCTGTTTTATATAAAGTACACTATTAAATAGCACAACATAATGATAGCTATCATAGTAATAATGATTCCCAATATAATCTTTCCGACTATTTTGAAAAATCTTTTAGCAACACGTGCCCTATGCCTCCCCGCTTTTCGCAACGGGTTTGGAGACTCGCAAGGATTTAGCTGAAATCTTTTAGAAGAGGTCTCAAATATTTTATCCTCAGCTATCCGTCTTGCCGTTTCCTCTTCATCACCGTTATAGGTCTTGACTTTTTCTCGTCTGAATATCTTTTCCAGATCTTTAAAAGCTCTTGCACGTGCGTTTTTCTCTTCAACAACCTCACGTGCATCGTTTCTCAAATCATCTTTAGCTCTTTCATTCTCTTCCGATATTGCCCTACGACGCTCAAGCTCTTCCGTTTTCTTTCGGTTTTCGAGTTCTTCTGCCCTAAGCCCCTCCATGGAAATTGACTTTTTCTTCCGCTCATATCTATCAATAGCAACAATAAAATCATTTGCAGAAGACAGATTCTGACCTATTCCCAATACTGCCCTTATAGCATTAGATGGTGTAATTTCTTCAAGCTCGCCCGACGAACTTGCAACGGGCTCTGCATACCCCTCGGCAATAAGTCCCTTGGCATCCCTATAGCGAATTCTTGCATTAGGAGGCGGAAAAATAACCTGATATTTGCCTGTTACCCTCGCCTTTTCTATTACGATACCGTCCGTTCTAGGTTTAATAACAATATTGTCACTTGCCCATACATTAGTATCGACCGATTCGACTCTGCTACCGGGGATAGTGACATAACCCTGTGCAGCAAGCTGCTTTTTATCACCCATATAGATAGAGCCGTTTGATACCACAACATAATTACGTCCCGTTCTTGTTTTAAAAATAAACTCGCAAGCATCGGTAATCGTCATATCCGAATCGGTTGGAAAAGGATTGGAAAGCTCATATGGAAGTCTTTTTGCAAATCCTCTGGAAACAAGTTCCTCTGCGTTCAGTATTTCGGGCTCATTTTTACCGACAATATACTTCCCTACGTTGCGTGCTCTGATAATACTCTTCGCCAAGGCTGTAAAGGTTATCAGATCCTCCTCCCACGGCTTATTAATATTGTCATCGTTTATCTTTCTAGGATCTGTGTATTCGGCAAGGGAGGCGGCAACAAGATTTCCTGCGGTAACTACTCGTTCTATACCGTTTTTGGTCATAACATAGTAACCCTCACTGTCTCCCCTTACGATCTCGACGCCCTTTTTGGGAACATACACTATTTTATCTCTTGCCCATGGTTTCTTCTCAACCTTTGCAGTAGAAACTTCTCTTGGTTCAATCAAGAAACCGATTTCCATGAGCTGATCTTCGGTAAGCTCTATATTACCGTCACGCCCCTTTATAAGGTATTGATTAGGGATATCAAGCCTTACAACCTCTATATTCAACTCCTTAAAGAGAGAGTAATTGAAAACATATGCGTTATTCCAAGGCTCATGACAGTTAAACCTCTTGTAAGCAAAAGGAATTTTAGGCAAATCATTGTTAAGTATTACCTGATACAATTCCTCTGCGGTAGGTCTGTTTTCGGGGTCAGGATCAAGACACCAGCAAATGATTGCAACTTCTAAATCGGAAAGCCTGTCCTTATATTCATCGTTAAAGAGCAAATCCAGGCTTCCGCCGTTTAAAAGTACCGAGGTAAGAAGTCTTGACCTGTCCTTTTCTCCGTTAATATCCACAGGAAAATCGGTTTCTCCCGTCAAATACTCGAAAAAGGAAAAGCCAAGTGCGAAGATATCCGCCTTAAAGCCTACCGGCGAAATATCTACATCGGGATCGTCGCTTTGATAGTCTATAATTGTTTTTTCGGGAGAGTTATACTCGTCTGTCCCACCCATTATATACTTTCTAAGCATTGGCGACGGAGGGTTTGAAGGAAAGAAGCTCATATCAAAGTCGATATACGAGCCGACATACGCCCCACGCTCCATCGATATTACCATATTATTTGGTTTTATATCGGAGTGAACCACACCTCTTTTATGTAGGGTAGCAAGATTTTTCGCAAAAGAAAGTATTATCTCTCTGCGTTTTTCAAGAGGTAATTCACTTACTGCGACGATACCGCCGGATCTCTTTACATCTGCACATTTTAATAGCCACGGTTCTGCTTCTATACAAACCTTACAACCGTCTACCGGACTCTCGTTAACCCGTTCCCACCAAAATTCGAGAGGACAGTTTAAAACATCGCTGTTCTTATCCTTTCCCCTAATTGTGGCGTAAAGCTTCTTTTTATAGTTATAATACTCTTCAAACACAATTTGAAGTTGTTGAGCTCTTCTTAACGCACTCTGATACTTACGCATCACCTTTGCTTTATCGGCTCCAATGGCGATTAAAGGCATTTCCGGTACATCGGGAGGACACATTTTCATATGAAACTTGACGAAAAAGTCTCGTTTTCCCTTACGAGCTTTAAACATAACGTTGTTTTGAGAGCCTTTATTCTTCTCTCCTACAACGGTATAGGTTCTTAAAAGAGCTTTACTAGCATCCATTTTTTCGACAATGGTCTCCTATTTATTTTCTTTTTGCAAGCCCTTGCTCTATGAGCTGATCTACGTTATGGAATCTTGTTACCTTGTTCCTTATTACCGCATAAATACCTTCTTTACGACCGCGTTTTATGGTTACTCCGTCTTTAGGCAGGAATATTATATTATCCGATTCCCAAGGATTATCATGTTCCGTAGGAACCTCAACGGCACCGTAGACAGATTCCTCTCCGCGACGAGGCATCGGACTACCCTTAACAACCGCCAAGCCTTCCTTAATCAAACCCTCTGCGTTACGATTAACCGTCATTCCGCTCCTCTTAAAGGTATATATCGGTTCTCTCTTTGCACGTATTACCCTGATCTTAGGCGTGGGTACAAATTCAATATTATCCCCACTCCAAGGAGTTGCTATTTCAAGTAAACGAGCATATCCCTTACTTATCAAAGCGTTTGCATCAACCTTTTGAACAACGCCTCTGATTTCAAGGTTATACATACCCTCCTCGGCTGCTTGGCTAATTTTCACTCCGACCGCAGGTATAAATCCGATATAATCTGACTCCCAAGGTGCATATTTCGCAACAGTAATTCTTCTTGCATAACCATATGAAATCATTTGCTCGGCATTACAGTAGTAGGATCTACCGGAAGACACTACCAAGTATTCTCCGGGTCTGTCGCTACGAGAAAGGCTTACACCGAAATGACCGACAAAAGCAATATTATCACTCTCCCAAGGAAGAGTTTTACTACTGTCCTTCACTTTTGCATATCCCATATTGATAAGATTAGCCTTGCTTATCTTATGCGAGTTTAGCAAATACGAACCAATACCGTCACCCCTGGTAATTTTAACACCGGCGTGAGGAATCAACTCAATATTATCCTCTGCCCAAGGAAGATCAGAAGCAGCGTCGTCGGATGCAAGTCCCTCTGCAATCAGTCTTGCTTTATCGTAAAGTTCGTCACCCAATCCTCTATTCACCAGGTATTCGCCCTCGTTTGCACCGAGATTAATGGTAACGCCGCTACGAGAAATCAGAGTAATCCCGTCGCCGGCCCAAGCAATTACGGCATCCCGAGGAACGGCAAGTCCTTCCGCGATAAGCATATCTTTGTTTTTACCACGAGATACTCCGTTAATCTTGACAAGGTATAATCCTGCCTTTCTTCCTCTGGAAATCTCGATGTTCATACTCGAGAGTTTGGACTCAACATACTTAATATTATCCTCTTCCCAAGGTTCATTAGGATCGTCCTTTCTAAACTTTGAGGGAATTAATCTTTCGTTTTGGCTCTCCAAAACCTCAACAAGCTTTTGGGCAGTAGGTCTATCATTTGGATCGGCAGCAATAAGCCAACCAATGAGAGCAAAGAAAAAACTTGCGTATTTAGGATCAGATATAGAATTAAACAACGGCTCCAAATCGGGTTCTTTTCCGTCAAAAAGAGCTCTTGTTAAGTTCCTACCATAATCGTCTGTCGTATTTTTAACAGGTATGGCAGCTCCATGTCCCATTAGATATTCGTAAAAGGTAATACCCGTTGCGTATATATCTATAGGATAGCTCATTAGAGTAATATCGAACTCCTCGTCAGACATTGCGGCTGCACTAAAACCGACAGTTTCCGGTGCGGCGTAGTCCTCGGTACCTCCCATAATATATTGACGAATTGCTATCGGACCGTCACAATCGGGAATATTGTCCAACATAAAGCTCATATCGAAGTCTATAGGGTATGTTACAAACACGCCACTCTCTTTGACAATTATAGCGTTATCGGGCTTTATATCGGAATGAACAACCTGCTGATCGTGCAATGCTTTTAGATTTTTAGCAAAGCTTAACATTATCTGAACAAGCTGTTCGTAAGGCAAATCCATTGTAACTATTTCCGCTTCACCTCTTTTACAAGAAGCGATTCTGGGGAGCCACGGGTCTGCTTGCTTATAGGTATCCTTTCCGTCACAAGCTTCTGTCAAATCGTCATGCCAATAATCCTCGGGACCATTCTGACCGGCAGCTTTTATTCTACCGTAAAGAGTATCCCTATATTCGCAGTAAGCGTCGAATTTTCTCTTCTGTTTCTCGTAATTTTTCTTTTTCCGCTCGTTCTTTTTTCTAAGATCCTCATCATCCCCATAATATTCCTCGGGAGGATTAGGACATTGGAAAACACGTTGAAATTTAATGCCATAAGGCTTTCCGTCCTTATTTGCCCTATACATCCAAGATTGCTGAGAGCCTTCGTGTCCCTCTCCCTCTTGTATAAATCCGTGCAGATTATATGGTTGATCGTTATATTCCCTAGCCATTACTTATTCTCTCCTTTGCCATTAGCTATAAGGCCTTTTCCTATATTTACTTTAAGCATTTTCCTTTGTCAAGGAAGTCAATCAACTCTTTGACATTGGAAATTTCTGTTTCATCATTTTTTCCATGCACGAGCATAGCACCCTCTTTGACCTCGTTATATAGCTCGATTTTGCAACACTCCTTTACCATCCTGTCAAGATTAAACCGACATTTTCTTGCCTGAAGCTCGGCTTTTATAGATTTTATCCTTTCTCGCACCAAATCACTCACCACATCGGGCTTGGTTATTATTTTGTCGTAATCGGAGTATTCTTTATTACATACCAATGCTACAAAATATAATCCTACGTGCGATAAGCATATATATCCTACGTTTTCAACCTCAAAGCTGTATCGACTGCCTGTTTCGGCAGCCTCGATTGCTTTTCCCAGTTCATCTCTTTGTTTTCTGTAGAAATCTTCATCGAAAATCTCTTCTGCCACTTTGTCACAAGGGTAAATCTTATCTGTTATCAAACGAATAGCGTATTTGTTTTTACCATCATGTTCTGCCGAAATTTCCAACGACGGAACAAGTTTTCCGTTGTTTGCCAGATAGAAAATAGGAGCATCGGTTCCCCTGTAACAGCTACCATTGGTTTGACAGCTATGCTTCTTGAGAATTTTCTCGATGTCTTTTAGCCTTATACTATAGTTCTTTTCGTTTATGGTTATCGTTTGCCAATCGTTCATTTTCTCTATGTATTTCGGATTCCTTTGTATATATCTTTTCTTTTATGCAATATCGGAAATCAAATCGTCCAAGTAATTGCCATCTCTTAATGAATCGCAGTGAGATTCATTCTTTTCTCTATTTTCAAAGTAGTCATTAGTAGGTTTCCCGTTATAATAGGGGAAATATACACCTTCTGCCCTCTCGAAGCGTTCCGCAATGGCTCTCTGCGTACTATTTTCGTCAAGATGAGCTTCGTTTTCCGTATAGAACAAATTAGAATATGCCTCTTTAACCTCTTCATCGTTAAAGATAGCAGATATAATACCTTCAAAAGTCTCCAATCTTTCCCTTGTACAAATCAATGTATTAGGAACAATTGTGTTGCGAGTCACAGCGTCCGCTAAGAAGTTATCAATAACCTCCTCTTTATTCTCTCCCGATTCGAGCATTTTTTCAAGTCTATGATAATCGCAAATAACCCTTTTAAGTATGCTTGCAAAATGGCTGTTCACAACTTGTTCGGAGGCCTTGTCGGCACCGGCACGTTTTTTCACGGCATACGTACGCGCAATAGGTATACTACGAGGGCTCTTTAGAGGATCAACTCCGTAAATTGCAACATATTCTTTTTCTTCGTTCAGAACCTCCTTAAAGGATGAAACGAATAAACCTCTCAGTTCTTTTAGGGCATCGCTTAACTCTACCCTTGACGACAATAGACCGGTAAACTCTGAAAATCTCTCTTCGTTAAGCTCGCCAACTACAACTTTTTCTCCAAAGTATTCCTCAAAATCGGCTTTTCCTTTTTCAATGAGAAGATGAAGTTTATCCAGCGTGTTATTGCCTGAAAGCATATCGGAGAAGAATTTACAATCTGCAGTCCAGAACGCCTTCAAGGCAATGGAGCCGCTGTCATCCGACTTAATGCCCTGTTGCTCGTCCGAGCGACCATATTGATCGGTGGTTGCCTTCCAATCGCCTGCTCCAAAGTAGAAGGAGTAGGCAATACCGTAATAAACATCGTTCATGGAATGCGAATTTCTAAGAACGGATAAAAGCTTATATTCAAATTCAGTGCTATTTTGAGGATCCGTGCTATTCCTTGCAAAAGAATTAATCGAGGGACAGGTATCATAAACACCATCCGAACAAGAGATAAAGGCACAGGGTTTTTTCACGTTAACGATTCTTGCATTAAGCATGTTGTCCTTATAGTGTCCTGCATTTATAGGCTTATCTGCAAAAGTAATGAGTGCCGACATATCCTTACTATGAGGAATGGAGTCGTCTCTTGTTATGCACTTAACACCGTCTACAGAATCAACCTTATAGCATCTTGCATCGCCAATCCAGACAACAAGCGCATTTACTTTGTCCACCTCTTCCACATCGTGAGCAAAGAATACACAACCTAGCGTGGTAGGAAGAATATAATAATCGGAACATTTAGAATTGATACCCTCTCCCTTTGTTGAAAACATAGGAGAGACTTCACCGTTTTGCGAAGTAAAAAGCACCTCTTTCAAATCCTCTGTTATATACTTTTGAAGTTCTATCGTCAACACCTTTCCCCAAGGCATTCCGCAATACTTTTCACCATAAACGGCGTTATCCGCAGGAACCTCGTCCCACCAGTCAGAGATTTTGTTATCCACTGCAAAATTACCGAATTTATGATAAACGGCAATGGACACAAGCCTAGAGCCGATATATGCAGTGGTTCTTTCATTCAGTTTAACATTTTGATAGGGTTGCCTTGAAATAGGATCATTACCGTCCTCGCTATAGAAAAACGTATTCGGTGCAGGTGAAGCAAAGCATTTATTGAGTGCATAATCATATTCCTCCGTATCCTTCTCCGTGATACCGAAAACCTTTTGTACAAGGGCTCTTGCATCTAGACTCAAGTTAGAATGACAACAGCTTCCCGACCCTAAACCGTCTGCGGAAAGAATAAACCGAGAATTTGCGATAGGATAAGAATCCTCGCCTCCTGTTGAATTTTTAAAATTCTTACGTTCGCAATAGATTGTAATCTCAGAATCGGAATAGGGAATTTCACCTGTTTGGTTACATATCTCTATTATGCCCTTTTTATGTTCACTGTCCTTGCATTGATTATTGTATCGCATATACTTCTCCCTTTTGTCGGATATTTGCTATCCGCCAAACTACGTCATTTTAAATTATAGCATAAAGAATACAATATTTCCACATTAATTATTGTTTTTTTTGCAAAAACAGGAAGATAAGTCAATACAATTATTTCCGTGGTTTTTATCGGTTTTAATTTGCGTTCATTTTTTTTGTAGTGTTTTTACATTCATCCTTCAAGCAGACAAATTATAGCTGCAAAAATTCGCTTTCTTTCGCTCAACCGTCACGACACATCTGCCATACTAAAAGAGAGCAATGTTACCATCGCTCTCTCCGTCTTTTTTCAATTTCCGTAAATAAAATTTCGCTGAATTTTTTATTTAAAAAATCACCTCTTATCGGCACACGGTAAAAACGTCTTTTTATCTGATTCAGATAGGTACGATTATACAATCATTCCTCGGTCGAGTTAATATCACATACCTTTACCGCAACCTTGACAACCACTCCGCTGTGAAGCTTTATGTTCACCACATACCTTCCGACGGTTTTGATAGGAGCATCCAGTACTATATCCTTTTTATCTACCTCATACCCCTTTTCGGCAAGTGCCTGTGCGATTTCCTTATTTGTTACCGATCCGAAAATCTTCGTGCCGGAATCTCCCACTTTAACTTTAATTTTTACGACCTCGGTCTTAAGCTTTTCCTTCATTTCTTCCGCTTTGGCAATTGCCTTCTTGCGCTTAAGTTCCTCGGACTCTCTCTTTTGGATAGCCTCGTTTAAAGCCTTGCCCTCCGCCGGAGCAGCTAAATGACGAGGAAATAAAAAGTTCCCCGCATAACCGTTGGATACGTTGATAATGTCACCTGCCTTTCCTTGTCCTTTGACATCCTGCAGTAAAATAACCTTCATACATTAGCCTCCTTTTGTAAAGCTTTGCTCAATTATACCACGCCTTAATCAATATTTCAAGAGAGATAAAGCATTCTTATTATTGTCAATTCTCCAACATATCAAAAAAGGACACTCCCGTGTCCCTTTGTGTGGAATAAAGTATTATTACTTTTTTTGCAAAACATTAATCATTGTTTAATGTTTTGGAAATCATACCATTAGTACAAGTCAATACATATTCCTTAATGGAATCATCCCATGAAGTTTGAGCGAAAACCTTCTCGTCGCCTGTAGCGATTTCATTCCACGCCTCTATAGTTCCGTCATAGTATATTTCTTTAAGATTGGTACAACCGATAAATGCTGTCGTATCTATAATCTTTACACTTGAAGGTATGGATATGCAGATTAAATTCGAGCAACCGGAGAATGCCGACTTGCCAATCTCGCTAATGTTTTCCGATAATTGAATTTCGACAAGTGCGGTACAGCCCGTAAAGACAGAAGCTTCGATCTTTTCAATACTGTCCGGCACAACAATGCTTTCAAGGGAGGTACAATTGGCAAAAGCACAACTTTCTATATTCATCAAACCGGAAGGAAGTGTTGTTCCCTTTAAACTCGTACATCCGGCAAATGCGGATTCTCCTATCGATATAACATATGCAGATAATTGAATACTTGAAAGGGAGGTACAGTTTTCAAACACAGAGCTTTCTATCTTTTCAATACTGTCCGGCACAACAATGCTTTCAATGGAGGGGCAATCGGCAAAAGCACAACTTTCTATATTCTTCAAACCGGAAGGAAGCGTTATTCCCTTTAAGCTCGTACATCCGGCAAATGCAGATTCTCCTATTGATTGGATATTCTGTGATAATTGAACACTGGTAAGAGATTCGCAATCTTTAAATGTCATTTTTTCTATCTTAGTTATATTATTAGGTATAACAACGTTCTCAAGAGAAGTGCATCCCATAAATGCAGAAACGCCTATATTTTTTACCTCATCTGTAAGAGTTATCTTTGAAATGTCACTACGGTTTACAAATGCATATTGATTAATCTCACCTATATCATCGGGCAATACCAATTCACTGTTATCTCCGGTGTAGTTGATAAGTTTCTTGACACCATCGCTATATACAACAAATCCGTCGCCAGTCGTGGATAGTTTACTTCCATTTGCAGATGTATATACATTCAAAGCATATAAAGCAATTCCTCCGTTATTTTCCTCTTCTCCGGAAACAATATTAAGGTTTGACAAGTTATAAATCTCAACCAATCTATAACACTTATCAAAGGCTGAAGCACTAATGTTTTCGATTGAACCGGGAAGAGTTATTGAAATTAAGTTGTCACAACCGGAAAATGCGGATGTACCAATTTCCTTAACTCCTAATGATAGTTGAACACCAGTAAGAGATGTACAATTAGCAAATGCCGAGTTTTCGATTCTGGTTACATTTTGTGGTACAACTATTTTTTTTAGTGCGACACAGCCTGAAAATACAGAAGATCCTATCTTTTCTACACTTTCAGGAAGTTTTATAGATACTAGGCTTACACACCCATAAAAAGCATTGCTTCCTATAGACGAAATACCATCGGGCAAAACAACCGTTTGAAGAGATTCATCATTAGAAAAAGCACCGCTTAAAACGTGCGTTATTCCTTCGGAAATTATAATTTCTTTAATGCCATTCGTTGATATTTTTTTTATTCCCTTTACAGGTAACCCCTTATACGTTGAAGGAATTGTTAGTGAATTTCTGCAGAACCAACCGTCTCTATATGAATTTTTGACATCAGCTACTATGTAATAGGTTCCATCTTCGCTAAGTTCATACTCAAGTCTATTTTTATCGGACATATTTGCAACAATCGAAATAAATATGACAAATAGTATTATGAGTGCAACACATATAAGAGATATGTGTGTTATCTTCTTCCATCTTTCACTGTTTTTCATTTTTATAAATTACCTCCAATTTTCTGCACTATTTTGATTCATAGTTTCTCCATAAACGTATCTCTATTATAGTCATAATTATGACCATTGTCAAGATGTTGGCTATATTTTATAATTTAACAATGATACTTTACACACCATTTTGGAAAACCCTGAAAGAAAAAGGTCAATCAACCTACACCTTGATTGAAAAACACGGCATAAGCAGTGCAACCATTGACAGACTTCGAAACAATAAAGGTATCAGCACCGCCAAAATCGATGATTTGTGTAAAATATTATCGTGCAATGTATCAGACATCCTAGAGTACGTTCCTGACGATAACAACAAATAAATTCATATAAACGCAATATTAGTATTGTATTTACGAAAGACAATCACCTATCTGATTGTCCTTTTTTATATGCCGACCGTAATTACCACCTGCGATAGAAGCAGGCATATCGTTTTTCAAAATATTAGATACGTATTCCCTCAAAAACAATCTTTTTCAACAATTAGCTAGAGCTATTGATTTTTCAAAAGCGTTATTGTATAATAAGAAATAATTAGTATTTAATTAAAAATCGTTCGAGAGGTTTTATTATGGACCGATTGAAGCTATTCGAAAAACCATTGGCTTTTATTGCCGCCAGTTTCTTTTTAACAGTTCTGCTGTTTATCCTCTTTTTGTTACCTATAAGCACGGTAACTTACGGTGCGGAGGCTGCAACTGTTTCATTTGGCGGCGGAATACCCAATCGACAATACAGTGATTACTTTTTAAGTACAAGCATTGAAAATCTCGATGGCACGTTTATCAAAGTTCGAGGTAACTATAACGGAAACTCTTTCATCTGTAGCGATATCAAAGAAGACGAAGAGTCGGAGGAATATTATTTAAAAATAGATTGTGCCAAGTTCACAACCACCGATGGAGAAAGAGCATTGGATGATGAAGGAAGAATCATTTTACCCCCCTCAAATTCAGACTATTCGTTTAATTTTGCAGATTACGGAAGTGCTGTGGTCGCACTTTATAAAAACGGAACAAAAACAGATATTCCGCTTGCCGGGAAAACCCGTATCCGTGTTCAAAAGAAGGAAATAACGGTTGCCATAGACCAAAAGTACAAGAATGATGACCCCCAAAAGGAAGGCGATTATATTGTTAATAGAGTATATGGAGATGATCCCCTTCCCTTGGAATTTTCCGTAATAAACGAGGAAGAGAGTTTTCCCTTTAAAAAATCGCACAACCACCTCCTTGATTGCACCGGCAAATTCGAAGGTAACGAAAAATATGCCGATTGCGGAAAATATGAGGTTGAAATAATACAAGAAGGAGTTAAAATCGTTGTCGAAGGAAATGATATTTCCGACTGCTACGATATTAAGTGCGATCAAAGCATTTTTATCGACGTTGCAAAAAGGGAAATCAATTATCCCGCAATTACCTCTCAAACAGCAGAGTACACAATGGAGAGCAAGGAGGACTCGACATTGTTTTATTTTTCGTCTACCTTCAGCTGGACTGTTGACGAAGGTTTTAGCGGCAACAAGAACAATGATGCCTTTTCTTTTAAAATCAAATATGTTTGCAATTATGAAGAAATCGGACTTGACGATAACGGAAATTTAAAGGTTAACGCGTCATATTATTACACGCCCGTAATAGACAGCATAACTTTTCGGGATAAGGAAATATCTAAAGACAACTTTTACGGCACACTCCTTGAAACCGATAATTATATAGTAACCATTATCCCAAAAAGAATATTGATTTATCTCGAAGGGAAAACACCCTCCGACGAGTATGGAATAGACACCAAAATTGCAATACAGAAAAAAGATTTTTCCGCAACTTACGGTGATTCCTATGTAAAAACAAACGAGTACACCTTGACTGTAGAAAGTCTAAGTAATATGGAGCTTAAAGTCACCTATTCCTTTAAAGATTATGATAAAATGTATAATGCCGAGGGGGCAAAAATAACATCGGAGGGATTGGTGTTAGAGGTCCGTGATTATACACTTGTCGATGTAAAAGCAGAAAATGAAAATTTCGAGGTTACCGTAGACGAATCTCTTGTGCTTACCATTACAAAAGGCAACCTGTCCATTGAGGAATTACTTGAAACGGACAAATTTTTCTTTATTAGCGGAGAGAATAAAATTCCTATAAGTTTCGTGCAATACGGCGACTATTATAATGTTTTGTCAAAGGAATATAAAGAGCTACAGTCAGGTATTAATGATTACAAACTTCTCTTCAAAAAGACTATTTCCGATAAAACCTTCGACTATATTATCGATGTCTCTTTTGACCTTAATGAGGGTTTACCCGGGATTTACACTCCGAAATCATGCGACGATAACTACTACGGCTTATGCGAACAATATCTAATATCGGGACTTGAACGGCTTTCGGTTACGATAAACAAACCTTTGCTTGCTATTTCCGTATCGAATAAAGAATATGACGGGGAGTCTTTTGAAGCTCCGTCATTAGACGCACAAAAGATTGAAGAACTGCCCCTTCAATATGAGTATTCTTATAAAAACGCAAAGGGTTCCGCTCTTTCCAAAATTCCCGTAGATGCAGGCTCATACAAGTTGGTTATCGCCTTGAAAAACGGAAGCGAAAACCTATATAGATTCGAAAATGATGCAGGTATTCTCGAAATACCTTTTGAAATAACCAAACGCGAGGTTACCGTCGATGCAACGCTTTCCGACCTTGCTAACGGCAAACCTTTCGGACAAAGCGTATCGATAGGCAAAATCGTCACCTTCGATATTTATCATACAAACAACAAGAGTTTACCTGCTGTAATCGAAAAAAAAGAATTGGTAACGGCAAACTGTGACGGAATAGATTCCTCCGCCACGCCCGGTGAATATTCGATAAAATTTACTGCAAACAGTAAGCTTTCCGCAAATTACAATATATCCTATGCTCAAAAAAACTTGAAGATGGCTGTAATCAAAACCGATATTACCGCTTTGACAAAATCTGGTGCATTGAAACCAAGCGAGAGGGATGTAATGACAACCAAAAATTCTCTGGGACTTGTTACAAAAGAATTGTATTCCGCCGATCTTTCAAAATATCTTTCCATAGAATACAGACTTTACGACGAGAGCAATCTCGGAGAATGGATCTCTGTTTCGGGATTAACAACACCTCAAGAGCTTGACGAGGGAGCAAAGTACCAACTCCGCTATGTTCTAAGCAAAAACAATCCCTTTGTTTCCCTTGATGAGGACTTCAAATCGGACGATTCGGACTATACCATCGTTGCGGCAACAAAAATCGATATTCCGATAATTGCAAATGCAGAGGAGTCGCTTTCCTCATCGAACATAACCATCATTGTCGTAAACTTCGACATCGAGAACACCTATTATTGGGTTATCTCCTATTACGATGACGAAGAGGGTTATCTTGAAAAAGAATATCTTCTTGATCCCTCAACGGATAAAGGCGATAGAACCTTCCGTTTTGACCTTAGTGATGCAGGAATAAATATATTTCCCGACACCGAATATCGAGTAATATTAAAAAGGCTGGGAAAAAATCAGGAGGTTTACGTACAATCGGAACCTTTGGATATATTGACGGCAAGGACGAAGCCATCTCTTGAAAAAGCAAGCTTTGTAATAGGACAAAACAATATCGATTTTTACAAATCGGATTTAGAAGAACAACCACGGTTTGTCTATTACTACGTACTTATAGAACGTGGTCATACAAGCATAGAAAGCGCAACCAATGCCGAAAATTCTGAAATGAAAAAATACTTCACCGAGGAGCAATATTCCGAACTGGTTATTAAAGGCGAAGGGTCCTCTATCACCGAACTCGAGTCAGATTGTATTTATGCTTTAAAAATCGCTTATGCCGAAACCGAAGAAAAAGGGGAAAGCGATGCGGCATACTTTATGGTACACACACTAGCATCGGACTCTTCATCTGTTGCTTCGACGGGAATTATCAATACGATATCGAAATACCTCTTGCCGGGAGGAACCGCTCTATTCTTTATTTTATTTGTAATCGTAACAATAAAATATACGGTAATCGGCAAACGTTTGCGTAGGAGGGTTAAATAATGAATACCAATAAAATGCTTTTAGACATAGGTGAAATGTTTACAATCAACAATATTTTTAGTGATCTTAACGTTGTTCAAATCATTCTTTTCTTTGCGTGTATGCTTTTTGCCGTGCTTTTCGGTTTTTTCTTTGGCGGCTGTATATTTTACAAAAAGGGTTTCAATCACAGAGCAAAACTGAAATCAAGAAAAAAGGGAGTATCTAAAGAAGAGGCTAAAGCCTTTTACAAAGAAGAGTCAAAATCCTTGGAAAATACTGCTTCTCATGTAGCAACACCGCTTAGTATTGATTTTGACAATACCGATTTCGATCTCAATGACATACTCTTTGAAGAGGAAGAGGTTAATATCGAGTTAGTAGACGACTCAAACACCGAAGATGGTAAAAGAAAATCCGATTTTAAAACCCTTGTCTTCGGTGACCCTCAATATAAGGAGCTGATAACAAAAAGAAAAGATGCTGTTCCCGTCTTGGGAAGAAGATTTGTGTTGACAACTATAGCAAATCTTCCCGATGTATCGAAGGAGGTTAAAATCTCCGTGCAAGAGCGTTCGACGCAACATCTCTACGATAGAATCTCCATAGGAGGGTATACCTTTGCCGTTGCTTTCGTCAATCAAAGAGTTGTTAAAATATTCCTAAGATTGCACGAAGATACGGCAAGAAGGCTAAGCGAGAAAGTTTCCGACCTTTTGAAAAAAGCACCTTCGTTCGGTGAAGATTGGTACCAATGGACATTGGGCGAAAGCGATAACGCCGACAGCTTGATTACGAAGATAATAAGCTTGTCCTATAAATATGTAGTACAATGCGAGTTTATAAAAAACGAAGACGGTGTATTGGTGGCAAACGGAGTAAACTATGAGCGTATTATAGATGCTGAATGCGAAAGATATATTCCGTTCAACGATGAGGAATACTGTAAGATAGCAAATGAAATCAATGCAAAATATCCTCTAGGCTATTTTGGAATATCCGAAGCTTGTAGCTTTACTAATTCTCTCAAAAAAGAAGATACGCCTGAAGGTGAAATGCCTGCCGCACTGGATTATCTTGCCAATCGTCTATGCCTACTTAAAAGCGGAGATAATATCTTTGCGATGGTCTTTGAAAAGTACGGTGTAACGAAGCTTATTCTAAGACTTAGCGAAGAGCGTTTCAGATCTCTTTGCAAAAATCATCCAAGGGTTTCGGAATCGGCTTTTCCCGAGGCTCGTGATTGGTATTGGTACAGCGTAATAATAGATAATACCTTTGAAAAAGAGGAAATCGAAAATCTTATCAAGGAATCATATGAGTATGTGACAGCCTTCCATAAAGAAGACGATTCCTTCTAAAAGTTAAGGTTTGTTTTTTGAGAAAAAACTACTATAATTAGTAACGAACTAAAATAAATCAGATTACTTAATCAAGGGAGAATATGAGACGCTCTAAACAAGATCGATTATATATAGAGGCAAGATATGCTATGTTTGACGGAGATTACAGGTACGCTCTCCGTATTTTGAGAAAACTCGCAAGACATAAATATGCAAAGGCATTGAATGACCTCGGTACTATTTATGCAACGCCGCTTTTTGTGACTCAAGACCTAAAAACCGCTCAAAAGTATTATCTTATGGCGGAAAAATTCGATGACGGAATAGCAGCCTACAACCTTTCGCTATTGTACCTTAACAACGATGAAAAACATGGCATCAAAAAAGACCTGTCATTGTCAAGACATTATGCCGAAAAAGCCTACAGAAAGGGTATTTCCTACGCAATTTATGGAACTCTTACAGAATCGCCGAGAGAATCTTCCCTTGAAACCTTACGAGAGTGTATGGAATATGTCCCGGATGCAAAATACCACTATGCTATGGCAATTCTCTCCTCCGATCCCAACCAAGCAATCTCTCTTTTAGAATCTGCGGCAAACGAAGGACACATTCTTGCCTGCTATGAAATAGCAAGAAGATACGAATTAGGAATAGACAGATTTGCCAAAAACACGGGAGAAGCAATGCGTTTGTATTCCAAAATCTGCACATCATATCCTCCTGCTGCTTACAGGTTAGCAGAATTGCTTAAAGAAAAAAACGAGGATAAGCGTACAATGCTTGCATGCTATGAAAGGTCTGCAGATGTAAAATATGGTTTTGCTCCGGGTATGGTTGCATATGCAGAAATATTGCAAAACGGCTTATACGGAGTAACAAGAAGTCCCGCAAGAGCTCAAAAATATATTGATGCCGTTCTTGAATGCAACGATGCAAAGGCTGCGTTTACTCTATCAGACAAAATTAAGAATATCGAGAAAAAAGAACGCTTGATCCGTCAAGCCGCAGAAGAAGGCTATCTTCCCGCAGTGATTGCTTATGCAAAGCTCTTAGATAAAAGAGGCAAAGAGCAATCCTCTCCATACTTCCTAAAGGCTGCGTATTTGGGTGATGCCGATTCTCAATACGAAATTGCAAAAAGATACCTTGACGGTATCGGCATAGAGAAAAACCGCAATGCTTGCCTGTTTTTCTTAGAAAAGGCGGTTGCTTCCCATCACCATGGTGCAATGGCGATGCTTGGAAAACTACTAATTAAAGACAAAGATCCCGACTCAAGAGAACGGGGATATAAATTCCTAAATCAAGAAAGGGACAATGATCCCGAATGCTATTATTACCTAGGCAAGCGATATTTGGAATTATTCGAAGAAACAAATAGAGCCTCTTATATAGGCAAGGCGAAAGAAAGTTTTTTTAGAGCAATTGACGGAAAAGTGCCTGCTGCGTTCTATGAGCTCGGAAAGCTCTATGTTGAAGGAAAATACCTAGCACGCGATGTTAAATTGGGTATAAAATACCTCAAAGAGGGAGAAAAAGCAGGCTTCATAGATGCCAACTGCTTATTGGCTGAGATTTTGTTCGACATCGGACAGCTTTCGAATGCAAAAAGCTATATTACCCCCGCATTGAATGCAGGCTATCCGGAAGCAGAATATGTCTACGGAAAGCTTCTCTTAGCGGAGGGAAACGATAGAGGAAAATCTTATATCGAAAGTGCTGCAAAAAAAGGTGTCGAGAAGGCAAAAAACGACTATTTGGGCTTCGGACAAGATGAAGAGTTCATTATGTCAATCGTTGAAGAGCTTGCTCAAAAAGGAAATATCGAGGCAATAAGACGCTATATCTCCATTCTAAAGACAAAGACCTCTGAGGAAGCGAAATTCGAACTTGTGCATTATTTGACAATTCTTTCAAACAACGGAGAACAAGAAGCGACCCTTTTACTTGCGGAAATGTACGAACAAGGAGAGGGCGTTGCAGCCAATCCTTTTAAAGCGAAGGAGCTCTTAGAAAGGGTACAATCACAAAAAGGATATCTAAAACTCGCTGCCTATTACGAATTCGGAACAGCGACCGAGCCCGATCTTGAAAAAGCCGTCTCACTTTATGAAAAAGCTGCGGACGAAGGTTCCATAGATGCCGTTAGATTGTGCGTCAACTTTGCATTAGAGGGCTATGACTTAATTCCGCCCGACAAACAGAAAGCAATCAAGTACCTACAGATATTGGAAGAAAACGGTGACGTTAATGCTATATTTACCCTCTATAAACTGTTAAAAAATTCTGATAGCGAAGCGGCAATTTCCAAGCTTGCAAAGGCTAGCGATGCAGACCTTCCCGATGCGAGGATAATCTATGCAAGTTATCTTCTTAAGAAAAATGAGAACATAGATATTGCCTTCACCTATATTAAGGAGGGAGTGACAAGAAAACAACCTGAAGCCTACTACCTTTTGGGTTATTGCCACGAAATGGGTATTGGTACCTCCGCAGATTACAGAAAAGCCTTTGACAACTATCTTAAGGGTGCACAAAAAGGAAATCTTGAAGCAATCAAGAAAGTCTGCTATTGCTACTCCTACGGTATAGGCGTAACCGTTGACGAAGAAAAAGCTGCCGCTTGGAAATTAAGAGGATCCCTATCAAACCAAGTATCGGAACTTTATATATAAGCTCGGATGAAATATACCATATTTGACAAAAAAAGGAGAGATTAACGGATTAATCCGACATCTCTCCTTTCTTTTTAGGGGGAAAATATATTGTGAGATATGAAAATGCTATTATTTTTTCAGAATAGAGGTAGCATCTGAAATGGTCTTTTCATAAGCCTCCATTCCATATTTATCGACCTCTGCCTTGTTCTTTTCGCCGTGAGTTAGACAGCCTGCTCCGCCAATACAGCCACCGAAGCACGCCATACCTTCGATAAAGTTTGCATCCAGTCTATTCTTACTCTTTTGAAGAAGTGCGATCTTACACGCCTCGATTCCGTCACAAGCACAGGGTTTTAGCTCGAAATCGGAGAGATCCTGTTCCTTTAAAGCTTGTCTGACAGCATCGGTTAATCCGCCGCTACGGGCAAATATTCTACCAAAATAGGAAGCATTATCCAGAACGTCCTCGGGCAAAGAGGTTATATCCAAATCCTTGCTATCAAAGAGAGCTTGAAGCTCTTCAAAGGTCATTGCAACATCGACATAAGGCTTGACGCTTTCCTTTTGAACCTCTGCTTTTTTTGCTGTACACGGTCCGACAAAGACAACCTTACAGGGAGCTTCGTTCTCCTTTAAGTATTTCGCAATAGTGCCCATCGGAGAAAGATTGTGAGATATGTGCTGTACCATATCGGGGAAATTCTTTTGTATAAAATCCACAAAAGCAGGACAGCAAGAGCTGGTCAAGAAACCCTTTTCTACAAGTTCTCTAGATTCTGCTTCTGCAACCATATCTGCACCGAGTGCCGCCTCGATTACCGTGTAGAAGCCTAACTCCTTTAATCCGCTAATGACTTGTCCGAGCTTTGCATAGGTGAATTGGCTTGAAATAGAGGGAGCTACAACGGCAAAAACCTTGTACTTCTTGTTGTTTTCGCTCTTTTTAATAATATCGATAACATTCAATATATAACTCTTATCGGTTATTGCACCAAAGGGACATTGATAAACACACGCACCGCAGGAGATACATTTATCGTTATTGATACAAGCCTGCTTTTCCTCACCCATAGAAATAGCTTTAACCTTACAAGCGGTTTCACAGGGACGCTTATAATTATGTATAGCGCTATAAGGACATACTCTCGAACAAGCACCGCACTCACGGCACTTACTCTTGTCTATATGAGCAACATGGTTCTCATCGAAGCTAATAGCACCAAAGCGGCAAACATCCTCACAACGGTGAGCCAAACATCCTCTGCAAGCGTTCGTAACTTCATAACCGCCCATAGGGCATTCATCGCAAGCAATATCGATAACCTCGATTACGTTGCGATTTTCGGGATTTCCGCCCATTGCCATTTTTACGCGCTCGGCAAGAATCGCACGCTCCTTGTAGACGCAACAACGCATAGTGGGAACCTTTCCCGGAACTATTTTCTTTGGAATGTCCAAAACGGTTTCTGTTAGATTGTCAGCCCAAGCGGCTCTTGCAACCTCTCTTAAGACCTTGTATTTAAGATATTGAACCTTTGTATCAAAAACTCTCATATACGCTCCTTTCTCTTAGAAATAGCTTACCTTTATATTTTTGCCCATACTAATAAGGCATTTTGACAGTTCCTCTACCAAATTCATTTTGATATTGAAGTTGATGGGAAGATCGGGATTTTGGTGAGCCGGGTTAACTGCTCTTCCAACGTAAAAGTTTATATCGGTTGCCTCTTCAAACAGCAAACGAGAGATTAAGCAAGCACCGTCACGTCCCAAACTCCAAGTTTCATAGAGCTTATTTTCGTTAAGGGAATCCTTGGCATACTCCAAAACCTTATTAATTGTTATAACGCCTTCGGTAACCAAATCAACGCCCTCTATTTCTGCCGTCGGAGGAACGTTGCCGGAGAAATAATTAAGACTTGCTTTAATGGGTTTGCCGAGATATTTCGCTGCAATCGAAGAGGTCGTACCTCCGCATACGATGTGTTTACCCTCTTTCGAGAAGAACAATGCCATCATTCTATTTGCATCGTCTCGATTGGAAGGAGGTCCAAAAAGTAAATTCATAGGAACCCTTTCACGAACCTTGATAACGCAAGCGGTTGCATCGTCACCGGGCTTGTTTCCGTAAAGCTTGTTACATTCGTCTACAAGAATTGTAGCATAGGTCTTAGCAGTATATCCGACAGAGGCAATGGTTGACATAAAGTCAATTATTTCCTCTCTCTTCCAGCCAAAGTTATAGCTTAACCCTATTCCGGCATGCGGGCAACCGTCGCTCATTGCGACAAAGAAATCACCCTCTTGAAGCTTGATTAACGACTTATATATCCTTTTTCCGTCAATGTTCATTTCGGTTTTGGGATAGTCATAATTCTTGCCGTCACGTAACATTATAACCAAAGGGTTGTCGTATTGAATAATTTCCGCCTCCCTGTTTTCGATGATGTTTATAATGGTAAAGGTGGAATATGCAACACCTCTTACCGAACATATGGGAAGGGTTGCAGCTATAGTTCTGACACAGTCCTCAAGAGATAGACCTGCAGCCATTGTTGTAGAAATTATCTTAGAGGTCAGTGTCGAAAGAATACTTGCCTTAACTCCGCTGCCTAAGCCGTCTGCCAAAACCACAATGGTAGAATTCTCGTTTTTCTCCACCTCGATATGGTCTCCGCAAAGCTGCTCTCCGTAGTGATTAATGCTTTTATAGCCAATATCAACGCAAAGGTCATTCATTGTCAATAGACTCCTTGAGCTTTGTCAATGCAATTTTAGTTTCCGCCGCGGTTTCACCCAAAAGCGATGCGATTTCTTGAACTATACGCATTTGCTTATCAACAACTCTATCGGCAATTTCAACCGTTTGATTGCGAATGCTTTCCTTCTTTTCCTTTTCCTTTTCCTCATCTGTAACATCTCTTAAGATGCACACCAAGAGGTGATAAGTTTGGTCATAAATAATGGTTTGCTCGACATATCTATGATATTCCGCAAGAAATACCCTCTTGTTATGTTGACCTGTTTTTGTTCTCAAGACGTTGATAAAAGGAAGAGGATCCAGTATTCTTACCACAGGAGAACCTACGACATCCGATACAGATCTTATATTTAGTATGTTCCTTGCGGCAGTATTTATTTGTTGCACCTCGAAACTTTCGTTAAGTACGATAAGGCCGTTAGGTGTATTGTTTACAATACAGTCGGAGAAACTCTCCGCTTTTTCCTTTAGATACGGCAGACACATTGACATTTCAGCCTTTCCTTGAAGAATAGCCTCTGCCTTTTCTCTGCAGGTATTGTAGCCGCAAGAGCCGCAATTAAGCTCATCCTCCGGCTTAGTTTTGCCCATTTCTCTCAATACGGCATTAATTTCATAATCGGAATGAGAATGAATCTTATTATCTATTCTGGAGAAGGGTTTGTGTAATTCGAGAGAATCGGGTTGAATCACCTCGAAATCCTCTTTACCTGCATATTTTGAAACGGAAATATAATCTTTAACAGGTGAACGGTGATATTTTTCCATTACAGGTCCGCCGACACAGCTGCCTACGCAGGAGGACATTTCTATAAAGCAATGGTGAATTTTTCCGCTTTCAATATCTCTCAATGCCGCAATGCAGTTTTCCGTACCGTCAATAGCCATATAGGAATAGCCTTTTTTTTCGGTATCCATTGTTTTAAGGATACCTCCGGTGGTCGGGAAAAATCTAGCTCTGCTTTTTTCCGTGTTGTCTAATTCTGATTCTATTTTTATATTTTTCTCGTTCAACCAAGAGGTAAGCTCTTCAAAAGTTAAAACAACGTCTACCAAGGTATCGTTAAGAGCAGCCTCGTGTTTCTTTGAAACGCAAGGTCCGATAAAAGCGACCTTTGCTTCGGGATGACGTCTTTTAATATCCTTTGCGTGAGCAAGCATCGGAGAAAGAACATCCGCAAGACAATTGATCACATTAGGGAAATATTTCTGTACAAGAAGATTTATAGAGTGACAACAGGAGCTTATAAGAACATCCCTGTTTTCTTCCTCCAACAACCTTTCATATTCCGTTTTAACAATGGTCGCACCTATAGCCGTTTCCTCTACTTCTGCAAATCCGAGAGAGAGGAGTGCCTTACGCATACCGTTTATTCCCGAATTTTCATAATTAGCAATAAAAGAGGGAGCAAGGCTTACGTATACGGGAACACCCGATTGAATTAGAACCTTTGCCTTTTCGACATCACTTTTAATCTCCTTTGCGTTTTGAGGACAAACTACAAAGCAGTGTCCGCAGAGAATACACTCGTCGGAAATAATGTGTGCCTGATTGCCCGAAAATCTAATAGATTTTACCGGGCAATGGCGTATACATTTATAGCAATTTTTACAATTTGATTTTTTTAATGTAAGAAAGTCGGTCACTGTTATCCTCTGTCGGCATTAACTGCACTCATTATTTTATTATCCCAGAACTCCTTGAAGGATTCTTTTGTTATACCGGAATAAATTTCATCGTTTACGGATATGGTTACTCCTACTCTGTTACACTTACCCGCACAAAAACTTCCGGATAAAACGATTTCATCCTCCAACTTGTTTTCTGCAACATATTTTTCAATCAGCTCTATTATCTCGGGAGCACCCTTTAAATGGCAAGAGCTTCCTACACAAATTTGTACAAAGACCATTTTAGTTTACCTTGGAAAGTATTACGTTTGTGAAGAATTCGCCTACTGTATCAGGACTTACAGAATGGAGCTCACCGTCAACGGTTACGCAAACGCCCTTTTGGCATTCGCCCATGCAGAAGGTTGCACCTAGCTCGACCTTATCGCCGAGGTTATTTTGAGCAATGAGATATTGAAGTTGTTGAACAACTTGTCTTGAGCCCTTTATATGACAAGAACTTCCGATACATACTTTAATTTTAATCATAATAATTCTCCTTATTCGTAATCTACTACGTTAGCCCAAGAGAGTAAGAATTCTCTTTCTTGAGTCTTGCCCTTTACCGATTGAGAAGCGGCAACTATGGGCATCCATTTTTGAACATATTGCTTAGGTGTTCCTGTTTTACTGCAGAATAGGTTAAGATACTTTTCTGCTCCGTCCAGATCTCCGTCCAACCAGAAGAGAAGGTAGGTTCTTGCAACGTCTGCAGAAGCGTTTCCCTGTGTTACGTGGGACCAGTCAAGTATATAGGGCTTTCCATCGGGTGTAATTATAATATTTGAAGGGTTGAAGTCACCGTGACAAAGCTTTGCGTGCTTAGGCATACCCTCTAAACGTGTATGTAAATCATAACGTGTTGTAGCATCGAGATCTGCCTCCGATATCTTTCTATTCATCTTATCCTTTAACTTGTTTAAAAGGGGGCAAGACAATGAGTGTGTTTTGATTTGAAGGTCAACGAAAAGGTTTAGATACTCATCTTTATTATCGGGATTTTCTTCCATGAGCTTTGCGAGTGTTTTGCCGGGAATATATTCCGACACTATAGCCCATTGTCCGTCAATGGTTGTAACCTCTTTAATTTTAGGAATATTCAATCCAAGGGTTTCAACTCTTGCTTGATTTAAAGCCTCGTTAAGGATGTCGGCTTTTGAGAAATCGCTATTGAAAACTTTTATACAGTTTTCTCCGTCACGATAGATGGTTTTGTTGTTTCTTACAGCAATTATACGATCTAAATTCATTTTTCTACCTCCTTCTATTTGCGAGATGATTTCTTTCTGTAAACAGCCTTGAAATCGTTATCGGATTGAACCTTCTCTGTAGGAATCTCTTTTTCTTGGAAACTTCTTCCATAATATGCGTTTAAGTACATTTGCTTAATTTCACTCATTAACGGATATCTGGGGTTAGCACCGGTGCATTGGTCATCGAATGCCTGCTCAACCATTGCGTCGAGTCTGTTCAAGAAATCCTGTTCATCGGGAACGTAGTCTCTAATTGTAGCCTTAATACCGACTCTTGCCTTTAATTGATCGATAGCCTCGATAAGGTTGTTGAGTTTCTCTTCATCTGTATCACCCTTAATTCCGAGATAATCGGCAACTTCTGCATAACGAGCAAGGGTGTGAGGATAAGCATATTGAGAGAAGGTACCCATCTTTTCAGGAACTTCGGCTGCATTGAAACGTAAAACCTCGTCGATCATCAATGCGTTTGCAACGCCGTGAGGGAGATGGTGGAAAGCACCGAGCTTGTGTGCCATGGAGTGACATACGCCAAGGAAAGCGTTTGCGAAAGCCATACCCGCCATAGTTGCGGCGTTTGCCATCTTTTCTCTTGCCTCAACATCGTGTAAGCCGTCGTCATATGCCTTGGGCAAATATGTGAATATAGTCTTTAGGGCCTTAAGAGCCAAGCCGTCAGTGTAATCGGTTGCCATAATGGAAGCGTATGCCTCTAATGCGTGAGTTACGGCATCGATACCGCTTGCTGCGGTCAATCCCTTAGGAGCACTCATATGGAAATCTGTATCGATTATAGCCATCTTGGGAAGTAATTCATAGTCAGCCAAAGGATACTTGACGCCTGTGCTTTCATCGGTAATAACTGCGAAAGGAGTAACCTCGGAGCCGGTACCTGCGGAGGTAGGAATCGCAATAAAATACGCCTTTTCTCCCATCTTGGGGAAGGTATAAACACGCTTTCTTATATCCATGAAACGCATTGCCATATCGAGGAAGTCAACTTCGGGATGCTCGTACATAACCCACATAATCTTACCTGCGTCCATTGCAGAAC
>CAZLNZ010000003.1:0-161729 GCA_964561145.1 uncultured Christensenellaceae bacterium
CCATTTCATTATGTTTTAATGATTGGCTATGATGATGAAGAAAAGAATATATTCTAATGTTGAGATGAAGTGAAGTCCATTTATAGGTGTACGCACTTTTTGGTTGCTGTATGCAAAATTTTAGAACTGTACTCATTTTTTATGAGTTGTACGCACTAATTCAAGGGTGTATGCAAATTGTATCAAAATAGGTATGGCACACAGAAAAGACGACATGCTTTGGATTGTCGTCTTTTCAATTATATCTGCTGTCTGAGTAACAAGTCCACTAACGTGGATGAAATCGCAATGCAATGAAATCTTGCTTCGCAAGGTTACGGATAAGTGAAGTTATTTTTATCTTTAGTTGAACGCTGAAGATATCATCAAAACTTATTTCAATGAAGGGATATGCGACATTGACAAAGCCGATAGTTTGTGATAAAATGAAATTGTTGATGTAATAATCATAAGTAAAGGAGTTATCATGGGATTGTTTTCAAGACGTGAACCGTGGTCTTATAAGTGCAGATATTGCAAAGGACCATTGCAACATAAACCCGGAAGTGAATTTTGCTACTGTCCTAAATGTGATTGTGAAGAACTAAAAAGCCATATCATAGAGTATTGGAAATATCGATGCGAGGAAGAAAAAAAAGAGGAGGAGAAAAGACTCTATGACAATCGCTACTCTTATTATACGGGCTACGCAGAACTTTTAGAGGAGGCAAAACAAAAAGGAGACGCACGACCTGTATTTTTAAACAAGAACGACACTTCTCTAAATCCTTATCAGTATTCAGCGAAATGCTTTGATAGTTTATCCGGAGGATGTTATAATTATGTTTGCCAATCATTCAGTTATTCTGACTATAGAAATACAAGTTATCAAGTTATTGGAAGATTTGTATATGATTTGAATAAAGAACGTTCTTCAAGATTTCATATGCATTTCCAATGTAAAGGAATATTTACCATATACGCTGATGCCAAATACGGCAATAAAAGTTATCTTCAAGCACTAGATAACCACGTCAAAAATTCGCTAACAAATTTGTTTTGGAATAATTCTAAAAAAACTTTGAATGAACAACTCCAAGACAGGCTATCAATGTGGCAGAGGTGTTATTATGGCTTTGATGACTTCGATTATAGCAACATCACTTGTGATTTGTCACTTGAAGTAACATACAAATATCACAATTATCACGAATGATAATTGGTCTATAAAAATGCCTCAGTGTAAATACCGTAGGCGTTTTTTGTACAGAATTTTTGGGATAAAATCATTCATAATTAAGTATGTAGCGTTAGCTATGGAAAGTATGTTGAAAAAGCAACATTTTGTGATATAATATAGGTGATTTCATAATACTGAGGTGAAAAGAAATGGAACTTTGGGATGGCTACTATGTAGATGGCTCGTTGGCTAACTGTGATTTGGTAAGAGGTGAAGTTATTCCCCAAGGTTTATATCATCTTGTAAGTGAAGTATTGGTTAGGCATATTGACGGAGATTATCTGCTTATGAGAAGATCACCTAATAAAGAAACGTATGCCGGTTTTTATGAAGCCACGGCAGGTGGTTCGGCACTAAAGGGCGAGAATAGTCTTGCATGTGCAAAAAGAGAATTGTTTGAAGAAACGGGAATCATTGCATATAATCTTATCGAAATAGGGCGATATGTATCCAACAATACCATATATTACAGTTATTTATGTGTAACCGATTGTGATAAATCGAGCATAATACTTCAAAATGGCGAAACAGATTTGTATAAATGGGTTTCCGAAAAAGAATTTATTGATTTTATTAATTCAAACGAAGTAATCGACACTCAAAAGCTTCGGTATAATGATTTTTTGATTAAAAAAGGATATTGGATTGATGATTGAATTGGTAAAAATACAAACAAGCGATAGAGAACTTTTTTGGAATGTTCACCAAAAATATCTCTATGAAATGACTAATTATTATGACGATCAAATGGATGAAAAAGGAAATTATCATTATGGGTATTTTGATGCGTACTTCACAGAGCCAAGGAGAATGGCATATTTTATTTATGTCGACAAAGAATTAGCAGGTTTTGCGATGATTAATCCATATTCTTATCTAGATGAGAAGCCGGACTATGTTTTGGCAGAGTTTACGATTTTCCCGATTTTTAGGAGGCAACATATCGCAACAGAGGTAGTAGATATCATCTTTAAACAGTTTTTAGGTTCTTGGGAAATCAAATATAACGAGAACAACCTACCCGCTAAAAAGTTATGGAACAAGGTGTGTGCGAAGTATAATCCGAGAAAGATAGCTGTTGACCAATGTGAAACGGTTTTATCATTCTCGACAAAATAGGGATGTATAGTTTCTATGCTTTGTTATAATATTGACATTAACAAAGCAAGTGTTAAGGAGATGTTTGTCTATGCACGATATTTGGAATCCATGGCATGGCTGCAAAAAATGCTCTGAGGGCTGTAAGAACTGTTATATGTACTACCTTGATAGGATACATAATAATGGTGTTAGCTCCTTGGTGACAAAAACAAGTTCCTTTAATTATCCGTTATCTAAGTTTCGTGACGGTCGTTATAAGGTACAAAGCGGAGAACAGCTTCGAGTATGTATGTCCTCTGATTTTTTTGTTAAAGAAGCTGATTGTTGGCGAGGAGAGGCATGGAATATCGTCAGGCAGCGTCCCGATGTCAAGTTTTTTCTTTTAACAAAGCGTCCCGAGCGTGTAAGAGAGCAGCTGCCTATGGATTGGGGTGACGGTTGGAATAATGTTTTCTTTAATGTAACCTGCGAAAATCAAAAAAGAGCAGATGAGCGTATTCCCTATCTATTAGAGTTACCTTTTAAACATAAGGGCATAATGGTTGCACCTTTTATAGGTGAGGTGAACATTGAACAATACCTTCAGTTCGGGCAAATCGAGCAGGTTATTTGTGGTGGAGAAAACTATGACGGTGCAAGACCATGTAATTTTGATTGGGTGAGAAAGCTTAATACGCAGTGTGTAAAGTACAATGTAACACTATGCTTTATTGAAACGGGAACGGTTTTCATTAAGGATGGCAAAAGATATACTATACCTAACAAGCGAGTGCAAGCAGAAATGGCGGCGAAATCGGGGATGAATTATATCGGTAAACCTATGGTTTGGTCATTATGCGACACGATGGGAATATCTATTCCGCAAAATGAACTCTATACGCCTAAGTATTGTGAGAAGTGCGATAATTGCGGTTCTAAACCAATTTGTAACGGCTGTACCGATTGCGGAAACTGTAAGATACCAAGTGGCGATTATTCCGATTGAAGAATGATTCGCATAGGTATTAGAGTTATTCGTTATAGTTTATTATAAGTTATACGGAGATTGTTATGTGTAAGAAAAAGATAGTTGAAAACATTGTTATAGAGGAGCGTGACAGCGACAAGTGGAATCTCCTGTGGGATTACTATGCAAACGGTACTCTTGCCGAGGAGGTCGAGATTTTATGTGACTATTATTCGGGTATAAACGGGGAAGGACATAATTGTTATTTTGATAATTGTTCGTCTCGGTTAGAGAAGATTATTTTTTCTTTAAAAAGTCTACTTCCCGAAGATTATTATGGTATACTATATAAAGCGTATAAGGCATATTGCAGAAATGTATTTGTAACAAGATACTGTGATAAAGCAGATAAGTGCTTTTATCAAAACGAACAAATATTTGTCGATTTACTGCTGCGATATGCAAGAGAACTTACGGAAATAATCGAATAAAGGAGTATATTATGGCAAACAAATATGCAGGAACACAAACAGAAAAGAACCTATTAGAAGCTTTTGCGGGAGAATCACAAGCTAGAAACAAGTATACTTATTTTGCTTCAAAAGCAAAGAAAGAGGGCTTCGAGCAAATAGCTGCTATCTTTACTAAGACCGCTGATAATGAAAAAGAACATGCCAAAATGTGGTTTAAAGAGTTGAACGGAATCGGAAGTACTGCCGAAAACTTGGCGGCTGCAGCTGATGGAGAAAACTACGAATGGACGGATATGTATGAGAGCTTTGCTAAAACCGCGGAAGAGGAGGGCTTTATTGAATTAGCTAATAAGTTTAGAATGGTGGCTTTAATCGAGAAAGCCCATGAAGAACGTTATCGTAAACTTCTTTCAAACGTTGAAGCACAAGAGGTGTTTAAAAAGAGCTCTGTTAAGGTATGGGAATGTCGTAACTGTGGACATATAGTAGTAGGGGAGAATGCACCGGATATTTGTCCTGTATGTGCCCATCCTCAAGCATATTTTGAAATCAGAGAAGAAAACTATTGATTAATAATCAAAATGACTTAATAAAAAAGCACGCAGGACAAGAACTTTGCAAAGCGTGCTTTTTTATTTTTATCCCTTTTTCCTTTCAGTGGAGGGAATTTCATTTTTTAAATAGGTTTCCCATACATGCATTCTATCTAGTTCGTCTATTTCTCGTATTATCTTTGCGGGCACTCCGCCTACTATAACATTTTGCGGTACATCTTTGGTTACCACAGCACCTGCGGCAACAATACTGTTTTCTCCGATTGTGACACCACCGGTGATTGTGGCTCCGGAACAAATCCAGCAATTGTCTTTGATTGTTATAGGTCTGGAAAACTCCAAATCGTGATATCCGTCAGGGTAGTTTTGGCAAATTCTTTCGTCTGCAAGTAAAGGATGTTCCGGAGTGACGAGGTTTACGTTTGCACCTATCCAAACATTGTTACCGAGGGTTATGGGGGAAATATCTAGAAAGGTACAATTATAATTGAAAAAACAGCCGTTTCCTACAATGATATTTACTCCGTATTCGCAATAGAGCGGTGCAAATACTCCCAATTGTTTTCCTTTGCTTGATGGAATAAGACGCTCTAGGGCTTTTCTCTTTGCTCTTACCCTCCATAGAGCGATTTTATTATAGCGTTGACATCTTATTAATCCTTTAGCGTGTTGTTTGAAGATATCTTTGCTTGATGAGTTGTATAGTTTACCGCTAATCATGCGGTCCCAATCGTTAATATGTTCCATATGAACCCTCCTGTATCTGTATTATACTGTATATCTCGGTATAAAGTCAACACCGCTTTTGACAATATGTGCTATGACGTTGTATAATAATAAAAGCTAGTTAATGAGCGGAGGACAATATGAGATTAACAAACGGACAGCAGTTTTTTGAAATTACCATAGATAATGTACTTGGAGAATATCTTTCAGGTATCGGGTTTGGTTTTAGAATAACCGCAGATGCTGCTTTTATCGCAGTTGATTATCATACCTATTCTTATTCCACATATTTCAGACAGTTTTTAAAGGAATTGGAAAAGAGTTATGAAAACCTTTGCGGTACTGTCATTGCCGATAGTTTTAGCTACGAAAAGGATATTATAATAAAGATAGAGTTCTTAAAACTCGGGGCTGTAAATGTGACTCTTTTTGTTAAGAGTAATGATTGTTTCGGTAATGAAGCAAGAGTTTCTTTTATCACCGATCAGACTTTTGTGGGCGATTTTATACGCCAAGGTAAGCGTGAGCTTGAGGAACTCGGTTTTTAAGGTTGTTTGTGAGAGTTTTAAGGATATTATAATAAAAGTATTGTATAATTGTTAACATGGAAAAGATTTTTTTGGATAAGAATACTAAAAAGCCGGATTATAAAAGCGTATTACCATATGCCTTTATTCTCCTTTTTTCGATAATTCTTTTGATTGTTTTGATACTACTTAGGAATAGTGTCGAAATATCGGAGAAAATGACAAAAACCGTGACTAATGCTATAAACGGATGGAGTGCAAATCTGTCTGATAATGTGAATTATTCCGTATTTGAGGCTTTTGTTATTACTGCTGTGATATTGGCTATCGTCTGGGTTATTCTTATTATTGTTCATTTATGTACCTACAGAAAACAATTTGCTGTAAAATCACCGTGTGTTTTATTGACCGTAGTTTTTTTATTCGGCTCTTACTATATGCTGACTGCAGGTTTTGCCTATAATAGGGAAAAAATGGATTTATTCGAGGATAGCACCATCGGATATTATGAATTTTACGGTATCGTCAAATACTTTTATGCCGATTATGATTATCTTGCTAACAAGTTCGAACGAAACGAAAACGGGGAGGTTATTTGTCCTTATTCCTTCGAGGAACTTAGTGAGCTTATAAGAGAGGAGTGTGAGCGTCTCCCTGATTACTTTAATGACGTGCCCTTTGCATCGAAACCAATGACGGCTTTCTCTCAAATGATGTCCGATTTTAGAATTACCGGAGTAACTTTTACGCCTACCGGGGACTGCGGTTTGAATATCCTACAGCCTCAAACTTCTTTAACTTCAACGATGGCACACGAAGTAATGCATTCTCTGGGAGTTATGAGGGAAAACGATGCAAATGCCGCCGCATTGTATTTACTTATTTCCAGTGATAACGAGTATTTACGCTATGCAGGCTATTACGATTATTATGGTTATCTTATGCAAGCGTTGGCAATCAATTATGACGAAGAGGAGTATAATGCAGTTTTAGACCCGATTATTACCAGAACGGAAAGAAGGTTTGAAAATGAGTATTGGAGCTCGCAAAAATCCTTTACCGATAAAATAGGGGATTTTTTCAATTCACTTTACTTAAAACTGTCTGGAGTAAAGAATGGAAGTAATAGCTACTTTGAACCATCGACTCCGGGAGATGGGGGCTATGTAGCAGGAGACAGAGAGTTCCTAGAGGTGAAATATAACAGTTTTCAGTTATGTTTTATTCAGGTTTACAACGAGCGGACATTGCAATAGTTGTTTTTTTGAGATTTTCCTCCTTTGTCGAGGCGTGTCTTGCAAATATTTATAAATTTACATTAATTTTTTATATATTTACTACCTAAAAAAGTGAAATATATAGTATAATTAAAAAAATGCTGTAAATGTGCGGCGAGGAGTGTAGAATGAACATTTGGAAGGACATTAATCCATCGAGAGTTACCCCGGACGATTTTGTAGCGGTAATCGAAATTTCAAAAGGCATGAAGAATAAGTATGAGCTTGACAAGGAAACAGGCCGCTTGATTTTGGATAGAGTCTTATATACGTCAACACACTATCCCGCAAACTACGGCTTCATTCCCCGTACATATGCGGATGATAATGACCCTCTGGACGTTCTTGTACTTTGTACAGAGAAAATTGAACCGATGGCACTTGTTCGTTGTTATCCCATAGGGGTTCTGGCAATGACAGACGAGGGCGATTTTGACTATAAGATCATAGCCATTCCTTTCGGTGATCCTACGTGGAATAACTATCACGATATTGAAGATATTCCTTCTCATATGATGGAGGAGGTAAAGCACTTCTTTAATGTTTATAAATCTTTGGAACACAAAAAAACCGCTGTTATAGAAGTTTTAGGAAGACAGCGTGCATTGGAAATCCTTGCGGAATCTATAGACCAATTCCGTGCTACCTTTGGATGAGTATTTCCTATGGAGAACTGTCGGAGCTTGTAAAAAAAAGTGAAGCTCCTCTATGTGTAGCCGTATCGGGTGAAGATGTATATTGGAGAAAAAAGGCACTTGATTTGCTCAGCGGATTATGTGATCCCTTCGACCTATCTGTTGTATGTCCTCCCGAAAGTGTATCGGATGCGCTTTTCAAGCTGTCAAGTTATGGTATATTCGGTAAGAGAGTTGTTGTACTCAGAGAGTTTTTCGACTTGAAGGAGAATGACAGAAAGGAGCTTGAGAAATATGCTAAAAACCCCTTTGATGGTGCTATTCTTGTCTTTGACGGGGACTTATCAAAGGTGAATGGCTTTGTTCAAGTTGTATGTGATAAACTGAAGACCGGTTCTTTGAAGGAGGAGACGGAAAGTCTTTTTAAGAATGCCGACAGAGAAATTGAGGATAATGCCATAAACCTTTTACTTGATTACTGCGAAGGAGATATGGCAAGAATCGAGGGTGAAGCCCTCAAGCTTATGGCGTATCAAGAGGGGCGTATAACAACAGAGTCTGTAAAGGAGGTTGTTGTTCCCGAGGTTAGCCATAAAATATATGACCTTACCGATGCAGTTGCAAAGGGAGACTATAAGACTGCTTTTACAATAATTGAACGTGGAGATTTTAATGAAGGTGCACTGCTTTCATCGATTACCACCTTTTACAGAAATGTTTTTTATTGTAAAATATCAAATTCGCCGGAGCTCGCTTCTTGGTTAGGACTAAAACCCTATCCCATGAAAAAGGCAATTGCGATAGGGCGAAGCTATACTGCAAAAAATTTATTCGAGCTGTTATCGTTGTTGTATCGGCTCGAGTTTGATATTCGTCTTGGCAAAACCACTGTGGATCAGGCTTTAGAGCTTGCAGTGGCTGAAGCCATAGAAAGGAGGCAATAGTGAATTTAGAAGCCAAAACAAAGTTCAGCAACAGCGTTACGAAGCTTGTAACCGCTGTACCGATTTGGGGTTGGACTATCATTTTAATGCTTACGAGTGCCGTAGCTAACGTGTTTACTGCCGAATTGGTATTGAATTCTTTGTCATATATCATGACGATAAATGTGGGCACGTTTATACTTATGCTTTTTGTATACGGTATACTGGCAGGTGGCGTTGCTAGACTGTTCATACGTCTTGTATATTCTGTAGCTAACAGACTGTATTTTAGATTTACTCATTACGTGCCTGATTACAATCTACGTCGCTTACCAATTAACTACAATGTGTATTTGGGCGTTACCATGGCATTTTTCAGTGCAGCTAACTTACTTATCGCTGTTGTTAATGCCCTTATTTATGCCGTACCTACAGCTTATTATGCTTGGAGTTTCCTATACAAGCTTATTCATCTTGCAGCCCTTTGTTTGATATGGCTTACACTTCAAGGGTTTGTGGATGATTGGCAAATGAAGAGAACGTATTTAGCATTGGGAATTCCTACGATAATTCTATATGCCGTTATTATGTTTGGAGGTATGTGATATGAAAAAGAAAGGTTTGCTTATTTCCGTAATCCTCCTTATAGCACTTGTAGCTTCTCTTTGTGCTGTTCCTACTGTCTCAACATCCGCAGAGGTTAAGAATAATCCCTATGAGATTTATGTAGAATTCTGCAAAGGTTTTGCTAATCGTACTCCGGGTTCTCAGGGCGAAAAGAATGCGGCTAATTATATAGCCAAAACACTTAACGAAGTAAAGGTTGAGGGTATCAATACTTATAGCGGAGCCGATGGCGACACAACGGCTGATAGCTTGTTGCAACCATTTACAAGACCGATTGAAACGTATGATGAGGCGGCTGAGGAATATGTTGATTCTACTATTAGCAGCTTGAATGTTGTTGCGTATAAGCGTTGCGGGTCCTCTGATGCTCCTCTCCTTGTCGTTGCAGCACCATTAAGCAATATATACGAGATATATGAAAGCAGTGCAGAACAATCCAAGAATGAGGGTGCTTATGAAAGCTCTTCCGCAGTTGCAGTAGCTTTAGCTGTTGCAAAGGATATCAAAGGATCTACTCTAGATTACGATATTGCTTTCTTATTCTATGGCGCAGATTATTATGACAACATGGGTGTAAGCTACTTCTTTAATAACTGCAACCAAGAGGTTTTGGGCGTAATTGATTTATATGCAATCGGCGGTGGAGATGATTTGTATTTATACTGTGATGAGATATCAACCAAGCATGAAAGCTTTTTGACAAAGAGAATTAAGAAATTCGGATATAACATCAAGAGTACGCCCTTTAATAAAAACTACTTTACGAACTATAATGACAGTTCGCTATTTCCGTATTCTCATGCCGGTTTATACGGAATAGGGGATTATGTTTTATCTAACGGAATGCCTTTAGTCAAGCTTTTCGGCTATAACTGGGATAGCTTCGGGGATAAAGAATCCTCGAGCTTTGATAATGTTTTAGGCACAACATCCGACAACTTTTCCTATATGGATACCAATTATGGCGAAGATAAGCTTTTCGAAAGAATGGATTTAGCAACTGTATTTGTTTCGGGTATCGTGGTAAATGAAGAGTTTAAGGATTCTTTAGAAGAGTACAAGCAGTCTTACAAGGGCATCGCTTCGAGTACCGGGTATTATGCATTTGCATTAACCGCATTAGGAATTTTAGTGGTTCTCTTTATAATCGGTGCGGTATATACAAGTAAAAAGACTAAGTCTGCCGGAGATCCCGATTTTTCAACCAACAGTAGTTTCCTTAATGGCGAAGAATCCAACAGTACGGAAGGAGACGACTTCGACGATGATCTTTTTGGTTCCGTGAAAAAAGATGTGCCTAATAAAGAATCAACGGATTCCACGCAAGAAAACAACATCGATGATGACGATGATATATTTGGAGAGTTTTAAAAATGGAAGAGATTAGAAACTTTTTTGAGAATGCAAGCTGGACAATGGTGTTCGATGCAGTAATACTGGTATTGGCTTTGGTCGCAATTTCCGTATTTTTCTTTAAGAAGCGTAATGCAAAAGCGGCAGTTATCCTATTATTATACGTTATTGCCTCTTTGGCTATACAAATGTATTCCGCTTATTCTAACGGCAGCTATTTGTATATTGCCTCCGAGATTCTAAGATATGTCAATATATTCGTGATAGTCGCCTTCTGCGTTGCGTATCAAAACGACCTGAAGAACGGTTTTTTGAGGTTTGGTAACAAGAATGAGGATAGTCAATATACCATACACGGCAATTCGGAAGACGAGTTGATTGATTCGGCAAATGAGATAGTCAAAGCCGTGCAGGTTCTTTCAAAGAACGATACGGGAGCATTGATAGTAATCTGTCCCGATTCGGTTCCAGGGTCAATTGTAGATACGGGTACAAAGCTTAACTGCTTGGTTTCTTCTGCCGTATTGCAAAGTATTTTTAATACAAAATCCCCTCTACATGACGGAGCTGTGGTAATAAAAAATAACACAATTATAGCCGCCGGTTGTTTCCTTCCTTTAACTCAGCGTAACGATATTAGCAAGGATCTCGGCACAAGGCACAGAGCCGCTATCGGTGTTACCGAAGAGTGTAATGTCTTTTCTATAGTCGTAAGTGAGGAGACGGGTATAGTCTCTGTAGTCCATCGTCATGGTGAATATAAACGTTTTATAACCGGAGAAAAGCTTCTTGACGAACTAGCATCGGTTTATGGTATTTCCGTATTGTCTAGGTTAAGAAAACACAAATAACTTTAATAGTATTATAGTAGATATATCTTGCATAAGGTATATAAAAGGTATTTCCGTCAATTGAGATAAATTCATTGGCGGAAAACTTTTAGAAACGTATGATACCCCCCCTATGATTTGCAAATGATGTACTAGACTAAAGGAGGTCGAATGAAGGTTTGCAAGTTCGGAGGAGTGGCAATGGCTACGGCTGATTCTGTTAAAAGAGTAGCAGAAATACTTGATTCCGATGCCGAGCGGAGAATTGCCGTCGTATCGGCAATCGGAAGGAGATACAGAGAGGATAAGAAGGTTACTGATATCCTATATGACTGTATACGTAGTGATGAAAGGAAAGAGCGCCTAACCCTTCTTGAAGAGGTTTTTGATAGGTATTATGCGCTTTATTCCGACCTTTATGTTGATTTTGATCTTTCACCTCTGTTTGAAGAGTATGCAAATAAACTTTGCGAAGGATTCGAGAATGAAGAAATAATATGTCTAGGAGAGTTTCTTTCGGCGATTCTTTTTTCGAAATATCTTGATTGGGAGATTATCGACCCTAAGCAGTGTATATTGTTTTGTGAGGGTCGGGTTGACTATCAGAACAGCATAAAACTTGTGAACGAAGTGTTCAAGAAAGTGGATAAAGCGGTTGTCGCCGGGTTTTATGGAGCGGATGTCTTTGGTCGAACAAGAATCCTATCAAGAGGAGGCTCTGATGTTAGCGGAGCAATTATTGCAAGAGGCATCAATGCAGAATTGTACGAGAATTGGACCGATGTCAACGGATATTATTGCGTAGACCCTAATATAGTCGATAACCCAAAGCATATAGATTATCTATCCTATGATGAGCTTTACGAATTAAGTTTGTCGGGTGCCGGAACTCTTCATTATGACAGCATAATTCCTTTAAAGGGCAAGATACCAATCTTAATTAAGAGCGTGTTTGCCCCTTGGGAAGAGGGTACATTGGTAAGCGAACAAAGAGGAAAACCTAGGTATATAGCAGTCAAACGTAATCTGGTGAGGTTAACGATAAATACTGATATTAAATGTCTATATATGCTTAGTTCTTTTTTTGAGGCTATCAAAGGTAGCATAGAAAGACTTTTAACTACTATGGGAGCACTTCGAATCTATTTGTTGCAAATAGATGAGGCTTTAATAAAGCTAATCGAAAAGTATAAAATTCCCTATTCGATAGATTATTTATCGGTAATAACCGTCGGTGGCATAAAAGAGGATCGAATAACTTTAATGAAGGAGTTAGAAAAAATGCTTTTTTATGACCTATCGGTCGATGATAAAGGAATAACCTTTTCGCTAAAAAACGATATACTGGAAGAAACAATAAGGAATATTTATAAGGTATTATGATTTACGGAAACACTAAAGGAATAAAAAGAGTTGTTTTAGAAGAACTGGAAAGCCTAGAGGGTGACTATGATAGAACTCTGTTGATAGACAGAGATGTGTTGTCTTTGATTTGTCAACTTACGGAAAAGCTGAATAGAGAAATTTCCATTTTCATTTCAAGGGGCGGAAGAATTTTGGCAGTAGGAATAGGCGATAGTACAACGGTACCGCTTGCAAATGTCAGCAAGAAAAGAGGCGATAAACGCCTTAACGGCGTAAGGGTTATTCATACACATCCTAACGGCGTAAGTAAATTGTCAAATGTCGATATATCTGCTTTGAAAGCAAACAGATTCGATTGTTTGTGTGCCGTCGGTGTCAAAAACGGAGAACCAAACGGCATAGAAGCGGCATATCTTTCTGCTAACGGCGTTAAAAGGATAAGTTATAGCGGAACCGATTTTGATGATGATAAGCTTCTTGCACAGATAAACGAATCGGAAAACGAGAGTAAATTACAGGGCGGCTTTTCTACAGAAAAAGGAAGGGCGTTATTAGTCCACGCCTCCTCTGATCCCGATATCGACGATTCGCTTGACGAACTTGAATCGCTTGCCAAAACTTTGGGGCTAAAGCCCGTTGAAAGGCTTGTTCAGAAGAGAGATAAGCCCGATACTCAGTTTTATGTCGGCAGCGGAAAGGTTGAGGAAATCGCTCTAATTTGTCAGGTTAACGAAATAGACACCGTTATTTGCGATCACGGCTTGAGTGGAGTACAATTTAAGAATTTATCGGATGCCTTGGGTTTGGTGATATTGGATCGCAGTACATTGATTCTTGAAATCTTTTCCAAAAATGCAACCACCAATGAGGGTAAGCTGCAGGTACAGCTTGCTCGACTCTGTTATGAGCTTCCTATGTTGATTGGCTCTAATAGCGGAATGAGTAGGCAGCGCGGCGGCTTATTCGCAATGGGCGGAAGCGGTGAAACCAAACTGGAAACGGACAGAAGAGAGATTAGAAGAAGAATATCGGATTTAAGGGAAAAGCTCAAAACAGTTGAAAATTCGAGGGATTCGAGACGTAGAACAAGGATGCTTAACGGTGATAAAAACGTTGTTATAGTCGGCTATACAAATGCAGGTAAAAGTACCTTGATGAACTATATCACGAAAGCCGGTGTGCTTGAGGAAAACAAACTGTTTGCGACACTAGATTCCGTTTCTAGGAGCGTATGGGACAATGGCTGTCAATATCTGCTTACCGATACTGTAGGCTTTATAAAGCGATTGCCTCATGAATTTATTGATGCGTTTAAATCAACACTTGATGAAGCCCGTTATGCCGACTTACTCCTTATAGTAGTGGATGTAAACAGTCCCAAACTTGTTGACGAATACGACGTTGTCCGCAAGGTTTTGAGCGAAATCGGAGCAGATAACATCCCTAGTATAGTTGTATACAACAAGTGTGATCTGAAATCTCCGGAGGGTATTTATTTGCCTAAGGTGGTAAATTCGGTTAACATTTCCGCAAGGAGCGGTGAGGGTGTTGTTGAGCTTAAGGTAAAAATAAAAGAATTGTTATTTAAACAAGAGGAATGAGCATATTGGAGGAGATATGAATTATTTTGATATGGAATGTAAAGAACCTGCACCCAAGCAAGTAATCCGATTTGGAAAGCTCTATATTAGTGTAATAACCTCACGATTAATTAGGGTGAGCATTGGGAAAAGAGAGGGTGCTACTCAACTTGTAGTTAATCGAAACCTCGGTGAAACCTCCTTTACTGCCGAGAAAAAGGGGCCTCGTTTGACAATAAGGACTGAGGATGTAACGTTTGTTATCAAAATAAACGGTCGCGTGAAGGCAATACTTAGAAACGGTAAAAAATTGTCAAACTTTAATAGAGGCAACTTAAAGGGAACTGCAAGAACCCTAGATAGAAAAAACGGTGCTTGTAAGATAGGCAAGGGCATCATTTCAAAAAACGGCGGAGCATATCTTGACGATAAAACCTTATCAATAGCCAACGGAATCACACCATCAAACGGGCTTGTATATGATAGATACTATTTCTTATATGGTGACGATTATAGAGGGGCACTAAGAGATTTTTATCGTCTTTCGGGTAAATCGCCTTTTATCCCCAAATACGCTCTAGGAAACTGGTGGAGTAGATATAAAGCATACACTCAAGAGGAATACAAAGAGGTATTTGTAAACTTTGAAAAGAGAAATATACCGCTAACTGTCGCTACAATCGATATGGATTGGCATTGGGTAAATGTGGTTGAGCGTTTCGGAAAGGAAGCAAAAAGCAAGGGTGGTCTTAATCTAACCGATAGAACCTTTTCTCGAATGTTTCAAGGATGGACGGGCTATAGCTGGAATACCGAGCTGTTTCCCGACCATAAGGAACTTTTCTGTTGGTTAAAGAAGAGAGGTTATGCAATAACTCTCAATTTTCACCCCTCGCAAGGAATACGATTCTTTGAAGATCAATATCCCGAGATGTGCAATCGTTTAGGATTAGATCCCGAAAAGAAAATGCAGATACATTTTGATTTATCTAATCCCGCCTTTATGGATGCATATTTTGATGTTCTTCATCATCCGTATGAAGGAGAGGGCGTCGATTTTTGGTGGCTTGATTGGCAGCAGGGACGGATTAGTAACGTCAAGGGGTTAGATCCTTTGTGGGGCGTGAATCACTATCATTATACCGATGCAGACAGAGGTGATAAGCGTGGAATGATTCTTTCTCGTTTTGCAGGAGCGGGCAGTCAAAGGTATCCTATCGGCTTTTCGGGTGACACAATTATTTCTTGGAAATCTTTAGCTTTCCAACCATATTTTACTGCAACTGCGGCAAATATCGGGTACACTTGGTGGAGTCATGATATAGGCGGTCATACAGGGGGAACAAAGGAAGAGGAATTATACCTTCGTTGGGTGCAATTCGGAGTATTTAGTCCTATAAACAGATTACACAGCACTTCGAATGAATTTACCGGTAAGGAACCGTGGAAATGTAGCATGGAGGTCGAGAACATATCTTCAGAGTTCCTAAGATTCCGTCATAAAATGCTTCCCTATTTATATACGGCTTCATATCATACTCAAAAGGAGGGTATTGCATTGTGCGAGCCTCTTTATTATTCGTATAAAGAGAAAGAGGCATATGCATATCCTAACGAATATGTTTTCGGTGGCAGTCTGTTAGTTGCACCGATTTGTAAAAAAAGAAGTGACAAATCTCTGTTGGCGGGAGCAGAAGTATATCTTCCCGAGAAAAAGAGATATACCGATATTTTTACGGGAAGGATATATCGTGGCGGTAGCCGCTTTAAAGCCTTTCGTTCTCTTGACAGTATTCCCGTATTTGCCAAAGAGGGAACGATACTTCCTTTATATAGGGATATCGATAACTCCTACGGTATTGAAAAACCTCTTGAAATATGGGTCTACAGAGGAACGGGAGAGTATCTTCTTTACGAAGATGACGGCATAAGCAAAAAATACTTAACAGGCGAGTACGCTATAACTCGTTTTAATGTTTTGGAAAAGGATAACGAGTATCTATTCTCAATAAAAGAAGGGATTGAAGGAAATATGATAATTCCCGAGCGAGAATATACGATAGTTTTCAAGGACATTGAGAGTGCACTGGTTACGTGTAACGGAAATGCATTGGTCAGCGAGAGCGAAGAGGAGGTGAGGGTCACCGTTATGGGCGGACAACTACACTTATCCGATTGTGTTGTCAAAAAGAATCCGCCAATTAGAGATGAACGCATTTTAATGATATCCCGCTACCAATTAAGGGCATCATATAAACAGAAAAGGTTTTTGAATTTTATTGACGATGGTGTTGCTCCGCATGCTCCCAAGGAGTTGGTTCTTCCCCTTGTTGAACTCGAGCAGATGGATTATGGTTTGTAAAATAATAACCGTATTGGAAGTGGTAGGACAATTTGTCTTACCACTTTTCACCTGGTATTGTAATGCTATAATAGTTTCTATAAAGGGTAAATAGTAATGGGTTATTTTTCTTCGGTATTGACAATGTTCTACAAAAAATAATATAATTAGATATCGGAGGTGGATTATGAAGCTAAGTTTTTTAGGTGCGGCAAGAGAAGTTACCGGTAGCTGTTATTTGCTTGAGTTGAACGGAAAGAAGTGCTTAATAGACTGTGGAATGGCACAGGGACCTGATATTTACGAAAATCAAAGCATGCCTGTAAATCCTGCTACAATATCTGCCATATTTTTGACTCATGCACACATTGACCATTCGGGATTACTTCCAATGCTTTTTAAAAACGGGTATAAAGGAAAGGTGTATACGACGAAACCGACAAAAGCTCTTGCTCAGATTATGCTCGAAGATTCTGCACATATTCAAGAATCGGAAGCAGAGTGGCGTAACAGAAGAGCTAAGAGAAGCGGAGCTGAGAGCTATAAACCCCTTTATACTGCCGAGGATGTCATTAAGATGAATGCCAAGGGGTACAAGGCACTTGAATACGGACAATCTATAGAGATATTCAAGGGCTTAACTGCAACCTTTTATGACGCAGGACATTTACTGGGCTCAAGTAGTATTCTTTTAGAATGTACCGAAGGCGGAATCACGAAAATAATAGTTTTTTCGGGAGACATAGGAAATGTAAATAAGCCTATTTTAAGAGATCCGACTTATTTAACTGAAGCCGATTATGTAATTACGGAATCGACTTACGGCGATAGAGACGGTGAACCCTCTTGTGATCAAGTCAGAATTTTAACAGATGTAATACAGAGAACTCTTGATAGGGGCGGTAATGTTATAATACCGAGTTTTGCAATTGGTAGACTCCAAGAAATGCTCTTTTATTTAAGAGAGATTAAGGAAAGAAAATTGGTAAAAGGTCATACTAATTTCCCGGTATACGTAGACAGTCCGCTTGCTGTTAAGGCAACAAGAATATTTCAGAGAAAATTCGACTGTTTTGATGAGGAAACCACAGAGCTTATAAATAGCGGAATCAATCCGATAGCCTTTGATGATTTGATTTGTACTGAAAGTGTTGAAGAGTCTAAAGCCATTAATACTGATCCGATTCCTAAGGTGATACTTTCGGCAAGCGGAATGTGTGAAGCCGGACGTATTAGGCATCATCTAAAGTATAATTTATGGAGACCCGAGTCAACCGTTGTTTTTGTAGGCTATCAGGTCGAGGGAACGCTTGGAAGAATACTCCTCGATGGAGCAGAGTCTGTAAACTTGTTTGGTGAAAGAATAACCGTTAGAAGCGAAATTGTAAAGCTACCTCAAACAAGCTCTCATGCAGATAAAAGCGGATTGATTAAGTGGATAAAAAGCTATACACCTAAGCCGTTGCGTGTATTCGTAACCCATGGTGAAGAGAGTGTTGCCGTCGGGTATGCGGATTTATTGGTACACGAGTATAATATTAATGCGGTAGCCCCGATGTATAGCTCTGTTTGGGATTTATCTAGTAACGAATGTGTTGAAGAAGGAAGACCGAAGAAGGATAAACAAAAGGAAAGAACCGATGTAAAAGATAATCAATATCCTAAAAGCGGTATGTTCGTTCGTTTAGAACAGGCAGGAAGAGAGTTGATGAAAGTTATAGATGAAAATAGAGGCGGCACAAATTACGACCTCAAGCGTTTTTCCGAGGAACTTGAAAAGCTCTGTAAAAGATGGAAAAGGGAAGATAAATAGCGTTATTTAAACAGCAAGGCTAGAAACTTGTAAATATCTTTAAGAACCTCGTCACGGTTGCTTTCAAATATCAGCTCGTGGCGAGCGTTTTTATATTCATTATACAGAACGTTCTTTTTACCGTATTTTACATACTTATCGAATAGCTTTTGCGACAATTTACCATTGTCTGTTACGGAATCTTCAGAGCCTGATAAAATTAATATCGGAAAATCGTCTGCAATCGTTGAGAACTTCTTTTTGCTATACATCCAGTAGGAATTATTATAGTACGACTTATAGAATCCTAGGCTATAGACGAATTGGGCACCGCAAAAAGGATCTTTTACGTAATCTTTGACACTTTTAACATCTCTCGTTAAGTAGGCGTAACGAAGTCTTTCTCCCTCGAAAGGAGCATTGTATTTCTTATATTGGTAATTATATATTATATAAGCAGGAGTTTTATTGTCGACAAATCCGATTATTGTTCCTGCGATAATTCCAGCGAAGAACACGGGAAAGGTTCTCATATACGATGCAGAACAAAGTATTGCTCCTGCTAAAAATCTGCTATGTTTAAACAGGTATGCTTGAGCAAGGGTTGCACCGTAGCCAAGTGCCAGAAGAACGATTGGAAGATTATATTTTGCAAGGGAATGTTCCGTTAACAGGAACATATCCGAAACCGAATCTTGAAAGCTTTCTCCGTAGATTTCCCCTCTGTGATAGAAGCCCCCCGAGCTTTTACCATGACCTCGTAAATCTTGTCCGACAACAATAAAACCGTTTGCGTTTAAGAACCTCGCAAGGTAGTCGTAACGCATACAGTAATCTCCCATATCGTGAGCAAGCTGAATAACTCCTTTTGGATTGTCAACTTCGTCCCAGGCATAGCAGTATATATTGGTGCCCTTGTTTTCAAAGAAAAATTCCTTCATAATTCATTTATATTCTACAACACTTTAATAAAAAATACAACATGGATTTATAATTTTTAAAGAATAACCATATAATTATGGATATGGGAAAGAAAATAATTGTATTAACCGGCGGTGGAACGGCAGGGCACGTTATACCTGCATTGGCAATAGTTGATGAGTTGAGGAAACAGTTTGATAGGATTGTTTTTATCGGTCGTTATGAGGGTATTGAGAAAAAACTTGCCCTGAATAAGGGGCTAGAGTATTACGGAACCGAAACGGTAAAACTAGAAAGAAGGAAGCTTCTGTCAAATATCAAGATACCGGCGAAGTTGGCAAAGGGAAGAAAGGAGGCTTCAAAGATTTTAAGAGAGATAAAAGCGGATGTTGTATTTGCCAAAGGCGGCTATGCCTCATTACCGACTGTGTTAGCAGCCAAAGGTCTGGGGATTCCTATTATACTACACGAAAGCGACTATACATTGGGAGTTGCAAATAAGTTTTGTCTTAGGTTTGCAGATAAGCTATTAACTTCATTTGAGGAAACCTCTAAAAAGGGGATAGTTACGGGAAATCCGATAAGGGAAGAGATTTTTTTAGGCGAGGCACGTAGGGTTGCTCTTGATAGTGAAAAACCCGTTCTTCTTTTTGTAGGAGGCTCCTCCGGTGCTAGAGCTATAGATGAATGCGTAAGAGAGAGCCTAGATAGGCTTGGTAATTACTATGTTATCCATATAAAGGGACGAGATTTTATATCAGATGAAAGAGAAGGATATCTTCCGTTGGATTATGTGGAGAATATATGGGATTACTATAAAAGGGCAGACGTAGTAATAACAAGAGCGGGTGCTAATGCTTTGTCCGAGCTTATAGCTTTAGGAAAAAAGATACTTGCGATTCCTCTGCCTAAGGGCGGGAGCCGAGGTGATCAAGTATTGAATGCGGAATATTATGAGAGATCGGGTAAGTTGACGGTTTTAAGACAAGAGGAGCTATCACCCGAAACGTTAGTCAAAGCTATTGAAAAAGTCTTGAGAAAAAAGGAATTACCCATGATATATGAAACTAATATAGAGAGAGTTGTAAAGGAAATAATTGATACCTAACGTACTTATTTTACAAAAAATGCCTAAAATATGGTATAAACTCTCTTGACAAAGCTTATACTCAGTATTATAATTAATTAGCACTCAAGAGTTAAGAGTGCTAGCAAAATAATAACGGAGGTATTAAAAATGAAATATAGACCTTTATTTGATAAAATAATCGTAGAGCCTGTTCAAGCTCAAGAGACTACTAAAAGCGGTTTGATTATTACCGGAGGAACTAAGGAGGTTCCGCAGCTTGGAAAGGTTGTAGCAGTCGGTCCCGGCGGTACACCCGATGGTAAGGAACTCAAAATGGTAGTATCGGTAGGCGATACCGTTGTATACGGCAAATATAAGGGCGTAGAAATCAAATACGACGACAAGGATATGCTCGTATTAAGTCTGCAAGATATTCTTGCGGTTGCTGAATAATTGGAGGTAATATTATGGCTAAACAATTTAAATACGGAGAAGAAGCAAGAAAGGCACTTGAAACAGGTGTGAACGTTCTAGCGGATACCGTCAAAATCACATTGGGACCTAAGGGACGTAATGTGGTGCTTGAGAGTAAATACGGTGCACCCCTTATCACAAACGATGGTGTTACTATAGCTAAGGAAATAGAACTCGAAGATCCCTTTGAAAACATGGGAGCACAGCTAATTAGAGAGGTTAGCGTGAAGACCAATGATATAGCGGGAGACGGAACAACAACCGCCGCAATCCTTGCGCAAGCAATGGTTAGAGAGGGACATAAGAATGTTGCAGCGGGTGCAAATCCTGTTTTACTTAAGAAAGGTATGTTGAAAATGTCCGATGCTGCACAAACCGCACTTGAGGAGATTAGCAAGCCTATCACGGATAAAAAGGGAATTACTCAGGTTGCAAGCATTTCAGCAGGCGATGAAAGCGTTGGTATGATGATTAGCGATGCGATGGAAAAGGTCGGAAAGGACGGCGTTATCACGATCGATGAGGGCAAAACCGCAAAGACAGAGCTTAATGTTGTTGAGGGTATGCAATTTGACCGTGGATACGCATCTCCCTATTTCGTAACCAATTCAGATAAGATGACTGCAGAATTCGACAATCCTGTTATTTTGATTACAGATAGCAAAATTTCATCCTTCCAAGAGCTTATCCCCATTCTTGATCCAGTTATTCAAGCCGGACTTAGAATAGTAATTATTGCAGACGATTTTGAGGGTGACGCACTTACCAATTTGGTATTTAACCGCATTAAGGGCATATTGAATGTTGTAGCAGTCAAAGCCCCTGCTTTCGGTGATAGAAGAAAGGCCATGCTTGAGGATATCGCTATTTTGACAGGTGGTACCGTTATAAGCAGTGACGTTGGTTTGGATTTAAGCAAGGTAACTCTTGATATGCTCGGTCGTGCACGTCTGGTTAAGGTTGACAAAGATAACACTACTATTGTCGGCGGCAACGGAGATAAACAAAATATACAATATCGTATAGCTATGATTCGTACGCTTATCGCAAATGAGACTAGCGATTATGACAAGAGCAAACTTCAAGAAAGATTGGCAAAGCTTAGCGGCGGAGTAGGAGTAATCAGTGTCGGTGCTGCAACTGAAATCGAGCTCAAGGAAAAGAAGCTTAGAATGGAAGATGCACTCGCAGCAACACGTGCAGCAGTCGAAGAGGGTATAGTTCCCGGTGGCGGTACAGCTCTTGTTTCCATAATTGCAAGGCTGAAAAAGGAAGCAGAGGTATTGAACGGTGACGAAAGAACGGGTGCAAACACCGTAATAAAGGCATTAGAAGAACCGATCCGTCAAATAGCTATTAATGCAGGTGAAGAGGGCAGCGTAGTGTTTAATAATGTTTATAACGGTGTACAAGAGGATCCTAACTATGGTTACGATGCTTTAAACGGAGTATATGGCAATATGACCGAAAAGGGTATCATCGATCCCACAAAGGTTACAAGAACCGCATTGCAAAACGCAATCAGCGTAGCTTCGACCTTGTTGACCACCGAGTCACTTGTGGCAAGCATTCCCGAACCTCCCGCACCTGTAGCCCCTGCTCAAGGTGGAATGTATTAAGATTTCGTGTCAAATATCGGGGTGTAATCCCCACCGATTCGTTAAAAAAAACAATTAACTTCTCGACCATTTATATGTGGCTGAGAAGTTTTTTTTGTTATTCAACGATAAAGGAAAAGAGAAATCGGCTATTCGATTGATAAAGAAAAATGAGAATGTTGAATTTTTAAGATAATTAATAGTGTTTGTAGGGTTGAAAAAAAACAATTTTTAGCTTATAATTAATATGGTCAATTTTTGGCATAATATAAAATCGAAAAAATTGACATGTTTATTTTTAGGGACGGAGGCTTTATGGCGGCACTAATCATAGTATGCATAACGTGTCTATTGATGATACTAAGCATCTTATTCTTTCCAAAAATTAAGATTGGTAAGAAATTTTCTGTTGATACCTACTGGGTCGTTGTACTAATCGGTGCCATTGTCATAATTGCGTCGGGACAAATCGATCTTGGGACCTTAGGTCATAAGCTTACGGAGAACACTGCTGTAAACCCTTTAAAAATATTGGTGCTTTTCATATCGATGACGGTACTATCTATATTCTTGGATGAACTAGGATTCTTCCGTTATCTTGCGAATTTGACCTTAAAGCATGCAGGTGGAAGTCAGAGGAAACTCTTTACGGTTCTCTTCTTTACCGTATCCATTCTTACAGCCTTTACCTCAAATGACATAATCATATTGACCTTTACTCCTTTTATTTGTTATTTTGCAAAGAATGCGAAGATCAATCCTATACCATATTTGGTCGGCGAGTTTATAGCTGCAAATACAATGAGCATGTTGTTTGTAATTGGAAATCCAACCAATATTTACATTGCGACAGCTTACGGAGTCAATTTCGTTGAGTATTTTAAGGTAATGGCAGTTCCTACGATAGTAGCAACTCTTGTAGCATATGGATTGCTTATGCTCGTATTTATGAAAAAACTGTCGGAAAAGGTGGAGCCCGAGCTTGAAGAGGTTAAAATCGAGGAAAAAGCCCTATTGATTATAGGTATAATTCATCTCAGCGTATGTACGGTATTGCTTGCCGTTTGTTCATACATAGACGTTGAAATGTGGATTATTTCTTTATCCTTTGCCATTTGTCTGTTTATTGTGGTACTTATCACTTGTCTTATCAAGAAAAGACGCCCCAAGGAATTACTGGGAACCATCAAGAGATTGCCCTGGCAGTTGATTCCCTTCGTGCTTTCTATGTTTGTGATGGTGCTTTCACTAACAGAGAACGGAATAACCGCCAAAATCGGAGAGTTCTTCGGAGACAGCAGTGTAATCGTCAAATACGGTGCGTCGTCTTTCTTGGCGGCAAATCTAATCAACAATATACCTATGAGCGTATTGTTCTGTCCTATAATGTCATCGTTAGAGGGAACAACGCTATTAAAGGCAGTCTATGCTACAATAGTGGGTTCTAACCTTGGTGCTTATTTAACTCCTATCGGTGCACTTGCCGGAATTATGTGGACAAACCTACTAAAGGAGCATGACGTTAAATTTGGATACCTTGATTTTACGAAATACGGTGTGATCATATCATTACCGACTACCGCGGCATGCCTCGGTATGCTTGCTATAATGCTACTATAAGCATAGACTAATTCTATGAGGAGGATACATAATGGAAAATGTAACCGATTTTAAGGATAAAATATCCATTGAACCCTACGAAGGGAATGAGGCTTACCTTTTTGTAAGCTATTCTCACGTTGACACTGCGATGGTTAACGAGGTTGTGGAGGCATTGGATAGAGAAAAGTACCGTATGTGGTATGATGATGCAATGGAAATCGGTGACGATTTCAGAGAGGAGCTGAAGGAAAGAATTAAAAACAGCTGTGGAGTTTTGGTTTTCATTTCCGACAATTCGATGGCATCAAAATACTGCGGAATGGAGATTATTACAGCCTTCAAGTATGATAAGAGAATATACCCCGTTTACCTTTCCGAAACGGCTGTTATTCCCAATTCGCTAAGGTTTATTCTTGATAATCTTCAACATGTAAAGAGCGAGGGCATTCATATCGATAAATATATGCAAAAGCTTATTTCAAGTCTCCCTACAGAGGCAATGAGGGCTTTGCATGTCGAAAACGGTGTTTTGGTTAAGTGTAAGGATGGAAGCCCTTACCTAAGTATGCCCGCAGGGGTTACCGAGATAGGTCCGGCTGCTTTTAAGAACTGTGAGAAGCTTGAGAGAATAGAATTCGGCAAAGAACTCAGAGTAATTAAGGGTGAAGCCTTCCGTGGCTGCAAGGGACTAAAAGAGGTTAGATTCGGCAAACAAATACGTTCTGTCGGGGACAGCGTTTTCCGTGATTGTATTAATCTTGAACGAGTAATCGTTGAAAACGGTGAAATGGAAATAGGCGAACGTGCTTTTGAAAACTGTGCAAAACTTAAATACATATCCCTTCCTGACAGCATGGCAGAGATATATGGCGGGGTTTTCAATAGTTGTAAATCTTTAGAAAGTATCAATCTTCCCGAAGCATTGATTGTTTTGGGTGAGAGTTCTTTTGCCGACTGCGCAAGCTTAAGGGAGATAGAGATTCCTCCTTTTGTCGCTAAGATCGACGATATGGTATTTAATGGTTGTACGGGACTTGAAAGAATAGTATTTAGAGGCAATGTTCAGAAGATTGGAAAGAATGCATTTAAGGATTGCAGTTCTTTGCGTAGCATTTTTATTCCTGCTTCCGTCAATTTCATGGGAACGAGCCCCTTTAGAGGCTGCAAAAATCTTGTCGAGATAAAGGCAGATCCCAAGAGCAAGAATTACAAAACCGTTGACAGTGTATTGTTTAATAAGAGTAAGTCAAAGCTTATTTGCTTCCCTGCTTGCACTGAAATAAGAGAATATGTTATTCCCGATAGTGTTACAAATATTAGTGACTGGGCATTCTGTGATTGTGAAAACCTTGCTAAGGTTACAATTCCCGACAGCGTCTATGAGATTGGTGAAGGTGCCTTTTATAATTGTACATCATTAAGGGAATTGATTATTCCCGAAAGCGTAAGCCGTATAGATGATATTGCTTTTAGAGGATGTACTTCATTGGAAAGACTTGTAGTTCCCGATTCCGTTGTAGATTTTGGATGGGGCGTATTAAACGGATGTGAAAATGTAACGGTTATTTGTTCTAACAACTCTGTAGCCGCTTCCTATTGCGATAAGAAGAACATCAAACATCACGAGTAAAAAAAGCATAACAAAAGCACGTGGTCACTATAACCCCAATTCGGTTAACGTTTTCCACGTGCTTTTTTTACACTTCTTTTATAAAGCCTGCAGCTTGCATTGTAGCTATTGTAACGTTTTTGTCGTTATAAATTCTAACATTATAGATGGCATTGTGCTTATTACGGTCAACCTCACAGGCTTTCGCATAGAGGGTTTTCCCTACTGCGGGATTAAGGTAAGATATTGATGCGAACTGGGTTACCGTTCTTGGATGAAGTCTGTTTGCCAAAGCGGAAAAGCAAAGGTCTCCTATGGTAAAGATCAAGCCTCCTTGGACGCTTCCTGTTGCGTTTAAAGTATTCTCTGTTATTTCTACCGAGCAAATTACATATTCGTCTGTCAACTCATCGAATCGTATATTACAATGCTTTGCAAACATATCATTTTTAAAGTATAGAGGAAAATTATTACTCATAAACGCTCCTTGTTGTTTTTTTTCTTATAAAGTATACCACAAAGAAGCTGAAAACAATAATGTTTAGAGTAATAAAAACTTAAAAAGAGGGAAAGTAATATATATTGATAGGACATGCAATTGGGTTTAAAACTATTGCAAAGAGGGGGTTAGTAGTGGTATAATGAAGTCAGTGAAAATATCGATTATTCGGAGGCGGCTATGCTAAACAAAAAAGAAATTGTTATTATGCGTGAAATATATAAGCGTACAACCAACAACAACGGGATGTGCGTTATCCGTCCTGTTGAGATCATGCAAGGAATCCCCTATAATATCGATATTGTTCAAGAGGATTTAGCCCCGATAATGCAGGGACTGGCTTATGACGAGTATTTTGAGTATACGGAAACAACTGTTGACGGAGAGTATTGTTTTAACATAACTTTGTTAAAAAAGGGCTTTGCCTTTCAGCGTAGCGAGGAGATTCGACTACGTAACCGAAAAAACAGTATTCTGGCAAAGGTTGGAATTACATTGCTCGGAGTTGTCCTAGCTTGGGTTTTAAAATATATTATTCAGTTGATAATAGACAGTAAGGGCGGTTGATGGATATAAGCAAACCATTCATTTTAAAGAGCGAATTTGCACCCTGCGGTGATCAACCACAGGCTATTGATAAACTTGCGGAAGGGCTTAATGACGGCTATCGGACGCAAGTTTTATTAGGTGTTACCGGAAGCGGTAAAACCTTTACCATGGCAAACGTTATAGCCAAGGTGAATCGTCCCGCTTTGGTTATTGCTCATAATAAGACATTGGCAACTCAACTCTGCAATGAGCTTAGGGAATTTTTTCCCGAGAATAGGGTTGAGTTTTTTGTTTCCTACTACGATTATTATCAGCCCGAGGCGTATGTTCCTTCGACGGATACTTATATTGAAAAGGAAATGGCTGTAAATGATGAAATTGACAAATTACGCCATTCTGCCACCGGATCTCTTTGTACAAGACACGATACAATAGTTGTAAGTTCTGTGTCTTGTATTTACGGCTTGGGTGAGCCGATGGAATACTTCCATAATTCGGTACACATAAGGGTCGGAGACGAGGTTGAGCGTGACGATATTATCGATAAGTTAGTAAGCATTCAGTATACAAGAAACGATATTGATTTTCATAGAGGCACTTTCAGGGTAAGAGGCGATGTACTTGATATTTTCCCCGTTGGAAACAGCACGGTTTTTATTCGTGTTGAGTTTTTCGGTGATGAGGTAACTAGAATAACCGAGAATAACGAGGTGACCGGAGTTGCAATTAATGACGTTAAAACCGTTACAATATTTCCTGCTACTCATTATGTAGTCGGAAACAAGGAGAAGCTTGAAAGTATTATCACTCAGATATTAAAGGATATGCTTGAGGAGGAACAAGACTTTATCGCAAAGGGTAAACTAGTTGAGGCTCAAAGGCTTAGACAAAGGGTAACCTATGATATGGAAATGATACGAGAACTTGGCTATTGTAGCGGTATTGAAAACTATTCAAGGTATTTTGACGGAAGAGAAGCGGGAACTCCACCATATACATTGCTTGACTTTTTCCCCGATGATTTTGTTGTATTTGTCGATGAAAGCCACATTACACTACCTCAAATTAGAGGAATGTATAACGGTGATCTTTCCAGAAAAAAGAATCTTGTAGATTATGGTTTTCGGTTAAAGGCGGCATATGACAATCGTCCCTTGAATTTTGAGGAGTTTAACGAAAGGTTTACTCAAATGATTTGTATATCCGCAACTCCTGCACCCTATGAAATGGGAATTGCCGACGAGGTTGTCGAGCAACTTCTCCGACCAACAGGTTTGATTGAGCCACAAGTGTTTATTCGTCCTGTTGAAAATCAAGTAGACGATTTGATCGGAGAACTAAGAAGCACAATAGAAAAAGACGGAAGAGCTCTGGTAACAACACTAACAAAAAGAATGGCTGAGAGCTTGACAGATTATTTAAAGGAACAAGGCTTTAAGGTAAGCTATCTTCATACCGATGTCCACACCCTAGAGCGTATTAATTTGATAACCGATCTCAGAAAGGGAAAAATAGATATTATTGTTGGAATCAACCTATTAAGGGAGGGCTTAGATATTCCAGAAGCTAAACTTGTGGCAATTCTCGATGCAGACAAGGAGGGCTTTTTGAGAAGTGATACCTCTTTGATTCAGACAATAGGAAGGGCGGCAAGAAATGCGGAAAGCAGAGTTATACTCTACGCCGATCAAATGACAGGGAGTATTAAAAGGGCTATAGAGGAAACAAACCGTCGTCGGGAGATTCAAGTAGCCTACAACAAGGCAAATAACATCACGCCGAGAACGGTAGTTAAGAAGATCGTCAATACGATCGAGATTACAAGGAAGGCGGATTCCAAAAAGCGTAAGGATAAGAGCGAATCGATCAAGGAGATTGAAAGATTAACCGGACTTATGAAGGTTGCAGCGAGCTCCTTAGATTTCGAAACAGCAATTGCCTTGAGAGAAGAAATTTCAAGGTTGAAACAAGAACTAGAAGATAATTGACATGAATACTATATTTGTAAAAGGTGCTAGGGAGCACAACTTAAAAAACATCGATGTCGAAATCCCGAGAGACAAATTGACCGTTTTCACGGGATTATCTGGAAGCGGCAAATCCTCTCTTGCCTTTGATACTATTTTTGCAGAAGGACAGCGCCGTTATGTGGAGAGCTTGTCGGCATATGCAAGAATGTTTATCGGACAAATGGAAAAGCCTGAGGTTGACTATATCACAGGCTTATCTCCTGCAGTGTCTATTGATCAAAAAACAACAAGTAACAATCCACGTTCTACAGTGGGAACAGTAACGGAGATATATGACTACCTAAGATTATTGTATGTCAACATCGGTAAACCTCACTGCCCGAAGTGCGGAAAGGTGATCGAGGAAACCTCTGTGGATCAAATATGTGATTCAATAATGGAACATATTGATTCCAAAGTGCTAATAATTGCTCCCACAATTCGAAGAAAGAAGGGAGAATATACCAAGCTCTTTGAGGAATACAAAAAGCAGGGTTTTATACGTGTAATAGTCGATGGTGAGCAATATCTTCTGGAAGAGGGTGTTCCTCCTCTTGATAAACAGTGCAAGCATAACATAAGCGTTGTTGTTGATAGGTTGAAGATAAAAGACGGAATAAATCGTAGATTAACCGATTCCTTAGAGCTTGCTTTGAAACTGGCAGACGGTATGGTAATAGCTAACATTGACGGTGAAGACAAGCTCTATAATACAAAGTATACCTGTCCCGATTGTGATATAAGCTTAACAGAGCTGTCCTCCAGATTGTTTAGCTTTAACTCCCCGATCGGAGCTTGTCCTATTTGTAACGGTTTAGGTGTAAGAGATCAAGTTGATGTAAACATCCTTATTCCCGATATGGGCAAGAGCTTATCGGAAGGAGCAATCGACATAAAGGGAATGTCCTTCGATGCGAAAATGACACGTTCGCAACTGACAGGCTTAGCAAAAAAGTATAGTTTTTCCTTGGATACTCCCTTGAATCAACTGCCAAAGTATATTTTAGATATCCTTTTGTACGGAAACGGTACGGAATACGTCGAGGTCGACTATAACTCTAGGTCATTCTCGGGTACTTTTAATACAAAATTCGAAGGTCTTATCCCTACAATCGAAAGACGCTATAACGATACAGACTCGGAAATGATGAAAAGAGAGTACGCTCGATATATGAAGACTGTTCCCTGTGCGAAGTGTAGAGGTAAGAGATTACGTCCGGAGGCACTTGCAGTTACCGTAGGCGGAATCAATATTCACGAGTTGTGTCAAAAATCGGTAGAGGATTGTTTAGCTTTTTTCGATAATCTTCAATTAACGGAAAGGGAAAAGAAGATTTCCTATCTAATCACAAAGGAAATAAAGGCTAGGTTGAATTTCCTTCTTAACGTCGGACTCGGATATTTGACATTAGGACGAGCTTCTGCCTCTCTTTCGGGCGGAGAAGCACAGAGAATAAGATTAGCCACTCAAATCGGAAGCGGTTTGGTCGGGGTTTTGTATATTCTTGACGAGCCCAGCATCGGACTCCATCAAAGAGATAATGCACGCCTTATAGATACATTAAAAAGACTTAGAGATTTAGGTAATACTTTGATTGTAGTCGAGCATGACGAAGATACAATAAGATCTGCCGATTGGATAGTAGACATCGGACCTCAAGCAGGTGTTAGAGGCGGTGAACTTGTAGCGGAAGGAAGTGTCGATGACATTATAGCTTGTGAAAAATCAATTACAGGAAAATACCTGTCAGGTGAGTATAAAATTGAAATTCCTACAGAGAGGAAACTTCCCGACGGAAGATTTTTAAAGGTTATAAAGGCAAAACAGAACAATTTAAAGTCGATTAATGTAAGTATACCGGCAGGACTTTTCACCGTTGTTACCGGAGTATCGGGAAGCGGAAAGAGTAGTCTGGTTAATGGGATAATCTACCCATACCTTGCAGAAAAGCTCAATAGGGCTGTCAACGTAACTCAAGGCGATTGCCAAGGAATAGAGGGCTTGGAATATTTTGACAAGGTTATTGCGATAGATCAATCGCCTATCGGAAGAACTCCCAGAAGTAACCCTGCAACCTATACCGGAGTATTCAACGATATTAGAGCTTTGTTTGCAAAGACCCCGGATGCCCAATCAAGAGGATATAATCAAGGTAGATTTTCTTTTAATGTATCAGGAGGACGTTGCGAGGCATGTACCGGTGACGGAATAAAGCGGATAGAAATGCATTTCTTGCCCGATGTTTTTGTACAATGCGAAGTTTGTCACGGTAAGCGTTATAATAGGGAAACCTTAGAAGTTAAATATAAAGGTAAGAGCATTGCCGATGTTTTGGATATGTCAGTTGAAGAGGCTTGTGTCTATTTTGAAAACATACCCAAAATATATAACAAGATTAAGACTTTATATGATGTCGGTCTGGGATATATAAAACTAGGTCAATCGGCAACAACGTTGTCGGGCGGAGAAGCACAGAGGGTTAAACTTGCAACAGAGTTGTCTAAGAGAAGTACAGGGAAGACCTTCTATATACTCGATGAGCCCACAACAGGATTACACTCTCATGATGTAAAAAAACTACTCGAACTGTTGACAAAGCTTTCTGCAAGCGGAAATACCGTATTGGTAATCGAGCACAATCTCGACGTTATCAAGGTTGCGGACTATATAATCGATCTTGGTCCCGAGGGCGGTAACGGAGGCGGTACTCTTGTTTGCCAAGGAACTCCCGAGGAGGTCGCAAACTGCGAAAAGAGTTATACGGGACAATTCTTAAAACGCATTCTTAACCACAATTCTTAATGGTATATTTAAACTATAACTCATTGATTAAGTATAATCCCACATTTACAATAAATTTTTTCAAACAGGTCTTTGATAACATCGATAATATAATATGTCATACTGAGCGAAAGGAATGTGGTACAGTAAATTAATAAAGCATACTAATGATAAAATTAAATTGGAAAAATAGGAATAATTACTAAAAATACTAATATTAAATGAAAAATAATATATCTAAAATGTCATACTGAGCGAAAGAAATTGGTATCAATTTCTGCAGTCGAACCCTGAAAGGGCGATGCTATGCATCGGTATCTCATCCTTATTCCTTCGCATTGCATTGCGTTGTGTCGATCACTATTTTACAAAAGCCAAATGCATGCATGAATCTTCTTTATAACATCGGTATCTCATCCATATTGACTATATCACAGCAGTGCTTTAATGATGCCATGCTCGGAAAAGATTACCCTTATATCCATCGTAGGGCGGGCGGCTTGTCCCCCGCCGAATTCTCATTCTATACTATTATTCCTGCGGTAAAATCGTGCATATCTCAAAATTATACCTGTATATCATCTATAATGTCATACTGAGCGAAAGAAATTGGTATCAATTTCTGCAGTCGAACCCCGTAGGGGCGACACAAAGTGTCGGTATCTCATCCTTGTTTTTTCGATACATTGTATGGCGGAGTAAGGCTTACAACGCATCCTTATAAATTGGCTTGAATGACGAAAGGCGAAGTCTGCAGTCGAACCCTGAAAGGGCGATGCTCTGCATCGGTATCTCATCCGCATTATTGTACTAATAAAGAACCACTAGATGTTATTTTTAACATCGGTATCTCATCCACATTTTTTCACTTTTCTTTCTTTACTACTAACTGCGTGCTTCATAAGCTGGTAGTATTTCGTCCTTACCTCTTAACCTTAATTCTTAATCCTTAGCATTGCATCTCAAATTAGAGTACACTAGTTGAAAAGAATTATTAACACAAAGGAGTAAGTAAATGAAATATCAAGACTGGTTGGAAATTTGGCTTGAAGATTACATCAAACCCGGTGTAAAACTACGTACCTATGAGAACTATAAACAAACAGCGGTGCGTAAAATAATCCCCTCCCTTGGCGAATACGAGATATCTTTATTAACGCCGATAATTATTCAGCGATATGTAACTTATTTGTTGAATAGAGGTAATGCCGTAACAGGGAAAGGATTATCATATAATACGGTGAATTTGATAATAACTATAATTCAAAGCTCTTTGAAAGCTGCATTCTTATTTGGGGAAACAAAGGAATATATTGGAAACAAAATAAAGCGTCCCAAGTTTCAACAAAAGGAAATTAAATGTTTTTCTCTATCCGAACAAAGAAGAATCGAAGAAGAAATCTTATCCAATAAAAGAAAAAAGTTTTTCGGTATTATTTTATGTCTTTATACAGGTTTGCGAATAGGTGAACTTCTTGCCCTGACTTGGCAAGACATTGACTTCCAAAGGGGGCTTATTTTCATATCTAAAACATGTCACGACGGTAAGACGAAATTGGGCTACGGTCGTATATTAGATACTCCTAAAACCGAGCAATCTAAAAGAGTAGTTCCCATACCAAAGCAATTGCTGCCTAATCTCAAAACAATCAAACGAGAGGAAAGAAGCGAATGGGTAATCTCTTATCACGGGCATCCTGTCACGATAAGGTCTTATCAAAAAAGCTACAAGATTTTTCTTGAAAAACTAAACCTTCCTTATAAGAATTTTCATACCCTCCGTCACACCTTTGCAACAAGAGCTCTAGAGTGTGGAATGGATGTAAAAACCTTATCTGAAATACTTGGACACAAAAACGCAACTATAACCTTAAACCGCTATGCCCATTCCATGCTCGAACATAAGCAAGAAATGATGAACAAATTGGGCAAAATCTTTAACACAAAAAAATGACGTCTAATAGTACCTTAGGCGTCATTTCTTACTTACTATTGTACACTTTCAGTAAAACCTTGTCAATATCTTCCTCTAAAATTACTTGCAAACAACTACCTAATCGAAATACTTTTTCTTAAAACTCTTTTTTAGTTCGGCTAAGGTACTATTAGGCGAACAAAATGTACGAGATTGATACTATTGTTATGGAGGAGCAAAGATGAAAAGCAAGAAAGTATTGTTGATAGCACTAATGTTTGTAATTGTGGCTTTCGTGCTGCTGAGTTCTTGTAGCAGTTTCGCTGATAAGGATGATCATACGGACATTTCCGGCACATATTATGCCGTTAAAGACGGAAAATTTGATGCAGATAGCTGGTTCAGCATAGCATCAGACGGGACATGGATTGATGATGATGATGATAGAGGTACGTGGAAAATAAAAAACAATGTGCTTTTAATCACTCATTATATTACATTAGAGGCTGTATTAGACGGTGATAGTTTCTATTTGATTGAACTTGACGAAGCAGTAGAATATGTTAAAAGAGACCATGCTCCTGAAACGGGCGATTTTTGGTCAGATAAGTACATTATTCTTTTAGATACCGACGGCGGAACAACAGACAAAATAATTTATAAATATTATTCTGGCGAAACGATAAATTTGCCTGTGCCCGAAAAAGAAGATTACAAGTTTAAGGGCTGGTTTGATTTTTGGAATAAGAAATACGCGACCGGCTCAAGTATGCCCTCGCTAAACATAGTATTAACTGCAAAATGGGATAAAAAGGTAACTGCATATTCCGATGAATATGTATTCTTTTCACCTGCAATAGAGGGTAAAAAGCAAAATGACATCTATTATTACAATTACAACAATATAACGAAGTATGTATACGTAGAATTGACCTGTGACAGCGTAGGAGGAAAGTATAGTGTCGGTACGGCGAATAACTTTGACTTATTAAGTCATAAGGATATGGAATATTATGTCCAAAATTCTGAATATCAATTGAAATGGTATTATGGCGATTGGTCGAAACCTAATGGCAGCCAAACATTTACATTAAGTTATGGTAGCAATATACAACTGTTAGCTGTCGAAAATTCGCAAGGGCAAATCCAATGTAGATATTTGTTAGACTTCTATGTAAAACAAGATTGTGAAGTGCAGTTGTATAGTTCGGTTTCGATGACACAGCCTTTTTCAACGACTCGCGGATATATCGGTGAAATGCTCGAAGAAAGCGAACTTGAAAAATACAAGATGGCTGTCTATGATTTTGATTATTGGCTTTGTTATAATACACTCGGGGAATATGTTCCTTTTGATTTCACAACCGAATTGTCGGGTGATATTAAATAATATCAATCGATGAAAGCGGTTGCAGTTGACGTCGATTTGGATGGCGGAACAATGGAAGGGATTTTGCAAGTCAAACCGTTTGAAAGTGGACAAATTCTGCCTGTCCCAGAAAAAGAAGGATATGATTTTATCGGTTGGTTGAGTACCGAGGACAAATATTTTGCTCGCTGTGACGGAACACAACTATATTCAGTAAAAGAGATACCAAATAAACTTACCGCAAGTTTTATTCCAAAAAAATATTACGCGGAGATTAACGGGAACACCGTGAACTTTGTCGATACATATGGTCACGTATCATACGAAGGCACATCATGGGATTCGATTTGGTATTCAAAGCGGGTTCCGACTTTGAAATCTCCGATTATCTGTTTGAGATAGGAGACGATTGTTTGGTTGCTTCTTATGGATATGCAATTCAAAGTTGGTATGACGGAACAGAACAATTGAACGAAGAAGGTAAGACGATAGCGTTGACAAAAGATTTACTTAACAAGACGCTCACATTAAACATGATTAAGATTCCCATAGCGTTGGAGAGAAACCTTAGTGCCGCAGGAACAGTATCATATAGCGAAAACGCATGTATAGGCACCGAGTTGTCAATAACAGCGTCCACTAAGCCCGGATTTACATTCTTAGGGTGGTATGACTGCGAAGTGTTGTTGACAAACAATGAAACATATACCTTTGTTTTGTCAACCGATGACAAAACGTATACCGCAAAGTGGGATACGTCTTATGTTATTCCGAATGGAACAACAACCATTGGATATGAACAATTCAAAAATTGGGATTTTCTAACTAGTATAACAATCCCCGACAGTGTGACGAGCATAGGCTATGGTGCATTCCATGGTTGTTCCTCTCTTGAAAGCATAACTATTCCGTTCGTGGGGGGAAGCACAAATGAAACAAACTATCGTAGGTATTTTTTCGGATATATCTTTGGCACATCATATTATGAGGGTGGTGTAGCAACGAACACTCAAGGTGTGGGTGGTGTAGAGAGATATTACATTCCGTCTTCGCTAAAAACAGTTGTTATAACAGGCGGTTCAAGCATCAATAGTTTTGCATTCCTTGGTTGTACTGGTCTTACGAGCGTGACTATAGGTAGCAGTGTGACAAGCATACATTCTTATGCCTTCTATGGTTGCAGTAGCCTTATAAGTATCACCATACCCGATATTGTAACCGACATTGGTGATTATGCTTTCTATGATTGCAGTAGACTAACAGGCATAACCATCCCAGACGGTGTGAGCAGTATAGGTGATTATACATTTGAAGGTTGCTCTGATCTTACGAGCGTGACATTTGGAGAAAATAGCCAATTGACAATCATAGGCTATAGAGCCTTCTATAATTGCAGTAGTCTTACGAGCGTGACTATAGGTGATAATGTGACGGGCATAGGCTCCAATGCCTTCTCATATTGCTATAAACTAGCCGAAGTCTACAACAAATCAAATCTTACAATAACTGCCGGTAGTATTGATAATGGCTATGTAGGGTATTACGCTAAGAATGTATATACCGAAGAGATCGGAAGAGAATTGTCTACCGATACCGACGGATATATTATCTATACCGACGGAGCAGACAAGATACTTATCGGCTACACCGGTACTTCTACCGAGCTTACCTTGCCGGAAGGAATTGCTGAAATTAATCAATATGCCTTCGCAGATTGCCGTAGCCTCACAAGCATTACCATACCCGATAGTGTAACAATCATAGGTGAGGGAGCCTTCGAAGATTGTACTAGCCTTACGAGCGTGATATTTGGAGAACATAGTAAACTGACGGAAATAGGTGCAAGTGCCTTCTATAATTGCAGTAGTCTTACAAGCATAACGATACCTGATAAGGTTACAAGCGTAGGTTCAAGAGCCTTCTATAATTGCAATAGTCTTACTAGTATATGTATCCCTGATGGTGTGACAAGGATAGGCTCTCATGCCTTCGATGGTTGTACTAGCCTTACGAGCGTAACTATAGGTAGTGGAGTGACGAGCATAGCCTATAGAGCCTTCCATAATTGCAGTAGTCTTACGAGTATAATATTCAAAGATACGACGACCTGGTATCGTATGGGTAGTTATGGTGCTCAGCAAACCTTCGTGACAAATGCTTCGACGAACGCGACATACTTTACGTCAACGTATTGTGATTACATTTGGTATAAAAAATAGTACGAATGATGGCATTGCATCTTTTTAAGGTGCAATGCCTTATGAAATATATCTAAATTACAAAAGGGAGAATTCAGATGAAAGGACGAATGAATGTGTTGATTATATGTATCATTGCAGTTCTAATAACTGTGATTTTTATGGGAAACTCGTGTGGGGACGATGCGGACGGGGAGTATTTTCTCATTAATTGTAAAACAAGAAATAATATGGATATAATGCCCGGCGATACGATTGAAATTGTAGTTGACGTCAAGAATATCTCGGATTATACCATGGGTTTTTATCCTGTGTTAACAGTCGAGTCTGAAAATAAAGAATTATTAACAATGTTGGAGTTTAAGGATGGTTTAGTTCAGGAAAATGAGAATGGAATTACCGTTGAATTTGGCTCCAAGGTTATGGAGTCGCAGGATTCGGCACAATTTACATTTAATGTTACTTTTAGTGCTGATGAAATAGAAAACGATATGGCAACTTCAAGTGTGAGTTTCCTCCTTAATTATTATAGGAAAAATGAAACCTTATCTGATGCATCTAAAACTTTGGTTAAGATCTCGAAACTGTTACTTACTGTAATAATAAAGGGGTTGATATAGAATGAATGAAGCACAGTTATCTTTAATAATTTCCACTGTTTCTGTGGTGATTGCATTTTGTCTGCTTATTGTTAATATCGTATATTCGAACAATATAAGGTTAATCAATCAAAGTGCTTTATACAATAATTTCATCAACAACAGGCATCATTTTGAGCTGCTAGATTTGTTCGATGAAGAGCCGAATGATGTAGATGCACAGCTTAGTCTTGTTGAAGAACATAAAGACGAGTTAAGCGTTCTTTTTGTAGAAATAGACAGTATGATTGCTATTTTTGTTCATCCTATGTTGAAAAAGGAGCTATCAGTTTTAGTGGGAGATATAAGTAAGAAAAGTGCACTATCTAGTGCGGTTGATGTTATCCATAATTCATATAATACACTCCCACACTTGAAGAGAGCTATAACAAATGCTCGTAGGAATCAATTAAAATTGGACGTGTAAATGAAAAAATTTAATAATATAGTTAAATGTGCTCGTATCACTAAAGCCGATGTGGCTCGAATAAGAGTTGCTGTAAAGAGCGTTGATGAAATAAAGAAAGAACTTACAAATAAAGCAAAAACACAAAAGCTGGATTATGCAGAAAGACAAATTCTTTATCATATAAACATAAGGAATATTGAAAAAGCAATTGAAATGTACAATAAAAAGACGCTGAGGGTAAAAAGAAGATAAAACAAAATCTCAAATACAGATTTTAAAACAAAGGAGATTCTAATGATGAGACAATTTCGAATCACAATGTTTCTAGTATTCATAATCATTTTATCTATGCTTTTAACGGCATGCAGCTTATTTGGAAGCATACTTGATAATCAAGAGGGAAGTGTCACAGTAACTTTTGATACGCAGGGAGGAAGTGAAATTGAACCTATTATCGTTGATATCGGTGAAACAATAAAATTGCCTGAAAATCCAATAAAGGATGGATATACGTTCGATGGCTGGTATTTGGATGAATCCTGGATTATAATAAGTGATAATACAGTTACTGTATCTAGGAACATAATACTGCATGCTAAATGGGTTGACAATGGTGACAATAATGATGACAATCCAACTCCGAACCCGCAAATTTTAACGGTTAGTTTTGACACTCATGGCGGTAGCGAAGTTGAACCTATTACAGTAGGCGAAGGCGGCACTATATCTTTGCCTATAAACCCCACGAAAGAAGGATTTATTTTTGACGGTTGGTATTTAGATGCCACATGTAGAATTGCATTTGATGAAACGGTCGCTATAAGTGGTAATATTACTTTATACTCTAAATGGATAGAAGATACTCCTGAACTCAATGAGTATATTGTTATCTTTATTGTGGATGATAATGAATATCAAAGGGTAACTGTAACGGAAGGAAATTGTGTTGTTATTCCTACAAGTCCTACTAAAACGTGTAACAAATTTATGGGATGGTTTTTGGACAAGAGCGGAACAAATGTGTTCAACGAAATAACCTTAATCGCTTCTGACATAACCCTATATGCAAAATGGAATGAAAATCATAACTATGTAGTGGATGAATCGATTTTGCCTAATTGTGAAAAAGACGGATTAACTGCTGGAGCACATTGCGGCGTTTGCAATAAAATATTAATAGAACAAGAAATTGTGCCTAGAACTCACAATTATGGCGATTGGGTTGACGAGATCCCCTCTGATTGTACTAATAATGGTGTAAGGGGTTGTTATGAGTGTTTAAATTGTCATAAAAAATTCGATGAGAAATATAATGAGTTAACTGATTTATCTCTTGAAATAGATCCCCAAACCCATAATTATGGCAATTGGATTGAAGAGATTCCTGCCAACTGTACAAGTATGGGAGTAAAAGGACATTATGAATGTTCTAATTGCCACAAGTGTTTTGGAAGAGATGATAACGAGCTGTTAGACCTATCGGTTGAGATTAACGCATCAGTTCATAATTATGGTGAATGGATTGAAGAAACGCCATCCAATTGTACCAACAATGGTATAATGGCTCACTATGAATGTTTGGATTGTAATAAGTATTTTGATGAAAATCATAGACTAATAACGGATAGGATCATTCAAGCGGGGCATAAATATGATAATAGCGGTGTGTGTGTCAATTGTGGTTTTTTTGAGACAGGGCTAGATTTTGTTTTGAATGATAATGGCGATAGTTGGTCAGTTGCCGGAATTGGCACCTTTAACGGTTCCGAACTAAAAATACCAGCATCTAATTATGATGCAAAACCGGTGACGGCAATTCGATCTAGGGCATTTGAAAATTGTATAAATATTGAGAGTGTAAGAATACCTAAAAGCATAGAAACGATAGGTTTAACAGCATTTAGCTATTGTAACAATTTGAAAGAAGTATCTTTTGCACATAATAGTCAATTGACAAGTCTAGGGGATAATGCGTTTGCACATTGTACTAGGCTTGGCGAATTTATCATTCCGGAAAGTGTTATTTATATAGGTATAGGTGCATTTTTAGGGTGCAATAGGTTAAATAATGTATTGATCCCTGAGGGTGTAGAAACTATAGATGAGTGGGCATTTTCGTTTTGTTATAACTTAACAAATATAACAATCCCTAAGAGTGTTGTAAGCATCAATGACTCAGCATTTTTATATTGTTATAAACTCGTGGAAATATATAATAGATCGTCCTTAAACATAATTGCAGGGGCATACGATAATGGGCGTGTTGGTACGTATGCCAAGAATGTTTATTCAAAAGAAAACGAGACGAAATTGTCTATAGACGATAATGGGTTTGTTTTATACTGCGATGGTTCGGAGAAAATTTTGATTAGCTATAACGGATCAAATAATAACATTTTTTTACCGGATGATATAACGGAAATATATCAGGGTGCTTTTTACGGCTATAATGAAATTGAGAGCGTAACAATTCCATCATCTGTAAAAATGATCGGGAACCATGCATTCGGCAATTGTTCGACACTGACTACAGTTAATTGGAATGCAATCAATTGCACTCTTACGGCCAGCTATAATTATCCAATATTATTCGACGAGTGCATCGCATTGTCTACGATTAATATTGGAGATGAAGTCATAAGTATTCCTGATTATGCATTTTATGAATGCTCGGCACTAGAATGTATTATATTTCCAAATAGTGTAAAACACATAGGGAAGGGTGCATTGCTCTCATGCACTAGACTTGAGAGTTTATCGATACCATTTGTCGGCGAAGATTTCGGCGGTGCAGAAAACACTCACTTTGGTTACATATTCGGAGCCACAACATACGATGGTCATGCAAGTTGTGTTCCGAGTACTCTCTCTAAAGTAATTATAACGAGTGCCACAACTATAGCAAATTATGCTTTTGAAAATTGTAATAATTTATTAAGTATTACCCTACCGAAAAGCTTGATATCAATAGGCAAAGGATCATTTTCACGTTGTTACAGGCTCGTCGAAGTAATTAATGGATCTTCCTTGGCGATTTCTGCTGGTGATACAGAGAATGGTGAAATTGCATTACATGCTCTAGATGTTATTTCTAGAGAAGATGTAAGTAAAATAAGGAAGGATGCTGACGGTTTTGTCGTGTATGACAATGGTGAAATAAAATCTCTTGTCAAATATATGGGTAAAGAAGAAGATATAGTGATACCGAATAATATAACAGATATTAATCAATATGCTTTTTATTGTTGTAATAATTTAACAAGTGTAATTATACCTGATAGCGTCGGTACAATTGGTCACTATGCGTTTGAAAAATGTACAGGTCTCAATAGTATTGTGATTCCAAATAGTGTAATGACAATAGGGTATGGTGCTTTTTATCAATGTTCTAACCTTAAGACTATAACTGTACCTGACGAGATTTCGACTATTGGATATTATGCTTTTCAAGAAACTGCTTGGTATAACGATATTCCTAATGGATTGATTTATATTGGCAATGTGTTATATAGTTATAAAGGTACAATGGAAACGGATACATCGATTGTAATTAAAGATGGCACGGTTAGCATAACCGCGTGGGCTTTTTATAATTGTAAAAATCTTACTAGTGTTGTCGTTCCAAAAACTATAACGCATATTGGGCAGTATGCATTTTATGAATGTACGGGGCTTACGACCATGACGCTTGAAGATTCATCTTTTTGGTATTGTACAAAGGATTATAACGATTGGCAAAACAAAGCAGATGGTACACTCAAATTGTCCATTGATGCTTCATATTTTACAGATTATTATAACGATTATTATTGGTACAAGTTGTAAGTATGATCGAATTTATGTGATTTCTATGGCATTGCGTTGGTTATAACAACGCAATGCCGATGAGTAACAATTAACAAAAAACGAAGGAGGAATTATGCGAAAATTTTATCTTAACAACAAAGGAATAATGACAACGGAAGGTTATAATGATTTGCTCTATTATATCGGCAAGGCTTATGTAGGTGATAAAGAAGATACAATAAGTGTAAACAAAAATAGATTTTGGCATTTTGTTACAATAGGTGTCTGTGCTGTTAAAAAAGAGTTGAATAGTCAAAAATATAGTAAGCGTATGATTAAATATTGCATATTATTAAAAGGAGTGAATGTAGATTCTAAAAGTTGTTATTACATAAAATGTACAAAACAAATATATGATGCACTTTATAAGGTGGTAAAAAAGTACAATTTGGAAGAATATGCAAAGAAAAGATATTTGAGTTTAAATAAAGATGTAATCGTGCAATACCGCACGGTTGTTGCGGTTCAAGCAGAAACTGTTGTAAATAATCAGTTTAGTGAGCTTAAGATGCCGCAACAACAATTAGATTATATAAACAAATTAGCGGATTGGTGCATGAAAAAATAGGAGAGGTATCAAATGAATGATAGAAGTGCTTACATGATCGTGAGACAAATAGAGAAACTGGAGCGAGAAATTAAAAGCCAGAGACGGGATCAGATCTTGTCAATAGTTGGGCTATTGTTTAGTGTAATTGCATTAATAATAAATATGTGTAGCGACAATATCTCCGCTTGTGCAAGGATGATAATGGTGTGTGTGCTAATAAGTATAACCGCATTAATCGGAACATATTTAATTGCTAGTATGGTAGTAAGGAAGAAAAAAGAAAAAGATAGTTTATCTTTCACAAGTGGTCCCATCTTACTTTCTCCAAATATCAACTTGCAAATACATGCGATTATAGAATGTTATAATAATTGGGAACGGAACAATGATGATACTATAAGGAAGTATTTTTCAAGCGAGATCAGATCTCATATAAAGAGTATTTGTAAACATGTAGAAACTTGTATGTATTATGATGAAACTTATCCAATGGGAACAGGCGAAGGTGGCAAGGATTTTTTTGATTCGATGAAGATTTTATCGTATTTTAATGAGAAATGCGGACTAGAAATAAGCGAATTGCGGGATATTGAAGAAAGAGCGAAAAGAAGACTGAATAAAGAGACGGAAAAGAACTGATAGCTTCATAGCTATGTCTTTTTATGGTGGATTATATAATTCAACATTAGAAATAAAGTGAATCTGACGCGAAACAATAAAACAAATATGAAAAAGAAATATAAAGTAATCATTTTAGTATTAATAATTGTGATGTGTATCTGTATGATGTTTACAGGATGCTCTTTTGTTTCCCCGAATATCGGAAACGAGGTTGACATTGGTGGCGAAGGAAGTAGTGAAGGCAGTGGCGAAGGCGGAGGAAGTGGCAGTGGAAGTGGTTCTCAAACTGCTCAAATTGTTCCAAACAAATTCAAAATGGGCTATCGCGGAACGGCGCAAGACAGCAATGTTGAAGAGAACATAAAAACTCTCGCTGAAACACTTGTTGAGGATTTTGCCTCAACCTTTGGCGCTGGCAATGGATATTCGACACAAGAAAATGATTATACAAATGTTTATTATTATGATTCAATAAGATATCAGGCATATGAAGAACCAGAAGATGACGAAACAATTATTTATGCGAATGTGGAAAATGCGTGGGCTTGGAGTTTCGTTAATAAGGCTGATCCATTGTATATAGGTGCGGCAAACTATAGAGGGGTTTTGCTTGATGCATATAACAGTGCAATAGGAACTACATATCAAACCGATAAAAACAAAAACGATTATAAAAGTTTCTACAAAACACTTTATTCTGAAGCAATGGAAGTTGTTTTGTATGAGATTTTGCTTGGGAAAACTGACTATGACAAAATGATTGTCGTGGGCGACAACTTTGATGCAAATGGCTATCCAGTTGTCACATATCGTGGGCAAAGTGTGAGTGTGGTTGAGGGGAAACTTGATTTTTCAAGCATTCTCACAACTTTGAAGGCAGAGTATTTTGACAAGGCGACATATTTTGGTTTTTCTGTCAGCGATGGGACAAAAATAAAGAACTACATCATTAATTATGTTATTGGGGAGAGTGCACACAAGGACAAGAATGGAGCGGACCAACTTGACGACAACAGACATTATAACGACTATGTGCAAGCACTTGTTGATGGGTTGATCAACTCACAAACTGAGTATTATTGGTATGCCAGAACGGGATTTAAGGACGGAAGACTTGCAATCAGTTCGACGGGGGACTATTTCCAACTTGTTCCAAGAGCAGAATATCAATCGCTTGTTCTCATGGCGGAAGAGGAGGACGAATTTATCTCTTGCAGAATAGCCTTATGGAGCGATGTAAATGTCTCCGGGAAAGTGATGCTTAGGTATTATGATGGTTATCAATGCACTATACTTTCTACCCAAAATATCTTGATTAAAGCAAATGGGAAAGATGATGATTGTATAGTAAGCTTCAATTTAGGCAGCACCTGCAATATCGACTTATTCGGCAATAATGAAGACTTGTTTGCGGCTACAGAACAGGTAAATCAAAAAGTCAACCCTATTTATAAGCCTGTCAATTTAAACGGTTCGGTAGCAACGGTTTTTAATGAGGATATGGCTGATGGTAAGTTTATCGAATTAGTTTTTATAATAGAGGAAACAACAGTACAAAACAATAATTATAGTGGTTTTAAAGTAGTCTTTCTTGATATGGAATTAGCGACTAATAACATAGAATAATAAATGATCATTAATGATTAAGTGGTTTTATTAGTTTAATTGTTTTTTTTGTTTAATAACCTTTGAAATGATAAAAGGTATTGACATTGGTGCATAATATATTATATAATTGGAATACAAATCATAATTTGCAAAATCGTGATTATGTAAAATGCATTTATTGGCGGAGCGAATGATATGTTTATTGGTCGTGAATATGAATTGGATTTTTTGAATGAGCGTTATGCTAGCAATCACGCTGAGCTAATAGTTCTTTATGGAAGAAGACGTGTTGGAAAGACGGAGCTATTGACGGAGTTTTGTAAGGGTAAAAAGCACATATTCTTTACTTGCAATGAATACACCGATGGAAAACAACTTGAAGATTTTTCTAGGAAGATTCTTTCATTTAATGATAAGTTTTCAAGGTTGGTTAAACGGTTCTGTGATTGGGAATCTGCATTTTTGGCATTAGGGGAAATTGCTCAAGATGAAAAGTTGGTTATTATCATAGACGAGTTCCCATATATGGTTAAAGGTAATAATAGTATTCCTTCCGTTTTGCAAAACTTGTGGGATCATAATCTAAAGAATAAAAACATAATGATCATTTTATCCGGCAGTTCTATGAGTTTTATCGAAAATGAAATATTAGGGTATAAAAACCCGTTGTATGGCAGAGCAACGGGTATATATAAGCTGGAAGCCTTACCGTATTTCGATGCAATTAAGTTTTTTCCTAATTATACCGATGAAGATAAGGCTATAGCCTATTCTATATTAGGAGGAATTCCACATTACTTAAGTCAGTTTGATCCCGATATATCATTGGAAGAGAATATAAAGAACAAGATATTGAAAAAAAGTTCACAGCTATATGATGAGGTTGAATTTCTTTTACATCAGGAGCTGAGAGAACCGGCTATATATGTTACAATCATTGAGTCTATTGCCTTGGGTTGTAGCAGGTATTCTGAGATAGCTGATAAAAGTGGTATAGATAGTGCAAGGCTATCTACATATTTAAAAAATCTTTTGGAGCTTGGTATCGTCAAAAAGGAATTACCTGCACTATCGAAATCCAAGGACACTATTAAAAGAAATTTGGTTGAATACGTTCTTTCTGACAATCTCTTTCGGTTTTATTATAAATATGTGTATCCTCACAAGGCGGAGCTTGAAACTAACAACGTGGAACTTGTATGGAAATATATAATTAAAAATGATTTACATCATTTTGCGGCAAGGGCATTTGAAGACATTTGTATTCGTTATTTATATGTCTTGGCTGGTCAAGAAAAGCTGCCAAGTTTGTTTACGTCCTTTGCCCGTTGGTGGGGTAAAGTTACTAGGAAAAAGGATGGTGCATACATTAACATTTCAGAGGAACTTGATATTCTAGGAACAGATGTTGCAAACAAGAGTTACCTTGTAGGAGAATGCAAGTTTACGAATGAGTGCTTTGATCTTAATCAATTGAATAAGCTCCGTGAAAAGCTTTATTCTTTCGATGGGAATATTTATCTTTTCTTATTCGCACTTAACGGATTTACCGAAGCTGTAATAAATGAAGCTAGGAATCAAGGGAATATTTATCTTTTTACTTTAACTGATGTCTTTTCTTTATAGTTAAAATAGATTCTAAACAAAAAAGGCGGTGAAATGTCATCGTCTTTTTTTAAATGCCTTTTTTAGTAAGAGTGGGTTACAGTTTTTCGCCGGCAGATTTTTTGGCACGGTTCATTACCGAGTAAAAGACACCGGTGAGAGGAAGTTCTTCGAGAATTATGTAGTTATAAGATTTTTCGGCAGTGTGGAGGTGCTTGTATAACCTTTGTGCGGCTTCTTCTCCGTTTGAGCCGAGGGAAAGTGAATTTATGGTTGGTAGGTTTTGGAGAGTTTGTTCTCTAGCAATTATTACAGGGGAGAAATCGTTGCTTTTTGCGATGTTAAAGGTTTCTAAAAGCTCTTCTTTTTTACGCATAACACAGGTACAGCGAGGGGAGTAGTGCTTATATTTCATTCCCGGAGCAAGGGCTATTCCTAATTCTCCGTGATAGTTTTCTGCATCGCAGACTTTTGTAAGTTCTTCAACGGTGATAGCACCCGGTCTTAATACTGTAGGTTTTTCACCTGTTAGGTCTATGATTGTGCTTTCGATACCCACTGAACACTCTCCGCCGTCAAGGACTAGTGGAACTCTACCATTTAAGTCCTCGTAAGCGTGGAGGGCTGTTGTAGGACTTATGTGTTTTGCAAGATTTGCACTTGGTGCGGCAATTGGAGCGGAGTTTTTAATTAGATCGATTGCCATTTTGTGGTTAGGAAATCTTACGCCTACCGTTTCTCTACCTGCGGTAACCTCATAGGGAATCTGATCTCCTTTCTTTAAGATCATGGTTAGAGGACCGGGGCAATATTTTTCATAGAGGGTATAGCAGAGAGGTGGAACCTCTTTTGCAACCTTGAAGATATCCTCGAAGCGAGCAAGATGCACGATAAGAGGATTGTCTTGAGGGCGTTCCTTTGCGATAAAAATCTTTTTTACAGCCTCCGCATTCAAGGCATTTGCACCTAAACCATAAACGGTTTCTGTCGGAAATACAACAAGTTCTCCGTCTAGTATTAATTTTGCACCGAGGGGTAAGTACTCCTCTTTTCCTAAAATGGTATTCATAAGAGAATTATAGCATTAGGTTTCGAAATTATAAAGCAAATAGCGGAATTTTCATTCAAAAAAGAAAAAATATTTACATTTTTCCATTGACTATTGAAAATAGTGCTAAAATATGGTATCATATTTTCATGATGTATAATAGGAAGTGTGGTCTATTTGAGTTAATCAAGTATATTTGCTTAAGTGTAGGTTTTGGAGGTTTAGTATGTTACTTAATTCAAGCATGAGCTCTGACACAATAAGTATCCTAGGATTACCTATTCCTAAGACTATTTTGCTTTTTGGCGGAATTGCGCTAGGAGTTATTATTATTCTGTTGGTTGTTACAGGCATTGTCGTTTCCAATCTTAAGAAGAAGCACAAGGGCACGACGTTAGGTTCTGATGCCGACGCTAGTTTTGAAGATGAGTCACATGCAAAAGATGCTGAGGATATTACCGTTATTGAAGCTTCGGACGTTATAGAGGAAGCTCCATTGCCTGCGGGTGGTGAGGAAGAATCCGTATTGTCGGAAGAGTTTTCCGGGGAATTCGTGCTTGCCGATGTCGTAGAAGATGATACCAGTGAGATTTTTTTGGATGAAGTTAACAAAGGTACCACAGATTTAGGAAAAGCCAATCTTGAAAGCTTGACAGATGAGGAGATTGAGCGTTTTTATCGTGAAAGAGCGGGTAGAGCTAGAAGCGAGGTTGAGGTAGCCGATAGAGAAGGGGCCTGCGAGACTTTGACGGAAGATGGTGTACTATCGGATGTTAAGGAGGTTGAAGAGATTTCGGCAGAAGAAATATCGGCAGCTGAAGTCGTAGTGGAAGAAGAGGAAGTTGCTAACGATTATGAGGAATTGTCTTTAGAGGAGGTTCCGTCGGAAGTAATAGACGTAGAAGAAGAGGTTGTCGTTGAAGAAATAATCGATGAAGAGAAGGATATTGCTCCCATAATTATTGATTTGACAGAGGATGACGATGCAATAGTTCTCGATAATGACACGTTGGAATTGGAAACGGGTTTCGGTGTCGAAACCGTAGCGGAAAGTGAAGCTCGGTTAAAGCAGGAAAGCTTAGATGACGGAAATGTCGTAGAAAGCTCTGTGACGGATTCTGTCGAGATGGAGAATGTGGTTGTTGAAGAAAGTGATTCTGATGTTCAAGAAGATGAAGAGCTCCGAACAGAAAGGGCGTTAGCCGAGGAAGCTCGTATGATTGAGATGGAACGTGCTTTGGAGGAGGCAAGATTGAGCGAGGCTGAAAAGTACGAAGCACAACTAAGAGAGGCAGAGGAAGCACGTATTAGAGAGGCTGAACGCTTAGCAGAGGAGAAACGCTTGGAGGAGGAAGCCAGGCTTCGTGCGGAAGAAGAGTTAGCGCGACTAGCGGAGGAAAGAGAGCGTCAAGCAGAGGCATTAAGAATAGCAGAAGAAGAAAGAAGATTGTCGGAGGAGGCTAGACGTGAGGAAGCCGACAAATTGGCGTTAGAGGCAGCGAAAGCATTGGCTCAATCAAAGTATATGGAGGAAGAACTTGCACGCCTATCTCGAGAAAAGCAAGAGGCAGAAGAGGCGGCACTCAAGGCAATCGAGGAACGCAAAAAAGCGATGGCATACGAGGATGAGTTTGAAGAGGATCCCGATGACGATGTTGTGGAAATTGCCCAATCCAAATATAAGAGGAGTTTTAGGAGCAAACTTATACAAGGATCTTCCGATGTTAAGGAATATTATAGTGAAGTAAAGAACGAGTTGCTGAGCTATAATAAATGTCGTTCAAGTGTTGCTTGGCAAGCCGAGAACTTTATTGTTGGTAAAAAGACATTGGCGAAACTGGCGTTGGGTGGCAAAACCTTATGTCTCTTCCTTGCACTTGATCCCGAGGAATTTGATCCGCAGATATTCCATCATAAGAATAAGAGCTTAAGTAAAAAATATACGCAAGTCCCTATGATGCTTAGGATAAAGTCCGATCTGGGATTAAGAAAAGCAATTTCCTTAATCGTTGCAATGATGGAAGACAATGGGATTGAGCGTAACTTGTCCCGTGAAAAAGAAGATTATAGAAGGGAATTGGCGTATAGAACCGATGAAGAACTTTTAGCGGAAGGGCTTGTTAAGCTGAATGTTTCCGCAATGAAGAGCGTACCTACATCGGAGAAAAAGGAAGAACCGACAGAGGCTAAGACTTATCGTTATGTAAAGCCAATTAAGAAAGCAGATCTTAACAAGCCTAAGGCTGTACCCAAAAATGAAGAAAAAACTATGGAAGATAAGCCGAAGACAAAGCTTGGTATCTATTCATTATTGATGTCAGGCGACGGATATATTTTCGTGCTTAAGGATAATAGCGGAAAAAAGGTTTTTGAGAGCAAGCCCTATAAGACCATTATCAGTGCAAAGAGGGGCGTTTCCACCTTTAAAACCGCTCTTTCAGACGATAGCAATTTATCCGTCAATATTACAGACGATAGATTCGTGTACGCCATTCGTGGTGGCTTTAATTATATAAGCGAGTTTTACGAAGACAAAGATTTATGCATTGCTTCATTGAATCAAATAAAAGAAGTTGGACTTAATTCAGATATAGAATAGTTGGTTTTAAGTTTAATATGGCCTATCCGATTATTGCTTTCTGATAGTCTTTTTTAGAATCCGCTCATAATTTGTGCATATAGTGACCAAAAATGATAAGAATAAAAGGTAAAGTATGGCTTGAAATGTTACAAATGGGGGGGGCTAAGGTATACTATTCTACACAAATAAAAACGTAGTAGGTATGACAAGCAAATGTATTTTAAGTATTCAAGCTAGTAAGAAAAAAATCAATATTCCTTTTCCAGTGATATTATAAAAGAATGGGTGGAAACAACGCACATATTCATGTACAGGGAAATATGGTTTATCAAACAAGATTGACTTTGTCCGAAATAGAGAGTATTATCTATGATTTTTTATCAATATTAAGCATGGTTGTATTGCACAATGCTGTCAACTTAAGAAAACCTATATAAACACAAGCAAAAGCGGTGCTAAATGGTTGTTAGAATACAATAATATAGCGTCCAAATGACATACTGAGCGAAGACAGAGCCGTAGTCGTGCCCATCTGGGAGATACGAAGTATCGGTATCTAATCCTTTAGTCCTAGCATTGCTAGAAAAGGTACTCCTTGAAAATCTTACAGGCAATACTTTCTGTACTTTATTTTCCAATATGGATTTCAAGTGGCTAAGGCCATATGAAAGAGAGGGTTTATTTGGTGTAACCATAAGGAGTATTGATTACAGCCCTGAAATAGATACCTATCTTGATATATTCTTCTTTCCAGCCTTTGAAGGGCATTGTGGGGGCATTCTATTCGATAGGATTTACTCTTATAGAAAGTTAAGCTTTGCCGAAAAGTTGATAGCTACCTTTATGTTAAGGCTAATGAAAATGGACATCTATTGTGCTAATTTGTTATATGCAAGCATGCATCATATTGTACATTATATGGGGCAGCTAAAGGATGTTTATGGTATGTATTGTCGCAGTCTTTAATGGAAAAAGGATTTTTAGATCATTGAAGATGAAAAAAATATGTAATAACAACCATATGTACCAAAATGTATTGCAATTCTAAGCCAACTATGATAATATATTGGTAATGGTGGAGTATTAAGCTAGACTTATTTGTTTTGGGGCTTTCATTAAAAATGGCTTCCTACAGCTTATATTGTGTAATTATATTAGATGTGTATTAAAGTGTTTTCTTTTTTTTTGTAAAAAGGTTGGAGGATTTATGAGGAAAATGGTGACTTTTATATTATGTACGATGTGCCTATTCTTTTCTGCTTGTGATTTCAATAAAGTATTGACGGAAAATGGTCTTGGCTGTGGGAGTAATAATGATTTTAAAAATGAAGAAAACCACGATGGCAGCGAATACAATTCATTATATAATACGTATAAATTGACTCAAGAATCTTCGATGGCTTTGGTTGAAATACTAAGCATAGGTGATGTGCTCTCTTATGATCCATCTGTGGCTGCAAACGAATGTATAATACTAGAATGTAAAGTAATAGAAGATTATTTTTGTAATCTATCAATGGATGAAATAATAAATGTTCCAATAATGCTGCCTTTGCTTAATGAAGTCACTTCGGATCATATTGTTCAATTGACTGATACTGATTTTTATGGGATAGATGGAAAAGATGATAAGCAAATATCGGGTGAATTGCTATATGAAGTTTTAATGAGTTATAAACAAGTTGTTGTGTATATATCCCATATAACAGAAATCCAAAGATGGTATAAGAATAATTCTTGGAGTTGCCCCGTTTATGTTAATTTGGTGTCAAATATGATTTTTTTAGATTATGAATTCATACCTGTTGTTGAAAATGTTATTTCCCTTGATAGCTTAAAGAGATTCTGCTCATTGAATAATTGCACTTATATGGATCCAACGGATACTATTGCAAATTTTGCAACGTTTGTATATGAAGGTATGCCTTTCTTGGAGGCAAAAGAAAATATTCTATCTTTATATCAAAGTCAAATCAAAAACTTTACTAACTGACATTGTATTTTTAAAAGAATGAAAAGGAGGAAATTTATGACTAAAATTAAGATTTTCAGTGCCGTATTGTGTTGGTGCTTAGTTTTTTCCATTATTCGGACTTCACCGGCATTTTTGTTTAGAATAAACACAGTATTTGCGGAAAGTTCAAATGAAGAACAATTAAATTATGATTGCGAAGTAGATTTTTTTCCAACCACGCTCAATCAATCCGACATAGATTCGTGCAATTATGAGAGTACTTTAGTTGATAATATCTCGACGATACATTCTTCGTCAGCTGAAATATGTCAAAGTATCCTTGCAGATGAAATGTTTTCTATTCAAGCAACTGTTGTTGATGGTGAAGAGGTTTTTTCAGCTAATGAATACTATGATTTTTCAAAACAGAGCAGATATCAAATAGCTGAATGGGCTTGGAGTATTGGTGCAATAACTGAAGCGGAAGCAATTATGTGTATGTGTGAGCTAATTCTTAACAAAAACTTTTATAATATTAGATGTTTGGAGAATGTTATTGAACGCATCCAAGAGTATTCCAATGAGAATCCACTTTCTGTCGACCTTAATACAAAGGTGAGTGACACTTTGGATTTTTTAAGTAATAGTACACTTTCTATTTCCTCCGATGCTATTTTTACTAATACGAATTTTATTATCCACTATGACAGCACTGTGAATACTTATGCAGAAGCTCAAGCGGTTGGTAATTATTTTAATGTTGTGAGGAATAATTACCTTGAAATGGGTTTTGTATCTCCAATTTTTGAAAAAGGCAAAGATAGGTATCACGTTTTTTTAGATCCAGCTCCGTATCCTGATAATGCTGAAACTGCAGCGACAACTTCGAAAACTAATATTTCCGGGAATACTTGTTCTAGTTATATAACCATATGGAATTTTACGACTTTAAATGATACGGTAAGACAATGTATCGGCCATGAATACTTTCACGCAATACAAAATGCTTATAATCATCAAAGTGGGTGGTTTAAGGAAGGTTGTGCTAACTGGGGAGCGATTGTTAGCACGGGAATGTCCACATTTTGCGATGGGTGGTTGAACGGATATATAGGTTCAACTACACCAATGCCAGAACTGAGTGGGTATGAAACATTTGTTCTTCCGCTTACAATTCAGAAGAAATATGGTGGTGTAAGTACTATTAAGAGTATTTATGAGCGATATCATGATTATTTGAGTACATCATTAGATTTGCAAAGTTTACGAAACATGATTTCTGAAGGAATGGCGAATAATGGTTATAATGCAGGATTTGATAACGCCTATCGTTCGATGGCTGGATTTCTGTATAACCCTTCTTTATGGTTTTCTGATGTGCATAGTGGTTCTAGTGTATGGAGAAATCGAAGTATTACGACATTACCTATTGATTCTTCTAGTGGAAGTTTCACTTTTACAGAAACTTTGGATTACTTGACTAGCCAATATTATCAGATTCAAGCTCCTGATACGGAGGTTTGTATGGTAAATGTGGACGTTACATTTTCCAGTTCGGATGGCCGCATACAATGGTATCGTAGCCAAAAAGAAGGACATAATATTGGTTATCCGAGTACGATCTCAAACAAAGCAACTTATGCTGACTCAAGTTTGGGAAGATTTGTCAATTATTCGGGTTTTGTATTGAGCAATTTGGGAAATAGCGATTCAGTAACATGTACCGTTACTATTACGTTGATACCACAGGATGAACATTTTACTTTTGCAGGTACTGGTGCGAACTTTTCAAATTCAAGGTATGCTGAACGGAAACTGTATTTAATAGAGAAAGAGTATGCTGATTATACAATTACTTTTTTAACGGCAGGAACGAAATTGGTTCAGACCTTTGGTGCTTTAGATACTGAGTTGGAACTTTATGATTCTAATGGAACGTTGATAGATTCCTCTGATGATGATGGGTATAATACAAACGCTTTGTTGAGTTTCTACACTTCAGCCAATTCTACTTATAAAATAAGAGTTAAGTTTCATAGAGCAACAACGGTTGGCTGGGTTAGATTGGGTATTACACCAGCTTTTGCAGTAAAAGAAAATGATGTAGATTCTATGACAAAATATAAGGATATATTAAATCTGTCAGGGACCAACTGGACGTGGACTAGTTACGCTCAAAATAACTATACTCGCGTAATTACCTTTTCGCCGACAGTGACCGGAACATATAAAATTGAGTTGACAAGTATCTTTGATAATTATCTCTATGTAATTGATCCTCGTTCTTCGAATTTGATTGTATCAAATATTGATTATAACGATGATTCTAATGGGCTAAATGCAGCAATTACAAGAACATTGATAGAGAATGTACCATATTTGATTATCTATTCTCAGTGGAATCTTTCCGCTTCTTTTACAAATTTAGATGAAGGCGATGATATAGTTGTAAAAATGTATAAGACTGCATAGTTTGATAATTGAAAGTGAATTGGCATTAATTTGATGTAAAAAATACAGCAAAAGTAGGTCAAGTATGCTATTATTTTGTTCGAAATGAACTATAACCTGCTAACAAAATTAATGTCACATTAAATGTCATGCGATGATGTTTTTCGTAAAATGAAAACCACCGGTGCTTGATGTGAACCCCAAGAGTTGGACACTTATAGAGGTGCATATCAGCTGCGGTGGTTTGATTTTTCATTTTAGATTATAATACTGTATCCCAACAAAAACCTAAGATATGCTCTAGGTTTTCGCAAACCTCTATTGTTATGGCGGTTGTGGCTATTGCCGATTTATCATCGTGAGCCGATACATATCCCTCGATTTCAGCCAATCGCATTGTTATTTCTTTTGTTTCGTTATGAGAAATTATAGCCTCGGTTACGTGCTTTTGCTTGTCCCAATATTCTTGTATATCTACAGCTTTTTCATGTGCTTCATCAAAGTTTTTTTCTTCAACAAGCGTGCGTATTTCTGATGCGGCAGTGGATATACTGTCAAAGACGTTTCTTAAGTAAACCTGTTCGAACACTCCAAGACCGATAAGAATTAGGAACACTATAATTGCGAATATTACCTTTTTCAATTATTGTCCTCCTCATCGATGATAATTGCATTACCTTTTTTTGGTTGTAGGAATATTTCCTGTCCGTTGACCGAAAGCAGCAATACATCTTTGACTTTCAAATCATTATCCTTTAGGATATATTCGATTTTTTCCTTTTCAACATCGCAATCTTCAAGATAATGTTCTTCAAATACCCCATCCAAAATTACAGGGCGAGGAAGCTCTGCCTCTTCGACCTCAAGTTGTTGGCTGTTCGGTGTAGTTGGGGCATATGCGGATTTTGGTAGTACCGAGAGTTTTCCGTTGGTTTCGAGAATTGCATAAGCCACCTGTGACGGATAGAAGTATCCTGCGGCACGAAGGGCATGCATCAGATCGGTAACGCTCATATCTAATTTATCTAGAAGACGTTTATCTATCCCGTTTGGTGTCATAATTACAATAGGTTTTCCGTTTAAGAGTTTGTTAAACTTTAGACTTTTGCTTGATAGCTTTGTTATGAATAGATGCAATACGAATAACGTAAAAATTGGTATTACGCCGTACATCAAAGGAATTTGCGTTTCTGCCATGGGAATGCACGCAAGCTCAGCGATAATTAACGTAATGGCAAATTCGAAGGGCTGTAGCTCGCTAAGTTGTCTTTTCCCCATTAAACGCATTATTACAAGTAGCAAAACATATATAATAATTGACCTAATAAAAACAATAAGCATATTTCTAGTTTGCGATGAATCCTTGTCTTTATACATATAAAAAAACTCGTTCGTTATTTATTCAAGTCTTGAGAAACTTGATAAAAAATAATATCAACAAGTTGGGTTCAGTGTATATGAATTACATTATCCTTTCTAGCCCTTTTACTATACAGGATGCACAAGAATGGCCAATCGTTGTGGTGATTAAAAATTGTGGCGAAGTCATTTACTTGTTTTCTTTTCTTTTTTTTCTTTTTTCAGCATAGTAAGCAATGATTGCCATTTTTTGTTTTCGTATTCTTTCAGGGGTTTTTGCCCTTGTAAATTTACCTGTATTCTTTTTCATTGTCCGTTATTTTGCAATATATACAATATTGTCTTCTCTATAATCACATTCGTCGACATATGCCTGAAGTTGTTCAAGTATTCTTTCTTTTGGTTTTAATTTTTTATTAGAATATATAAATATATAATAATATAAAATACTTGACAAAGAACAAACTGCCTTATAAAATTGAAGCAGTTTACACTGATGGTGTAAAAGCGGGGCACATTGACTGCCATCGTAGAAAAAGTGAACGGCACAAGAAGGGACATCTCTGGTTTCCGGATTCTTGGGATAATCGTATAATAGAAAAGGCTGGCGTTCACGTAGCAAACCTGAAAAAGAACAAGAATGTTCCTGATCATACTCCAATGTATGGAAAATATCGAGGGGTAGATGTTGTTGTATATAAATCTCGTGGAAGAATTTGTGGAGTGTGCCCAAAATTTGGTGTAAAAAGAAGGGAGGAAAGATATGAAAGAGAATAGATTAATGAAAAGCTTTAGAATCTACATTGAAAGATTGCAAGACTTGTTGAATAATCCTCGGTATGAGGCTTTTTCAAATGAGGAACTCGAGCCATTGATTTTAAGAAACGAGGAAGTTTTTGTTGTAGCGTTGTTAAAAGACGAATCAGATGTTGTAGAAGCATTAAAGGATGAAGAGGTGTTTATTTCACTTGCCGACTTTTTTGTTTTGATTCAAAAGCACTTTAAGTCAAAAAGAATATCTAATCAACTTGATGAATCTTTTAAACTAATAGAGCATGGTTCGACTTATGCTGAGTATAGCAAGGAATATATTGAGTATATCGCAAACCGCATTGCACAATCGAAAAAAGTGATTGAGTAGAGGTTGCTTGGCAATATTGAAGTTTTTACTCTTGTGCAATGCGTTGAAAAAGAGTTGGATTTTTATTGTCGCTTGACTGTGATCGGTTTGGTTTTTGGAAGCAATCCCTTCCTTTTTGATTTTACTAATTTTTCATAAATAGGGGTAAATAGAATAAAAAAGTAGTGGTTTATATAAGAAACTGTTATCTCAATAATTGTATTTATAAAAAGTTAATGGTACAAAGTGGGTACAAATCGAGTGATGTAAAAGCACCTTTGCCATTGACATTTTTACAAAAAATAGATATAATATAAAAAGATGCATATAAAGACATGCTGTCGGAGGTAAGTTGATGCGTATAGCTATAGGTTGCGATCATGGCGGAATAGTGTTGAAACCTGCAATTTTGGAGTATTTATCCGATGTCGGAATCGAGTACAAAGATTTCGGTTGTTTCAGTAACGACTCCGTTGATTATCCTATTTATGCAAAAGCTGTAGCCGAGGCTGTATCAGGCGGTGAATACGACAAAGGTATTTTGTTGTGCGGTACCGGGATCGGTATGTCAATTTGTGCAAATAAGATCAAAGGCATTAGGGCGGCTGTAGTGTCCGATGAGTTTTCGGCGGAAAAAACAGCGGAACATAATGCAACAAATATTCTTTGCTTGGGCGGAAGGATCGTTTCAATTGAAAAGGCTGTCGCACTGGTTAAGGTTTGGTTGGAAACACCCTTTGCAGGTGGCAGACATCAAAACAGAATAGATATGATTTCCGAAATCGAATCGGAGCAAGCAAAGAAATAATTTCAAGAGTACTTGGAGTTATTTTTTTGTAAATAGTCAAAGAGGAACACTCTTACTAATATAACAAAGGACAATGCTTAGGAGGTAAAAATGAGCAAGGTTGTAGTATTTGATCATCCATTAATTACGCATAAGGTTACTCTCATGAGAGACAAAACCACTACAAACAAGGATTTTCGTGAATTACTTGAAGAAATTTCTATGTTGATGACCTATGAGGTTACCAGAGATTTACCGCTAGAAGAGGTTGAAATCGAAACTCCTATTTGCAAATCCAAGCAAAAGATTATATCCGGGCGACAATTGGGTGTAGTTCCTATTCTTCGTGCGGGGCTGGGAATGGTAAACGGTTTTTTGAAGATAGTTCCCGCCGCAAAAGTCGGACATATCGGTTGTTATCGTGATCCCGAAACCAGTAAGCCTGTGGAGTACTATTGTAAGCTTCCGGTAGATGTTGAACAACGTGAAGTTGTAGTTGTTGATCCGATGCTTGCGACGGGTGGATCGGCAATAATGGCAATCAACTTTATAAAAGATCACGGTGTAAAGAGTATTAAGTTTATGTGCTTAATCGCTTCTCCCGAAGGAATTCAAGCTTTACAAGAGGCTCATCCCGATGTTGATATTTTTATTGCCGCAAAGGATGAAAAACTTAACGAGCATAACTATATTGTCCCCGGCTTAGGCGATGCCGGTGACAGAATATTCGGAACTTTATAAGATAATACTAGATTTATTAAAGAAATGTCCAATAAGTCGGGTGAACCGTTCCCGACTTATTGGTGTCACTAATAAAAAGGTTATAAAAAATGGAAAACGTAAAAGAAACTATCAATCAAATACTTGAAGCGGAAAACACCGTGGAAGAAAAAAGGCTTGAGGCTATGGGCGAAGCAAAAAAACTCGTTGACGAGGCTAACGAGCAAGCCTCTTTTATTCGTAAAGAGGGTGAAAGAAATGCCAAAGAAGAGGAAAAAGCAATGCTTGCAAAAGGAAAAGCTGAAGCCGAGGAAAAAGCACGTTTAATTATAGCCGAAGGTGAACAATCGGCTCGTTATCAAAAGGAAAAGTCCGAGGACAAAATTGATAAAGCCGTTTACTATATAGTAGAAAGGATTAAGGAGAAGTATGGCAATCGTTGAAATGCGAAAGGTTACTGCAATAGCCCTGACAGGGGAACGTGATAAACTTTTGCAAACGCTAATTCAATATAAGTCAAGTGAACTGATAGAAACTCCCGTATTTGACGGTGAGTATTCTTTTGACTTATCCGAATTGAAGGAGAATGCTTCTTCTGCTATGGCAAGGCTCAACTTTGCACTGGATTATATTAAAAATCAACGTAATGTAGCAAAACCATTGATCAAAAAGGGCGTTTTAGATTACAAACCGCCTAAAAAGGATTTTTTAGCACCTCAAAGACCTTCTATTACAGATGAGGAAATAAGAGATGCATATGCAAATAGAGACTTGATTCTATCAAAAGTTAAGATGTTAGAGGTGCTTAGCGGAGAGGAGATTGCACTAAGAAGTGAGACGGCGAGACTAACAAATACTCTTGAAAGCTTATCTTTGTACGAGAACATTGATGTCCCGTTTTCGAGTTTTAAAGACTTAAGCGATATTTCCTTGATGCTAGGCACCGTTAGTACTGACAAGCTTCGAGAGGAAATCAATATAAAAGACTTGTTGGCAGATTCTTGGTATTATCTCGAGGAAAAGGGAAAACTTACCGTTTTTTGCATTGCATGTCCTATTGAAAGGAAAAAAGAGATTCAAACTCTACTATCCAGATTGGAATTTTCTAGGTGTTCTCAAGGCGGAGGTACGCCGGTTGAGCTGATTGCCGAGGTCAAGGAGCAGCTTGAAAATGTCGAAAGGAGAAAGGTAGAGGTTATAAAAGAGGTATTGGCTGTTGAGGAATTTGAATGGCAATTCAAGGTATTGTTTGACTATTATTCGTTGGAGTTGAAAAAGCTTGAAGCAAGCGAGCGTTTCGGGTATACGTCAAAGACCTTTGCCCTTTCGTTTTGGACTCCGTTGAGTGAGGTTGAACGACTCGAAAAGCTTCTGAAAAAAGAAGGACTAGATGTGGTGCTTTTTGTGGAGGAGCCTACAGAAGAGGATTTGGTTCCGACTATGACCGAGAACAATGCTCTTGTATCCCCCTTTGAGGATATCACAAACATGTATTCCGTACCTTCATATAGGGAAAAGGATCCAAACGGAATAATGAGTATTTTCTACTTTATTTTGTTTGGTGTAATGCTTGGAGATGCGGCTTACGGAATAATCCTCTCCTTGGCTTGCTTTACCCTCTATGTTTTGAAAAAGCCTAGAAAAGGAGAGGGAAGAATGCTTTTGATACTCGGTTTTTGCGGGATTTCAACTGCAATATGGGGAACCTTGTTCGGTAGTTGGTTCGGTGAAACCCTTCTTCCTTGGTATTGGTTTAATCCCTTAGAGGAACCCTTGAAAATGCTTATTCTCTCAATGGCATTGGGATTTATACAGATTCTCGTTTCCATGTTTTTGAACGCACTTAACCTTTTCAGAGAAGGAAAAGTGCTCGATGCAATATTCAATGTCTTTGGGTGGTATGTAGTATTTATCGGATTGGCACTATTCGTAATTCCTATGTTCGTCAATGTACCTGACGGCATCAAAACTGCGGGCTGGATAACTGCACTGGTAGGCGTAGGAATGCTTCTAATTGGCGGAGCATTGGGTAAGAAGAATATACTTACAGCGTTGATGGGTGGTTTTAAGAACATTTACGGAGTAACTAATTATCTTAGCGATGTGCTAAGTTATGCCAGATTGTTTGGACTGGGGCTGGCAACAGGCGTCGTGGCAATGGTTATCAATCAAATATGTGTGGTAATCAGAAGCTTACTTCCCGGGATAGTCGGTGCCATATTCGGATGGGCTATATCGATAGTGATATATGTTGTCGGGCATGTGTTTAATATAGCGATTAACACATTGGGAACCTATGTGCACAATTGTAGATTGCAATACGTTGAGTTTTACGGAAGATTTTATACAGGCGGAGGGCATGCATTTTTGCCCTTCGGTTCTGATACAAAATACACTTACTTAGAAAGTAAGAAGGACTGATTAAAAGAAAGGTTTATACCTTAAGGAGGTAAATATGGATTTGATGATTTTATCGGAAACCCTTCCAAGATTGGAGTTAGGAGTATTCTATGCAATGCTTGGTGCGGCACTAGCTGCATTGATGTCGGGTATCGGATCCGCTATCGGTGTCGGTTTAGCAGGAAGAGCTGCAGCCGGTCTTGTTGCAGAAGAGCCTGATAAGTTCAGTAAATGTTTAATTCTTCAGCTGTTGCCGGGTACGCAAGGTATTTACGGCTTATTGATTGCCTTTATCGTTTTTATAAAGATCGGCTTGTTCGGCGAAGGTGTTGCCGTTTCAAACGTGCAGGGCTTAACGATATTGGCAGGATGTCTACCAATGGCATTCGTTGGTTTGCTTTCGGCTATTCATCAAGGCAAGGTTGCAGTTGCAGGAATAGGACTCGTTGCGAAGAGAGGCGAAGAGAGCGGTAAGGGCATAATCATGGCAGTTATGGTTGAAACCTATGCTATATTTGCCTTGCTAGTATCCTTCCTTTCTGTATTTATGACCAAAGTAGGATAATAATGAGCAAAGAAGCTTTAATCGATAAAATCCTTTCCGATGGCGAGAAAGAAGTGCAATGGATACTTGACGCTGCCAAGGAAAGGGCTGATAATATTATTTCAGAAGCCAAGGAATGTGCCAAAAAGGAAATGTTACGCTGTGAAGAAAGGGCTCATCGTTTTTTGCCCGAACAAGAGCGTAGAATTTGCTCTGTAGCCGAGCTTGAGCGGAAAAAGCTATTGACTGCTGCCAAGCAAGAGGTAGTAGATAAAACCTTTTGTCGTGCGGTTAATGCAATCAAATCTCTTTCCGATGATGAGTATCTTTCTATTATAAAAGGAATGATCGTTTCTTCAGCAGAAGATGGGGATACCGTGATTGTATCTAAACTCGATAAAGAAAGAGTCACCGAGGCTTTTATAGGTAGTATTGCGAAGAAATTAAACATACGCTTGACCTTGTCGAAGGAGTACGGAGATTTTGACGGCGGTGTTTTGCTGTCTTCAGAAGGCTACGATAAAAATTTGACATTGGAAAGCGAGCTTGCCCTTATTCGAGAACGGGAAGAATCCAACTTGGTAGAAATATTATTTAGTTAACTATGTCTAATCTCTTAAGTATAGAATTTGCGAATGCCAGAATAAAATCACTGGAGAAAAATCTTCTAACCAAAGATAGGTTGACGAGATTAATGGATTCCTCGGATTTAACCGAGGCTCTTCGTATATTGTCCGAAGTGAATTATGGTGGTGGATTGATTTTGGAGGATCCTTTTCTTTTCGACACGTTGCTAAAGGCAGAGGAGACAAGAACGACCGAATTGGTTAGCACTCTGGTTCCCGACGGATATGGCTTCGAGTGCTTTTTGATGAAGAACGACTATCACAATGCAAAGGTATACTATAAGGGACGCTTTACGAAAGGAATAAATGACAATGCATTAAAACCTAACGGAGTAATTGAAGCAGTTGACGGTATTCTGACCTCTAATGACTATAAAGGATTCCCGTTAGGAATGCGTGAGGCTCTTGAAAAACTTGATTCCCTTCAAGAAGAGAGTATGATAACTCCAAGGGATATAGATTTACTTCTAGATAAAGCCTACTATAAAGATGTATTTGCTATTTTAAAAAGAAGCAAACAATCGGTTATTCAAAGGTACTTTTCCACTTTGGCTGACTATACTAACATCTTATCCATGGCAAGAGTTAGGAGAGCGGGGATGACAGCAGAAGAGCTTGAAAAAGAATTCATAGAAGAAGGCTCTTTACCCCTAAAGGAGCTTCTCGAGGATATGAATTCAACTGCAAGTGATAATCTCGAAAAGTATCGCTACGGCAAGTATTCCAAGATATTTGCTTGTATTGTAGAAGATCCCTCATTGATTTTGTTGGAAAAGACTTTGGATGATGAACTCATAGCCATTTTTAAAAGAGAGAAAACCGATATGTTTTCTACGGCACCCATTGCCGGTTATTATGTCGGGAAGCTTATCGAATTAAAGGTTGTAAGATTAATATTGGTTTGCTTAAGCAACGGTGTTGATAAAAAGCAAATCAAAAGGAGGTTAAGAGAGACGTATGCTTAAGGATGAAGTTGCGATAATAGGTGACAAGGATAGCATTTTGTTATATAAATCAATAGGCTTCAACGTATATCCCGTGACCTCTGAGGAACAAGCAAGGGACCTTTTTAAAAGCTTGGTGATGAACTATAAAGTGATATTTATAGTCGATACCCTGCAAGCTCAGATTTCCGATCTCACGGATAGATATAAAACTCGTTCTTTCCCTGCTGTAATTCCGTTGCCTTCGTGTAACGGGAGTAATGGATTAGGGATGCTTGGAATAAAAGAGAATGTAGAAAAGGCTGTAGGTGCGGATATATTATTCGCAAACGATAAAAAGTAATAGACTTAATAGGTGAAAGATATGCAAGGAAAAATCATTAAGGTAGCAGGACCATTGATAGTTGCCGAGAATATGGCGGAAGCCAAAATGTACGACGTTGTACATGTGTCCGATGAGGGCTTGATTGGTGAAATAATCGAGCTAAGAGGGGACAAGGCGTCGATACAGGTTTACGAAGAAACAAGCGGCTTGGGTGTGGGTGAAAAGGTTTATAGTACAAACCACCCTCTTTCCGTTGAGCTTGCTCCGGGACTTATTGAGAGCATATTTGACGGAATACAACGTCCGTTGAATAAGCTTTATGAGGTAAGCGGTGACAGAATCGGAAGAGGAATAAATATTCCGTCATTGGACCATGAAAGGCTATGGGATTTTCAACCTACAAAGGCTGTGGGTGCTTTTGTTCAAGCGGGAGATGTTATCGGTACCGTACAGGAAACGCAGGTTGTACTCCATAAGATAATGGTTCCCAATGATGTAAAGGGCATTATTAAAAGCATATCGAGTGGTAGATTCAATATCGATGATACCGTATGTGTGCTTGACGATAACGGCAATGACATCAAACTTACAATGCTTCAACGTTGGCCTGTAAGAAAGGGTCGTCCCTATAAGGCAAAACTATCTCCGGATAGACCAATGATAACAGGACAAAGGGTAATAGATACTCTCTTCCCTGTCGCAAGAGGCGGTGCAGCCGCAGTCCCCGGTCCTTTTGGTAGTGGAAAGACGGTAGTACAACACCAGCTTGCGAAATGGGCTGATGCCGATATAATCGTATATGTCGGCTGTGGCGAGCGTGGCAATGAAATGACCGATGTTTTAAACGAGTTTCCCACCCTGATTGACCCCAAGACGGGTGAAGCATTAATGAAAAGGACGGTTCTAATTGCGAATACTTCAGATATGCCTGTAGCCGCAAGGGAAGCAAGTATTTATACGGGAATAACCATAGCGGAGTATTTTAGGGATATGGGTTATAATGTGGCAATTATGGCAGATTCGAGTTCACGTTGGGCGGAAGCCTTGAGAGAAATGAGCGGACGTTTGGAAGAAATGCCCGGTGAGGAGGGTTATCCTGCTTACTTGTCTGCAAGACTCGCAGAGTACTATGAAAGGGCAGGAATTGTCAAGGTCAATTCTTCCGACGATGTGGAAGGAAGTATAACCGCCATCTCCGCAGTATCTCCGCCCGGAGGCGATCTTTCCGAACCTGTTTCACAAGCAACCTTAAGAATAGTGAAAGTATTCTGGGGATTGAGTGCGTCATTGGCATATAAAAGACATTTTCCTGCCATAGATTGGTTGACAAGTTACTCATTATATGGTGATAGAATGGAAGCTTGGTATAATGAAAATGTTGACTCTAAGTTCGGGTCTTTAAGAGCAAAAGCTGTAAGATTATTGCAAGAGGAGGCAGAGCTCGATGAGATAGTTCGGCTTGTAGGAATCGATGCCTTGTCTTTTGAGGATAGAGTTGTTATGGAAACCGCAAAATCCTTAAGAGAGGATTATTTACATCAAAACGCTTTTCATGAAATCGATACTTATACGAGTCTAAACAAGCAATTCAGAATGCTAAAGTTGATTCTTGACTGCCATGAAGAGTTTTTGCGTGCATTGGAGAACAATGTCGATATTGAGGACATTTTGTCTCTTCCTGTAAGGGAAAGGATAGGAAGATGCAAGTATATTTCAGAGGAAAACTTACCGTTCTTTGACGATATAGAAAGGGAACTAAAAGCCGAAATAAACGAGTTGATAGAAAGAGGCGAACTATAATTCTTAAGTAAAAAGAATCGCTACTATTGTTTTAAAGGAAAGAATAGAGTGGAAGGAGATTTTATGGTTATATTATGCTTTAGAGAGTATGAGCTTGGAGTACTTTCCTTTGATAAAGAGAATGAGGAGTTTATTTACAATTCTTTTATCGAAAGTGAGAGAACTGCTTTGGAATTATATGATCTTGACGGATATTATCTTGCAGGAAGTCATAATAAAAGGAGCAAGAGGTTGTTTTCTATTTTTGGAGAGTTTGCCGCTTGCTTAACTCGAGGTGACATTGTTAGACTTGCCGGGATATTAAGCGAGGATTCATTATTTGAAAAACTTGATAAACTATCAAAGATAAATATGATCGATGATGGTTATCATATTCGCTACAGCAATAATGCCTAAGAGAAAATAGGAGGTAAAATGTATAAAGAGTATAAGTCTATAAAAGAAGTTGTCGGGCCCTTAATGCTGGTTGATGGCGTTAGCGGAGTTACGTATAACGAGCTTGTAGAAATAAGGCAAGAAAACGGTGATGTTCGTCACGGAAAGGTATTAGAAGTAAGTGGCGACAAGGCTTTGGTACAGCTCTTTGAGAACTCTCAAGGCTTAAAGATTTCAACCTCTAAGGCAAGGTTTTTAGGAAGGAGTTTGGAACTTGGCGTAAGCGAAGAAATGCTTGGAAGAGTCTTTGACGGTATGGGAAATCCAAAGGACGGAGGCAGTCAAATAATTGCCGAGAAGAGGATGGATATAAACGGACAACCTATTAACCCCTTTGCAAGGGACTACCCCGATGAGTTTATTCAAACAGGTATTTCCGCAATTGACGGTTTAAACACGTTGGTAAGAGGTCAAAAGCTTCCGGTCTTTTCTGCATCGGGTTTACCTCATGCAGAGCTTGCGGCACAAATTGCACGACAAGCGAGAGTTTTGGATGATACCTCTAACTTCGCAGTTGTCTTTGCGGCAGTAGGTATTACATTCGAGGAGGCGGATTTCTTTATATCCGACTTTAAGCGAACGGGAGCAATAGAGCGTGCGGTACTCTTTATGAATCTAGCAAATGACCCGGCAATAGAGCGTATTGCAACACCACGTATGGCATTAACCTGTGCAGAGTATTTGGCATTTGAAAAGGGAATGCATGTATTGGTTATTATAACCGACATAACAAACTATGCAGAAGCTTTAAGAGAGGTATCGGCTGCACGAAAAGAGGTCCCCGGCAGAAGAGGCTATCCCGGCTACCTATACACAGACCTTGCTACAATGTACGAGCGAGCCGGACGTATCAAGGGAAATAAGGGGAGTATTACTCAGATTCCCATTTTAACGATGCCCGAGGACGATAAAACGCACCCTATCCCCGACTTGACAGGATATATAACCGAGGGACAGATAATATTATCAAGAGCATTGCATAAAAAAGGTGTTCAACCTCCCATCGATGTAATGCCCTCATTATCCCGTTTGAAGGACAAGGGAATTGGCGTTGATAAGCATACAGGTAAAAAGAAAACAAGAGAGGATCACGCAGACACGATGAATCAACTTTTCTCTGCATATGCAAGGGGAAAGGAAGCAAAAGAGCTTTCTGCGATCTTAGGACAATCGGCATTGACGGATATTGACAAGCTATATGCTAAGTTTGCAGATGAGTTTGAAAAGAGATATGTATCACAATCCTTTGAGCTGAATCGAACGATTGAGGAAACCTTAGATTTGGGCTGGCAACTTTTAGGGATACTTCCCAAGAGCGAACTAAAGCGGATAAAGGATGAGTATATCGAAAAGTATTATCCTAACAAATAACGGGAGTGTTTTTTATGGCTAGACTTAACGTTAATCCGACTAGAATGGAGCTTACAAGACTTAAACAGCGACTAAAAACAGCTGTAAGAGGACATAAGCTTTTAAAGGATAAGTCGGATGAAATGATAAGACAATTTATGATTTACGCAAAAGAGAACAAGAGATTGCGTGAGGAAGTCGAAAAAGAGCTTAACGAAACGTTAAGAGATTTTATGTTGGCAAGAGCAATATCCGATGAAGAGGTTATAGAAGAAGCATTATCGATGCCTTCATATAGGCTTGAACCGATAATAGAAAAAACGAGCGTTATGGGTGTGGAAGTTCCGCAAATTAGTTTAAGCGAGAAGGGCATAAGAGATTTCCCATATGGGTTTTTAGGTGTAACAGCGGAACTTGACGGTGCGGTAATAAGGCTTTCTGGCATCGCCGAAAAGCTGATGAAACTTGCAGAACTAGAAAAGACCTGTGATATGCTTGCAGATGAGATAGAAAAGAACAGAAGGCGTGTAAATGCATTGGAATACGTTATGATTCCCGATACAGAGGAAACGATAAAGTATATAACGATGAAACTTGATGAGAATGAAAGGTCAAACACTATACGCCTTATGAAGGTTAAGGACTTGGTTAATAAGTAGCTTTCATAAGCAATGTGAGCGGTTATGAAAAGTTTAATATTTCAAGCAAAATGACTGCTACAAAATCGCAATGCGATAAAAAGATATTGTATTAATGTCATACTGCACAAAAGCATAGCAGTAGTCGAACTCCTTAAGAAGCGATTCGACAGTATCGGAATCTAATCCTTAAGTTAACAGTATTGTTTGATCTATCCCTATTTAAGAGTAATGTATAAACGGATTAGAACAAGAGATAAAAGAGTGAAGCAAGAATGCTTGCCTGCCTGAAACTTTTTGTAGGGAAAACAGAACAAACTACATATTACAACAAAAAAGACGAACCATAAACGGATTCGCCTTTTTTGTTATGAAAAGTAAGGTTTTGGGGGAGATTCTTACTGTACAAACTACTTGAGAAGGAGTTGTTTGACGATATTATTATAACCCATCAATGTGATAAATCCGTGAAAGAGAGATAAGGATTCAATTAAAACAAGGTAAAGGATAGGTTAACATTCCACATTGTGTGTAATAAGTGACATAATGAGCGGAATAATACGAAACTTATATTTTAAAAAGTTTCTGATAAATCATATCTATATGTCATACTGAGCGGAAGAATGTGGTACAATAATTTCAAAAAGTTTTCAAATGACAGTTTTATAATTTGAAAAAGGAGAAAACATAATATAAATGTCATACTGAGCGGAAGAAATTGGTATCAATTTCTGTAGTCGAACCCCATCGGGGCGATGTTTACATCGGTATCTCATCCACATTATTATGCTAACAAAGAACTGCCGAGGGTATACTCTAGCATCGGTATCTCATCCTTGTCATTATCATATATTGAAAGTTAGGGTTTGTTTTTTTTGCAAGGAATCGTTATTGTTACAATATCATACATTGTAGGGCGGTGGGGGTAATGCTTACTCCGCATCCTAAAAAACGACAGACATAAAAATCAACAACTGCTACAAAAAACGTAAAAAGAATCGCAAGAAAAAGTGTATAAATGTCATACTGAGCGGAAGAAATTGGTATCAATTTCTGCAGTCGAACCCCATCGGGGCGATGTTTACATCGGTATTTCATCCACATTATTATGCTAACAAAGAACTGCCGGGGGTATACTCTAACATCAGTATCTCGCCCTTGTCATTATCATATATTGCAGGCTAGGGTTTTGTTTCTTGCAAGATATATTATTATTGTTACAATATCATACATTGTAGGGCGGGGGTAATGCTTACTCCGCATCCTAAAAAACGACAGACATAAAAATCAACAACTGCTACAAAAAACGTAAAAAGAATCGCAAGAAAATGTATATAAATGTCATACTGAGCGGAAGAAATTGGTATCAATTTCTGCAGTCGAACCCTGAAAGGGCGAGGTGTACCCTCGGTATCTCATCCTTTTTATTCCTCTAGTCGAAGTGCCGGCATTTTGCCTTTCACCGGGGGATATATTAATCATCCACATCTTGCAACATTGTCATTTTTACTTTACTTGCATTATCTTTTGTATTAAAATAATAAACGATGGAAAAAACTATGTCAAAATAGATATTCCCAACTAAACATCAATGCTGAAGTTTAATTCTTCGGTTTGAAGATAAAGAGGTTAATATGAAAAAATTGAATTCTGCTCAACTAAGAGAGGCATACTTGAGTTTCTTTAAAAACAATGGACACGCAGTTATCGGAAGTGCTTCCTTAATTCCTGAAAATGATCCTACAGTACTATTTACAACTGCCGGAATGCATCCATTGGTACCATACCTTTGTGGTGAAAAGCATCCCAAAGGAACTCGTTTAACTGACGTGCAAAAGTGCGTTCGTACAGGAGATATAGAAGAAGTCGGTGATGCAAGCCACTGTACTTTTTTCGAAATGCTTGGAAACTGGTCATTGGGTGACTATTTCAAAAAGGAAAGTATTGGTTGGAGCTGGAGATTTTTAACCGAAGAATTGGGTATAGATTCTAACAATCTTGGTGTAAGTGTTTTTGCTGGTGACGAGGATTGTCCCAGAGATGAAGAAAGTGCCGATATTTGGGCAGCGTGCGGATTACCTCGTGATAGAATTTTCTTTTTACCGAAGAAAAATAACTGGTGGGGACCTGCCGGTGAAACAGGACCTTGCGGTCCAGATACCGAAATATTTATAGATACCGGCAAAGAAAAATGCTCTCCGGAGTGTTCTCCTGCTTGTGACTGTGGCAAGTACCTTGAAATCTGGAATAATGTGTTTATGCAATTTTCCAAAAACGCAGACGGAACCTATGGACCCTTAAAGCAAAGGAATGTTGATACGGGAATGGGCTTGGAGCGTACCATATGCGTTCTTAACGGTTGTAAGTCTGTTTATGAAACAGATTTATTTATCAATGCTATAAGAAAAATTGAAGAATTGTCCGGTAAAACCTATGGAGAGAACGATGAAACAACCAAAGCTATGAGAGTTGTAGCAGATCATATCCGTACAGCGACCTTCATTTTAGGCGACCAAAATGGAATTGTTCCAGGTAACGTATCTCAAGGATATATTCTACGCAGATTAATAAGAAGAGCTGTAAGATTTGCTCGTATTCTTGAGCTTCCTTCTTCGGGCTTAGTTGAGGTTTCCAAGGTTTACATCGAGCAATATAAGGATGTTTACCCTGAGATTAAGGAAAATGCAGAGAAAATTTGTTCCGAATTAGCCAAGGAAAATGAACGTTTTGGAAAAACGCTGGAGCAAGGCTTAAAGGAATTTGCAAAGGTTGTAGGATATCTGCCTCCCTCTGTCACTCGTTTATCGGGTAAAGCTGCATTTAGGTTATATGATACATTCGGTTTCCCTATTGAGATGACAGAAGAACTTTGCCACGAGCGTGGTTTAGAAGTTGATATCAAGGGATATCAGAAAGCATTTGAAGAGCATCAAAATAAGTCTCGTCAAGGAGCAGAACAGACCTTCAAAGGCGGATTGGCAGATCATGCTGTAGCCACTAGCAGATTGCACACTGCAACTCACTTGATGAATGCGGGCTTAAGAAAGATTGTTAATCCTGACATCAGACAAAGAGGAAGTAATATAACTGCAGAAAGATTACGTTTTGACTTCAATCTTGATCGTCCCGTAACACCCGAAGAGTTGAAGGCAGTAGAGGATTATGTAAATGAAGCTATAAAGGCTGACGTAGAGATAATCTGCGAAGAGATGAGCGTAGCTGATGCCAAAGCTTCCGGTGCAATGGGCGTATTTGACAGCAAATACGGTGATGTTGTAAAGGTTTATACAATGGGTGAGTATAGCAAAGAGATTTGTGGCGGTCCTCACGCACAAAGAACAGGTGAACTCGGAAAATTCAAGATTGTCAAAGAGCAAAGCTCCTCTGCAGGAGTAAGAAGAATCAAAGCAATTCTTGAGTAAAACTAAAAAATAGAATTAATAAATAACCAATCAAGTATTTTGAAGGATAGCATATAAATTTGGCTATCCTTTTTTATCTCCGCACAAACATTTATTATAGAGCCTAAATTAATAAAGCATCTAAATGATAAGAAATGCTAGAAAAACATAAATTGTATCTGAGAAATAAGAACAGATATTGTGAAACTGCATATAAATGTCATACTGAGCGAAAGAATGTGGTGCAATAAATTAGTAAAGCTTTCAAATGATAAAAATGAATGCAAAAAAATCGGAAAAAACCACTATGAAAACTGACAATTTTTAAAAAGATTAGCATTAAAATGTCATACTGAGCGAAAGAAATTGATATCAATTTCTGTAGTCGAACCCTGAAAGGGCGACACGAAGTGTCGGTATCTCATCCGCATAAAAAAGAACTTGCGTTATAAACAGAAAGGGGGAATAAATCTCATTATAAGAATCCGCTCCAAATGGAGCAAATCCAATCCTTGAAAAACGGCACCTCTGTGTAAGGGGAACTGGCAAGGAGCGTAGCGGATTGACTGATGGACTGTAGGCAGGTTCACTGCCGTAGTATCTAATACAGTATCCTTATCTTTTCTTACGAATTAATGTTTCTTTTTTAAATTGCTATTACATATAAAAAATTTCCCTTACCTCTTATCTTTTAATCGGTCGTGCCTTTGGTCTGACAACTGTGGTATATGGAGGAATGTCTTCGAGTACAACACTCCCGGCTCCGATTTTTGAGTATTCTCCTATTACAATATTTCCAAGTATAATACTTCCTGCACCAATTGTAACACCATTCTTTATTGTAGGGTGCCTTTTCCCGTTATCGGTTTTCCTTGCACCGAGAGTAACACCTTGATAGATGGTTACATCATCACCTATTACAGCAGTTTCTCCTATTACTACACCTAAGCCGTGATCTATAAGTGCCCTCCGACCGATTATAGCACCCGGGTGGATTTCTAATCCGTTTTTCTTTGTACTATGCCTAGATATTAGCATTGATATTAAGTAAAACTTTCTTTTATAAAACCAATGGGATATTCTATGGCATCTTAAAGCACGTATTCCATTATGGGTGAGCATTACAGTTAAAAAGGATTTTGCCGAAGGATCTTTGCATAATACCGTTCGTACATCTTCAAATAATCGTATCATACTATATTTTATTGAGTGTAAGTGTTGGTTGTTGAATAGTAAAACCAATGATATCCCTAGTCTTAAAAAATGATTTCATCAGTTCTATGCAATTTTTGTAAAATTATTCACGAAAAAACCGTCATTTTTTGCTGCGATTTGCAGAAGGAGCATATCTATAATTTGTGATTAATTACTAATAAAAACCAAAAATGTAAGCAAAAAACGATATAATGTTATTGTTTTTGCTATCTAAATGCAAACTTAACACAAAATTAATTTTAAATGGATAAGGTGTATTATATAATTATACTGAGATTGAGTGTGGTGCAAAATTGTATTTGCGTACTATTGTTGTGCTTTGTTAGCGTTAGCACTTGATAATTGACAATGTTTAACGTTTTCAGAGTGTCAACACACATCGTACTAGTCTTAGGTGATTGTTTCAAATCTTATAAGCTTAGGTCATTACTCTAGTATTATGATTTTGAAACTGCAACTAATTTGTTACTGTTGGTTGAAAGAATAAGCAAGGAGCGTTAATCAGTGTCATACGACGAAAGAGATACAATTAATACTGAAGAGTTAGATACCGATAACGAAGTTCTTGCCGGCAGCAACATCGAAGTCGTTACCGATGAGGATGTAAGTCCCGAAGGTCACATTGAGGAAGATGATTTTTCTGACGAATGGGACGAAGAAGACTTTGGAGAAATATCCCTTGAAAATGGGGATAATGGTAACAAGGTTGATCTGGAGGCACTGGCGGAAGAAGTTGAAAGGCAAAAGCTTAAGGAATCAAGCGTAAGCTCTCCCGAATTCTCTGAAGAGGATGTTGCCCGTGAAGAGAAAATGGAAGTCGTTGATTCTGCAGACAATGCTTTTGTTGGGGAAACTCCTTCAGTTGAGGAGTCTCAAGAAGTAGATGAAGCGCTTGAGGAACTTAGAAGTTCAACTAAGGATATCGAGGCTGAGCTTGTAGATGTAAGTGCAATCAAGTTTGATGCACGAACCTCGAATAGAGTCAAAGAAAGTGAGCCCAAAACAGAAGAGGAACTAAAGAGAGAGAAGAAACGCAAGGAAGAGGAACGCAAGAGAAAACGTCAGGAAGAAAATGATATTTTTGCAAACCGTTATAAGGCAAAGACGATCAATGCGGCGGTTGCACAAAGCGATCCGATTATATACTTCTACAATGTTGCTCTAAATAAAGACGGTACCGTCAGATTGTTTAACGTGTTTCAAGTTTTGCAAGATAGGTTCGTCGGAAAAATGATTCCTCAGTTATGGACGGCTGTTGCCGAGGCTAGTGATAGAGTTCTGGAACTTAACGAGGCTAACCTGATTGAACAGCTGGAGGTATGCAAGGAGTACCCTTCATATCAGTTCGTAATTTCCGTAAGCACAAGGTTTTTCACAAAACCTGCTGTATTGGAAAAGTTACTCGGACATATCACAGAGCCGATTACCAATTTGGTCATGGCTTTTGACAGTGTATCCCTACAAAACCTTGGAGCCGCAGCCAAAACGGGTTTAGCTCAAATAAAGGAGAAAGGTGTCAAGGTTCTACTTGATAACACCGAAAAGGTAAGTATGACCACCCTTTCCGAATTGGAGTTCGATTACATACGTATCGACAGCCGATATTACGAGTTGGGTAACTTCAAGGCAGAGGGCTTCCTACGACTACTGACAGGCTTCGCCCACGAACAAGGCATACCCACAATCGCAACTTTCTGCGATAACGAGGATATGGCAGAATACATGTTCTACATGGGTGTGGATGCAGTTCAAGGCAATGCGGTATCACGTCCGATGAGGACTGTGCCTAATGCAATCAAAAACGTAACTCTTTTGGAAAGCATGAAGAACAACTGATTGCTTTCGATTGGTCCTTTAGGGGACTATAAATTAAAGATAGCCGCAAGGCTAAATGGAGGATTTATATGAAAAAAAGAATGTTTATAACGACTATTGTGATGATGTTAGTCCTCGCAGTAGCATTAACAACAAGCTCTTTAGCTTGGTTTTCAGCTTCAAACGCAAGCGTAACAGCATCGGCTGCTACCTTCAAGGCACAAACAGCCGGTTCTAACGTAAACTTGAAAATCGCAAAATCAACCGGAAGCTGGGGTAATTCTGTTGAATTAAAATCCGGTAATGTGGCAGTGGGTTCGTTTGAACCTGTTATTCCTACCGATGCAATAATATCGAAATATAACGCTGGTGAATATGTATGGAATCCCGGTATTCAACTAAATGGTGCAAAAGTCGGTTCAGACCAAAAGTTTATCATTGATTCAACAAACCCTGTACAGAATTACACCGTTTCCAGAGAGGCATCTAACGGATATTATTATGACTACTTTTATATCCACAACGCTGATGCCCAAACAGCTATAAACGCTCTTTCCTTTACCGTTGAGTCATCTGCTAGAGCAGAAGAGAGTGGTGAAACCGCTTGTAAAGCATTTGCAGCTTTGATTCTATACAAGGCTGAATATGTTGCAGTTGATTCCACTGTTCCCGAAAACGCTGTAGAGAATGCCGGGTTTACAGTTGTATCTAAAGATGCTTCCGATCCAATTGGTGCTTCATCGATTAAAGCTAATACGGATCTTGGAACAACTGAATTGCCCGACGAAAGGTATTTAGCTTGGATTCCTTTCTGTGCATTTACTATTGGAGATAGACCAACTAGTGGAATTTCTGCGTGGCAATATGCGGATTTGGATGGGTCCATTGACTACAATAATGTTAGTATTTTAGGTGACACAACACATCCTATTGAAACCCAGGAAGTTGATGCCTATTTTGGTGAAGCATATAATCTAAATTATTTAGCACTCCAGAGGCTCAATAGCAAGGGTAATGATTCAAACAAGGATGAATCGAGCACATTCAGTATGTCCGCAAAGGAGACCTATAGAGTTGATTTCTATTATTGGTTTGACGGTCTCGATTTGGACGAGTATAAGGATACTACAAAAGCAGAGGTTTCAATCAAGATCGAGGCATCTAATAGTAATTCTTAAAACCGCTTTAATTACAAACACAAACATAGGGAGAGGAAATCCCTCTCCCTGTGCAAAATGTGTGCTTACCAAAAATGTCTAAGGATATTTTTGGTAAGCACATAAGGCATATACGGAGATTTTATGAGTAACAACGAGAATAACACTGCTGAGAAGAAGAAATTGTCCCCAAAGGCTAGACAGATAATTGATATTACAGTTACCGCCATTCAGGTGGTAATCGTAATTTTTTGTATTGTATTATCTATCATTATCTGGACAGGAGCATCGGGTGACCCCATTAACCGTAGCGTCAACTGGTTTGCAATAAGAACCGATTCAATGTCGGAGAATTCCAACCTCGACTACGATTCCCTAGGCTACAATAAAAAGCTATGCTTTGACCCCGGTGATATGGTCATTGTCAAAAAAGCATCTTTCGAGGATATCAAGGTAGGTGACGTAATTGCTTACAAAGCGAGTGTCGTTGACGGAAACGGTAATATATCCGAGCAAGTAGTAACTCACAGAGTTATAGAGATTAACAATGATTTACAAGCTTTCACTACAGCCGGTGACAAGGATACCGCTAGAGAGGATACAACAGTAGATATTCCTTATTCGAGCATTTACGGCAAAATGACCGGAAAACTGAAGGGTGTTGGCGGAATGGTTTTGTGGCTACAAGGCTATAAGAAAGTTACAATGGCTGACGGAAGCTTGGCTTATGACTATTCCGGAAGCAGTGTTACATTCCTTGTAATTATCATACCTCTTGCAGTTTTATTCATCTATAACGGCTTTTATGTCGTAAAATGGGTAATGGATGAAAAGGTTAAGAAGGCAAAGGAGGCAGCTAAAAAGGAAGCTGCCGCTCAAGCAGCCGAGCAAGCTGTTAATGATGAGGCTATCAAGCGTGAGGCACTACGTGCTATATTATTGACAAACGGCTTGACAGAGGAACAGATCGATGCTTATTTTGCAAAGCAAGATGAAGAGAAGAATCCGGAAGATAATGATCCTTCTCAGGCAGAGTTGTCTACAGAAGAAAATAGCGAGAATTAATTGCTTTTTATTATTGTAAAAGTCTCCTATACGATGTATAGGATACTTTTGTAGAGTGGATATCATTTTATCGTCGTGTAACCTATAATTGATTGATGGAATGACCGTATTCCGATTTTTACAAGATTGGCTTGAATACATAGAGCAAGAATAGTAAGATATTTTTTAGTGAGGTTTTATGGCTGATATCGAGAGCAGAGAAATCGATAATATTGAAGAAATAGAGGAGTCTTCTGAACATACCTCTAGTACACCTTCAAGGCTTTCCGAAGCTCAGCTTGACGCTAAAAAGCGTTATCAATATATCATAAGCAAGAAGAGCGTAAGAAGGAAAACACGTCGCAGAACGATATCACTTGTTATGCTCATTTTTGTACTGATAGCAACTCTTATTGCCGGTATGGTTTACGGTGTGTTGACTTTTATTGACTTTAACTCCTTCCGTATAAGTGTTGAAAGAACCGACCTTGACTACTTGACTCTAAGCGAGGATTATGCTCTATCACACCCATCTTCGGTCCTATCTTTGTCGGGACCAAGAACATTGGATCACTGTGCTTATGATTGGATCAATAAGACGGAGATTCTGGACGGTGAAGGCTCCTTTAATGGTCCGGACAAGAATTATATCGCTTGTGCCTTCTATCTGTACAATAAAGGAAATCATCCTGTTTTGTATTATGAGAACATCACCTTAACCAATGTTTACAAGGGCTTAGAAGATGCAATAAGGATTCTTTTAATCAAACAGGTTGAAAGAGAGGATGCCGCCGGAAATCTATATTGGACAAATCCCGAGTATCGTGTTTATGCGAAAATCGGAGCAAACGGTGATGATGAATATGTATCGGGTGGTGACGATGTCATTCCTAATTATGTAAAGAATCCAAATGATCAAAAGGATCAAGAGGATTGGAAGTGTATTTCTTTCTACGCTGCAGATTCAGGTGTTGTAACTGATGCGACCTACTATCCTCTTGGTGCAAAGCAAAGAATCAAATATGGAATGGCGGTTTGGATAGAGGGTACCGATCCTGAATGTACAGACAAGGTCTTAGGCGGAAAGGTAAGTTATTCCTTCAAATTTTGTTTGAGTGTTGACGACGATAACAAACCGATTATTCCGTCTGATGATCAGATAAGAGAAAACGATTTATCTGCGGTAAATCCCGGCGAGGATTTATTGGCTACAGAAGACCTAAAGAGACGCATATATGCGTAAAACAAGCTTAAATGAGTTGACCGAGTGTAAAGGACATTCGATTTTGGAGGCAACATGGCAGAACTGATTCTAGCAATACTACAGCTTTTTATCGGAGGACTCCTTCAGATATTTACGGGAATCTTCGGTGGAATAGCACAGATGTTTAATTTTGTAGAATACTACAATACAATCAAGAATAGTGCCGAAGGCAATGCCGGTTATTGGATTGTAGGTATTTTAGTCGTGCTGGTTATTCTTGCTATATTGGTTGCAATAGTTTGGCTTATAGTTTATGCTATTGTCAGACTTTCAAAAAGGTTACGCAGTAAGAATGCGGTAATCGATGAGGATTTAATAACAGAGGTTGCCGAGCTTAAGAGACAGCTTGTAAAGGCAAACATGGAAAAGGATAGAATTCTTGGCTTAAAAATCGGTGCACAGGGATACAATATCACCGAAGGCTTCAACGGAGAAGAAGTCAAGGATGACCAAAAGAAAGAAGGCGAAAGTCGTTTCTACAAACTTACAGAAGTTGACAAGGCTTTTGAAAGAGGTGAGTTCCCTGTAAGAGAATATGATTGGGATATTACTCTTGAGCAACTTTGTGATAGATTCAGATGTTATGCTGCAAACAACCCCGATAGACCTTGGCGTAAACTTTATTATGAAATTAAAATAATCCGCCTTTTCTTCAGTTCGTTTGCGACAACAAGATTGTTGATATTGCAGGGTATATCCGGTACAGGTAAAACCTCTCTTCCCGAGTGTATGGGGCACTTTTTTGATAATCCTACAACAATTGCCTCCGTTCAACCTTCTTGGCGTGACCGTACCGAGATATTCGGATATTTTAACGAATTTACCAAGCGTTTTAATGAAACGGAGGTATTGAAGGCAATGTATACCGCAAGATACAGTGAGGACATATACTTGACTGTATTGGACGAAATGAATATAGCGCGTGTCGAGTATTACTTTGCAGAACTTCTATCAATTTTGGAAATGCCTTCACGTGAGCAATGGGTAGTCGACCTTGTTCCCTCGGGTTGGCCTTCAGATCCTAAGTTTGTTGAAAAAGGAAGATTTAAACTTCCTGAAAATATGTGGTATATAGGTACTGCAAACAATGACGACTCAACCTTTGCCATATCAGATAAGGTTTACGATCGTGGTATGCCGATTAACATTAACAGTAAGGCTGCAGCTTTCGATTGTCCCTTAACGGAAAAAATTCATGTTAGCTATAAACATATGGAGGAGCTCTTCTCCAAAGCTTTCGAAACGAACAAGGTATCCGATGAGAACCTAGATAAGTTCGAAGAAATGGATAACTACGTTATCGAGCACTTCCGCTTAGCCTTTGGTAATCGTATCGTTAAGCAGTTAAGAGAATTCGTTCCCGTGTACGTTGCGTGTGGCGGAACGGAAATCGATGGCTTGGACTATGTTCTTTGTAACAAGATTTTACGTAAATTCGAGTCATTGAACTTAGCATATATCCGTGACGAAATTGATAACTATATTCAATACCTTTCCGATCACTTCGGTGAGGAGAATATGATGGAGTGTAAGGAATACTTGACTCGTTTGAAGAAGCTATTCTAAAAATCCTATTTTTGTTTATTTTTGGTGCATATAAATGGCTTTAGTAGATAAGAGAAGACTTGATGACTATATTTACTATATTACCTCCCTATTAAAACAGGAGGACTTTTATGATACCTACTTAAATAGCATCAAAACCGGGAAAAACAAGTATGAAATGAGTCAACGGTTTCAAAAGAAAAAGTTTGACCTTGACTGGGTAGAGGAGATAGAGGATGCAATAACCTCTCTTGATACCATTGTTCGTAATCCTCGTAAGTTTATTGTAATCGAAGAGGATATTGTAGATGTATCTTTAGCACGTAATATTTCAACGGAATCTGTTAAGCACTTGGCTCAACATACCAACCTTATTGCATCGATTAATGAGGAGGGAATGGTTGTTCCCTCTAAGATTTTGAATACTTCGAAGGAAGAATCCTTTGAGATTTACGAGAACCGCTTTATTTATACTCTTATTTTGAAGCTTCACCAGTTTATCAATAAGAGATTCGACGTAATAAAAAAGGCACATATCACATCAGATAGCTTTCAAGTAAAGATATCGAGCGAATACAATATAGGAAAGCAAAAGGTTTCCTACAGTATGGAAACAAGAATGAATATGCCTCTTGATGAGATGCTTAAGGCAGATACAACTCAATTGACCGACTTTGAGCGTATCGCAAGACTCGCTAGCATTGTTAACGGCTTTCTTGGTTCTCCTTTCGCTAAAACGATGGTTAGCTGTGCTTTGGTTCGTCCCCCTATTATTAGAACTAATGTTATTCTAAAAAATCCTGACTTCAAAAAAGCACTCGTTCTATGGCAGTTTATTGATAGTTATCAACAGAACGGTTTTGAAATCAAGTCTGTAGATTCTACCGACGCACTTACCCTTGCCAATCAAGAGAAATTTAATAATCTTATCTATTTAAACGATATTCTTATAGAATCTATCGTTCGTCAAAGCACGTCCGATGAAAATCTTGAATCCTCGGAGGAGGAAAAGAAAAAAAAGGAAAAGAATAAGGAAAACGAATATATCACAAAGAATATCGATGATTTCGTCCCCGACGATTTTCCGGAGCTCAAGCTCAGTCTTTTTGAAACCAAGAGAGTATTTACAAAGTTGCCTGAGATTGCTGAAATAACAAGAGAAGAGGAGCGTAAGGTAACAAGAGCTATCGATCGTGTTCTTTTACAATATAAGATTAACAAAACTAAGAAGGATTCCGAACAAAGGGCAAATCTTATTAGAAAACTTGTTGAAGAAGAAGATAAAGCCAAATTGGCTGCTTTAAAAGCTAGCAAGGAAGCCGAAAAAAAGGCTGAAAGGGAGCGTGTTAGAGCTGAGAAAGAGGCAAAGAAACAAGAAAGACTTAATAAGAAGCTTGCCAAGGAAAGAGAACTTAGGGAAGCCAAAGAGCGTGAAGAACGTATAAGACGAGAGGAAGAAGAGGCAATGCTGGCTCGGCTCGAGGCTGAAAAAGAAGCAGCCGAAGAGCGTATTCTTGAAGAAAACAGACGTTTGAATGCTATTTATGAAGCAGAAAAGGCAAGAGTTGAATTGGAACGTAAAAAGCTGAAAGAACAGCTTGAGCGAGAAAGACAAATGTCCTTCCTTGAGCCGGTTGAAAATAATGCAATGCTTAAACTTCGTAAGAAGGAGCAAGCTCGTATTATGCAAATGCGTAGTGCTCAAGAGTTAGCGTTAAGAGAAATGATAACGGCACACTATCAAGAAATGGAAAACATGCAAAAGATGGCAATTCTTGACATGGAGTCTATCGCAGATATGTGTGATTTCGATATATTTGCAAGTGATAATACAGGAGAAAGCGCCGATGATATCGTTATCGGTGATACCCCCACTGCGGCAGAAATGGAAGCGGTAGATATCTCTATACCCGATGTCCCCGAGGCTGATTTATCCTTAACTTCTAAGGATGAAAACGGCGATTATCTGTATGCAAGGAAGGCAGGCTTGATTCACGATGACGAATCCGACAAAGAAGAAGTCGATCCCACATTGGATAGAAGTGCCTTAACCATAAGTACCGAAACTTTTGCTCCGAGCGAGGAAAGAGAGGTGGCAGATGACGATTATGACGAAGATTTAGTATTCCGTGGTTTTGATGAACCTTTGGACGCCACTGCAAAATATAAACCTAAAAGCTCTAAGGTGGACTACGCTAATCATTCCGTTGAAGGAAAACTGGTTCGTCCGAGCAAAATCTTAGAAGGTGCTAGTCCTAAAGTTTCAATACTTGACGATGAATGGGATTTTGACGGTGTAGAGGATCTTGCTGAGAAAAGAGAAAAGAAGGAAGAGGAAATTAGAGAAGAGGAACGCAAGAAAATATTGTCGGAAACAAAGATTTTTTCAAAGAACACTCCCTCTAGCGGTATTACTCTAGGCACTTATGTTCCTAAGCCTAGAAATACCATCAGCGTTACTAACGAAAACTTGGACGAGGTCCTTTCGGATAAGAGTATTGTTGGAAATGACAGCGAGGATGATAAGAAGAAAAAGAAGTCCTTGTTTGGAAGAAAAAAGAAGAATGACTAAGAGTGATAAAAAAGCCAAGTCTAAAGTAAGGAAAACAATAGATATAATCTTAAGCGTACTAACAGGCTTATTCCTTGCCATAATAGTATTGTGTGCCGTTTCTGTTGTTATTTCAAAACTTAAAGGGCAAGAAGCAAATTTATTCGGTTATCGGTTTATTTATATAGTGACAGATAGTATGGAGCCTGAATTAATGGTAGGCTCCTCTATTTTGGTCAAAAATTGTGACGCTGACGAGATTGAAGAGGGTGATTATGTAAGCTTTATTTCCGAGGACTCCGCACTAGCTAATTCTTCAATAAAGCTTATTACTCATAAATGCATAAAAGCAAAATACTATGATGAAGAGCTTGGTGGATATTATATATTAACACAAGGAATCAAAGATGGCGCTCCGGTCGATGCACCCGTTAAGGTCGAAAACGTTCAAGCGAAATTCGTCTCTAAGACTTCCGTTGGTTTTAGTAGATTTATTAGTTTTTTAATTACTCCCTATGGTCTTGTGGTTTTGATCGCTTTGCCACTTATCGCATCTCTTGCAATTCAGCTTTTCTCTCAAATAAAGAGTTTGAAAACAGAGGAAAAAACCGAAGAGGAACTCAAGGCAGAGGCAATCAGTGAACGAACAAGGGAACTTTCCATTGAAGCACAAAAAGATTTTGAGGAGCAAAAGGAAGATATAATGCGGTACATTCATTCAATAAAGGGTGAAGAGGGGCCGAAAAAAGACGAGTAATACTTATATTCTTGTTTTAGCGTAAAATAATTGTAATAATAATCGACTTTAGGGTTGCAAAAAAGGATTATCGTTAGTATAATATTAACGTTGATCCTTTTTACTATAGGGGGTTGCTAATCAAATGATAAAACATATCAAAGGTTTGAAGCTACTTTCAATATTTGCTATATCTTGCACTATTATTTTATGGCTTGCATTGTGGGCTTCTTCTTTGGTTCCGTCGGATGCATCTCAAAAGATTACCAGTGCTGTTACAGAGGATGTCGATCAAGCCTTTGGCGTACAAGACAAAATTAACAGCACCCTTACAACACAAAGCATATCCCTTAGTCTCGTAGGCAAGGATAGCTGGTTCTTTCTAGGCGATACGGCACAGCTTGTCGTAACGCAAACTCCAAGCGGTTCAAGTGATATTGAGGTCGACTATGTGATCAAACCTTATCTTTATAGCGGTGACGGGGTTATAGATGAAAATGGTTTGTTGACTTTGACAAGTGCGGGCGGAATAACCGTTACGGCATATCTGAAAAGCGATCCTGAAATTTATGATCAAATCAAAATATATTGTAGAGGAGAAGATCCCCTCGATCCCGACCACCCAGAGCGTACTGAACTGGGGCTATATGATGCCACATTTGATAACTTAACAGTGGGCGAAAGGAAGTACATAAACTTTAACTATGGAAAAACAACTTACGATTGTATCGAGCTAGCCATTGAGGATGAGGATATCGCAATGTATAAGTATGGATATCTATATCCACGTAAGGTTGGTCAAACGACAATGACCGTCACGATTAATAACGGTGTAGAGTCTAAAAGCTATCTAATAGAGTTAACTGTTGCCAATGATGCCATTGTCACGCTTCCCGAGATAGTTTTCAAGGAGGATATATCTCTTGAGATAAATGATGAGTTTGCATTAGAGAGTCTGTTGGTTTTAAGTGACGATGCCTATAATGATTTTTTAATTACAAGCAGTAATTCCTCGGTAATAAGAATTGTCGGAACATCTCAAGCAATGGTTGTCGGAGCAGGTGAGGTAACTTTGACATACACTTCACTGTACTCTTCCGAATTATCGAATAGCATTACATTAAATATAGAAAAAGCGACTCCCAAGTATATAAAAATAGTGGGAAACGACAGAATAATCCCGGGCGAGCAGCAGTATTATGCTGATGTATATCCTATAAACTATAACAAGGATGTAAAATGGAGCGTTGTCGAAGGTCGTGGTTCTGTTAACGAAAACGGATTAGTAACTGCGGATTTTTACGGAAATTTGACTATAAGATGTCAAAGCACTATAGATGAAAGCATATATGTAGATAAAACCATAAAGGTAACCCTTTATTCCTCTCCGTATATGTTTGTTAGAAAACTGATGGGACATGCAGGACTTAGTGCTTTATTGGGTTTCGGCTTGATGGGGACGGCATTGCTTTTGTGTCGTAGGAAGTACAACAGTCTTTTATCCATTCCTTTGGCTTTTGGATACGCAGGGATTTCAGAGTTATTGCAAAAGCTTGCCCCTGGACGCAGTTGTCTGTTTACCGATGTTGTTATTGATTTCGTCGGAGCTCTAACAGGAATGGCGGTTGCCATTGTAGTATTCTTGCTTTCTTTGCTTATCTGGCGAATTGTAAGTAAGAAGAGCTTTAATAAACTAATTAAGATATTTAAAGTTAACACTTTCCGTAATCTGTTTGTAAAATCAAGCGTATTGGAGGAACGTTATTTCCCCCAAGATCCCCTAGATGTTTGAATGTAATCCTTGAAAAAGTATTAGATAACATTGCAGAGTAAGAATCTTATAATCATAGTGCGTGCAACAAGGCTTGCACCGCATCCTTGTTATTACCAAGTATTGTATGCTAGGAACTTGTTTCTTGTAAGACATTGTTGTTATTAAACTGTCATACATTGTAGGGTCGGGTGCAAGGCTTACACCGCATCCTTGTTAATACTGAGGTGTGTCTTACGCCAATAATTTCTTAGGATTGTTCCTATGTCACAATTCAGCTCCCTTTACACGTAGTAGCCTTTTCTGTGGTAAAATCTATTATATAAATCAAAAAATCATATCAGTAGCTCGCATAAATGTCATACTGAGCGAAAGGCGAAAGCCTGAAGTCGAACCCCAACGGGGCGAGGTGTAACCTCGGTATCTCATCCGCATATAAAATATTAAACGTAATAATTCAAATTTACCCCGAAGACATCTTCGGGGTAAATTTGTTAATTCGGTTGTAATCCTTTATTTGATATTTTAATAATATTAACTTTCATCTATCTTCCCACAGTTACATTATCTTTGGTGTCGTCACGTAGCTCCTTTATGGGGTTAGTAGAGTCCTCATATCTATAGTCACATCCTTTTTGCATTATTTCACTTTCAATTACGATGTGACTAGGTGCTTCTTGAATCGAGCGATTGACGATGCGTTGGTACTTAAAGAAGTCACTGTCGTCCGATAATTCTTGAACCTTACAGTAATTTTCCTTGCAGCATGTGAGGTTGACTGTGGATTTTAATATATTCCTCACATAGTCTTTGTTAGATGTGAGAGTAAGTTCTGAGGGAAATTCCGGATTTGGTATTACCTGTTGCCACTCCTTGTTTTCAAAACGTTTAAGCATTTCAGCTGCCTTTTCAAGATGTGCCAGCTCTTGATCTAAGTGTAATGACCAGACTTTTTTAACGTTTGAGTCGGTTTCGGTGTTTAGACAGGACCAATAGAGATAACATTCTGCATATTCGTGCATTAGTAAGCACTCTAAGGGTGAAAGAGATGGATCTATCAAAGAACCATAGTGAGTGACGTGTTCTTCCTCGACGGTACCTATCTCTTGGTATAGTCTTCTGCCGACATCTGTCGGATAAAAACCGCAGATGTTCATATAATAGTTCATGGTTTGTTGTTCTGCAGCGGTTATTATCGATACTGCAAGTTTTGTTCTCGGTGTGGCTGTTTTATTGTCTATATGAAATCTAACATTGTCCGTAGGATACCTATGATGGGCAACCGTAGGTCTTGCGGGCATTATTTCGGTATAACAACCGACAAGTCGTTCGGCTTTAACACCGACCTCTTGCTCTAGTAGATCTGCATACCTGTATAGATGATCAAAGTCTTCGAGTAGAGCGAAGTCTAAAGCTAGCTTAACATATTTATCATCGACGTTTTGTGCGAGAAACGCCGTTAAATCCACCGCTAATTGTTCATAGGAGATGGTGGTTTCCAGTATACTTTCATCTTTTGGTTTTAAGCAAGCAATTCTCTTTTGCTGTTGCTGTTCCGATGCACGAATTAGTGCCAATTCTCTTCTTATTTCGTTGTCCGATATTCTTCTGTTGTCCGCATGTCCGTTCCATACCGCTTCAAACTCCGTGCCATTCATGAGAATGATTCTACACTTTGTGTAGGGATCTACGGAATTCTTATCATATGATTTGGGGTATAAGGATTTCCAATCTGAAAAAACCTTAATAAATTTGCTTGTTTTTTGTTCAAAGGGATTAAAGCCCATAAATAAACCTCCGTTTAGTGATATTTTAGTATGGGTATCGTGGTGTAAAAATATACCTTTTTGTTGTTTTTTTATATGGTGTGTGCTATAATGTTTTTATAATCGGTTACTATGTGGGAGTGTGTACTTCCTAATAAAGCCCAGTGCCGATAAGGAGTGTTATGGATTTATCCGGTTTTTTAGCGATTGGAGAGCAAAACGGCGTTATTAAGAGAGTTAAGGGTATATTGTCCAACTCTAAACCAAACCCCGAAAAGCTTTTTATTGCCGAGGGAATTTGGATGAACGGACACATTATTTCGGAAAACACTGAAATTGTATCCTTAATTGTATGTCCTGAATATATTTATACACCGGAAGCAGAAAAAGCTGTTGAGATATTGGCACAACGCACAAACGAGAGATATGTCGTAAGTGCAAAAACCTATCAGAAGATTAGCGAGCGTGACAAACCCGATGGATTGATGACAATTGCAAAGCTTCCTAGACATGAGCTTAAGGACTTTCATCCAGACAAAAAAGCAGTTGTATTGGTTATTGACGGAGTGGAGATTCCCGGCAATATCGGAACAATGCTAAGAGTAGTAGATGGTGCCGGAGCAGATGCGGTATTTCTTTGCAACAGGAAAGCCAGACTTACCCATCCGAAACTCATTCATAGCAGTATGCTTGCAATACTTACCGTCCCTGTTTTTGAGTTTGAAAGTGTCGATGCGTGTAGTGAATATCTTCTGAGTAAGGGTTTTACAATCTATTTGGCAGACACTCGTGCAGAAAAAATGTATTATGAGCTTCCCTATGGTAACAGAACAGCTTTTGTTATGGGTAGCGAGAGATATGGTATTGCAAGAGAGTGGTATACAAAGAAAAATACACTACTAGCCGTACCTATGCTTGGTAAGTGCGACTCCTTAAATGTAGGTGTTGCGGCAACGGTACTGTTATATGAGGCTTGTATCAAGAATAAGCTAGAGGTAAAAAGAAAATGAAAAAGGACAAAGCATATTCCGATGATTGTAAGATTGAATCCTCCTCGGAGGATTGTGACGATATAGGCGGAGTGGAGCTGGTTGCGGAAGAAACGGCAGCACCAAGGCGTGAGGATAATTTTTGGGCTGATATCACCGAGGGTGAAGGAAGCAAATTCTTAAACGTGGTAAAGGCACTGTTCTCCCGTTGGTTTATAGATGCTTTCTCGGGAATGGCTCTCGGACTATTCGCGACCCTTATTGCCGGCACGATTTTATGTCAGATAGGTGGATGGTGTGGTGATAATTGGTTCGGAAATACTTTAAAGATATTCGGAAACCTTGCAAAGGTATTGATGGGAGCGGGAATCGGTGTCGGAATGGCATACAAACTTAAATGTAAGCCGCTTGTCATATTCTCAACTGCAGTATCGGGCTTTATCGGAGCTTGGGCAGGAAATATCCTATCGACAATGCTGTCATCCGGTGGTTATGAAGAAATGCTTTCGATATTCGGCACCGTATTTGCCAAAGGCTTACCGGGTAATCCTATAGGTGCTTATGTTGTTGCCCTGTTGACACTAGAAGTCTCTAGCCTTTATGCCGGTAAAACTAAGTTTGACATTATCTTTATTCCTTTGGGTACACTTCTTTTGTGCTTTGTAGGCTTATTCTTGGCGTATCCCTTTATCAAACTAGTTGACCTTATTGCTAAGCTTTTGGTGTTAGCCGTAAATGCAGGCACAGGTGTGAAGATAATAACAGGCATCTTTGTTGCCGTCGTAATGGGTATTCTCCTTACGATGCCTACCTCATCGGCTGCGATTTGGGTGGCAATAGCCGGTGCTGCAACCGACACCGTATCATTGTCTATTGCAGGCGGTGCCGCAGTTGCGGGATGTGCTGCTCATATGATAGGTTTTGCCGTTGCAAGTTTTAGAGAGAACGGCTTTGGCGGATTGATATCGCAAGGCTTGGGAACAAGCATGCTTCAGATCCCCAATATAATGAAGAAGCCCGTTATAATGCTTCCCGAGATAATTGCAAGTGCTATAAGCGGCTTAGTCGCAGTGTTACTTGATATGAGATGTAATGCTTCCGGTGGCGGTATGGGTACTTCAGGTCTTGTCGGCTTGTTTGGTGTAATCGAGGCATCGCAAGAAGCAGGTATTCCTGTTTGGAAATATGTTTTGGGAATCGTACTCACCCTTTTCGTGATTCCCGCAGCGGTCAGTTTCTTGGTTAGCGAGTTGCTACGTAAGAAAAACATCATTCAATTCGGAGACCAAAAGCTATAGTCTGAGGGCTTGAAAAAACTGTAAATGTTTGTCGAGAAACCTGGGATTTTAAAATTAAAAACGATAAACGGAGGTTTATATGAAATATAACGATAGAAATTCTGTTCCTGAAAAGTATAAATGGGATTTAACCAAGCTTATCGAAAGCGATGATGCTTGGGAGGAAAGACTTAATCGTTTTGGCGAAAGCTATAAGGAGATAATCGAATATAAGGGAAAGCTTAAGGATAAGCAAGTCTTATTGGAGTGTCTTTTGCTTTCAAGTGATTTGAGCTTGGAGTTTGAAACCCTCTACGTTTATGCCAATATGAGGAATCATGAGGATGTTAGAGTTGGTAAATATCAACAATATGTTGCTTCATTGAATAATGTTGCCTCTGAGTTTTACGGAATGATGGCATATATTGTTCCCGAGATTATTGCAAGCTATTCTGTCGAGCAATTACTTGAGATATCGGCTGATCCCGCTTTTAAGGCTTATTCTTATGAGTTTAAGGAGTATGCAAGAAAGAAGGATAGAATTTTGTCGGAAAAAGAGGAAATGCTTTTGGCAAAGGTTTCGCCTGTTATGGATGGCTTCAAAAACACTTTTAGCCGTTTTGATAACGGAGATATTAAGTGGGAACCTGTTAAGGTTGGAAGAAAAAAGGTTAAATTATCCCATGGAACCTATGGTGAATTGATGCAATCGAAGGATAGAGCGGTAAGAAAAGCAGCACATTATTCCATGTTTAACGGCTACAAGAATATGATCAATACAATTGCGTCCAACTATGACGGACAAATTCAATCGGATGTATTTTCCGCAAAGATAAGAGGCTTCGATTCTTGTTTGGAGTATGCCTTGGATAGCGATAACATTCCCAAGATAGTATATGAGAACCTTATCGAACAGGTTCACAAGGCAATTCCTGATTTAAGAGGGTATCTTAAGTATCGTAAAAAGAGACTTGGCTTGCGTATGCATAGAGCATATGATATGTATACGGAAATCGAACACAATGATGCAGGCAAGTATGAATTCGACGATGCCTTCGAACTGGTACTGAAGGGTTTGGCACCAATGGGTGAGGATTATATCGAGTTGCTGAAGAAGGCTAGAGAGGAGCGTTGGATCGATGTTTACGAAACAGAAGGAAAACGTAGCGGTGGATATAGCTGGGGCGTTTACGGACACCCTGCGTATATTCTTTTGAATTTCAACGGCACCTTGGGTGAGGTGTTTACCATTGCTCACGAATTGGGACACAGCATGCATACCTATTTTTCCGACAATGCACTTCCTTATGATGCCGCACAATATAAGATTTTCGTAGCTGAGATAGCATCAACCGTCAATGAAACTCTTTTGGTTCGCTATCTATTAAAGACAGCGGATAAAGACCGTAAAAAATTCTTGTTGTCATATGTTATGGACATGTTTAAGAGTACAATTTTCCGTCAAACAATGTTCGCTGAATTTGAGAAGAAGGCACACGAAGTTGTAGAAAACGGTGGAGGCTTATCTGCTGAAGTTCTTTGTGGTATTTACGAGGATTTGGTAAGAGAATACTACGGAGCGGAATTCTTAACCCCTGTTATTAAGTATGAATGGGCGCGTATTCCTCACTTCTATACAAGTTATTATGTTTACAAGTACGCAACCGGTCTTATCTCCGCAACGGCAATTGCAAGTGATATTTTGTCGGGTAAGGACGGAGCTGTTGAGAACTATAAGAAGTTCTTATCTGCCGGTGGTAGCATGGCGCCATTGGATATTCTAGCTTTAGCGGGTGTTGACCTCACAAGTAAGGAACCTTTTGAAAAGGCATTTGCTCTCTTTGCCGATACCTTAAAGCAGTTACAGGATCTATGAAAAAGATAATTGCATTTTTAATCTTAATTGTAGTTTTAGTCTGTACCTTGAGCGGTTGTGCCGAGGTGTGGTATTCTATCACTATCGATGATTATGGTGCAAGGACAATGGAGCTCAAGGTCAATTTTAATAGTGAAGATGCCGATTATCTTAGACAAAAGGAGGCTGTTACCTCGTTGTTTATATATACCTCGGAGAATAATATATACGCAAGCGTTGTAACCCCCGAGGAGGGTGATTCTTTGATTTTGAGATACTATTATCCTACGCAAACGGACTACGAGATTGCTTTTGGAATAACGGGAGACGAAATCGGAGAGGAAGAGGCTGAGTTCAATGATATTAATCTTTTATATCATGAATATGTCGGGACCCTCAATCCGGCTAACAAGATCTCTTTTGTAAATTATGCCATAGTGTATATGAGGCATTATAATCCATTGTTCCCCAAGCTATTTTGTGCTTCACTTAAGGAGGTTAGCAGTAATGCCGATTTATCTTACGATATGCATTGTGCTATACAAGAGATATACTTGGACGAAACATTAGAAACCTTCGATGAGTATCTAGATGACGACGGGTATTCAGAGGAACTTTCCGAACTTGCCTATCAAGCAATGAAGAACTTAGACTGTGATTACAGTCAGGTCGAAGTGTTCTTCCAATATAGTCATGCCTTTAAAAGCGTATATGCTAGGGAATATGATGATTGTTACGAGGTCGGCGGACAAACGGCGTATGTATGGAAGTTGGATCCCCTGTCTAATAATGAGTTTACGATTTACCAAAAGACCCCGCTTGTTTGGGTTTGGGAGGTTATCGGAATAGGATTAGGTGTAGTGGCAATTGCTATTGTGCTGGTTGTTGGTACTATAATCAACGAGAAAAACAAGCGTAAAGAAGGGGAAAAACCTAAATTGTAAGAGGAAAATATATGGCAAACGAAAAAGAAAAGAGAATAAAACGTTATCCGAACAGTCTGGAAGCAGAAAAGAGCATGCTTGCTTGTTTGTTACTTGACAGAAAGATATCTATGACGATGCTTGGCAAGCTTTCCGAAAGGGATTTTTTTGATGTAAAAAACAAGTACGTTTTTAATGCCATGCTTGCCTTGGAGGCTAGAGGACAGGAAATCGATATCGTAAGTGTTTCCGAAAAACTTCCCTCGGTAGGTGCGGACCCCGAGGTTGTAGGATTGGATTATTTGGTCGAATTGTCCGATTTTATACCCACGGTACAAGGTTATGAGGGTTATTATGCAATTTTGAAGAAAAACACTCTCTTAAGAGGGTTGCTGGATGCATCTAACGCAATTGCCGAACGAGTCTATGTGGCAGAGGATGCGGATGCATGTTTAGAATATGCCGAGCAATTAGTTTTAGACCTAGCAAAAAACACCCATGGCACAAGCTTGGTTTCTGTCGGTGACGTTGTTCCGAAGGTAATTGAGGATATACAAAATGAAGGTATAAACGGAAAGGCACGTGGTTTAATGACAGGCTTTAAAAACTTTGACTACCACTTTAACGGCTTAAAGCCGTCAGATGTAATTCTTCTTGCCGCACGTCCCGGTATCGGAAAAACCGCGTTTGCTTTGAATATTGCCACCAATATTGCATACGAGGGCTATAAGAACCACGAAAAGAAGAATATTCTTATCTTTTCACTGGAAATGGGTGCGTCTCAGCTTGTAACCAGAATGCTGTGCAATCTAGGAAGGACAGATAACCAAAAGATTAACAGAGGCGAACTCGGCTTAGAGGATTATACCAACTTAAGACAAGCCGCCGCGATTCTTTGTGAAAGCGGAATTTATATCGATCAGACGGCAAATACCAACCCGATGCAAATCTTCAGCAAATGTAAGCAGTTCAAACTTGAGCACAACACTCTTGACTTGATTATAATCGACTACTTGCAATTGATGGATACTCCCGATAACAAGAAGAGTGAAAGTCGTCAACAAGAAGTTGCTTACATTAGTAGAAGAATCAAGTTGTTGGCAAAAGAACTTAATGTTCCCGTCATATTGCTTTCTCAGTTATCAAGAGCTGCAGAACAAAGACAGGAAAAGCCTCAATTGTTCGATCTAAGAGATTCGGGTTCTATAGAACAAGATGCAGATATAGTTTTATTCCTCTACAAAGAAAAGAATCAAGATCCGCAAAACGAGATTATAGAACTGATTGTCGGAAAATATCGTAACGGTAGACAAGGTTCGTTAGCTTTTCGTTGGGACGGACAATACTTCCATTTTGTACCGCAAAGCGAGGACGTATTGCAAAAGATTGTTACATATGGAAAGGACGGAACACCGCAGGGAGGCGGGGAACCTATTTCAGTAAGCAGTGTTGTTAACGAAAATCCTATTGATTTACAGGGAAAGATAGAGGAGAGTAAAGAGAAAGCTCAACCAAATCTTGAGCCTATCGAGGCAATACCTGCAGACATTCCCTTTAATCCCGACGAAATGACCCCGCCACCGGAGACGGAAAATGCCGTAGGCGGTCTTAGTGTTGATGAATAGTAAGGAGAAATAATATGTTACCATTTGTAATCGTATCAATATTTGGTATTTTATTTGGAGCCTTCGGCTTTTGTTTGGGTTTAGCACTTTTAGTCAACGAGAACAAAAGGGTTGACCGAATCATTAAAAAGGAATGTCTTTTGATTGACGAAAACCTTGACGAGAGTAGGGAATTAACGGAAGAGGATTTTGCAAGGCAAAAAAGATTGGCAGAGGTCACTAAAAGAAGTCCTCTATCTTTTATGTTTGTGTTAGAGGGCGGACTCCTCTTTTTGGTTAGCGTACTTTTATTGATTTTGAGGGTTGCAATTCAAAGTATGACCTTCCCTTGGTATGGAATGCTTGTTATTGTGCTAGGCGTGCCTATTCTATCCCTTTTAATCAATTCTTTTGCAATGATGAACTATACTTCGTTTGATGATTCTTGCCTTGATTATGAAGCGGCGGACGATCTAGAGGATGAACAAGAAAATGAAAGCCTTCAAGAATCGCAAGTCGGAGAAAATATCGATCAAGTGAACGATGTTGAACAGAGTTGCGAAGGTGCCGATAGTGTAACTGAGGAGTTTGAAAATGCCTAAAACCGACGTATATGTTCTCAACGGGTATCCTATGGCGAGCCTAATCGAGGGGCTTTCTCTTCCGGAAATCGACAGAAAGGAAAACGGTGCACCATTTTTTGTTGAGGGTAATCAGTTTGTTTCTATTTCTCACAAAGATAGATATGTTGTTGTTGCGATTTCCGACGATCATGTCGGTGTTGATATTGAATCATTAAAAGAGAGACCTTCCTGCTTTAAACTTGCAAATGCATACTTCGGAGAGAAAATAAAGAAGGGTGACTATCTGTCCTTCTATACCGGTTGGACCAAAAAAGAGGCATTGGGAAAGTTCTTTGAAATAGGCGTAAATAAAGAAATCCTTGCGATAGATACATCAGGGGATAGCGTGTCTTATAACGGAAGGGAACTATCCTTTGTAACACAGTGTAAAAACGATATAATTATCAGCGTGTGCGAGGCTACCGACAATGTTGAATTTGTATGGATAGACAGAGTACAAGCTGAAAAAAGAAAGAATGATTAATAGGAGGCATTATGAATATAAAGGAAAAGTTATATAATCTTATAGCAAAGCAATTCGGTGTAAGTATCGATTCTCTTACTCCGGACACACGTTTTATCGAGGATGTAAAGGCAAAGTCCTTGGACATAATGGAGTTCATTTACAATATCGAAGATGTTTTTGAGATTGAGGTTGAAGACGATGTTATTCGAGAATTGACCACAATCGGTAAGGCTCAAGAGTATATTGAGTCACACCTAGGCTAAGCATTAGACAATTACTCTATACTAGCCAAAACTAGTAAGCCTACATAGAGTGGGTTTTTGGATTTCTGAAACGCAAGCTTTTATCTTGCGTTTTTTTTGTTTAATAAGATAAAAAGAGTATGCAAACGGATGGTATAAAACCCCCTAATGCGGTTAATTTTTTGATAAATTTCAGATAAGAAAACTTCACTTATATTATAATAAATTGGCTTAAGTTAACAAGAAAATAAATTAATTATTATATATATATAATTACGCACGAGAGTGTTGACTTTTTTTGGGGTGAGTTGGTAATATATTCTAAATGGCGGGGAATTCTCGTAATTTTTTTGGTTACGCTGCCATTTGAAAAAGGAGTAAATATATGAGGAAATCGATTTTTAAACTTACATTGCTTTGCATGATAATCGCAATCACCTTGGTATCGGCATGCCTATTCTTTACAGGCTGCAAGAAAAACGATACAGTGTCAATTATAGTCAACGACGTTTATGATACCTATAGTGATTCTCCTGTCAGCATTATCGCATCAACCTCGGATGGTAAATATTCCTATGACGGAACCAATAGTGACGGAGTCTGGACCGTTTCCTATTATTCTGAAGACGGTGAATATGTTGATGAGTGTGTCTATGCAGGCACCTATACTGCTCAAATAACCTTTTCCGCCAAGGGTTACAATACCGTAATTGCCTCGGGCGTTGTAGTGATTGAAAAGGCAGATCCTATTGTCAAGAAATGGCCCTCTCTTAAAAACGGCTCTTATTCCGTTGAATACGGAAAAACTTTGGACAATGAGGAATTATCCGTAACCGTTGCCGATTCGGCAATTTATACCGAAGGTGTTGACGGTGAGTATGTAAAAGGTACCTTTTCTTGGGAGAGTGTTACTGTAAGCGGTAAGGTTGAAAAGTACGATGTTATCTTCACTCCACAAGGATCCGCACAAGACGATCCCTCCTCTTATTACAGAAATTATAAATCGGTTAGCATGAAGAAGAGTACAGGCGATTGCTTGCCTGTAACGGTAATTCCTGCAACACCTCAAATGATCAATGCGCCCACATGTTCACCTCTTACCAGTGGTGATAAACTTATTTATAGCACAATTAAGGGCTATACTTTTGGTATCCCGAAGACAAACGGCGAGGGATACACGACGGTTAGAGGCACTCTTTCTTGGGGTGAATATGACGAAGCAACTGATACATATATTATTTTTGACGATTCCAATACTCCTTTAGTAAAAGTTAACAATAGCGGAAAGAAATATACCGCAATTTTCCAACCTACAGACACGATCAATTTCCAAGCATATACTGCTATCGAAATGGATCTTACAGTGTCGAGATTTTCTCCGACATTCTCCGATTCCTCTATTTACGAAGTACCTACAGCCAAGGCTATCCAATACGGTCAACCCCTATTAGAAAGTGAGTTGATCGGAAAAAAAGCAAAAGAAAGAGGTATGTCCGACCAATGCGAAGGAACTTTCTCATGGGAAAACCTAGACTATGTTCCCAATAAGAGCGGTTATTATGCCGTCGTATTTACTCCCGACGACACAACCGAATATGCTCCTATAGTTATTAATAATGCCGATTTCCCTCAATTGATTTCCCTTGAAGTCGGCTATCCCGATGTTGAAATCATACTACCCAAAGCTTCTCCGGTAAGGTATAAAGAGACTCTAGAGGAATGCGGTTGGGTGGACGACCCCGATGTTACTCCCGGAGTCACTTACAAATATTACAATGCACAAACTTCATCGTATGATACTAGGGTTCTCCCCGGTTACTTCAAGTGGAGCAATCCCCAAGCTTTAGTCGATTCCTATGAACCGTCAGGAGAATTGGATACATATCTTTGCGATGCGGTATTTACTTTGACAGACACCTCGATAGCGGAATACTTTGATGCCGAAGACTTTAAGGTAAAGATTCCCGTAACCGTTACAAAGTTATCTTTGAACAATATATCGGAGAGTTCTTTTTCACCGATTGAAGGTATTGTCTTCGGAACCTCTTTGGCAAATGTTCCTCTTCCTGCTTGTACTGCTTATGCATTTGAAACCGATGAATTCGGAAAACCCAAGCCTGAAAGCGAGAGTAAGGTGGTTTACGGAGTGCTTAGCTGGGCAGATCCTACCATTTATCCGGGCACTCAGGCAGATAATAAGTATCAAGCAATTTTTACACCTACCGACGGACAATATGAGAGTAAAACAGTTTACCTTACGGTAAATGTTATTCAAGCGGAAATCGATGCGGATAACTCTATAAAGCCTATAGTCAGTGAGAGAGTCGAAAGCGGGTCTTATCTTGACGATTCGATCATCGATGCAACAGATGCTAAAATGATCATAAAAGGTTATAGGGATGAAAACGGTGTGCATATACCTATCAGCGGAACCTATAGTTGGGTAAGTCATGATAAAGTATCTCCTTCCACATTAAGATATAATGTCGTGTTTACACCTGATAATACCTCATTGGTAAAGCCTTTTACCTTTACTTTGACCGTGTCAATCGTATCTGAAAGTTCTTGCTTCGATTTTATTTATGATGAAGAAAACTTAACTGCAACCATTACCAATCTCAAGGCACATAATGACTGTGTCGGAGGTCATACTAATCTTATTATTTCCGAAATTACCAAAAAGGACGGCGTTGCTTATACGATCGTAAAAATTGCCAATAATGCTTTTAACGGAAAGGCGGTAATTAAGTCAATAGTACTTCCTTCAACAATTGTTGAAATCGGAGAGTCGGCATTTATGGGATGTATCAATCTTGCGGAAATAACAATTCCTTCTCCTACAGTCAAAATCGGAGCTTATGCATTTGCCGATTGTACATCATTGAGAAAAGTCGACAATCAATCCATTGTGCTGGAGAGTATCGGGGATTTTGCTTTTAGTGATTGTGTGTCTTTAGAAAGTATCGCTTTGCCGAACTCTTTGACCTATTTGGGCATGGCAAGCTTTGCCAATTGCGGCTCATTACTGGATATCACAATTGGTTCCGGCAATACAAAGTACAAGGTTGAAAACGGCGTTATATTTGAATACAGTGAACGTACCAACGGAGATAAATCCTATGATAGTATCCTGCACACCTATTTATGTACGAATTCTCTTCAAACCTACAAGATCCCTGAGAATGTATGGAAGATAGGTAGCTATGCTTTTGCATATAACGATAACATCCTTCAACAAGTTATCTGTCAATCGATAATCAGTATTGGAGAGAGAGCTTTCCAAGGAAGTGATTATTTGGAATGTATTTATGTGTTGAAGGAGGATTTGTTAGACGGAAACGAGTGGGAAAATGCTTTAAGTGGTCTCAATCAAACGATCACGGTTTATTCTCAAAATGCAGACACCGCTCTAGTTAATGCTTGTAACAATTTGGGACATATTGCAAAGCAATGGAGCTCAACGGATATACTCGTTACGGAAATTAAGGCAAGCGATAATTACGCTTCCGTTTTAGGATTCCTTTCAACCGCCGATGCGAGTTTGATAGCTCTAGTGGAGGAACTTGTTATTCCGGCATATATCGAGGGTTATCCCGTTAAGTATGTCGGAGGCTTCTCTTCTACTAATTTAAAGAGGGTTGTTATTCCCGAAACCGTTACGAATATCAATGACAATGCATTCTATAATTGTAAGAATCTTTCCGAGGTTGTCTTGTTCGAAGGGTTAACAAGCATCGGTCAAGAAGCATTCGCAGGATGTGGCTTAGTAAGTTTATATATTCCTGCAAGTGTTCAAGACATAATGAACAGAGCGTTTTTACGTAACGAATATCTAACAGGTGTAACCTTTGCGGGTGACTGCCGCTTGGGACAGGGCGTATTTGATAACTGTAATGAAGAGTTGTTGGTCTTTGGACCTGAACTAATTGACGGTTCGATCACGGCACTTGCTGCTTATTTCCAAACCTCTGCTTCCGATATTGCTTTTAATAAATATACTCCTTCGAGTTGTTTAATCTATTCTATTTCATCGGGAAGCAACCCTTATGTTACAATTGAGGGCTTACGCAATCATTCTTGTCAAGGTCATTCCTACATTAAGCTTCCTTCCCAGATTAACGGTTATCCTGTAAGAGTAATCAAGGAGGGTGCATTTGAGGGCATCACGGATATCATTACCATATATATCCCGGCAAGCATAACATCGATCGGCTCAAATGCTTTTGCAGGTTGTACATCGTTACAATCCTTGGATATCGATGAGAATAATACAAAGTATTCCTTTGTAACACAGTATGATAACGGAACTATGACAAGCGGTGCATTGCTCAATAAGGACGGCACTGTTCTTATTGGTTATCTTGCTGTATCGAATGCAGATACTTATGTTATTCCTGACACCGTAAAGGATATCAAAAACAACGCTTTCGAAGGTGCTTCCAATCTAAGTAAAATAGTGATGAGTAAATCCTTAGAGAATATTGGTACTAATATTTTCAAGGGCTGCACCAATCTTACGGAAGTTGACTTCGGAGATAATGCATATTTTGTTTTCGATAACGGATTTATTTATAACAAGAATAAGACGGAAATAGTTTATTATTTACCCTCTAACAATAAAGCTCGTTTAACCATACCTTCTACAATAACAAGTATAAGAGAAAGTGCATTTGAAAATGCTCCAGAGCTAGAGTCCGTGGTATTTTCAGGCAAAACAGATATTGGCAAGAATGCTTTTGCAGATTGCTATGATTTATATAGCGTAACCTTCTCCTCCTATGCCGGATATATCCATCAAGGGGCTTTTGTCGGTTGTTCCAATCTTGCCTCTGTTTATGTTGAAAACGATGTCGACTATGTTGCAAGCGGAGCCTTCGACAATAATAGCGGAGTTGTTTTCTATAGTCCCGACGGAGCAAATCTTGAGCTGGCTACAGAAAACAAATACTCGTTCGCAAATTGTGAATCTATAACTCGTTTTACTTATGAGATTTCGGGCGGCACTGCTTCGATTGAGAGTATTGACCGTCTTGCCTATACCGACAACAATTTAAGTATTATTCTTCCCGCCTATATTAACGGTTATAAGGTAACTTCAATAGGTGATAAGGCATTTTCCGAATACGGTTTATCCGGTGTTGCAAGGCTTTACAGTATTTACCTCCCTTCTACAATTGAGTATATCGGAAGTCAAGCTTTCTATAGCTGCTTGAACCTTAAGAACATCTTCTTTGGCGGTGATATTGCAGTGATTGGAGGCGAGTATCAGATCGGTCAAGACGCATTTAAGGATTTATCAAAGGATATGCTCGTTATCAATTTGCAAGAAAACAGCAATCTAGAACAATACTTTGTCAAAAATTATCCCGATTACACATTGTCCACAGATACAGATTCATGCTTAACCTATATTGAAAAGAACGGGACGATAACTATTACGGGAATTAAAAATCATATTTGCTCTAAGAGCCATTCACGTATAGAGATACCCGAATATATCACGGTTGGCAGTGGTGACAACACGAAAGAATGTCTTGTTACCTCCATTTCCGAAGGTGCCTTCTATGAGTCAAAGCTCATAAGTATTATTCTTCCGGAGTCGGTTATTACAATCAATAAGAATGCATTCTATGGTTGTTCAAGATTGACTTCAATCTATATACCCGGTGTTATTAACATTCACGCAGGTGCTTTCGAGAATTGTACCAGACTTGAAAATGTAACAATTTCTGCAGGAATCAATACCTTGGGTGCATATGCTTTTGCAGGTTGTTCCAACCTTGTCGATGTTTATTTTAGAGGCGATTTAATTAGAGGAGCGGGCGATATTCCTCTTAATATCGGTGATGAAACCAGCAGTAGCTTGAAATATACAGCTTTCCTCAATAGGGATTTAACATCAATTAATCCCAAGTTCTACATTCCTTTCTATAAGCTTTATAATACCGGCAATGATGTTATCGAGCAAAAAACAAGCGCTTACAGCTACTTTGAGAAATTAACGCTTGAAAAGGGCTATTCCTTTAATTTGATAAACTGGAGATGTGATAAAAAAGATCAATGCGGCTTTGAAATCGAACTTAAAGGAAATGAGGCATGTATTATATCCTATTCGGGAAATGATGCTAAGGTTGTAATTCCCTCTTTATACTATGATGTTAACGGTGATGCTTATTCTATAACAAAAATAGGACAAAATGCTTTCAATTCCAATATCGAGGGTAACTCTACGGATAACGTGGAGGAGATATTTATCGGCGAAAATATAAATGCCATTATGGATAGTGCCTTCGCATATATGCGTAATCTTCGTACTATAACACTTCCTCAATGTTTAGATTCTCTTGGAAGTTATGCTTTTGTAGGGTGTTCAAAGCTAACAGAAATTTATTTCAGAGGAGATGTTTACAGCATAGGAACAGGACTGGTAAGCAATTCTTCTAAGGAGCTTAAGATATACGGACCGCAAAGCGGCAATGTATATAATGAGTTTTCCAAGAAGGCTTATTCCAAGTATGTCAACTATAACAGTGTAACCGATCCGGAGTGCTTCAATTTGATGTATGATGAGAGAGAGGACTGTTACACGATACTTTCCTTGAAGGATCACGAATGTACCTTGGGACATATCAATATAGTTATGCCTGCATATTACAAAGGTTCGCCTATAAAGGTTATATCCTCAACCACCTTTAACGGTCAAGCTAAACTGTATTCTCTCACAATCTCAAGTGAGATCAATAGAATTTATCCCGGAGCATTTGCAGGAACCGACAAACTAAGTGAAATCTATGTTGATGGTAATAATAAAAACTATACCTTTATTGACGGAGTATTGACAGATTATGATACTCATTCGATATTATACATCTGCCTATCTAACCTTGTTACCTACACAATCCCCGATTCAATTGTAACGATTAAGAAGGGTGCTTTTGACGGTTCTATCGTTGAAAACCTATTTCTTAACGAAAATGTAAGAGAAATTGAATCAGGTGCCTTTAGTGGTGCGAATAAACTTTCTACAATATCAGGTTTAACTCATAATAATTATTTCACGTATGAGCATGGTGGATTATATAAGTTGAATGGAGAAGAGAAGAGCGAGCTTATCATGTATATGTTCAGCTTAAGCAATCCTTCTTTTGACGTTCCTTCAACAGTAACCGAGATTCGTTCCGGTGCATTCCATAATGCAAAGAATTTGAAACAGATATTCTTCTCTTCAGATGCCAACTTCGCTGAAGACGTATTCGAAAACAATTCCGAGGAATTAATTATTTACGGTGTAGGTTCTTGTTACGATGTTCGTTATGCTTGTATGAAAGCAGGCATAAACTATCGACAAACCCTATCTTATGATTCATTTGAAACAGTAGACAGAGAGGATGGAAGTCTTGAGATTAGCGGTTTTGTGTCGGATATTGTAATAGATGAGAATAGCGTTATCTATATTCCCTCCTATTTTAACGGTAAACTTATTACAAGCATAGGTGCTTATGCTTTTGCTAACGATATTGAGAACCTTGTAGGTATTGCCCTTCCCGAATCGATTGAAAATATAGGAGACAACGCTTTCTTGAATACAAGTATGACAAGCATCTCTATTGGTTCAAATGTAACTAGCGTGGGTTTGAGTGCGTTTGAATCCATAAACCTAGAGGAAATCTTCTTTGCGGGTGATGTCGAGCTTTACGAGGGTGCATTTACAGATTATCAACCTGTTGATGACAGTAGGTTGAATATTTACTATGACGGAAGCAATGCTAGTCTCAATCGGTACTTTAATAGTCAGAGCTTTATTTCAAACCTTGGAAAATATATTTATGTTCACGATATATCTTCTTATACCGATGATATGCTTTCCAATCTCTGTTTCGAGTTTGAGGTTGAAGAAAATGGTGGAAGCTATGCCATTGTTACTTCTCTTAAAACACACGTTTGCTTTGGAAATCACTGTGATTTAGTTGTACCCGATCGCTATTACGTTGTAAAAGAAGGTTCTTTCTTATATGTAGGTGAGGATATTGTATCATATCCTGTTACCGCTTTAGGCGATGAGGCATTTGCCCATAACAAGGAAATACTAAGGTTAACATTGCCTTCTACAATAAACTCAATCGGAACAGGTGCCTTGTCCGATTGTATGAACCTTTCGGAAATAGTCCCCGGTGACGGTTCTCCGTACACATTTGAAAGATTGTATGCATTGATTCAAAACGATGACATAGAGCTTGATGAAGATGTAACCTATTATGATGCTGTATTGAATGCAGAACCCGATTTCAAGCTTGTTTCGGTTGAAAACGTGGCGGGTAACACAACTGCAATCAGGTTGGACGTTAATCTTATAAAGGGATTGGCTAGCGGCCAACACGTCCTTAAACTATATAACGGATTGGGTACCGAGCTCTATTCAATAATTGTAAACACTTCTTTGAATACCGTCGTTTACAATACATACGCCGAGCCTATTGTGTATGTTGACAATTATGCTTTACTTACTCATTCGCTTATCGATTTATCTAACGTACAGTCAATCAAGTTAATAGCTAGTGTTGATTTTGAAGATAATAATAACGGAATTAAGATTTCTAAGGGTGTTCTTGACGGCTTAAAGGAAGGGGCACATACTTTAACCCTGTCCTATTTGAAAAACGGAAATGCTAATGAAGTCGAACTAATTCTAAACGTTACCCTTGATGGCATAACCGTACAGGGTTATGAGGATGTTAAGAGTGTTGAATATAAAGAGGGTGTTTTATACAAGTTTAGTGAAGGACAATCTGAGTACAATGATTCTCCCATAAAGCTTCTTGAAAGTTTGGTAGTATATATTGCTGTCAACGAGGATGACTCCTTTGTTGTACCCGACTCGGTAAAGAGTATTGAAAACGGAGCCTTCTATGGTATAAAAGCACTGAATAAGGTTACTATAGGAAAGGGTGTTGAATCTATCGGTAACGATGTATTTGTAGGTTGCGTATCAATGAATGAGTTTGTTGTATCACAAGATAACCACAACTTCTTTACCGATGCTTATGGTGCTCTATATCGTTATAATTCCGATGATAAGAGCTCTGCCACCTTTATCGCATATCCTGCAAACAGCGTTGGAATGGTACATTGGTTGGGCTCTGATATACCGGTTACGGAAATATTGTCGGGTGCCTATGCTTATGCGCAAAACCTGAAAACCATATATGTTGAGTCCTACATCGGTTCACCGTCTAAGGGTGAGGGCGTATTCAATTCCTTGGCTTCTCTAGCACAAGAGGGCGGCATTAATATTTATATGCCCTCCTATGGAAAGACCGAAAACGGGATATATACAGAAATCGGTTGCGGCTTCGAGCATTATATTAATTCCTTGATCGAGGAAGGATATAACATTAATCTATACACTCATACACATAAGGATTGTTTCGAGTATAATGGTTCAGGAGACTCCATTGTAGGTTTAAAGGCTCACGAGTGTAATTCTGATCATAAGAATATAGTTATTCCTATTTATGCAAACGGAGAATTGATCACTTCTTTAGGTGATTATGCTTTTGAAGGAACCGATGTTGAAAGTGTTAGAATTCTAGACAAGAATAATCAATTTACAATCGGTTACGGTGCATTTGCAGATTGTGATGAATTAACGGATATCAAGCTAGAAGAGGGTAGTTCCTATATATTCCTTTCGGGTATTCTATTTAAAGGAAATGCACTTCATACAGTTTTAGCGTCTCAAAAATATGTAGAGATACGTTTTGAAGAGTCCGAGATTGTTGATAATGTCGACGTGTCTTCTCAAGAATCTATAAGTGTTAAGATTGACACCATTAACAAAAACGGAAAACAAATTCAGATCGCCTATGTGTACGATGTAAACATCGTTTATCAAGGTGCTTTTGCGGGTAACGACAATGTTGAATTGATTTACTTCTCCGATAAGGTCACACAAATCGGAATAGGTGCATTTAGCTATTGTACACAGCTTACTAAACTGGAAATTGCGAATGGCAATAAGAGCTACTCCTTTGAGAACGGAGTGTTGTATAACTATTCAAAATCCTCATTGCATACGATGTTGTATTCCTATGCTTATGATATGAATGATTCTCTTTACGAGGTTGATAACGGTGCAAGTTCGGCACTTCAAAACGTTAGTGAAATCAAGGCAAGAGCATTTGAGGGTACAAATATTGCACGCTTAAAGCTTCCCATCTCCCTTGTTGTAATCGGTGACAGAGCTTTTGCGCATATGGATTACCTAAGCTATATTTACTTTGAATCCGATGTGGGAAACCTTACTTGGGGTGATAATGATATTTTAGGTATCGGCTATTTATCCGATGAAGAACTTTCAGATTTCAATTCGAGAAAGATTATTGCCTATGGTCCCTGTGGAGATAATCCCGATAATACAGACAGTGTCGAACAAAAGTATTCTAATTTGCACTTGTATTTCATTCATACCTATTATGGAGAGCTTCCCGAGGAAAGCGAAATGCTCGAGTCTTTTGAGTGGTACACAGGTAATACTTCTATGCCGGCTATTTATAAGCCTTGGACAAGCTATAAGAATTTTGATTACATTTATGTCGATGCTAAAGACGAGAATAGTGACAATCTTGCGTACATAGCTAATATGAATACCGTAAAGGGTGCAAACCTTGAAAGTGGTTATCTTGAGATAGTTCTTCCTTTATATACCTATGTCCAAGGAAGCGGAGAGGGTATTGGAGATAGTGAAAAACGTTACAAGATCGTCGGTATTAAGGAAGGGGCTTTGGCTGATCATACGGAGATAAGCTCTTTGACAATTCTCTATAATGTTATTGAGATAGAGGATGCATTTATGAAGGGTGCCTATAACGTTGAAGAAATCATCGTTATGGACAATGATAATTATGTTGTAACAAAGCCTGACAAGGTAAACGGAATACTCTTTACAAAAGATATGTCGAAGATAGTCGTTTATCTTGCAACATCCTCCCTAAAGAGATACAGTATTCCCAATAGTGTTACCGAGATTGCAAAAGCATGCTTTGCTTATTGTTCCAATCTAGTTAATGTAACAATACCTAAGTCTGTAACTTATATAGGCTCTGCGGCATTCTCGACGAGTGGAATATCTTCCATAACCAGTAACAGCGAGTATTATTACTTCAGCAACTTCGCTTTATATGGCAACGGAGATAATTCATTATTGCACACCTATCTGTCAACAGGTATCGGAGAGGCTGGAAGCTATGTTGTTCCTGAATGCGTAAAAGAGATTAACGATTATGCGTTTGAGGGTAATAAGAACTTAACATCGATTAGAATCCCGGAATACAATAATCAAGGCATTATTTCTTCTGTCGGTTATATTGGTAAGAATGCATTTGCAGGAATGACCGCATTATCTGAGATATACTTCGAGGGGTATATCGATATTAATAAAGCAGTTGAGGTTAAACCTGAGGACGGCTTTGTGTTGACCTTCGGGGAAGGACAATCACTTGCAGTTGAAGGTATGAGGACAAGCTTTGCTTATGCAGAGGACTTTTATGCCGGAGATTTATCTGTAGCGGTGGTCGTTGACGGTGAGTATCGATATTTATTCGATGATAGTTATCGAATTGTAAGCAGCGGTGCCGTTGAAGAAGACAAGGAAATACCCGATGCGGAAAAGCATATTGCCGATTTCGACAAGTGGATATGCGGAGAATATACGGTATACATTGCCTTTACTTTTGAGGAGACCGAGTATATTCTTCCTATCATTGTTAAAGTCGAACCTATAGTCGACGTGTTTGGTGGTATGAACGTTAAGAGCTTCGATCTCTATGCTCCCGAGGATTCTATGATCTATCACCAGATAGAGAACTACAACTATGTAAATTATGTTCCGTATACTCCGAAGAGCGTGTTGGATTATAAGGTTGTTACCGAAAACAGCCCCGTTGAAACTTATATTATAATAAATGGTTTCAATCGTAATTCTGCATCTGTTCTTGGAAAGCCTGACTTTAGAAAAGGTGATATCACGGTAATCGGAGATATAACAAGTCTTGTTATTCCTTCATACATTGAGAACACCTTGGTAACGACGATTTCAGACGAGGCATTCTTCTCAACGGATGATGATATCGAACTATCTAAGAATTTAATTTCCGATGTTGAATTTACGTTGGATACTAAAGAAGTATATCAAAACGTTTTGGAAAACGAAAGTTATTCCGTAAGACTCAGAAAAGCTGTTCTTAATTCTTCCATAAAGAGTTTTGTCTCTCTAAATAATCTTATAACTATCGGAGCAAGTGCATTTGAAAATGCCGATAAATTAGAGAGTATAACTATTTCTAAAACCGTTTCCGAAATCGGAGTCGGAGCTTTTGCATATCTTGATTCCTTAAAGGAAGTAAAAGTATCTTCTCAAAATATTTCCTTTGTTTATGAGGGCGGAGTTCTGTATGAAAGTCAGGGCAAGCTTCTTCACACCGCTTTCAATGCATTGTTTGATAGCTATTACTTTGAAACTGACAAGCACGTAGAGAAGATCAATTCAAGAGCATTTGAGGGTGTAACTGCAATAAGATACTTGACAGTACCTATTTATACTACTGAAATCGGATCGTGTGCCTTCAAGAATATGTCAAATCTTGAGGAGATATATATGACAACAAACTTTGCACCTCCAATGGATGCATTTGACGGTGCAATGAAGGGCTTTATTATATATGCGCCTCAAGGAAAGGCTTTGGAAGCATATGCAAACGAGCATGGCTATAATTATGTCGAGTGGAATCCGAAGGAGTGCTTTACATATGAGATATCTTCTACCACTGGTGAGGTAACGATTTTGGGTTTAAGCGGTCACTCTAATTGTAGCGGCTCTCATAATGATCTGGTTATACCTATGTACATCGATGGTTATAAGGTAACTGTAATAGGGAAAGGTGCTTTCTCTAACTCTGTAAGTGCTATAACCTCGATTGTTCTTCCTTCGAGCATTCACACAATCTCCGACAGTGCTTTTGACGGCTGTACAGAATTGACCTACTTATACATTCCTTACAATGTAAGTAAGATCGGAAACGATGCTTTTGCGGCTTGTACACATTTGACGGAGCTCGTCTTTATTGCAGATTGTTCTTCAATCGGAATCGATGTCTTTAATGGTGTTAACTCAAATCTTGTGGTGTATTATGCCCCTTCTGCAAAGGGACAGATATCTGCAGAGTCAAGTGTCGTGGCAGCCAAAACAAAAGCTGCAGGCGTAAGTTTCAATGAGGGAACTCCTTCTACCTGCTTTGTAACAACTATTGTTACTTTAGACAATGAAGAGGTTGCACGTATCGATTCGTTAAAGAATCATTCTTGCGGATATACGCATACAAATATTGTAGTACCCGAAACAATTAAGGGTAAAAAGGTTGTGTCTATTGCAGACTACGCTTTTGCAGATTCTAAAACGATTACTTCTGTTTCCATACCTAAGTATCTAAGAAACATAGGTGTCGGTGCATTCAATGGTTGTACTTCTTTAGGTAGCTTTACCATCGACTCGGAAAACGAGTATATTGAATATTCTGAAGGCGGTATTTATACATTAGGATATAAAGACTTGCTTTTGGTGATAAGTTCGCTGTGCGGAGAAACTTTCACTTTAAACGCTGATACACAAAATATCACAGCCGGTGCTTTGTCGGGAGCTACGGTATCCACAGTAATAATCAATTCTACACTTAAGACAATTGAAGGTGGAGCTTTTGCTAATTGTTCAAAACTCGAGCAGATTAGTGTTGACGGTGAGGAGAGTAATCAAACATTTACATCCGAAAACGGTGTATTATTCAACAACGGAATGTCTAACATTGTTGTATATCCTTCCGGTAAAAAGGCTGAGAGCTATACTGTACCGGAACAGGTTATATCGATTTCTTCAGGAGCTTTCACCGGTGCTAGCAATTTAGTCAGCGTAACAATAGGAAGCGAGGTTAAGACAATATCCGACAAAGCCTTTGAAAATTGTACTTCTCTTGTAGACGTACAGGTATTAGGAAATGTAACCTCTGTCGGCGTTGATCTTTTCCTAAACGTAAATAGCAAGCTTCAAGTAAGTTCTCCTTATAGAGGAAATGCGTTAGAGTACTACTGCATTGAGGAAAATCACATCTTCCGTGAGGCTAATCCTTTACTGTACTTTAAGACCAGTGAGGATAATATGACAAAGGGAACAATTGCAATAACAGGGTGGAATGATATTGCAAGTCTTGCCGATACTCGCGATGTATTAATTCCTATGTACATCAACGATAAAAAGGTTACCGTCATTGCCGAAAGAGCTTTCCAATTCAATCAAGATATTCGCACGCTAATAATTCCTGATTCTGTTACCTCAGTAGGCGTTGCGGCATTTAACGGAGCAAGCAATCTAAAGAGCGTACTCTTTGGTAGTAATGTCGAGTCGTTGTTCCATAATGCATTCTATCAATGTACCGACCTTGAAAGCCTATACTTTATGGGTGAAAAGATAAAGGTTTACACCGATGTATTCACCGGTGTCGATACTGCCAATGCGGAGGTTTATGTTTCCGCAGAGGACAGAGGCTTAACTTTAAGCGAACTTCCCATTGCCAACACATTAAGGGGTGTCGGCTTCAATGTCGAGGATGTCAATTATTCTTGTTGTTTCGAGACAACTGCTATAAACGGAAACGAGCTAATCATTACAGGCTTAAAGGGTCACGTTTGCACTATAAGTCACAACAACGTAGTAATACCTTCCTCTATCATATCTTCTAACGGCAGAGTAAGTTATGTAACATCGATTGCAAATAATGCTTTTGCAAATAACTCTGAATTGGTGAAGATAACTATACCCGCAAGTGTTAATAATATAGGAGAGGGCGCGTTCTCGGGGTGTGAGAGATTGACGTCTATTAAGCTTGAAAGCGAAGATTACTATGTTTTTGAAAACGGTGCTTTGTATAACAGCTCAAAGACGGTATTGCATACCTATCTTGCTAGCAATAACGCATTGACCTTTACTGTACCAAAAACCGTATTGACTATCAATGACGGAGCGTTTAGGAATGCCGTTAACCTAACAACCATTACATTTAACAAGGATGTTCTAATCGGTGAACATGTATTTGACGGTGTAAGCCCCAATATAATCATATTCGGACCAAAGTACAGTGAGGAGAGCCACTTTACAAAGCTTTATTCACGCTTTATTTATGAGTATCTCTATGACATCGATTTCATTCCGGAAGTTGATGCCGATATTCAGATAAATATAAAGGATGATGCATATTTTACCGGTGAAACATTTAGTGATATCGATATCGGTGACAGCGTATTTGAATTCGAATACTTAGATGACGATACCGTGAAGATTACAGGCTATAATCCTGCTAAGGAGCCTAGTGTAATAGTTGTCCCTCAATATATAAATGACAGACGTGTAAGCATCATAGGTGCCGAAACCTTTATGGATAGAAGTGCATCCGGTGTTATTCTCCCTGACGGACTAGTTGAAATAGAGGATGCAGCATTTGCAGGTTGTGAAAATCTTGAGAGGATTGTATTCCCCGCTTCTGTCAAGAAGATCGGAGATAACGCCTTTAACGGATGTAAATCGCTATATGAGGCATACTTTGTTGAAGAGGCGACGCTCATAGGTGACAATGTGTTTGTCAACACCTATGAAAGTGAGGACGGCAACTTTAAGATTGGTATATTCGGACCTAAGGGCGGATATCTTGAATCCTGTTTTGATAGTGAGCTATATAATAACGGAACAAGCTTGAATTGTTTCGAATATGAATTTATTAACAACGGCGAAGCTGTTAGAATTAGCGAAATCAAGAACCATACTTGTAGCGGTAACCATAATAATGTCAACATACCCAACTCTATAAACGGAAAACCGGTAATAGAACTGGATAGCAATCTTTTGAGGGGCAATGCAACCATTATAAAGGTTAAGCTTCCCGAGGGATTAACCTCTATTGCGGCTCACTTCTTTGAAAACTGTACTAACCTAGTATCGGTAGAAATACCCGATAGCGTAACAACAATAGGAGATTACGCCTTCTATAAGTGTACCTCTTTGTCCTCTATCGTATTCCCCTATATCAGCAGAATAGGTAAATATGCTTTAGCATATTGTTATTCTCTCACTGATGTAATTATTCCCGATAGTGTATTATCATTGACCAACGCAGAAGGCTTATTTAAAAACTGCCAGGGATTGGTAAGTGTAAGACTATCTAAGATCATTGAGGAATTACCTGATAGCTTCTTTGAAAATACAACCTCATTAAGGGAGATTTATTACTATGACGCAATCCATAGACTCGGACTACCTCCCAGACTATACAAAATAGGTGCTAGCTGTTTCAGGAAATCTCTCCTTCCTTCTCAAGCTAACCCCAATGAGGCATTATCCTTTGACAACTTACTGTATATCGGTGATAAGGCGTTTGCCGATACCGAGATAGGAGCCTTCGACGTAACCAATGTGGAGGAGCTAGGTGTCGGTGTATTTGCAAACTGCTATTCTTTAAGTTTAACCGGTGCAAATGACAAATATCTTGTTGAGGGTTCAATTCTTTACGACCTCTATAGATCACCCTTGATTGACAATGACGCTCAAGGAAGCTCAGTATCGACGGAGGTTGATTTAACATCGTTAGGGTCTAGCACGGCTAAACCCAATTTGATCACGCCAAAGACAGAGGTTATAGACGGGAATCAATATGTATATATCGGATCATTGAATCTTGTCGGTGAAATCGATAAGAAAGAGAATAATCGCAAGTTGGCTGAGAACACCGTTACCGTTGCTTTTACCAATATTGTAGACGGAAGGTCTGTTCTTTGTGCTCCGGATTTGATAGTAGAAGAAGAACTTTCCGGCGAGACCTTGTACAAATTCTACAAGGTTCCCACAACCTTTAGAGATTTTGCAGGAGATTACGATGTTACTATTTCGTATACGTACAACTATAATGCTTATGTTGATAGCTTTATCTATAAGGGTTATAGCCTCTTCGGAAGCACTTCCGATACTCAAACCGACTCGATAAATACACTAAAATTCGGTGCAGTACAAAATGCATATGTCACATATGAAAAAGCTTCTGAAAATGAAGGAGAGGAGCCTATTCAACAAAGAATAGATTTCGATAGCGAAAAGCCTTGGAGTGCATATTTCTCTCATGATGACGCTAAGGGCACTGTAACCATAATTGACAGCTTAAGAGAATTGGATGAAAGCCTTGGCGATTGTACAATTACCCTTCATCTTGAAATCGGAACAACGTCAAGCACAGAAGAGTACGAAGCTACCTTTACCTATAAATCCGATACCTATTCGATTTTGGTTAAGAATGCTTTAAACACCGTTCCTTCAGGTACGAAACTGGGAGAGCTCAATTTGGGCGGTGAAATCAAGTTCACAAGAAAGAATAATTCGGGTGAATATGATTATTATTATAATGGAGTCAAACTCGATTATATAAACGGAATAGTTTATAATGCCGACCTTTACGCTAAGGTTAAAAAACAGGTCGATGAAGGTGAAATGTATCTTGATGCAATTAACGTCATTAAAGCATTTGCTTTAGAGGGCTGTACGGATATTCAAACCTTAGTAATAGGAGAATACATTGAAGAGATTCAAGAGGGTACATTTATTGATGTAAGTAATCTTATAGAGGTTGGTGTCATGAACGGCAATGATAAGTTCGCAATCTACAGTTTAGGACACAATGACCCCGATTATGCTTATGTCGGTGGTGCCGTATTAAAGATGAACCAGACCGACGAGGGCACGCCTATTAAGGACGAGAACGGTGTTACGACTTACACGTTGATTTCTTACCTTTCTACAAATACAGTAACCTCGTTTACAATTCCCGACAGCATTATCGATCACAATAAAAATGTTCCCACGAGTATTCATGTTACACATATCGGAGACTATGCCTTTGCATATAATGAGTTGATAGAAGCGGTTAATCTAGAGGGTGTAACACACATTGGAGAATATGCCTTTGCAAATTGCTCGGCTATTAAATATGTAAATATTCCCAAGGGCTTGAATTATATCGGAGCGCATGCTTTTGACGGAACAAGCCTTAAGACCATTTATTTTGAGTCGGGTATCGGAAACGGATTGACCGATGATGAAATTGCCCAAAGCCTTGTAAATGGTATCATAGGCGAAAGCTTAGAAGTATCTAAAAAGGAAAATACAATTGTAAAAGAGGACGGAAGTATTAATCTGCTTTCAACGGAGTACGTAATTTACTCGAATTTAGAGGTATTCCTTTGCACATCCGACGGAAGCTTTACCTATATTGACGATGAACGTGTAACGACAGATATACTCCTTCCTGCTTCGAAAGTAACGGTAAACTATGAAAACAATAAAACTCAAGTAGGCTATATTAGATATACTTATCCCGAGGAGATTAGGTATTGTGATAATGGCGACAACACTGCTGCGATAAAATGTAATGGTGTAATTATCGGTACCATAAAGGGTGGTTCATTCGAAAGTGTGGATAACTTCGATAATCTTGTATCTAGTATTACCTTTAACCATGATAGTGTTATTGACTTGAGAGAGGACGGAAGCGTTTGGTATGCAATAAGATACTTTAACGGAGACAACTATGAGAATAGCACACAAAAGGGTATTATCAACGCCAACGAGAATGGATTCTCGGGTGGTTTAGGAGAAGCTTTGTTCGGAGATAACGTAGAAGTAATCATTTATTGTCCCTTCGAACAAAGTGAACAAAACCTTGTATACAAATATGCAAGCGGTTATCTTGTTAACGAAAGTAATACTCCCTTAACCTATAAAACGGTATCCTCTGTAGGTGAATTTACTTACTCTGTAATTAACGGAGACGAGGTGAGAATTAATGGTTTGGTAAATCCCGGTACCTTAAAAGAGATAAAGGTTCCTGAAAGCATCAACGGAATGAAGGTAACCTCTATTGTAGACTTCGCATTTAAGGGAGATACAATGTTAGAGAGTGTTATTTTACCCGAAAGCATAACGACATTAGGTTCCAAGGTATTCTATAACTGTTCTGCCCTAAGACAGCTTTATGTTGAAGGAATAATATCTTCATTAGGCGTAGATATTTTCCAAGGCTGTAATTTGGATAAGTTGAGCGTTTACGGAATAGTCGCAACAGAACTTGATAACTATTGTCAAGAGGCAGGCGTATCCTTTAATGTTGGAACCTATTGGGGTTGTTTCGAAATATATACCGATGGTGACAGCGTATGGATTGCAGGGCTAGTGAATCACCACTGCAATACCTCTCATAAGTATATAACCATTCCCTCCGAGATTAACGGAATGAAGGTAATAGGAATTATGTCGGGAGCATTTAGGGATAGTGATGTGATAAGCGTTACAATCTCTTGTGCAGACTCTTATACTATACGTGCCAACGCATTTGAGGGAGCAACTAAGCTTCGTACATTCTATATGCTGGATAATGGTTACGATGCACTTATTGAAAAGAATGCATTTGACGATAGTGCAGCCGGTATTACATTCTATACGGCAAATAACGGAGTATTTTCATCGGATATCACAAACGGTAGTATTCACAACGCATACATTTCAGCAATTACAATAAGCGATGCATTTATTATTAAAGATGTTGCAGGCGGTGTTGAAATCGTAGGAATGTATATGGGAGAAGATATCGATTATAAGAAAGTTCGTATCCCCGATCGAATAAACGGAAAGAATGTTGTATCGATCGGTAATCTTGCATTTATGGCAAATAGCGAGCTTGAAACAATAATACTAGGCGATTATGTAAAGAAGATCGGAGAACACGCTTTTGAGGAGTGTGACAATTTGACTTATATTTTCTTGCCGGACGCTTTGGAGAGTATTGGTAAGAATGCCTTTGCCGATTGTACCTCTTTAGTAAGTATAATGCTTGGCGAAAACGTTTCGTCAATAGGCGACGGAGCCTTTAGAGGCTGTACATCTTTGAAAGAACTTAGAATTTCGAATAATTCTCCTGAGGTTGGAGAGGGAATACTTGACGGAATTAAGGGCTCAATCGACTTTATTGAAATTCATAGTTCCGCAACAAGTTTATACTCCTACTTCCGTAACAACTATTCGACAAAAGCAACCTTTATTGAGAATCTTTCAACTGCCGACAAGTACAAGGAGTGCTTTAATTACGAGGTCGTTCTAAACGACGATTATTACGGTGATTACATAATAATCACAGGCTTGAAGAGTCACACGGGCTGTGCTGTAGGCAACCATAAAGACGTGGTGCTTCCTTCGACCATTGGCGGCTTAAGTGTTAAGATGATTCAAGAAAGAGCCTTCGACGGAAATACAACGATGCAATCCTTTACGGCAGAACACGGACAAGGCTTAATTGTCGGAGAAGGTGCATTCCAAGGTTGTAAGAATCTTGGAGTTGTTGACTTAGGTAAGGTTCAAAGAATAGATTTGTATGCATTCCGCAAGTGCGGAGCATTGGCAAGTTTGACCTTTTCCGTATTACAAAACACCGTAATAGGCGAAAAGACTCAATATAAAGGTGAATGGCAATATAATCTCGCCGATGTATTCGAAGGCTGCTCTAACCTTTGCAATGTGATAATCGACGACAGTTATATTCCTTCGGGAAGAAGTGCCGGTTACTATTCTGAAAACGGTGCAATATACAGTAGAGAGAATGTGCTTTTGCTTTGCTATAACATTAATAGTACGGTATTTGCTCCCGATAAAGCGACCTCTATAGCACCGGGTGCTTTCTCCGGTTGTATAAATATTGAAACCATTGTTCTTCCCGATACTGTTAAGGTATTTGATACCTCCTTACTCTTTGATGAGGTTAACTCAAAGATAATGACAAACCTTTCAAAGATTTATGTAAACGGAGATATTACAATCATCGGAACCGAAGGTTTGGATGGAATAACCATTTATTATCCTTCCGGAAAGAGCGTACAAGATGCTGCGGGTAATAGTTATAACACCAATACCATAAAGTATATTCCTCAAGAAAGCTTTGAGTTTAATCTTAGAGTTGATAACATGAAGGATGGTGAAACCTATGTATTGAATGGTGTAAGCTATACTTATATCGAGGCTATCTCTGCATGGTATGAGAATACAGGCACCTATTCTCTTGTTGTAGATGACTTATACAAAAAGAATACTTATTACGTATACGAAGATCTCAAAGAGGAGGGTAACATATTCTATCAATTTATCGATGGCGTATTTGATAAAGTGGATGTTGTATCTGACATGTTCAAAGATATCGATAGAAATTACATAATCTACAGTGTTTCGGGTGCACCCTCTCTTATCGAGGTATCTGTGGTTAACGGACTTGTATACTATAAGAGTGATTTACTCCGTTCCGTAAAGAAGGAAAGTTTGTACACAAGATATAGTGCACTGCTGGAAAACGGCGGTGAATATATATTCTCCTATATTTATGCAAATAACGGAGAGTATTATACTTATAACGCAAATACTATCGCATTCGAGAAACTCACCCAAGACATAGGAAAAATCTATGCGATGAGGAAGGTCGAGTTACTCGAGGCTAACGGTTATGAGTATTATGTACGTTCCTCTGACGATGCCCTTATCCCTGTAACTGCAAATCTATTTGTGTATGATGAGTTCTACAACAATTCTTACTACTTCCTTGATAATGATAACGTTTTCAAGAAGGTCGAGGTTATTAAGGTCAACTCAGCTTCCGCTTATCTGGATGAAAGCTATAAGGTATTCTACAACGGTCAAGAAGTATACATTAATGGAGCGAACGGAAGAAGCAAGGTAACGGTTAATGATCTCTATATACAACGCTTTATCCATCTAAAGAGTGGATTGGAAATGAGTTTATATGCATACGAGCGTCTTTCTGATAATGCAGTGTTCTATTCTGTAGCCGACGGTGACGTTAATAATGCTACTGAAAAGTATGACCTATATGAAATACAAAAGGTTGTTACAGGAACTACCAAGGGCTCTATTATTTCCCAAAAGAAGGATAACTGGGAGAATACAGCTGAATATAACAGCAATGTAAACCTCCCCGACTTCTCGTATATAAACGGTATTTCCTATGCTGTCGTCGAAATCGGTGCCTATGGCTTCAAGGAAAGCACAATTGAATCCATCAAGATAAGTGGAAATGTTTCAGTGGTAGCAGACGGAGCTTTTGACTCCTCCGAAAAGCTTTCAGAGGTTACTTTCGATGATTCTGTCATTACAATCGGCGGAAATGTATTCTCGGGTTGCAACAATCTTAAGACGGTTAATATCGGTGAAAACGTAAACGAAATAAAGGGCAACATCTTTACTAGTCGTGAGTACACGATAGATAATGACGCAATAAGTGCAGATACCGATGTTATTGTCAATGTTGCAAGTAATAATCAAAGTTTTGATGACGATCCTCAAGATCATATGATATTGAGCAGAGATCGTTGTATTCTCTATGCTTATTACGGTATAGGCGGAGAAAACGGCAATGAATTCGGTACAGTGGTTATTCCTGAAGGCGTAAGCAGGATTGTAAAGGGTGCTTTCCGTTATGCGGTTGGTATTGAAGGAGAGAAGGAAATTCAAATCACGAAGATAATACTTCCTACAACATTACGTACAATTGAGGCGGGGGCATTTGACGACATGCCATATCTAAACCAAGTAGTATTCCGTAGTGAAATGAAGGATATAGGCTATGATGAGGCGTCCGATACAACAATTGCTCCCTCTCACGCAGATTCGTTTACCATTTACGGAATAGAGGAAAGCTTGATTGAAGAGTATGCAAACAAACACAATATACCTTTTAGAGCATATGTTCAAGAGGGAGCTTTTGGATTGCAAACCTCTGTTAGTGATGTCGGTGGAGTAATTAACCGCACTGCAACGATCATTTCTGTCGATTCAGAGAAACTGAGAAGTGCTTTGATTATTCCGAGCAGTATAACAATTAAGGGAAACGGTGTTGAGACTCAATACAAGGTGACGGAAATTGGTTCTGCAGTGTTCTACGGACAAGGCTCAATCAAGACAATAGTTATTCCCGAGGGTGTGCAAAAGATAGGTAGCAACGCCTTCTGTGAACTGAACAACCTTGAAAAAGTGATTATTCTGGGAGTTAACTCTCTCACAATAGGTGATTCTGCCTTTGCTTATGCCCCCAAACTTGAGATGCTATATATTGAGGATAACAGAACGGTTGTGTTACCGACAAGAAATCCCTTCAAGGGCTGTAGTGACAGCTTCGTCGTATATGGTACGCAAAATGTAATACAAGGTATATTGGTCGGCAATTCTTTTGAATCTTTTGGTGTTGATACAAGTATAGTAGATCCTTCAAGTGCGATGGAAGTATTCAATATCAATGATAACTATACCGTTATCAAAGGCTTTAACGGTAATATCACGGCAGGAAGTAATAACTCGATACTTGAGATACCCTCATATGTTAACGGTGCTAAAGTAATAGGAATCGAAAATGAACGTAGTACCTTGTACAACATATTGACAGGTATCACTATACCTAACGGAGTCACTTATATCGGTGATAATAGCTTTAGCAACTATAGATTTACCGAGGTTGTTTTACCAGGATCTATTACTAGTGTCGGTTCTTCGGCATTCTCCTTAAATAGTAAGAGTCTTAAGGTATATGTCGAAAAGGATATATCTATCGGTACAAATGCCTTTACGGTAACAAACGGAGGTACAATCACATTCTATGCACCTACTAATGTTCCCAATATCGAGGCATATAAGGAAAAGATTAATAATGATTCTTCCCTTAACTTTACGGTTGAAATAGTATATTACAGTCCCGTCGAATACTTCGAGTATGAGAAGAAGGGTGTTGAAATTTCAATTACAGGATTAAGTCAATTAGGGCAAGAACAAGGTAAGATAGTTGTTCCCAGATATATTGAAGGAAGAAAGGTAACCGAAATAGGAAACGGTGCTTTTGCTCATAATGACAAGTTACTAAGATTGAGTCTTCCTGAAGACTTAAAAGCTATGGGTGATTATTTATTCGTCGGAACCTTTGAAAACATAGACGATGATAGAGTTTATGAGGCATATAGACAAGGCGTGCTTAGCGATTCGGATTATGTGGAATACACCGAAGTCGAGTTCAGAGGCGTAAACGGAGAGTTTACTCTTGACAAGAGTACAATGTCGATTATCAGAACCTATAAATCCGACGATGTAGACTGTGTAGAGCTAATCGCCGTACTTCCTTCTTACAGTTCCGACGTATATCAGATTAACTCGAATATTACCTATATTGCACCCGGTGCTTTCGCAGGAGTAAATATTACATCCTTTGGCGGAGATGCCGATAACAGCAAGGGATATACCCTGCAAAGTTTCAGAAGCGAAGTAGGTAAGCCTTTATATACTGCGTTAATTCACGATAATTATGAGCTTATCGCAGTATTGTCATCGGCATACGACACAAATAATACAAGTACGATGACCATACCTACACAGATAACAACGATAGCTCCCTATGCATTCTACGGATACAATAATGAAGATGTAACCACAATTCAGCTAGGCGGATCTATTGTCGAAATCGGAGAGGGTGCATTTGAAAATGCTAGACGGATACAAAGCTTTGCACTTGATCCCGAAAGCTCCATTTATCAAATTCAAAGTCGTACCTTCTATGGTTGCGAAAGCCTAGAGGAGATGCCGTTGATAGAGTCATTGAAGCTTATTGGAAAGAATGCCTTCCAAGGAAGTGGCTTGAGAAGTATAACCAATTTACCCGAGCTACTCTTTACGATAAGCGAGGGTGCCTTTATGGGTTGTGAGGCTCTTGTTGAGGTCGTAATTCCCGACAACGTAACAACAATCGGTAAGGATGCCTTCAAGGGCTGTATTTCATTAACGGAAATCGATATTCCCGATAGTGTTAGCGTGATCGGAGAGGGTGCGTTTAGTGAAACTTCTATTGAACGTGTTACATTGCCGGAAGCTATCGAGGAGATAGCTGATAGACTGTTTGAAAATGCAGATAAGTTGAAGGAAATCGTCGCTCTGGGTTCAATCAAACGTATCGGTGATTACGCCTTTATGGGGACCACTTCTTTGAAGAGCATACCTCAAAATATTACTAAGCTTGTAACTGAAATCGGAGAGTATGCCTTTGCACAATCGGGATTATCGTCTGTCACCTTCGGCGAATACATTACAGTAATACCGGCTCACGCCTTTGAAAACTGTAAATATCTTGTTGAGGTCAATCTCCCCGGTACAATTACAGACATCGGTGATTATTCCTTCTACGGATTGAATGGTCAAATAGATATCGACAATGACGATTTGACAATTGATATTTCCAAACCTTCCGAGGTTAAGGTCGGAGAGGAAATCTACTCCTTGAGTACAATTAAGCACAAGAACTATTATTTGGTTGCAGACGGTTTGTCGATTAGGGTTGAGGGTGGTAGAATCACAGTCAATGATCAGAGTGTGCAAGCTTCTACCGAAGAAAAAGACGGAACAACCTATAAGGTTGCAAGAGTCGGTTCTCTAGAGCTTATTCTCTCAAACAATAAGCTTACCGTTAAAGGAGCGTTTAGTTTGAATCTAAGCTACGGCTTAACAAAGATCCAGTTCGGCATTAATGTCAAAGCTTTAGGTAAGTATGCCTTTGCGAAGTGTGCTTTAACAAATGTGCTTATCTCCGACGGCATTGAAAGCGTTGGTGATTATTGCTTCCAAGGAAATGCATCGTTGGAGGATGTAGTGATCGGAAGCGGTTTAACAGACCTTGGAAAGGGTGCCTTTAGCGGTGCTGTTGAGCTTAAGATAATAAACGTAAGTAGTAGGAATACCACATTTACAAATATGGATGATGGTATTCTCTTCCAGAGAGAAATAGTTGATGGAGTGTATACCGGAAATGTTATTTTGAAGGTATATCCCGCAGGTTTAATTCCTTCCGGTACCGATAGGATGTACCAGCTTCCTTCCAATACGGTGGGAATAGAGGCAAATGCCTTTGAGTATAGTAAGCTAATAACAGTAAATGTTCCTTCAAGCGTTAAGTATATTGGAAAGGACGCTTTTGCAGGTGCAACGGACCTTGTAAATATATTCTTCGATGGTGATATTTCAATCGATGTCGATGAAGAGGTATTTAACGGAATTAACTTCAAGAGCTATGTTGATAGCAACGGTAACTATATCAAGGTAAACGAAGACTACATTAAACTTATAAAGGGCTTCATTGAGGCTGAAAATGGTGAATACGTATATCTTAACGGTCAATATGTAGAGTATTCGGAGGAGCTTGATTTCAGCGTAACACCGATTAGATATTCCTTGAAACTGTTTGTTAAGAGCGGAAACGGAATATATTACGCACAAGGTGATAACCTGTTCATCTTAGATGAGAGCGGAACTGTTCCCGGTGTAAGATATGATATTGTTTCTGATGAGGAAATTCGTTACACCGTTGCAAATCTTGTAATAGATTGTACCGAGGGAAGCGAGCTTGAGGCTTATCTAAAGGCTTGGGGATACACTATGATTGACTTTGGTCAAGACGTATCTAGTGTGGAAACAACAGGAATTGTAGTTGTCAGACATACCGCAAAAGATTGTTTCGAGTACGTCGAGGGTGATTATATTACTATTACAGGCTTAAAAGATGATGGACATAATCACAGCTCAATAGTGATTCCTACCTATATTAACGGAAAAGAGGTTAAGACTATAGCGGCTAATGCCTTCCGTGATATGGGAATTACCTCCTTTGGTTTGTCGAGGTATATAGACAACGTTCAGGACGGCTTCATTTATGGCAACAATCTTGAAAGAGTTTACGTTGCAAGCATTCCCAACGTTGAATTTGATCCTTCCGATCCGGAGAGTGAAAGGTATTCTTCCAATCCTAACTTCTATGTTCAAAACGGAGTCAACGCAAGCGGATCTTATACTGTTTTACTTGGTAATATCAATGCAGAACTTACGATTATTGCCTATGCAAGTTCTTCAACAACCGCCGAGTATATAATTCCCGAGGAAGTAACCGCAATCGGCTACGGGGCATTTGCAAATAACGAATATCTTAAGAATGTAGTGATTAATGACTCAATTACCGAGATTCCGCAGTACGCCTTTGCAAACGACACACTTCTACAAGGTGTTTTGGATGTAAATAATGTATATGTCTTTAACACCGGTAAGAATGTTATTACAATAGGAGAGGGTGCCTTTATGAATGATAAGCATCTCATAAAGGTTAACCTTAATAAAGTGGAGAACATCGATTATAAGGCGTTTGCAGGATGTATTAGCTTGCAAAACCTTGTTTGGACCACGGAGAATTCGGACCAAACCAACTCCTATGGAGATTATCGCTTCGATAACGAGAATAAGATATTGTACTACATCGAATCGGAAAAGCTCTTACTGCATACTTTCATTTCAACATCGCCCTTAATCGGAGTTGATAAGAAGGTTGTGTTGCCTGAACAATTTGACAATGAAAGCGTAACAGGCTTTGGTAGTTATGCATTCTATGGTGTAACCGAGAGAATTGAAAATCTTGTTGTTCCCTATAATCCTGTAGGCGGAAGTGTTTCTGTAGGTGTTGGAGCTTTCCTTGAAAACAGAATCTACAATATTTACTTTGAAGGTGATATGTATGCCGATTATCCCGAAGAAAGTATTTTCCGAGGAAAGTCGGAGGGAAAGGCTGGTGTAATGGTTTATCTCCCCTTTGGTTCTATGCTTGTAAACAATTTGAAGAGTTTCGGTATTAGCTATAAGTTTGTATCCTCAAGAGACGATTTGACTTATCGAGTAGCAAATAGCGAACTTTACGGAGACTATATGGTTGTAACCGGTATGAATACAAGAGTTAAGTCCTTAGATCTTGTAATACCATACTACATCGAAGGTATAAGGGTAAGAGATATAGATAATAACGCCTTTAAGGGTAGCAGAATCGTATCCGTAGAACTGTTCGACAACATATCTAGTTTGCCTGAATATGCTTTCGAGGATTGTGTAGATTTAGCTGTAGCAAACCTGAAAGCAACTCAATTCGAAGAACTTTCAAAGGGTGTATTCAAGGGTGCTAGAAGCTTGACGGAAGTGTATCTCTCCGAGTATGTCGAAATCATCGGAGAAGAGGCATTTATGAATACCGCTCTAACAGAACTCCCCGAATGTGATTCATTGAGGATTATTAGTTCCTATGCTTTCAGTGGAAGCAAGCTTGTCAATCCCGTTATTCCTGCACATGTTGAAAAGATCGGAAGCTTTGCCTTTGATAATATCGGAAAATTAGAGGAAATAAGTATTCCTTCAACAATTACCTCTATTGGAGAAGGTGCATTCTTGAATAATGAGGAAATCACATATGTTCACTTCCAAGGCGATGTTGCTAACCTTCCTCAAGTCGACAATGCTCAAATCTTTAGCTATAGCAGTAATCTGATCATTAAGCTCCCTGCAAATGCTACAACGGTTCTTGTATATTTAAAGAGCTTAATCGATGAGGCAAGCAACAGACTTTACTTCGATGGTTCCGATGTCAGAAGCGAGGAATACAAGGATAAGACTCAAAACATCTTCCCGTATACACCTCAGAGCTGTTTTGACTATGACATAACCGAGGAGGGTGTATACCTAAATGGATTAAAGGCGGATCCCGAGCATGTCGATTGCACATATTGTCAAGATAGTATTTACTTACCTGACACGCTTGAGGGAAGGGATATAATAGGTGTAAGATCGAGCTTTGGCTCAACTCTCGGAAGTGTAAGATATATCGAGTTTAATACAGAGCTTCGCTACATTGAAGAGGGTGCGTTTGAGAATCTTTCGACACTTGCTAATGTATCGTTCGGCACAAGAGGAATAAGCAATCTGATAAGCATCGGCAACAATGCATTCAAGGGAACAGGACTTGAGGATCTTATAATTAATTCTGAGAAACTGGAAACCATTGGCGATTACGCCTTTGCAAATGTACCCTTGAAAACAGTTAATGTCGCTAGTGTTGAAAGCATCGGAGCCTATGCATTTGCACAGGTCGGTGAAGGAAACAAGCTTGAAATCGGTGAAATAACGGTATTAATTATAGGATTTAAGGGTGTTGGTACAATCGGAGAATATGCTTTTGCAAACAATACGCAGTTGACCACCTTTAGCCTTTTGAATACTCTTGTCGAAATCAAAGAGGGTGCTTTCTTCGCAAACAACCTAAGCAGTGCAACCTCACTTTCAATCAGTGATAAGGTTGAAAGAATAGGAGATTTTGCGTTTGCAAATACAAAAATAAAGGTTGTACCGCAAAACGTCGTCGAAATAGGACGCTTTGCCTTTGCGAGAGGTCTAATCAACGCTGTCGATGGCAGTAAGATAGATAATCCTAATCTCTTATCCGAGGATGCTATAATAAATACTACCTATGACGAGGCAACCTTCTCTAATGTCAAACTAACCTCTATTGAGAGAATAGGTGAGGGTGCCTTTGGCGGAACTTCTGTAACCTACTTTAACCTTGGAAGCTCTTTATTGTATATGTTCGCCCCTGAATTTAAGATGGTAAACGGCAATGCTTATGAGCTTGAGGGGGCTATCGAGAATACACCTAAACTAACTTATGTAGATGTGGATTCGGGTAGCTATAAGGTTAAGAACGGCGCAATATACCATATAGACGGATTGAATACGGTTCTGATAGGTTATCCCAAGAACATTAGTAATTATTCAAAGGTTAATACCCTTTATCCGTCACATAATTCAAAGACTTACTTGTATTTAGGAAGCTTCCTTTGGGGACAACAGGGCGTAGTGATAGGTGCTAGAGCTTTCAAGGGTACGGAAATACAATACGTTAGACTTACAGACTCCTTCTCGAGAATTGAAAGGGAAGCTTTTGCCGATTGTGTATCCTTGGAAGGAATAGATATTTCACAATCGTTAGTAACCGAGATAGGTGATTATGCCTTCTATAATTGTATTAGCTTAACCGATTGTAAGGGTGGTAATGATTGTGCCAATATGTTTAGATGTGAGGATCAAAAACGTTATGGAGCGTGCTCCGGCTATAGCGGATTCATTTCTTGCTCTAGTTTGGAAAGGATAGGCACATCGGCATTCGAGGGTTGCTCAAAACTTGCGAGCGGACCTAATGCGGGATATCATCTGGTAATAGAAGCTAACGCATTTAAGGACACCGCCATTACAGAACTTGACCTTATTGAAACGGTGGTTTATATTGGAGAGAATGCTTTCAATAATGTAAATCTTGTAAAGCTACCTATAATGGCGTATACGGAGGAGAAATACAGGCTTGAGTTTGCAAACCACGCTTTTGCCGACAATGTTAAAATCTATTATGCTATGTTTAACGAAAAGTACGAATCGTCAGAAGGACTTAGCGTTAATAAGATCGAAAATAATGATGTTGCGGAAATGGCGGTTAAGGCATACATCACCAATGGTAATAGCGTAACAGAGAGAGCACATTGGGCATGGGGTCACTTCGATTATTCAGTCCAAGGTGACGCAATAATAGGTTTTGCAAGTACTTGTACCAATCACAACGGGTATCATTCGGGTGAAGCGATAATCGCTCCGTTGTATAATATTCACGGAGATAAGGTGACAATTTCCGACGGTGCTTTTAGCAAGTATACGGCAACAGTTACTCAGGTCGAACAATAGTGGATCGAAATCCTTGATAACGTCCTATTATGAGGGGGTTATCGAGGATGCTCCGTATTGACAAAGTATAACAAAATATATTAAAATAATAAGACGTCCTACGACGAAGGAGAAAATAATGCAAAAATATTCTTACGTTGCGTTAACCCCGGAGGGTAAAACCATAAAGGGTACAATGATAGCACAGAGCGACGAGGAGATTAAACAACTTGTTACAAAGAACGGTAACTACTGTTTGTCCTATAAAAGAATAAAGGACGAGAGTACGGGGAGCAAGCCGTTGCCACTTAAGGAGCTTGTTAATTTCTGCAGTCAACTTGCGAGCATTTTGCATGCAGGCGTGCCTTTAAGCTCTGCGCTCGATATGTTGTACGCCAAAATGGAAAAGGGAGTTATGAAAAACTCTGTAGGTAACCTATATGAGTTAGTTCAAAAGGGAACCTCTCTTTCAGATGCTCTAATGAAGCAGGGAAGGGCATATCCCGCCATTATGCTTAACATGGTCAAGGCGGGCGAGTCCACCGGTGACTTGGACAAATCTCTGGAAAAGCTATCCTTACAATTCGACAAACAATTAAAACTGAAAAATCAGATCAAGGGTGCAATGCGTTATCCTAAAATATTGGGTTTGATTACCGTTGTTGTCGTAATCATATTAGTTGTAGGCGTACTCCCCGGTATGGTTTCCGGTATGAGCGAAATTCCCGCCGCAACGGCGTTTTTGTTGGGGGTTGCCGACTTTGTTAGCGAGCAGTGGCCCATTCTTGTTTTGGTAGGAGTTATTTTGTATTTTACGGTGCCGATGATTAAGAATATTCCCAAAGTTCGTTTTGCAATCGATAAGCTTAAAGTGAAAATCCCTAAGGCAGGCAAACTTATTCGTATGACTTATACGGCGACTTTTGCAAGAACCTTATCGACCTTGTATGAAGGCGGAATTCAGCTTATAGATGCAATTGGGATGGCGACTGCAACCGTTAACAATGCGTATATCTCTTCTCTTATGGATGAAGCGATTTTCAGAATTAAAAAGGGTGATCCCATGAGTAAAGCAATAGGTGCGGCAGGGTGTTTCGATCCTTTGCTTACAAGTATGTTATTTGTAGGTGAAGAATCGGGTGCTTTGAGTGATGTGCTAAACCGTGTTGCAGACTATTTTGATGAAGAATCCAATTCTGCAGTCAAAGGTTTAACCGCAATGATAGAGCCTGCAATGATGGTTGTAATGGCTTGTGTTATCGGTGTAGTACTACTTGCAGTAGTTCAACCTATGTTCTCTTACGATATCGGATAAGAAGGAGCGTAACGATATGATTTGTATATATATTAGCGATGACAAAATTAAATTGATTGACGGAGAGCAAAGAGGTAATAGGCTCGTGATAAAGAGCTTTTATGATATTAGCACTAAGGCAGGATCCTTGGAAAGCGGTGCAATAAAGGACACGGTTGTCTTTACACAAGCACTTCAGGATTGCTTGCAAACGACAAATATTAAGCCCGGAAAAACCATTTATTTACTAGACAACAGTAGAATAGTTTTCCGTGAAATGATAGTGCCCGATGTTCCCGAGGCAAAACTGAAAAAGGTTATTCTTTCGGAGATTTTCTCTGACAATAAAGCAAGTAGCAATACTGTTGACTACATAGTACTTGAGAGGTTCAAGGATGAGTCGAAGGTTTCAAAACTAAGAATAATGGTAACCTATGTTACAAATGAGATTATAGATAATTTGCATATGTCGGCAATGGAGCTTAATCTTGAGCCCTATGCTTTGGATATTGCACCTAACGCAATGAGCAAACTTATAGCTAACTATAATACCTCTTCTCAGGATAGAGGGTTATTAACCGATACATTTGTTTTATTGGATTACAAGGATAGCTTCTTCTCCATTAACGTATTTGACAAGTTTGTCAACAAGTTTACAAAGAGTTCCGTTTTATACGTATCCGATCCTGAAAATCCCGATTATCCATATTTGATTTCCGAGCTTACTTCCCAACTTAACAGTACAATTCGTTACTATCATTCTCGCTATCCCGATGATAAGATTGAAGCGGTATATGTTACGGGAAATGCATTGGTTTTAGATAAGATAATGCAGGAACTTGCCGACGGAGTAAATATGATGGTATCTCACTTACCCCTTCCTTCCTTTGTTAAGGGGATGGAGCTAATCGACTATAATGGCTTTAGCTGTGCCTTAGGTGCATTTATTAGGAGGTAGAATATGGCATATAAAAAGGATATAAACCTATTTAAGGCTGCCGGTGGTAGTACCTCTAAGGGCAAGAAGATGCCTTTAACTAAAAAATTACTCATTGTGTTGGTCTTAGTCACCGTTGTTTGCGTGGCGGTTATCGGAGTTCTTATGTCTATGAATTCCAAACAAGAAAAAACTTTAAAGTCGTTAAAGGATAGAGCCGATGCTTACGAGTTTACAAAAAGAGTAACCGCCGAGGCTTTGCAAAACTATGCCAAGGTATTAGCGGAAAGAAGTTCAATAGATGTTATAGAATACTATAACGAAGGCTACGGATATTTGATGTCATGTCTTTCGGAAAAGGAGGTTTCAGAACTTAAGAATTACATAAATTCATCGGAAACCTATACAACTGATTATTCCTTTTATGATGTGAGTGAAGGGATACTTCAGGAGATTGCAGTAGCCGGGTATAACGTATCAGGGGACGAATCTTTGAATAATATTAATTTCATCTATTCTGCTATAGCCAATATGAACACTAATTATGCGTTATACGAGGTTCTCCCCGAACAAGTGGAAACGGACGACAATTATGGCATATGGTATAGTTATTATAGAGGGCATTTCGTAATGGTATTAAAGGGCGGTAATGGCGATAACGCTTCCGATCTGATACAAGCTCTAACCTCTTTGGAAACGGTAAACGTTGAACCCTTTATGAAGGTAACAAGATCCTCTGATAGTGTTGAAACCTTGACCAATTCCTGTTCTTTAGTAGTAAATCTGGAGGAGGAGAACGAGGCACAAAGCTATACGATTATCTGCATAACAAGGAAGACAATTTTTGAAAGATTGATTGATATTATCGAAGATAGGATAGAACAAGCACTTGAAAGTGATATAACTCTATCCGAGGACGATATGTCATATATGATAGATAACATTTCTTTCAATCAAAGCAGCGGAACAATTGATTTTTCATTGACAATGTATCAATCGGAGTCTTATGGCTTTGAACAAGTTTGTCAAGCTATAGACGAGAGCGATTTCTTTATGGCGGAAAGTTCCTTGTCCTTCCCTACGACCAGTACTGCCAAGAGGGATACAAAGGAATTAAGTTTTAAAATAACCAATTCCGCATATATGCTAATGGAGGAGGTTGCACAAAACCTCTTTGCCAGCGATTACGAGTAGGAGGATTGTTATGGAAACTACCCTTACACAAAGAGATAAAGCATTATTGATAATACTAGGTATAATCTTAGTGGTTTTTGCCGCAGTTATGATTCCCAACTATGGTATATATGCACTTATCACTACTTCTAGCGAACTGAAAGGAGAGATTAAGACTCAACAGAATGAGAACGAACAGGCATTAACCGCACTTGTATCTAGCGGAATATCGGCAGGAAGTGCTGAAAATGGATCCTTGGCAAAAACTGTGCTTCTTAGGGCAATTTTATCAGAGCAGCATCAATTAGCAAAGCTTTCTTTAACATTAGAGAGCTCCAAAAGCTATGCAACGGCAAAGGAATGGCTTGAACCGGTGAAATACGTGGACTACACAAAGGGAGGCGTCGAGCTCTTTGCTGACCTTTCGGTAAGTCAAAACGATTCGGGCTTTGAGTCTGCCGAGATAACTATGGGAGACATTTCATATGTTATAGACATGTATAGAGGTGAAATCGGTTGTAATTTAGTCGATGGTGATGCCTATTTACTTGATGCCGATCATTTGCAGGTAGACGAAAGCTATCTTCTAGGAAGTTATATTGTATTAATTGATCAACTTATTAAGAGAGGTTCTATAATCATAAAAGACTTCGAGTATTCAACCACTGTTTCTAGCGGAAATGGTCAAATAAGTATTCCTATTGAGATATACGTTCCTGAAAACAATCAAATTGCCTACTATGCTTCAACGATCTGTGAATGTCATAGCTGCGGTAATCCTTATTACTTAAGTACTTACGAAGAGTATCTATTAAGTGCGTCTGAGGGTGAGTTTTATACTTGTCCTTATTGTGATGCAGAAATATTCGAGGAAGAGGCACTTCCTATCGGTTGATTTTAAGCTTTATTGAATAATATTAGGGATTACTTAGTGAGTCGTTAAGGTAAATCAAAAGCTTTTTAATGAGCAAAGTGATATAATATCAGTGTATAAAAGGAAGTCGAGAAAGCATTCCGGAGGGCTATGACCGAAAAAAAACGTGTAATAAAGAATAAAAAAGGTGCTGTACTGATTTATACGACAATGGTTATGATGATACTGGCTGTGTGCTGTGTTTCATTTACGCTTATTGCCGTCAATATGTATAAGAACACCGCAAAGACCGCTTCAAAACAGCAGTCCTTTCTTTTTGCAAAGTCTATAGGTCAAAGTCTTGCAGTACAGCTTGCTAACGACTATGAAGTAGCAAACATTGTTAGTTTTTTAGAGAATAACACGGATAGTGCTGCAACCGTTAACGGGACCGTGTCGATGCGATATGATAAAACTGTCAATGAAGACAAAGCAGAGGGCTATGAGCAGTTGACGGATATCGATATATCTAATGCTACGATCAAGTTCTACTTTATTACGAAGTGCAAAGAATGCGGAGTACGATTGGAGAATGTCGAGGAATGTCCGAGATGTCGCTCAAAGGAGAAAAACGTTGATAAGCACTACCTATATGTTGACGTTACTGTATCATATAACGGTGCGACAGAGCTGGTCACCTCAGTATTTACTTATTTGGATGTAAGCGACTTCAAACAAACAATGGTGGATTTGTTTAGTGTTTATAACATCTATTCTACGTTTCCTTCGGAAATGACCTTTAATTTTGCTAATACTTCAGACATGGGAAATAATACCAATCCAAATGTTTATCTTTACAACGGAACGGGTGTTATCGGTAGAGACGGCAATGTAATTGACGAGGCGGAATATAAGCTTGAAACCGATATTAAGGCAAACTTGACAAGTACCGGTGATGTCATTGTAAAAGGAGTAAGCGAGAAGGGCACGGTAAGGGAAATAAAAGGTACGGTAACGTCTTACGGTGCTATCGGACTAGAGAATGTAAAGATTAGTTCTCTTGTTTCAAGAGGTGCTATTACCATTGCCAGTGACAGTGTTGTTAGTGGGACGGTATATGGAAGAAGTACTGTCAATGTTCGTGGAACAAATACATCGACCACCAACAGTCGTACTCAATCCGTGGTAAGGATTGAAGCATTGGGAAATGTTACGTTGGAGAATTGCAATGTCGGAACCATCATTGGCGGTGCCGACTGCAAGGTAACATTGAAGAACTCTACTTGTGCCAGAATTGAAACAAAGGGCGCCGTGGTTTTAAAAGAGGGAAGTTCCTGTGATACTATTGTTGCAGGAAAGGGCGTTGAGATATACGATTCAACAGTCAAAGGTACAATTGCTTCGGCTGAGGATGTTAAGCTTAGTGCATCAGCCAATAACAAGGTGACTGTAATCGGATCAAACCAAAACAATAAAACCGCAATTATCAAAGCGACAAAGGACTTTATCTATAGCCTTTCCAATGATGGTACCATAAATGTCTACGGAAGTCTTGACATAGGCGGTGGAATGAAGAATACGAGTGCTTTTGGAACTCTGAACATATCCGGGAACATTAGCGTTGCAAAGGGCTACTCTAAGAGTAACGGAGAGGCAGAGTCAAGACAATCCGATCTTGCTTGTATCAAAATGAGAGGAGATATAAGCCTAGAGAATCATACTCCCAATTTTAAGGGCAAATGTGAAATAGGTTATATTTATCTTAAGAATTCATCGGGGACAACAAGCGAATGGTACGAGGCATTTGATCTTTTTTCAAAAGGGTGGTATGAGGATTTTGCAAATCCTGATATATTAGAATCAACATTGTTAGATAGTGTTAATCATACCTCTAATGAAAAGTATGCCGACCTTAACGGTTCGATTATTAAAGGAATTGTCGCAGATAGTGCATGTCTCGCAATTCAAAACGGAACAATCGATGAATATATCACGGGAAAAGCTGTTGCCTTGTATGGAATTACAATAAACGCTAGTGCGAGCGTTAATAGTAAGACCATTGCAGTAATCGGAAAGAATTCTCATATATATGGTAAGTTGTATGCGGAACATGCTGTTATCCAAAGAGAGGGTAGTAGTATCGAGGCGGCTGAAGGAAAAACTGCCGCACAAGGATTATCTGTTGGTGTTCAAACAAAGGGCTATGTCTTTTTAGATGGAGAAGTATCCGGTGAAGTTGTGTGTGGTAGTCCTTCTTCCGGAAACGGTACAATGTACATATTGGAAAATGCAGTTTTAGCAGACAATGCTTACGATCAAAATATTTATGTTTACGGTACATTGAGAGTTTTAGAGCATCCTCGCAAATCCGGATACGATGATACAACCGGGTATCCGAGATTGCTCAAAAATAATGGTATAGGTAACTCGATTTTTGTATCGGGTGTGGCATATCTTTCCGGTTGGGTTTGCAATTTGTATGTTAACGGTGATGTTGTAAACGGTAGCCCCGCTTCCTCGTATTGTCAACCTAAATTTGTTAAAGGAGAATCGACGGTAATCTCTGATGTTGTGCTTATCGGCAAGGATGGATATGAAAATTCAGAGGGTGCAAAATTTATAAACGAGGACGTAATAGTTTATATTTACGAAAAACCCACAAAGGCTCTAACCAGCTTATCGGTAGCAGGAACTCTTGTCATAGCTGACGGTGTTGAGCTTGAGTGTGATTCTATTGTGTGTGATAATATTATAGGTTCTTTCACGTCCGTTACCGCCGCTGAATGTAAGGATAACCAACTGGAAGCTCAATTGAAGCTAAAATCAGAAGTTAATAGGAGAATTTCGGAAGGAGAACTTTCTTCAACGATAAGCAATTTGACGATTAATAATCAATTTCAATCCAATATGACGCTCCCCAAAGAGTCAACTCTTACTTTTAAGGGATGCAACTTTAAAGGTTGGTTTAAAATGTCAAATTCAAAGGGGACGATTGAACTTGATAGCTGTGCCGTTACAGGTGATAATGCACTGTTATATACTGAAACGGAATCTCAAAACTCCGCAAGTAGGGGCTGCCTTGATGTTTCCGATGGAGAATTGATACTTAACAATTCCTATGTCGGTGGCAATAAGGCTGGTAAAACCGCTAATGTGCTAGGTAACGTATGTGCCAAAAATTTGACGATGAAAGGCGGAAAAGTTTGGGGAAGTGTATCTTGTGAAAAGGTTCTTTTGAACTCAAATGCCGTAATTAACGGTAATTTGACGATGACCTCGACAACAAACACGGATATTGTATGGACAAAGGGTACGGTACTTGGCATTGTTTACGCTCCCAAGATTCTTTTGACAATTGAAAATGGTCAGATAGGTTCCTCCCTTGGTGCTGACAATATTACAGCTGAAAACGGACGAAGGGAAATTGTTTTAGGAAGTCTTTCATTAAGTACTAATGCTATTGTCGGAAACAATACAAATTTATACCTAATGGACAGTAACGCAACCTCTACTTTAAGAGGAACCTTAGGTAATGTTAAGTCGTCCGGAAGCGTTACTATATCGGGTAGTTCCTCCGTTGTAAATGGAATACTATATGTTTCGGGAAGCCTTAAATTTAGTGGTGCTAACGCTTCGGCAGGCAAAGGCTTGTATGCCAATAAAATATCGGGAAGCCTTAATTTTACAAAGACAATAGACGGAGACGTATGCTTGCCCACATATGACGGAAGTATCAAATTCTCAAAGATAACAGGTGATCTATATGCTCCGAATGCCATCATTGACAGAATCTATTCTTGCCTTGGTAATTCAGTAGTTTCTTCTATGGCGATAGAAAACAATGGCAGTGATTATCAATTCGGAGGAATAACTTGTTCCGAGGACCTTATAATTAAAGGATGGAATAAGTATAAAACCACAGAAGAGGGGAATGTTCCTTATACAACTATTATCAACGGAGAGATTTTTTGCGATAATCTTCTTGCAAAAACCGATGTTTTAAATTTAGGTCAGATAAGCACTAACGGGTATGATGCTCAAGGATTATCCGAAATCAATCTCTTCTTTAAGGATAGAATTAAAGCAACAGGGTATTGCTATTTCTCCTATACGGAAGTTGCTAGCACACTTTATACTTTGAAGGGAATGTATGCTCAACACTGTATTTTCACATCTAGCGGTACCTCCTTTATTGTAAATGACAGCGGTAGTGCCGATAAGGCTTATGGTACTGCTGCATATGTACTTAATTCTACGATATTAGGCAGCGTTTATGTATGTAATAGACCCGCTGTTTTCAACGATACATCGTTTGGAACAAAATATACCAATAATGTAGATAATTTGGAGAGCAATTCAAGAACTTATAAGTTTTATGGAAAAGTAACTCTTAGCGGCTCAACGGTTTACGGTGCGAGCTTTAATTCGAGCAGTGAGATTAAGTTGAAAACTTATTTCTTGGTATATGGAGACTTAATTCTTAAAAATCAATCGAAGATTGGAGCAGACATCGAAAAAAGCTATGATGGTTTATATGTGGGTGGAGAGCTTTCTTTGGAATCAGATTGTGAGGTTAATCTAAATAGGCACCTTAATGTTTCAATATTGCCGGAAGGTAATGTTCTTTCGTCAATTTCCGTTGACGGGGTTACTGCCAAGAATAGTATAGATATCCCTAACTTCACAACTCTTCGAGATACCTATGCAATAGTTGGTGTTCAACTTGAAGTCGGAGCTAGTATAGCAATGAAGACAGTTTATCCCTCCAGGGCAACCAATAGTCATACATTTACACCGTATGAAGCGAAGCTTTCTACAACTCCTGCAGGTGTTTCTACAGCTGACTTGGATACATCCAACTGGAATCCGATGGCGATTCCCTTAACTTGGTCAAAGCCAACGTCAACCTTTGAGAACGAAAGTGTAACCCTTAATAATTCCGCCGACAATGTAATGACTTTAACGAATCACTATATAGCACAAGAGGTTTCCGATAATATGGCTGCGGTAAAGGATTCTGCTACAAAGGTTGTTGAAACGGATATAAGTTTCTGGGATCTCTTTAACGACACAAAGGAACTTATTGATAATTGTGCTGCGTTAATAACAAATATAGGAAAGCTTTTGGGATCACTGCCATTGCTATTTCAGCCTTCTTCAAAATACTTGGGGTTAACCTTCGCAAACAAAGAGGATGCATCCTTCTATAGAGTAAGTGCCTCCAATATAAGCAATATCCTTAAGGCCTCAAAAGGGGCAGATATGATGCTGTTGACTAGAAAAACGATAGTTGCAGAAGAGACGTTCCCTTCCGGTGGTTTGTTGGATTTGTTGACTAAGTATACTAGTTACGACCCTTCATGGGTTATTCCGATAAAATATCATTACAGCACTCGTCCCGTGGGCTTAGTATTTTTCAATAGCGGTATAGTTCCGGAAGCCGCAATCGATGCTACATATAGGGATGATAATTCTTTAGGTACCGAGCAAGATAGTCAGGGAAGATGGTATTGGGGCTCGGGAAGCGGTATAACCGATGGGAATATCTTCACCGGAGGAAGATCGACATCTAATGATGTATGCTGGACCTTCTTTACTTGCGAGGATCCTACTAACCCTTATGGAAGTGCGGCAAAGGATTTACACATCATTCTTCCGAAAAACACTAAAATGATTTGGTCTAAAGACAAGGATAGCACCGTGTCGATAATAGGTAATGGCAGAGTGTTCCTTTACTTGCAAGACGGAACAGATATAAAAATTGTAGGTAACGGCTTGTCTAACTGGTTGCACGAGGGTTGGGATGATTCCTCTATAGGACAATTTTTCAATCAATTCTCCAATGAGGATGCAACATATAATGTTTTTGGCGGAGTAAGATACGTTGCAACTACCGGTGAAGGTGATAACAAGCAAACCTATTACGATGAAAACGGTAATATAGTATTAGATAAAAAAGCGGTGAATACCGGTAACTATCAATTGCAACCTCGTATGTACATCGTAGGTACGGGAGGTGATATAAGCTTTGAGGTCGAAGATTTTCAAACTGCCGCATATGTTTATATGCCCTCAGGTTATAGCTATGGTGATTATAATGCACGTAACACCTTCACGGTAAGCTCAAAAAGTAATGTCGGCTCAACTGATAACTGGGATGTATACGGTGTTTATGTTTGCGATAACTTTGCCTATGAAAATGGAACAAATTCTAAGGTTAACTACATCAAGACGGTTCCAGATCTATCTAATACGATTTTTAAGTATACGGCAATTTCAAATGTAATAACTAATAGTAGTGTGACGACTCTTAATTTGAACCATAACAACGGAGTATATCAACTTGCCGAATTCTGGGATTATCCTGTCGATCTTCCGGTGTCAAGCATGGAATGGTATTATAGAGGTATTTCTTTATCATGATCAAAAAGAAGTGGTTAAAAATATTGAATAACAAGAAGGGCTTTACTTTGCTTGAATGCGTAGCGGCAATTGCCATAATCGGCATTATGGGTGCTAGTATGTACAGTCTGTTTAATCAAGGGATAACCTACATAAATAAATCGAAATTTCTTGACGATCAAGCGGGAACGGGTTCTCAGATTATAGCCAGCTCTTCTTCAAGCGGTTTGGGCAATACTTCGACCGAGGTTTATTACTGCGAAGATATCGAAGTTACCATTACCATTACAATCACCTATCCCGATGGTCATGCCGCTAACGCATCTCAGACGGGATCGCACGAGTTAAGTCCTGCTAAGTATATGTTTAATGCGGGCGTCGTCGTAAATGAAAGCAATCAGACGAAGATAGTATATTATGATATTTCACAAGAGGTGCTAAACGCTTTAAAATGAAGAAAAGAGCATTGGGAATTAAAGGCTGTAGAAGGAATAAACGAGGTTTTAGCCTTGTTGAGCTAGTTGTAGCTATTGCTGTTATGTCTATAATAACAGCAACTCTTTCTATGATCTTAGGAAACACCCTTTCTCTTTATAACAAGGGGGAGAGTACTTCTGTTTTATACAGTGTATCTCAAAAACTGCACGATTCTCTTAATAGAGAGTTGGTTGCGAGTCAGTCTGTTGTTTTATATGAAAGCGAGTCGAATGATCAAATGGTAAGCGGTGATTACCAATCTCGTCTTTATCTAAAGGACGGACGAATTATGAAATGTCACCAAGAAAACGGCAAAAAGGAAATCTCGGAAATACTCTTATCTATAAATTCTTATAGGAATTGTGAAGTCAAAAGCTTTATTATCAAATATGATTCTGTAGAGGAACGTGTTAGTTACTATAGTGATGAAATCAGGCAATGCTATAGAGTTATATATTTGACAACGGTTTTATCGCTAAATGGTCAAGAGTACGAGCATACTTCAGCGGTAAGATTATATTCTATGTACGTGTCCTCCGATGAGATTCAGATGAAATTAAAAGATGGGAAAAATACGATTATCACTGCAGATGCAAGTCATAAGAACAGAGAATTTACTTCTTGCATTTATACGTATAGTCAAAGCTTTAGTCAGGTGGAAAACTCATGATCATAGCTGTATTAGTGTTTTTATATGGAGTTGTGATAGGTAGCTTTCTCAATGTCTGTATTTACAGAATTCCGAGAAAGTGCTTTTTCCTATCTAAATCCTCTTATTGTACGAGCTGTAAGCATCCTTTGGCTTGGTATGACCTTATTCCCCTCTTTAGTTACATCTTTTTAGGTGGGAGATGCAGATATTGCAAGGAACGTATTTCTCCGAGATATCCTCTTGTAGAGTTGGCTAACGGTGTCGTTTGGCTAACGAGTTATTTGTTATTCAAGGGTGATTTAAAAACCTTTTTCGGCTGGGCTGATTTTTTGTTACCTTGTATTGTCGGCAGTGTATTAATAGTAGTTGCATTCATCGATTTGGACACAATGGAAATATCTAATATAAGCTGCTTGGTTATTCTTGCTTTCGGGTTGATTCGATTTATCTTGTCTTTCTTCTTCGGTTCGGTCAAGTACTATGATTATTTGATAGGGGCTATTTGTATATCCTTGCCTTTCTTCATAATTGCTCTGGTAACAGGTGGCGGGATTGGCGGAGGCGATATAAAGCTTTGCTTCGTTGTAGGCTTATTCTATGGCTGGAAGGTAATGCTTGTGGGTACCCTTGTAGGAATCGTTCTTTCGGCTATTGTGTCAATTGTGTTGATGGCGAAATATGGAAAGGGAAGGAAAACAATGATTCCATTGGCACCGTTTCTGGTTTTAGGTTTTCTTTCCGCCTCCTTTTTTGCGGACCCCCTTCTTTCCGTACTTTTTAAGGGATAGATTGAAAATGCCTATTGACAAAGCTTTTTTGAAAATATTATAATGAAGTAACTGTAGTAATTAACACTAGGAGATATTATGAGTAAGCTGAAATTCGGACAGATACTAATGCAAAGAGGATATGTTACCCCTGATCAATTGCAGAAAGCCAGAGAAATCAACAGAGCTAATCCTAGGGAGTCCATTTCCGAAATTCTGATTAAGATGAATTTTACTCCCGAAATAAACATTTTAAGTGCCTTAGCAGAGAGAATGGGACTTCCTCTTATCGAGGGTAATATATTTATAAGCGATACCGAGGTAATAAAGCTTGTTCCCGAGAAAATAGCAAGAAAGCACAATATAATACCTATCAAAATAGAAAACGGCAGACTTGTCATTGCACTCAGAGATCCTACCAATATGGAGATCGAGCTCGATGTAAAGGCAGCGTCGGGTAGAGAAGTTGCTTATGCTTTGGCAACGGAAAAGGCAATTCAGGATGCTATAGAGAAATACTATGCAAACATAACTGCTCAAAATATAGCGGATGATGTCGATTCCGAAAAAGAGGATGCACAGCAGAACAGCGATATCGAGTCTAGGGTAGACAGTGCTCCTATCGTTAAATTATTAAATACTCTTGTCCAACAAGCATATCAAAGAAAGGCATCAGATATTCATATAGAACCTTTTAAAGAGGTTGTTTTGATAAGAATGAGAATGGACGGTGATCTCCAAGAGTATATGAGAATCACCCCTGCAACTCATAAGAGCCTCATTACACGTTTGAAGATACTTTCCAATATGAATATTGCAGAGAAGAGGGTGCCCCTTGACGGTCGTTTCGATTATTTCTATGAGGGCGTCACCATTGATATCCGTGTGTCCACGTTACCCACTGTATATGGTGAAAAAGCGGTGCTTCGTCTATTGGGTACCGGATTAGGTAAACAGGTCGGCTTGAATGAGCTGGGTATGACTCCGGAAAACGTTAAAGTGTTCGAGCATATATGTAACTCTCCAAACGGTGTTGTACTTGTAACCGGACCTACCGGATCTGGTAAATCGACCACACTTTATACGGTTTTAAGTACATTGAATAAGCCTACTGTAAACATAACTACAGTTGAGGATCCTGTCGAAAAAAGGGTTATGGGAATCAATCAGGTTCAGATAAACGAGAAAGCAGGTATGACCTTTGCCGCAGCATTGCGTTCTATCTTGCGTCAAGACCCTGATATTGTAATGGTCGGAGAAATTCGTGACTATGAAACCGCCGAAATAGCAATGAGAGCCTCAATCACGGGTCACTTGGTTTTGAGCACTCTGCATACCAATGATGCTTGTGCAACAATCGCGCGTTTGATTGATATGGGGGTAGCCCCTTACCTTTGTGCGGCAGCTGTTAACGGAATATTGGCACAAAGACTTGTAAAAAGGCTTTGTCCCAAGTGTAAAAAACTACAAGAGTTAACTGCAGATCAAAAGAGAATAATCGGTGATACCACGATGGAAAGTGCCTACTTCCCTGTGGGCTGCTCTTCGTGTAACTTTACAGGGTATTCCGGACGTTTTGCAATACATGAGGTATTGGAGTTAAATAGTGAACTGAGAGCGATGATCACCAAAAATGCAGGAACAGAAGAGATTCACGATTATTGTGTTAAGCATGGAATGGAGTTTATGGACGAGAATATCAGAAAAAGAATTCGTTCGGGTGAAACCAGCATTGAGGAATACGTGCGTACCGTGTTTACTATTGCGTAACTTACTTTGATTTTATAATTATCATTTAAAAAGCACACCTTGTCCATGGACAAGGTGTGCTTTTTAATAATGTACTTATAATAATAACTTTGATTACATCGCAATCCTCATGTTTTTCTTGCATGTTTACTAATCTTTATTCTGCTGAAATTTCATCTCCGTTGTAATAAAGCTTTGTAGTATAGACCGTTGGAATGTTTGTTGCACCCGGGCGGAATATGGTTGATTTATTAGACGTTAAGGCAAACTTCCAGATATTTCCTTCAACTATATAGTAAAGAGTGTCTATGTAATACTGGTTGCCGCCTTCCTTTGTTAACTCACCGTATTTATAATATATATAATAACCGTCCGAGACATTCTGTATATTGCTTTGGGTGTAGGTATCAGCTTTATTGGAAGAGTCTAACTTTTTAACTAAAACCACATTTGAGCCTATCCTTTGTTCTAAAATATTATCCAGCTGGTCCAGGCTGATGGTGGAAAAACCTGAATTGAGTTCTGTAAAAACGGCACTGCACGTTGCATAGGCACTTTCGACTTCCGCTTGCTGAACTTTTTTCTTGTTGGACTTAACGACAGCGGAAACTGACAGCGTGACCGTTGTTGCGAGGATTGCAATTATTGCTATAGTTACCACAAGTTCGACCAATGTAAAGCCTTTATTGTTTTTCATATAAATTCCTCTACATAATTATAATGTATAGGTGTAGAAAAAGTCAATAACGTTCAAAATAAATATATGAAAGTGAACATCATAACCACATTATTGATTCTTATTGTAGCTTTTTCGAGCATTGGATTCACTGCTGCCGAAATTAATGAACCGGAGGAGTATTTCCCCGAGGAAGGACGCCTTTTCGTAATATTTGCCGACTATATCGTTGATAATGAAATCGATTTCAAAAGGCTTCTTTCTTATGATAATATAACAATACGTGAAAATAGCATAACATATGGTGAGCTTTCCTATTTGCTAAAGGGAATAATCGAGGAAATGCTTCCCGAGAAAGTTAGAATGACTTATAATTCGATAATCATAGAGAGAAAAAGCGATAATGAGATATGTGCAACGATCAATATGACGGTAAATGTCAATACAAAAGCTATAATTGCAAGGTTTCTAGGAATTAAAAAACCCTATCTCGAATGCAATGCGTGCTTTTCCTTTAAGACAGAAGGACAAATTGAAGTTTTATCTATGGTTTGTGACGGAAAAGAGGTTAGTGCGTATTTTATGGAAATGGCTTCTCTTTACGCTTTCGGACATAAAGATTATGAAAGTGAAATAAACGGCTTCTTTGATACTATCGTAAAACTCTTCGGTTGTATTGAAAGATTTTCTTATGACCGTGTGATTTTCAAAGAGTAGTAAGCTGAAGAAAACGATATGATTATCTATTTTTGAAACCGTGAACAACAGACGGTAGTAGAGTCATAATCGGACTTAGTAACTGTGCATGCAAGAATATTTGATTTTTTGAGCCGCATAACTTGAAGGAGTAGTTGCGTGTATCGATATCCTAGTTCACGTGAATAATCGAGTATTTTTATTGTTTGCTTATTTGCGTATAAAACTAACAAGCTAAATACTTTATTAATATTTCTATCAAGCTATTGCAATCACCTTGGCTATATGATAAAATATAATATATTTTATATATATATAATAATGGGCGTGTGCGTACACGCAAGTTTGTATATAGCTGAGGTGTTTTATGCGTAAAAACAAATTGCTGGTGCTCTTTGCGGCATTAATACTGATCTGTACCCTTTCTATTATCAGCGTTACCTTTGCAGGTGATGAGGATTGTTTTGTTGAGGTCGATTTAGAACTTAATGCTCCCTCGATTTTTGGAAATAATATAGAGGTTATCCCTTCGATATGGACAAGCTTGGATGGGGTTAACTGGTCTAAAATATATTCCGAGGAATTTTCCTCTTATTGTGAACTCGTATACTATAATCAAAGCGGGGATAGAATTTCAGTTCCCACAGATTTAGGAAGTTATGTTGCCAAATATAAAGTAAAAGACGATGCAAGTGTACCTAATCGTTTTCGCAACGGAAATAAGCTTATAAGCGGAGGTATGGTTTTAGCCACCTTTAGTTATGATATAGTCTATCAAGATTTTCAGGTTAAGTTTTATCCGGAAGGAAATACGACCTATTCCGATGGTATTGATTATTATTCAAAACTTATGAATGAAACAAAACCCTATTTCGGGGGATCACCTTTATCTATCAACAGTGATTATCAAATTGAAGTTTACAAGGACTATAGGCAAGACGACATAAACACTCCCGTATTTGATATAAACAGTCCGGGTGAGTATACAGTTATCGTTACAATCAACAATGATATACCGAATTCAGGAATAAAGGCAGGGCAAAAATTTTCATCAACCTTCTTCCTTACAAAAGAGCTTAACGGACTTGCCTACATCGACGATGTTCGATACGAGGGAATGTATTGTACCGAACTTGCTCCGATGGAAAACAAACTAGAGGTAGAAGGGTTGGCTATAGATTATTATACTCCTAGTCTTAAAGGAAGTATTGCAAGCGTTGATGCTACCGCGTACGAGGTTATGTATCTTGTCGAAAATACTCTTTCTGCAATACCGCCAAGAGAGGCAGGGGAGTATTACGCAAGAATTATCTTTAAGGAAAATGTTGATAAATTCGACATTCAAGTCGGAGACTTCGTCGATATTCCCTATCAAATCAAGAAAAAACCTTATACCGTTGATTATACATATAACAGTAGCTTACCGGATTCAAATGGCGGCTTTTTGGTTCAAGCTAACGGAACCAAATTGGTCCTTAGCTTTAAGAGCATAAACTCCGATGAATTAAGTGGTTTGGCTGAAAAAACCAGCGTGCGTTATTTTAAGTATAATTCCGAAAGTACCGAGCTTGATAAGTATGAGGAGCTATCTTTTGGGGAGGTTCCCACCGATAAAGGCTTGTATCGTGCAATCTTTACAATCGATGCAAATACAACGATTTCCGGGAAAGAGTTTTTCGGTAATGCAGACAGCGATTACGAGATATCGTCTGCATTATATAACAACGTTTGGCAGTTTGATTTTCAAATAATGCCGACTATTCAAATTCAAAATTTATATTCACTGTATACATATACGGGCAATATCGTTGCAATTTCTCCCGACATTAAGTATTCAGGTGCCACAATGGATTCGTCATATTACGGTATTACCTTCTTTGATAAAGATATGAATGAAATCGGTGAAGAAGGAGTGAAGGAGAACGGCTGTTATTACGGTGTTATCAATTTTATCAAGGATTGGACTCCGTTCGGAGAAGTGATAGTAAACAATGGAGATACTTATCTTTTTTCCTTTGAAATCGTATTGCCGCAAGCTAATCCGTCGTTGGAAGAAATAGACGGAAGCTTTGTTTTTACAGTTAACGGCAAGATACCCGAGGGCTTTAGTGTAAAGTATTTCCGTTATGAAAACAGTATTTGCAATGCAGTAGAACAAGATGTTCTTCTTAATCGTGTAGGAAGCTATAAGGTGGTATATACCTTTGATACGGATAACAAGCATTTAGGAATAAAAAGCGGTGATGTTATTACTCTGGATTTTGAGAAAAAGGCTATCAATAAATTAAATGATGTCTATTTTGGAGTAAAAGAAGCATATGTTTTGGATGGTTCTTTCTATACCGATTACAATTCTAATATTTTTCACGCAACTCTTCAATTTGATGAAGACGCTGAAATTGATAAACAAATAAAGGAAAAACTCAATTATTCGGTTTATTATCAAAGGGAATATGACAACGGAAGTTTATCTATATGCGGATATCCCCTTTTACCCGGTAAATATAGGGCGGTTTTGGTATTCAATGAGGCAGATAATGTTGGTTATGGTGTCAATGCCGGTGACGGATTAAGCTTCTCCTTCGAAATTAAACCAATAAGTGTTACTGCCTCCTTTGCCGTTACAGATGATCTTGTTTATTCGAGAACTGAAAAGAAATTTGATGTGACCTTCTTGGCAAATAACAGACCTTTGGAGGTTGACAAATCGTCTTACACCTTGCTGAGTACGAAACTTGAAGATGGTGAGTTTACTAAGTCAATGCCACAAAATGCAGGCACATACAAATTGGCGGCTGTATTTACCGACGATGGTTTTGAGATGTACGGGCTTGTCAAATTTATGCTGTCTGACAGTGCATATACTTTTGAAGAATTACAAGATTCATCACTGTTTAGCGGAAAGATTGTTATTGAAAGGCTTCAACTTACGGTTGTAGTAGGACTTCCGGTTGAAGAAAAGGGAATGTATCATTTGGACAAAACCGCAGTCAATGCTACATATGAATTTTACAAGTCTAATGGTGTTGGTATTTCCAAATATTCTGATTTTGAGGAAGTGTTAAAATGTGGAGAAATTGAGAGACTTTCGGAATATGTTGCATCGATTACTGATTTTAACATAAAGTATTTATGCAGTCCTCTTTATTCCATTTCCTCTCAAGAAGAGATTGTTGAAAGTTCCGTAAAGACTTCTAGGTATAAGCTTGAGATTGAAATGAAGAATGCTACTGACACCTGTTTGTTCGATAATGCAATAATACGGGCAGTTGTATCGTACTATGAAGGGGCAAAAGAAGGCGTTAGCTACGATAGCGGAATATACTTTGCAACCAGAGGAACCGATCTTTCCTTTAGTGTTGGGTATCAAGTTTCTCCATTGCCTTTGATTATCTCCTTGCCCGATTCTCTCCAAGGTGAGCTTTATTACGGTGGTGCAAAGGCTGTTGGCGTAGAAAAAATGAAATTTGAAACCTACAACCTTTCTAGTCCTAATTTGTCGTTGAGCAACGGCGAGCTCTATGACAGGCTGGATTTAACCGAATATGCATTTTATAATCACTTTGATTTAAAGTACTATAATCGTAAGTCAGGAACAGATATAATAGACGGAGCGGCTTTATCGGAGTCGGGAAACACTTCTTTGAGTAGTTCATATATATTTGCTGCAGGAGATTATTTGCTTTCCTTGACGGTTAAAGACACTAACGAAGAACTTTTCTCATTCTTTACCCTACAAAATGGTGTGGATGAACAGTCTGTTGCGCTTAACGGAAAGCCTATATCTGTAGGTGATAAAAGAAATATAAGATTTACCGTCAATTCCGCAAAGGTGATAAGAGCGGTTTTTGAGAGAGACTTTAACACCTTTGTTTATGACGGTTCCCCGAAAAAGTATAATGTAGTATTCTATTACGGTGACACTATTATTGATCAATCAGAGGAGCTGAACTACGAATTGGTTTATAAGAATAGTCTTGGACTGGAAACAGAACCATGCGTAAAAGGTAAATACTCTATAGTTCTAACATTTAATGATGATAACTATAAGTATGCCATTCGTCAACTTGAGGGTGAATATATTCAAAGCGGACAATCAAATGCCCCCTATATTCTTGAAAAGGATCGGATCGAATTCGATTATGAAATTATCGGACCAATAAATCTTAGCTGGAGCTGGAATATCTCAAACGAGCAGTTGAATTATGACTCATATCAAGTGTCTGACGCCAATTATCAAAGCTACAAGTTCGATTATGACCATACACGCAAATCTTTACAAATACGCTTTTTCGATGCAAACAATACCGAGCGTTCGGTTAATTTGATTAAGAATAGCGACTATGCTATTTGGTACTATAAGGTAACTAACGACGGAAAAACGTATACAAGGCTTGATGAGGAACCATACGAGGTAGGGGATTACATTGCTGAAATTGTTTTCCTAAAGACTCAGTATGATTATCTTGTCAAATATAACGGTAATTACAATAAGATCCCTTATTCCTATGCCGAAGCGTTGGAAAACAAGGACTACTATGGCAAGAGTTTGGCATTAAGTCAGGAGTTCTTTTTAGATCTAGCTATGGAAGGCAGATTCTTTGAATATACGATTAAACCTTCTAAGCTTTTGATTAGCGGTTTTACCGTGAACGACAAAGAATTTGACAATACCACCGTTGCTGATTATTCTTTAAAGTCAACCTTTGCGATCCTTGATAATGGTGCTATTATCGATGATGATTTGGCAAGTGTAAAGGAACTGTTATCCCTTAATATTGTTGCTTATTTTGAAAGCCGTAACGTACGGTACGAAATAATAGATAGTACATTTGCTGTTTTGCCACAGAAGGTTACTTTTGCGATACATGTTTCAGATGGATTTGAAGTAATACTTCCTTATGCTGACATGTATAACGATGATAATGCTAACGCTTATATTTTAGAACAACTTGAAACTCTTATGACCAAAGCTAGTGGCGAGGATTTAGCTAAGCTTAACGAGATTAAGACCATTGTCGAAAGGGTAGGAGAAGCATATAATATTGTAATTGGTAATCTTGTCGATGGAGAGTTGCAAGTAATTCAAGGTAAAATCATTAGACGAGTCGTAACCATAATGCCGGATTCTGTTGAAAGATTCTATGATCCCTTCTTTAAGGATGTCGGAATTTTTACATATTCAACCGATATGGAGGCAATGCCGGCAGGAATTGAAGCATATCTCAAGAGTAAATTCGGTAACGATGGCAAACTGGAATATCTTTTTGTTGGTTCCTTATCAAGAGAAGGACAAGACGAAAAAAACGATGTCGGTAGTTATAGTATTAATCTTGGCACTTTAGAGAGTCGTGATTCAAACTTTAGGCTTGTGTTATCGACGAAAAAGGCATTTTATAAGATAATACCCGTTAGAATAACTGTAAAAGTAGTTGATTCTGCTTTGAGTAAATATTATGACGAAAAGGATCCGATTTTCGAATGCGAGTTAGAAGACGGCATCTTGATTTATGGAGATAGCATAGATTATAGCGGAGAGTATTCCCCTATTCGTGAAAGCATAAAGACTGTCGACGATGTCGGTTTTTATAGTATTGATCTGAAACCTATAAGAATCGTTAACGGAGAAAATGCGAACGTAAGCGAAAACTATTATATTCAATACGCACATCAAACCTTCGAGATTAAGATTAGAAACATCTTCGTAACACCTAAAGAGGGTAAAGGAAACTATGGTGTGGATTTCTACTCCTTGTATTCCCTTGATAGCACTGAAAAGAAGTATTCCGTTCAATATGAGAATGTCGGCGGGCTTATTGTTCCATATGAATTCCAAAATGGTGACAGATTATACGGACAATTCGGATTTGAGCCCATAGCGGGTGTGGAAAGCAGTTATAAAACCTACAGAATAACTCTCGGTACGATTACAGTTCGCAATTCTAAGGGAAAGGATGTCAGTGATAACTACAAAATATCTCAATACACAACCAAGGATATTACATATATAATCAATAAGATTCTTGTTGTTTTGTCTGTCAATGAGAGCATTACAAAGGTGTTTGGCGAAAAAGATCCCATTATACCTGTAAGTCTGTATAACGGTTCAAAGCTTCCTGAGGGATATAGTATAGCTCCCGATTCAACGGCAGGCAGAGAGAAAGGCGAGGATGCCGGTGTATATGAAATACTCAATTCAAATCTTCAAGGCGGTATAAAGATATTAGATTCTAACGGAAATGATTCGACTAACTATTTTGAAATCAGTGTAATTGTCGGAGCTAAAACGTTCGAAATCACAAAATTCAAGCTCTTAGTATGCGTTAATTCAAAGACTTACCTGAAGGGCGATAACTCGATTAGAAGTATTGTCTTTAAGGATGAAACCAATAAGGTCGTAAGCAAGGAGATTATTGAAGGCTCCAAGTTGAATTCTTGTTTTAGAATTAACGGGGAATTTATCGAGGGCGATAATACGGTTAAACCGCAGATAGTATCCGGCTCGGAGGACAGACTTAAAAACTTCGATTTTACCCTTGTAGAGGGGGTTGTAACTCTTGTTTATCCCGAAAACACTGTTTATGTCAGCGATATTGAAAGTTATGAGCAGATTGCGGTAAAGAATAAACACATCTCGTACAAAGGTGTTTTGTATGAAACTCTTCATATGTATAATGTGAAAACCGGTAACGGGCAGACTCCTACGAGAAACGTTGAAGTAACCTTGACGGTACCGGAAGAGTTGTATAACAAAACCGTTTATGTTTTGGCGGCACATCCCGATGGAAGTGTCGTAAAGCTCGAGGCGGTATCCAATGACGGAACAATTACAATAACAGATAACGAGTTTAATTACATAATGCTTTGTTCTGTTGAGACATGGCCATATTATGTGATCGGAGCAGGCATTTTTTTGATTATCGTTGGTGTACTTTCAATCGTCGGACGTGCGATGATTCGTAAAAAGCTTCGTGGCGGAGAAGCCAAGAGAAACTTTGCTAAGGAAGAAAAACGGGAAGAAAAAGAGGCGCTAAAACGAGATGGTGGCGATGCGGTAAGATTGTCGTCGGGAATTGCTCCGACAAAGGATGCTAAGAAGGAATATATGGATGACGAAGATCTATATGCATCTAGTGTAAAGTCGGCAGAGGAAGACAAGAAACCGAAGAAAAAGAAGGAATCAAAGAGGACAACCGATGTGCATGCAATAGCTTTGGGCGGAGTAACGCCTCGTAGTGTAAGACCCGGCGGAGTAACTCATGATTCTGACTCTGATGAACTGGGCGTGGATATTCCTCTAGAGAGAAGCTATCCCTCTCATACTGAAACAATCATAGGAAGAGATTCCTCTGCAGATATAAGCTTGGCTGATGATGACATAATAATTAGCACTACTGTAAGAGGTGCCGAAAGTATCTCCCATTCATCGAGCACTTTGCCCTCCGATGAGGATGATGACGATGATATAATAATCACGTCAACCGTTCGCCGTGGCGAGGATTAATAAATTTTTGGAGAAAAGAATGAAAAAGCTTTTACTTGTTTGCTTGATATCAATTCTATCCCTTTCAATTATGCTAGGGCTATTTGGCTGTCAACACGTTCATGAGTACGTTGACGGAATTTGCACAATTTGCAATGAAGCGTGCGAGCATAGTTATGCGAATGGTAAGTGTTCTATTTGTGGGTTGACTTGCGTGCATAGCTATAATTCAAATGGTATTTGTGCAAAGTGTGGTTTGACCTGCGAGCATTCTTACGCGGATGGTTCCTGCATTTTTTGCGGACATGAAGACGTCTTCTCCGTAGGTGTTGATTTCGATAATCTTGACGAGTATCTTGATAGATACATTTCAAAGATCAGAGCTGATTCCTATGTGGATTTTGCTTCAACTTACGATTTTGATTTTGAAACAGATCCTGAGCTATACGATCAAGGAATGTTCTGGTGCTATTATGATGAGGAGTCGGATGTTATTGCAGAGGTTCCGGCAAGAGATCATGAAGAGGTTGATAATCTTATAGAAAAAGGATTGATTGATGGCAACAAGCCCACAATTATTTTTGTGCACGGTGTTGCTGTTGCAACATACGAGCCCTATTACGTTAAAGGCATAAGGCTTTATAGCTGTGGACATTATTCAAGCGAAAAGACATTATCTCCCGATGACGAAGATATGAGCTTGTATGCGATGGAAATTGAGGGTGTTGAAAGGGTAAATCTGAACTACATTTATCTTAAAAACGGATATAATGTTATCAACTTCGTTTATCAAAGATATGGTGATGAAGAAACCGTAAATGGAGAAATGGAATTTGCCGATGGTACCGTTAGAACTATAACCGCAGCTAATAATGCAGTAATTGAGGCAAAGGTCTATGCGACTGACGGTATTGCGGGAATGCGTTATCGTTATTCTGACGGAACATATTCAGATCAAGATCCAAATGTGAAAGAAGATGTCGATTTTTCCATGGCTGAGTATTTTGTAGCGGAATACGTGAGAACCTTTAACTATATGGTAGAAAAGGGCGTTTTCAGTGATAAAACCAGAACTGTGATAAAAGGACACTCTATGGGTGGGGTTATGAACGTTATAGGTACCTTTTTGATTTCGGAGCTTATAAGAGTTGGACAAATTCCTTCCTATTACCTGCCCTCAAGAATGATATTAGAGGATAGTTATCTGGGTGTTTATTCTGACTACGGTGATAACGTCCCTAGCTATTCCGAGCTAACTACAGATAAAGAAAAAAAGTCACTTGATATTTATTATATTCTTGCATGTCAAGGAGTTACTTGCCATTGGACCGGAAAACGCTTAGATAATGCAGGTACGGTTTCTGTCTATCTTGCCGCTTTAAGGACTTTGGCAGAGGATTATGATATTGCTATTGAATACTATGTAGATGGAACAATATCCTCCTATGCAAGCTTACCGGGTGGCTATTTGAGATATATAATGAGGAAATATGTGGCAACTGCGGTATATAAATTCTCACACAATGGAGCTAACTCGCATAACGGCATAATGGAACTTTCCGATGGATATGCGGCAATCGGACCTATAGTAGATTCTACGGACGAAAACTCGGATTATGCTTTTGCATCAATTGGATATGCCGTTTCTACCGCATTAACTGATGAACAAATAAAAGCCTTAAGGGGCATTGAGTTTACGCAAACAGACGGCGGAGATACCGATACCTTAAGGGATGACAGATTTGAGATTACTAATGTGTATAGGGATGGGTATTACCCTGATGTGAAATAGATTCGTTTGCTTAGTAGCACCTGGTATTATTCTTGTATACAGTTGTAGTCAGTCTATATTACTAGAGAATCAAGCAGTCAATATTGATAAAGTTATTATAAAAGCATTTTTTAGTTCTGTCTAAAAAACACTTTTTTCATATACGTGAATATCTCATTTATATCTTGTATAATTTTTTGAAATTAAAAGCCTTCAATTAAATCGATAAAAAGTATAGATATATCGATTTATATTTCGCATTTGCTCTTGAAAAGGGATGTAATTGTATGGTATAATATTGCTGGTTCTATAAAAAATCATTGGAGGAACAATTGATACCCACATTTAGACACGGAGTACATCCTAAACAAAATAAAAAGCAAAGTATGTGCAAACCTTTGCAATTTTTTCCCGACCCTGAAATCTTGTATGTATCTCTCTGTCAGCATATTGGTACGCCTGCTAATCCTGTCGTAAACATTGGAGACAATGTACTTAGGGGGCAATTGATAGGTGAGAGTGTCGGGTTTGTTTCCGCAAATATTTATTCACCGGTAGCAGGTCAAGTCATAGGCTTTGAAAAAAGAATACTTGCAAACGGGAATTCCGGATTACATGTGATTATCAAGAATGATTATTCCGGCAAAACGCTTTATTTGGAGAAACTTGATAAAATTGATAGACAAACAATAATTGATAGAATTCGTCAAGCAGGTATTGTGGGAATGGGCGGTGCTACGTTTCCTACGCATGTTAAGCTAACAGCGGAAGGTATTGATACACTTATTATAAACGGAGCCGAATGTGAGCCATATATTACCTCGGATTATTCATTGATGACGGAAAAGCCGCAAGAGATTATCAAGGGAATTCATTACCTAATGACTGCTTTAAATGTCAAAAAGGCTCTTGTTGGTATTGAGAATAATAAGCCCTTGGCAATAAAAGCATTGTCTGAAGCCGCCGGTGGAGGGATTGAAATAGTTCCGCTTCGTACAAAGTATCCTCAGGGCGGAGAAAAACAACTTATTTATTCCTTGTTAAAGAGAAAGGTGAAGCTTGGAGAATTACCTGCAAATGTCGGCGTAGTTGTGGACAACGTTCACACGGCTTTCGCTGTATACGATTCAATCGACAATTGTAATCCCCTATATAGAAGGGTGATGACAGTATCGGGCGGTGGGACAAATCCCTGTAATATTATCGTATCAACAGGTGTGCTATATAAAGATATTGCCAACGAATTTCAAAACGGTGAAGAGGTTAAAAAGATAATATCGGGCGGACCTATGATGGGGTTTGCACAGGCAAATCTTGAAGCAAGTGTTAGCAAGGGAAGTTCTGCACTTTTATTTTTAAAGGAGGAAGAAACCAACCAAGCCAAGATATCTCCTTGCATTAATTGTGCAAGATGCGTAAAATCTTGTCCGATGTATTTAATGCCTGTTTTTATTGATAAAGCAGTACGTAGAAAGGATGTAGATGAATTGGTAAAGCTTAACGCCTCCGCTTGTGTCGAATGTGGTGCCTGTGCTTATGTATGTCCAGCCAAAAGACCTTTGGTTGCAAGCATGAAAATAGCAAAGAAAATGCTCAAGGAAAGAGCTGGTCGGGGAGGTAAATAGCCGTGAACAACAGACAAGTTTCACTCTCACCGCACATATCAGCGAACATCACTGTAAGAAAAATAATGCTCGATGTAATAATTGCATTGATCCCGACGACTATTGCATCGATAGTTTTTTACGGTTTCTATGCATTATTCTTAATAGTTTTGAGTGTCGGGACAGCAATTCTTACCGAGTTTCTTTTTAATGTGATACGAAAAAAGGAGCAGAGTATTGGAGATTTGTCTTGCATTGTAACAGGTTTGCTTCTTGGGCTCAATCTTCCCCCCACCGTTCCCTTTTATTTGCCGATAGTCGGTGCCATAGTCGCAATAACAACTAAGATGTTATTTGGCGGGATTGGAAAGAATTTTGCTAACCCTGCAATAACCGGAAGGATCTTTCTCCTTCTTGCTTGGACAAGCTTTATGACTTCCTTTGTCGAGCCTATTGATTGGTCAAATCATGAAGGTTTCAAGCTGTTTGCTTGTGCTTTAACCGGTAGTGATGTTTCCGTTATCACCTCCGCAACGCCCTTATCAGGAAAGACTGTTGAACTTCTTGACCTATTTCTTGGTCGAATAGGAGGCTCTATCGGTGAAACCTGTTCCCTTGCTCTTATTATAGGCGGGATTTATCTTTGCATAAGAAGGATTATTGACTACAAAATACCTGTAATTTTTATTGGAACTTCCGCTCTATTCTGTTTGATTTTCGGCGGCGTATCCGATGTGTTACCCGGGATGTTAAGCGGAGGACTTCTGCTTGGTTCGATTTTTATGGCAACCGATTATGCTACATCGCCTAATTCCTTCTGGGGAGTTGTTATTTATTCATTCTTAGGCGGCTTTATTTCAATATTGATTCGTTATTACGGAAATTATCCCGATGGTGTTTCATTTGCGATTTTGTTGATAAACATTGTCACCCCCTTATTGGATAAGTATATCAGACCTCGTCCCTTTGGTTTTAAGAAAAATCGGAGTAAGACAAAGGAGGTCGAATGAAGAAGAGTCTTTGGCGAGAAATACTAATATCGGTTTTGACGCTAAGCTTGATTTCCTTGATTTCGGGTGGTATTCTGGGCTTAGTAAGTCATTTTACCTACATTGATGAAAAAGAACAAATATCTAGGGTAATTGATAAGATTTATTCCACCGGTGTTTACAATGGTGATGATGAGTTAACTCTTTTGAGTCTTGAAGGCTATAATCAAGAGTACAATATCGGAAGTATTGTAAATGTTTTTGTTGGAGGAAATACGTACATAATACATGCTGTCGGTGCAGGAGGTTATGATGATGATTTTCAAGTACTTATAGGTATTAAGGATAATGTCATTACTTCGATTTCATGCTATTCCTCCGGAGAAACTCCCGGAGTTGGAAGCAGAGTTTTTAGTGAGGAAACCATTAATAGCTATTGCAATAAAGATATATCCGAGATCGATGTATTTTCGTTGTCAAAAAATCCTCAAGGCAGCGGAGAAATACAAACTGTAACAGGTGCAACGAAAAGTTCTACAGCTTTGGTTAATGCTGTCAATGTTGCTGTAGATTGGTATAAATCGAGGAGGGTAAATGAAAAAGACCGAGATAATTAAAAACGGTATAATAACTCAAAATCCGACCTTCCGGCTTGTTTTGGGTACTTGTCCTACTTTAGCTATAACAACCTGTGCTATGAACGGTCTTGCCATGGGCGGAGCTGTTATATTTGTTTTGTTGTGCAGTAATCTTCTTGTTTCGCTATTGCGAAACATTATTCCCGATAAAATTAGAATACCATGCTATGTTTTAATTATAGCGACCTTTGTAACTGTTGTTGAAATGATTATGCGAAAGTATCTCTATTCCTTATATCAGTCACTAGGCTTATATCTTCCTTTGATAGTGGTAAACTGTATAATACTTGCAAGAGCGGATGCTTTTGCCTCTGTTAACGGAGTGTTTGACAGTATCTTGGACGGAATAAGCATGGGTGTAGGCTTTACCTTGAGTATAACTCTTATGGGCTTTATTAGAGAACTAATGGGATCCGGAAGTATATTTGGATACGAGATTAAAGGATTGATTGAAAGCGGACTTCCGATGACAATATTTATTCTTCCGGCAGGCGGTTTCTTTGTCTATGGCTTTATGATGGCATTGATAAACTATATCGTAAAGAAAAGAGAGGTTAAGAAAAAGGAGGTCGAGAAGACCTTGAATAATGTAACAGCTCAAGGCGTGGAGGAGTAGTTATGGAATACTTTTATTTGATAATAGGAGCAGTTTTTGTAAACAACTTCGTTCTTAGCCAGTTCTTAGGAATATGTCCCTTTATAGGTGTTTCAAAAAAGACGGAAACCGCATTGGGTATGGGATTGGCTGTTATTTTCGTTATGGGTATTGCTTCTATCTTTACTTACATGGTAAACCAGTATGTATTAGTTCCGCTCGGAATGAGTGATTTTCTACAAACCATAGCTTTTATTCTAATAATAGCAGGACTTGTTCAAAGCGTTGAGATAGTAATAAAAAAGGTATCACCATCTCTTTATTCCGCATTGGGCGTGTACCTTCCTTTGATAACCACAAATTGCGCGGTATTGGGCGTTGCCATCCTTAACGTGACCGAGTCCTACAATCTTATTCAAAGTTTTTTAAACGGAGTGTTTTCAGGTGTAGGTTTCACATTGGCTATATTGCTTCTTGCCGGTATTAGAGAAAAGTTGAGAGATAGTGATATTCCCGAAAATTTTCAAGGATTCCCTATTTCACTTATCAGTGCAGGGATAATGAGCATGGCTTTTGTAGCCTTTAGCGGTATGTTCGGAATATAAGGAGGCTGATATGAATATCTGTGCAATTGACTTTTATAAACTTCCGCTATATGCTAAAATATTGATTCCCGCAGGCATTTTATGTGTCCTTGGTGGATTGTTTGCGTTCCTGTTAGCTTTTTTATATGATAAATTCCGTGTAACCGAGGATGAGAGGGTAAAGGCGGTTAGGGAAAAGTTAAGCGGTGCCAACTGCGGAGGATGCGGATATGCCGGTTGTGATGCTTTTGCACAAGCATTGGTAAAAGGTGAGGCAAAACTTTCCGAGTGTGGTGCAACCTCAAGGATTAATAAGGACGCCATTGCTGAAATGTTAGGAACCAAGAATGAAGAGGAAGAAAAAGCTTATGTTGTGAAATGCAATGGCGGTAACAAGTGTACCGATAAATACGAATATCAAGGCTATGGCGATTGCAAGTCTATGGAATTGCTTTCGGGTGGCAAGAAGAGCTGCACGTTTGGATGCATGGTGGCTGGTAGCTGTAGTTACATTTGCTCTATTGGAGCTGCCGAGATTGACAACAACGATGGTATATCTCATATTAATCAACAAAAGTGTGTCGGTTGCGGAGCGTGTGCAAAGGAATGTCCGAAGGGATTAATTCAACCTATTCCGAAACATGCCCTTTATTATGTTGCATGTATAAGTAATGAAAAGGGCAAAGATAAGAGAAGTTATTGCAAAGGAGCTTGTATCGGATGCGGGGCTTGTGTAAGAGCATGTACCGAGGGTGCTATACAAGTAATTGATAATCTTGCGGTTATTGATTATGAGAAGTGCATCTCCTGCGGTGAATGCTTTAACAAATGTCCCACCAAGTGTATTAAGGTAAAGCAATGAGGATTTTTAGGATAATTTGTTAATTTTTAATTAAATTTCCTCTTAAATATTTGTTTACAAATATAATGTGTGCTATAATAAGGCAAAAATGGCGGACTTTTGAGTGAAACTTCGCCTTATTTTTAAGTAAGCGTCAGCTGAGGAGTTACATGATGTCAAGTTGCGAGAAAATAGGAATTATAGATTTAGGATCAAATACTGCCAGATTAGTATTGGTTAACATATACGAAGGAGGTTACTTCGTAGTTTCAGACGAGCTCAAGGAGAATGTTCGTCTTGGTCAAGATATGGAATTAGACGGATTCTTGCGTCCTTCTAGAATAGAGGCAACTAAGAAAACGTTGCTCATGTTCCGTCGTTTCTGCGACAGCAACGGTGTTGAGAAAATTTTAGCTTATGCAACCTCTGCCGTTCGTCGTGCAAAGAATCAAAAGAGCTTTTTAGAAGAGGTTTCCGTTACTTGCGGAATTAAGCTAAAGGTTTTATCCTCCGAGGAGGAAGGACAATTTACATATACCGGAGTTATCAACTCCATGGACGTACCTAAGGGTATAATTATGGATATGGGCGGTGGTTGCACACAGTTTGTGTACTATAATCGTAAGAATATACTTGCACAGGCAACACTTCCCTTCGGGTCTGTCACCCTTACTGATTTTTATAAGGATAGCGGACTTAAACCCGAAGAAAAGGCAGAGAAGATAGAAGAGTTTGTTCGTGAATCAATCGAGGATATCGAATGGCTTAACAATGTTGACCCGGAGATTCAGTTTGTCGGTGTAGGCGGTTCATTCCGTAATCTCGGTAAGATTTGTCGCAGAATGAAGAGATATCCTTTGGAGAAGGCACACAATTATGTGGTAACCTTCCAGGATTTTAATTCTATCTATAACATGATCAAGGTTTTACCCATTGACAGAACAATGAAAATCAAAGGATTATCCAGCGGAAGAGCGGACATCTTTCCTTCTGCGTTGGCATCTGTTAAGGCGGTCATGGAATGTGCAAAATTCCAGAAGATAATAGTTTCAGGTTGTGGTCTTAGAGAGGGTGCCATGTTTAAATATGCAGTTCCTTCCGTTAACGAAAAGCCTATCAGCGATGTTCTTGGATACAGTTTGCAAACGTTGGTTAGCTATTTTAATAGCAATGAAACTCACGCTAAGCATGTTGCCGACTTATCAATGCAACTTTTCAAGCAACTTAAAGTTTTGCATAAGCTTCCCAGAAGCTACTTCAAAGTATTAAGAGTAGCAGCTGTTCTCCATGATGCAGGTACCACAATCAAGTATTACGATCATCCCAACCATTCTGCGTATATCATCTTGAATAGCAATATATACGGAATTCCTCAAAAGGATATCGTTATGGCGGCATTTGTCGCTTCAGCTCACAAGAGAGGGGAGCCTTGTGCGGACTTCGCTAATTACAAATCGATGTTGACACAAGAAGATATCGATGCCGTATATAAACTTGGTGTAATCCTGAAGATTGCAGAAAGCTTTGACAGAAGCATGTGTTCATTAATTACCGGCATCAACTGTGATGTTTTAGGTGATAGTGTTATAATGCAGACAGAATCCGAAGGAGATTGTTCGTTGGAAATTCAAGATGCATTATCTTGTAAGAATCAATTCAAGCAAGCTTACGGAAAGAACTTAGAAATTTTATAAGACAAGGTTGATGAAAAAACAGGCGATTGTAAAGGTTGTATTGTCTATAGTATATCTTGCATTAATCGCATTGATGGCGGTATCTTTTGTAAGTAGTTTTTCAAATATTAATGCAATGCACTCTGAGCAAGAACTTGATAGGCTTTTAGCGACAATCATAATAACTGCAGTTTTGATTTTATTTGCAGTTTCCCTACTTGTTTTTGTAATTGTCAGATATAAGCGTATTCGTAAGAATGAGGAAGAAGAGTCTCAAGAAGACGATTTACGATAATAAAGGATTATACCTTTCATCCAATGCTCCCTATGCCGTTTAGCATAGGGAGCATTATTTTAAACTCATATACATAACCATAGCTGAATAATATTATATATGGCTTTTATCGATGACATATTAGATAATATCGGGGGAATCTTGCCAATAGAAATGGGGGATAATGGTGTGATAATCAGCTCGCATAAGGGAATGGTAAAGTATTCTGAAAATGAAATTCAAATCAAAATCGGAAAACGTATCGTAACTATAAAGGGCAAATCCTTACGCATAAAAAGGATCGGTAAATATGAGATTTATGTTCTAGGAAGTATAGAGGGTGTGTTTTATGAAATATAGATATTCACGCACTGTCTTTTCTCTTTGTGGACTTAATCTTTCTAGAATTGTAGCTTCACTTGCCGTGGAGGGGATTAAGATATATAACGTCAAAAAGGAAGGTAAAAATCTATCGTTTGAAGTCGATTCCGTTAACGAGAAAATTGTTAAGGATTTCTTTTGTGAATGTTCTCTTGATTATGAAATAAAAAGAATCAAAGGCGAAAAACGATTGCTTCAAAGATTGCGTCAACGGCCGTTCCTAATAATATTCGCACTTGTTTTTATCGCTTTATTTGTATTTTTTGAAAATTTTGTTTTTAAAGTTCAGATTAGCGGAATTAATAAGGTGGATGAGGATCAAATTGCTCTTATATTAAAGGAGTATAATGTTGATAAACCGATTTTGAAAAGACGAATCGATACTATAAGGTTGAATGATGATGTGTCTGAAATAGAGGGCGTTGCCTTGTCCTCGGTTTATATTAGAGGCACGATATTGTATGTCGAAATTAACGAGGAACTCGATAAGGGAATAATGGATAATGAAGAACAATCACCGATCGTTGCTAGTTGTGATTGCATCATCACGTCGATTTACGTTGAAAGGGGGACTTCTTTGGTTGAGGTCGGACAAACGGTTAAGAAGGGTGATATTCTTATAGCGGCATATTATGAGATTGACAAAGAAAGCGGAAAAAAACTAGCTTGTTCTCCAAAAGGAGAAGTCAAGGGTAGGGTTTTTTATGAAGAAAGCATGGAGTATTACCCAAGACAAATTATATCTTCAAGAACGGGAAAAAAGGAGATGGATAGGATTGTATCGATATTGGATAAAGATATACTTAATCAATTTGATTCAAAATTTGTAAGATATGAGGAAGAGAAAAACAATTTGATATTGTATCCGTTGGGAATTAAGCTGTGTACCATAACCAGATACGAAGTAGAGGATAAGGAGGTAATAATTCCTTTTGAGCAAGTAAAAGAGGAAAAAATAAAGGAAATCTATGGAAAATTAGATAAGTATATAAAAAATAATGTTGTAATTAATAATAAATGGTGTATAATAAGAGATAATGGTGAGAGTGTGACCATAAGGGCATATCTCGAAACTGAAGAGAAAGTACATTAACTACATAAGGAGATTTATGAGGATAGAACGCTTAATAATAAGCGAATATGACTACGTAAGCGAAATATTCGGTAGCTATGACGAGAATGCAAGAGTATTTCATGACGAACTTGGTGTTGAGGTAAATGCCGATGTAGATGAAATCGTGTTGTCCGGTGAAGAGGCTAACGTTGAGTTGGCGTTGAAAGTTGTTACTTCCATACAAGAACTTGTCAAACGTGGTGAACGAATTAAGCCCTACAATGTTAGGATGATTGTCGATTTGGTGCGAGACGGGCAAGACGTTGACATTAAGGAAGTATCCAAAGCCATTGCCGTCACAAATGACGGAAAGCCGATTAGATGTCGGACAGTGGGGCAGAGCAAGTATATCAATGCTATCAATCGTAACGGACTAACCTTTTGTATAGGACCTGCCGGAACAGGTAAAACCTATCTTGCGGTAGCGAGAGCCGTTATGGCATATAAAAACAAGGATATTGAAAAAATAATTCTCACTCGACCTGCAGTTGAGGCGGGAGAACGCTTGGGTTTTTTGCCGGGAGATTTGCAACAAAAGGTAGATCCTTATCTAAGACCCTTGTATGATGCTCTTCAAGAAATGTTGGGGTTTGATAATTATTCCAAGATGATAGAAAGAGGCACGATTGAGGTTGCTCCTCTTGCATATATGAGAGGAAGGACATTGTCCAATGCGTTTATAATTCTTGACGAGGCACAAAATACAACCTTTGAACAAATGAAAATGTTTTTGACTCGTATGGGAGAAGGTAGTAAAATGGTTGTAACGGGCGATGCTACACAAATCGATTTACCGCATGGGGTAAAATCCGGATTGTTATCAGCCATAGATATATTAAAGGATATTGAGGGCATTGCTATTTGCCGTTTATCCTCGAAAGATGTTGTAAGACATGACTTGGTTCAGCGTATTGTAGATGCATATGACCGTCATTCTAAAAAGAATCAATGAAAAAGAGAACATTAACAGAAGCACAAAAAAAGAACATATCTACAAAAACCCTTTTTGTGGGAGGAGTGATACTACTTGCGGCAATAATAACGCTGGTGTACTTTTGCGTTGCCTTTAACGGAGAATTTGCATTAGGGGTTGGTTCGACCATATCATTGTATGCATTGGTCGTACTTCTCCTTTTTGTATTGTATTTCTGTTTTAAGTTTAGTAGGAGTCAAGCCTCAGGAAGGGACTATCTTGTTGTTGCAATTGCAGTGCTGGTTCCATTGATTATTTCTGCCGCGTTTATACGATATGTCAATTACTTTCTTATACCTCTTTCCTTAAGCAGCATGCTTTGTGCTACACTTTTAGGTAAAAAAGAAGGAATGTATGTTTGTTTTATTGAAACACTATTAACTGTACTTTTAGTTATAGTGTACAATATGGCTTTTGAAAGTATTTCCCTGTTTTCGGCAACAACAATCATAACCGTAAAGTTTATTGCAGGTATGCTAAGCTTATTTTTCATAAAAGAAAATTATGATAGAGTAAAGTTTATTATCACAGGAATAAGTGTAGGTTTTGTAGCAGGTATATTTACTTTTCTCATATCGATTTTGCATTTGGATTGGACCGTTTTCGATGCAATGATAACAGGTGTTTGGGTTTTAGTTGCCGAAGTCGGTGGTGTATTGATATGTTTGATATTGTGTCCTATCATGGAGTGGGCATTTAGATTGAACACAAACATGCAGTTGTTATCCTATATAAGCTATGATCAGCCTTTGCTTAAAGAGCTTGCAGAGAAGGCACCAGGCACTTTTAACCATTGTATTCAAGTTGGTAATTTTGCTGAAAGATGTGCTTATGCTATAGGGGAGAATGTAAACCTTGCTAAGGCTGCCGGTTACTATCACGACGTAGGCAAACTGGAAAGTCCGGAGTTCTTCACTGAAAATCAAAACGGCGGTTATAACCCGCATGACGATTTAATTTTTGACACTAGTGTTAAAATTATTACAAGACATACCGAGGTCGGATATAATATGCTGACTAAAAAGAGGTTTCCTAAAGTAATATGCGATGTAGCAAGGGAGCATCATGGAGTCACGCCATTGAACTACTTCTATGTTAAAGCACAAAATATTACTGAAGGAGCTGTTGATAGTCAAGCCTATCGCTATCCGGGACCAAGACCCACGACCAAGATTAGTGCTATAGTAATGATTGCAGATTCTGTAGAGGCTGCAAGCAGGTCAATGCGTAGTACTGACAAGAGGGACGAGCTTGACGCTTTGATTTCTAACGTAATTAGAGAAAAGCGTGAGGACGGTGAATTTGACGATTGTAATATAACCATGAAAGAGCTATCAATAATCAAGGACACGCTTATAGAGTGCTTGGTAGGAAGCTCTCACAGTAGAATATCCTATCCTAAAAAGAAAAGAAGGTAAAAATTATGATAAACACTTTAAGAGTTTCAAAAGAAGAGAAGGAATTAATTAATAAGGCGTTTCAAGCCGTTTTGGATAATTTACAACTTGATAATTGGTTTGATGTTGATATTACTGCGGTAGGCAGAGATACGATTCGTGCTTTGAATTTGGAGCATAGAAATACAGATAGAGTGACTGATGTCTTGAGTTTTCCTAATGTTGAGATAACTTGGCCCATTTGTCCATGTAATTACAAGAATGATATCGACCCGTATACGGGGCGGCTTTTTCTTGGTGACATCATGGTTTGTCGCAGTAAGATAAAAGAACAGGCAAAGGAGTATGGACATAGCGAGCAAAGAGAGTTTTGTTATTTATGTGTTCATGGATTTTTGCATTTGTTTGGATTCGACCATATCGAAAAAGAGGATGAAGAGGAAATGCTTCTGCATCAAAATCAAATAATGGAATCTTTGGGGATATTGAGATGAAAAGTGGATTTGTAGCAATTTTAGGAAAGCCCAATGCCGGAAAATCGACATTAATTAATGCTTTGGTAGGAGAAAAGGTTAGCATTGTATCCTGGAGACCTCAAACAACAAGGAACAAGATAACGGGAATTGCTAATGGTGTACATAACGATGAGAGGTATCAAATAGTTTTTCTTGATACACCCGGGATAAATCATCAAAAGGATGCATTGTCAAAGTATATGATACAAAGTGTTCAGTCCGCCTCTGTCGGAGTTGACTGTATTCTTTATGTAATTGACGGTGAAAGAAAGATTAGCGATGAGGATTTTCGATACATTGAGAACTATAAGAAGCAAACCAAGAAGCTTATAGTCGTACTAAACAAGATGGATTCCGCAGATCACGAGCAGTTTGTTAAGAATTTATGCGAGCTTAATCCCATAGAAAATGTGTCTATAGTGCCTATAAGTGCGGAAAAACATGACAACCTAGAACCGTTATTGGATGAAATACTAGGTGCTCTTTCCGAAGGGCAGGAGTTTTATCCGGAGGATATGTATACCGATAAGCCGATGAGGTTCATGGTTGCAGAGATAATAAGAGAAAAGGCTTTAAAGTTTTTACAACAGGAGATACCGCACGGAATAGGTGTTGATGTTGTAAAGTATGAGGTTCGTGAGGAAGATGGTTTAATAACAATTCACGCAGATATCATAACCGACAGAGAAAACCATAAGGCAATAATAATCGGCAAGAACGGAGAAACATTAAAAAGGATAGCAATAGCTGCAAGACTGGAAATAGAAAAGCTTGCAGATAGTCAAGTATTTCTTAAACTCTGGGTTAAGGTTAAGCCTGATTGGAAACAAGATATTAACATTCTTAATTTGTTAGGTTATGATTTGAAGGATATTTGATTTTTTACTGTGATACTTTTTTTGAATCAACATATAAAAATGTTATTTTGTCAATCGTTTTTTAAGAGTTTTTTAGAAATTTTTATAAATTTTTTTATTTTGTCCGCATTTGCGGGGAAAATAGGGGATAAAGACGGGTAAAAA